>NZ_CAAHFB010000001.1:600000-1200000 GCF_900880625.1 Halorhabdus rudnickae
TTCTCCGTCACTGGATTCCCCGGTAGACCCGCTCTCCGACGACTCACCGCTAGGAGATTGTTCGTCTCCAGTCTTTCTGCCCAGTAGATTCGAAAGCCGATCTCTAAATCCCATTAGTCTGCACCCTCCTCAGCTTCTTGCTCTCGTCGTCGTTGCGCCTCCTTGTTATTGATTTGTGCCTGCACTCTCTCATATGCACGCTCGACATCCATTCGATGAATCGTCGGGGTCCCCTCCCGGTCCCGTTCTTCCTTCAAGAGAATCTCCCCAATCTCCCCGAACAATGACTCAATATGAGCACCCGTCCATCCTTCCGTCTTCTCCACAAGGTTATCAAGTGACACGGTATTAGCAAATTCAATATCCGGTTTGTGGATGTCGAGAATTTCTCGCCTGCCTTCACGTGATGGGCGATGGAATTCGATCTCGCGTCCAAACCGGCCAGGGCGTCGGAGTGCTGGATCAATTGCCTCTATCAAATTGGTCGTCCCGACGACTACCACCCGACCGCGATCCTCAATGCCATCCATCAGCGATAGCAATTGACCGACGGTTCTGCGGCCAGAATCCATCGTCTTGTCTCGTCGTGGTGCTACAGAATCAATCTCGTCAAAGAAGATGATCGCTGGCGGGTTGTTCTGGGCCTTCTCGAATACCCCGCGAAGTAACCGCTCCGTCCTTCCAACCAATTCGGCAGACAGCTCTGGACCCCGGATACTGTAAAACAACGCGTCCTCTACCTGGTTGGCGACTATTTTCGCCAGATATGTTTTGCCGGTTCCTGGCGGGCCGTAGAACAGTACGCCTTTCGGAGCATCCATTCCGACATCTTCGAACCGCTCTGGTTCCTTGAGCGGGACTTCTACCTTGTATTTCACTTCCTCCACAACCTCGTCCATCCCACCGAAGTCTGAATATTGCTTGTTAGGGACGTTATCCGGGTCAAGATCAGATGGATTAGTATCGTTCACTTCGCGCCCCAGATTTTCTCCGTCATTACCAAGGTCAACGATATCCTCCTCAAACACCTTGTAGAACTCTCCAAGGTCCGTCAGCAGCACGCCATCACCAGGTGAAACATCTACATCTGGTTTCGAGAGAATTCGTTTCCCTGTCTCTGTCTGCACCAGTAGATGCTCACCAGTGCTCCTCTCAACAATTGCATGTTGACCGGCTGGATCGTCCTCTCGTGCAACTCTTTTTGCTTGGTCCCTCCCGTATTGATTTGCCACTTCGACGAAGTCGCCGGGAGTTACTTGCCGCGAAATATCGTTAGCAACTCGAATGATATCGCCGTTGTCGTTAATCAATAGATGCTGGCCCTCTGTAGCGAGCACCTGTAACACCCGGTTATCCGCCATTTCCCGCTACTTCTCATCTACTACTTAAGATAGCTTCGCCAACCCATCCCAGTTATATAAATAATATTATGGGAGGGCGCTATCTGGGGTTCGTTAATTGCGTAGCCCAGCATATTTGTCAACAATATTTTGGTTTGTAGGTTTCTACCTTCCGAACCTGTGGAGCGTTCGACCATTGCGAATAGATATATTGATATATGATTTATGAGTTTGAACCAGTACAGTACTCCGGAGTGGGAAGTTCGTAGACATTCCGTTCGTAGACATCTCGGACTCGGCCGCCCCAATCGTGAGTGTACGTGTCAATCACGTCTTGGGCGACGTCACCACGGAGGTACTTGACGATCCCACGATCCCCAGTGCGATCACGGAGGTGTGTCGTGAAGAAATGCCGAAAGTAGTGCGGAGTGACGTTCTCCTCGACGCCACCGCCGTCATCGTACCAGCCCCACTCCCGCGCATGAGTCGTGACGACGTGATGAACGGCGTCGGTCGTCAGCCGTCGGCCCCAGTTATCTCGCGTACTGACGAACAGCGGATCGGCCTGGGAGACAGGATCCGGGCGTACGTCCAGCCACGCTCGAAGCGTCGTCGCCAGGTCGTCGTCGACTGGGATTACTGTATCCCGGCGGCGCTTGTTGGATGCCGAGCGCTCCTCGCCGTTGATGACCTCTCCGCGCGCCGGTTCGCTGGAGACATACAGCGTGTTCGCCCGGCCCTCCAAACTCGGCCGGATTGTGACGTCTTCCCGGAGGTCCTCGGCGAGGTGCAGATCACGCTGATCGAGGTTGCAGAGTTCACCGACACGCATTCCTGTTTTCACCAGCGTCACGATCACTGCCCGCTCAAGAGGGTGAGCGACCCCGTCGACGAACCGCTGCATCGCTTCGATCGAAACGTCACGCCGAGCGGGATCCGAATCGATACTCTCGTCGAGTTCCTCAACGACAATCGCCATCGGGTTCGATTCGAACGTCCCGATTTGGGTCATATACGAATAAAACCGATGGAGGTACGACGCATACGTGGCGATCGTACTTTCGGAGTGACCATTACGCTGGTCGTGGATCCAGGCCATACAGTCGCGATGAGTCGCTTCCGCGAGCTCGGTCCTGTCGAGCGAGGCCGCAAAGTCCCGCAGAACGCGTTCGTAGGCTTCCTGTGTCCGCTCGCTTTTGCCCTGGAAGGCGATGTCGGTCAAGAAGTACTCGATCGGGTCCTCGACGCTCTCAGGAGCAGTTCTGTCCGTACTCATGATCGAGTGAGCGTGTAACCGCCGTCTCGACCACTGTACTTGACCGTGTTCGACGCTTGGAGTTCGTCGAGACCCTCGTCGAGTCGTGACTCGACGTCGTCGGTCAACGCCGCGAGCAGTTCTTCCCAGGTAAGTGGGCCTTGTTCCGCAAGCAGCGTCTCGATCTGTTCGGTGAGGTCCTCAGAGTCACGGGCCTCCTGGGAATTCGACCCCGAGAGTTCGTCCGGAGAGAACTCCTCATCCGAAGCGTAGTGTCTACGGCCGGCCTGGACCATCGTCCGGACAAACTCGCTTTGACTCATATCGAGGTCGTCAGCGTGTTCGCGCCAGGCATCTTTTTGGTAGGCCGGAATGTACGTCTTGACAGCAGACCTTGACGTCGACTCTTCGTCCGGCATAGGAAACGTTTCGACCGACCCGTTCTTCAATCTATCCCTATCTATGCAGATAAGGGGAGTTATCAGTGTTGATGACCCTGTATACACGGCGACTTGATACGATTATACTGAATTATGGTACCCCAATTTCTCTTGCGGGAGTCGAATCGAAAGAAGTCCGTCCAGGGTACTGAGAACGGAGCTCTGTGACGATAATCGCCATGGACGTGCCGGGCGAAGTAAACGGTGATCTTCGACGGTCAACCCCTGGGGACAACAGCGGAGAAACGGGGAAAGACGAGGATGCCCCCCACGACCGAATTCGATGCACAACCGTTGCCCGGATCGGCGACCGCTCCCCAAGAGGCCGCCGAGTACAACTGCGCGAGGCTTCGAAAGCGGATCGAACAATTCATATTCGACCCCCAGTGGTACGGCCAGTGTTACGCCGAACGAGATCGCGACCGTCGAACAGCTGCTCGTCTTATGCCGAACGATTCCAGACTGTATCGGAAGTTTAGCGGAACAGATACCTGGAGAGTCGAATTGAATGGCAGCCTTCGGCCCAGACCGAGAATGCGATGCTTTCGGCGCGAACGTAGCAGCATTCCGAGGAGGAAATATGAAATACGTTCCGGCCATCGTGAAATTTCTGATTCTGCTCAACGGCGGGAGTATCAGATTCACAGTCAAACGACGGGCAACCAGTTCTTTCGGATCCGAACGTCTGAAGTGATCAAACTGATAGAAAGCTGTCGGTGCCAAACCGCCGTTTCTCTCTCGACTGTCTACGGTGTCCTGGAGATGTGTTACTCTCGGAAATGCATACGGGAGCCAGCAAAGTCGAGGGTATCGTGCCACGAACGTTGAACAGCTAGCCCGTGGTACGCCCTCACGGCTGTAGAGATCACCGGCTGCTCGTGAGGATACTGCCTTGGTACGGAAGCAGACCTGTCGCCTACAAAGAGGATTCGGAATTAGCCCAGTGCCGACCAAATCCGCTTTCACAGTAGAATCGTCTTTCACCGTAGGCTCGAATTCAATGTAGAATATACCGGGACACAAACACGATCTAACGGTAGATCCACTCCCAAGTGCAGGGCGTATTCACGAAGTGAACGCCATGGTCCACGCTTATACAGTGTATAGCCGGGACGTTCTGAATCGAACACAATCCTGATTGGCCGATGGACTCCGAAAGCGGCCCTCAAACCACGTCAACATGGCATGGCCATATCTCGTCCGGGAAAAGTGCTCTCGGATATATACTCGACTGCATTGCCTTCTCGACAACTCGAAGCAACGACGGACCCGCCGAAAGTAAGGGCGGAGCCCCGAGAGGGTAACCAGGCCCGTCGCGTATCCGGAGCCTACAGAACTGATGAAGGACGATTCCAGGAGTGGGCTCAACCGTCTCGATCTAATTTTCAGGTGGTTTGCCACCACGATAGACAAATGAGGGTCGAGCAGCCACCGATCGATATGTGTCCCGGCGCCAGTGTCCAGTTCGTGACGATTCGGATCGGGGCCAATTCGGACGATGCCCCCAGAGCACGTCGCCAGTGCTTGACGGCTGCGAGTTTGCTGGCCCGGAATCACGAACCTCGCTCTCCACGGGTTCGATTGGTGGCTTGGTCTGCAGCCATCGATCGAGCAAACCTCCAATCGAGACAGGATATATTCTGCCTCGCAACCCACCGTCGGCAGTCGCTCGAAACGCCCGGTCGGTAAAGAGCAATGTGCGAGAATTCACTTGTAAACTATATAGCGCTATATCGAATTCCCTATGGACTCAAGCTATCATCCTCACGCTTCATCAGTATTCTCGGGGTGCAGATCACGACGTTCGGCCGCCATAGAAGCGACCGTCGTTCGCGTGTGAACTATTAATAGCCTGGCCAAACGTTTCAGGGAGCGAGGGCTCCCCACGGAGGAAACACATGATATTGACAGTCACACCGAATCCAGCAGTCGACCAGACGATCAAGCTGAACGAGGAAATAGAATCGAATATCGTCCAGCGGAGTGCCGAGGCACAGTTCAACTCGGGAGGCAACGGGATCAACGTCTCACAGTTCCTCCGGGCACTGGGGTCCGAAACGGTCTCGACCGGCATCGTCGGCGGATTCACGGGCTATTTCATCGAGCAGGATCTCGAGGGGTACGACGTGCCCACGGACTTCGTCTCGGTCGAGGGTGAAACTCGCATCAACACCACGATACTCACACCCACAAGTGAGTACCACGTAAACCAAAAAGGCCCGAAAGCAGACGAAGACGCCGTCGACAATTTGATTGAAACCGTCCGGGAGTACGATCCGACGACGATCAACATCGGTGGCAGTCTGCCGCCGGAAATGGGTCCGGCGGACATCGATCGGATCGACGCGGCCGGTGACTGGAACACCGCTGTCGAGGTCCATGGCGAGGTCTTGACCGCCCTTGATCGGGAGTACGAGTACTGCAAGCCGAACCGCGAGGAATTGGAGGCCGCGACCGAGATGGAGATCGATTCGGTCGACGACTGTGCCGAGGCGGCGAAGGCACTACAGGAGAAGGGATACGAACGCGTGATCGCGTCGATGGGGAGCGACGGCGCGGTGATGGTCACACCCGGGGAGACACTCTATGCACCGGCGCTGGAAGTCGACGTCGTCGATACGATCGGCGCGGGCGATTCCATGTTGGCTGCAATCCTGTGGGCGTACGAACAGGGCTGGAACAACGAACAGGCCCTTCGGGCCGGCATCGCCGCGTCTGCTCAACTCGTCAGTGTGATGGGACCGAGTGTCCACGAGCTCAACCCGGAAACGACGATGGATCAGGTCACGGTCTGGTCGCTTGACGGGTAAGACGGTGCCACCCCTGCCGAACGAGTCTGCAGCACCAGGCCCCTCCAAGCCGGCGCATTCGGACCGCAGCGGAAACTTGAACGTCTAGCGCTCGAACCCACCCGTATGGGCCGAAATGGCATAGACTCAGTCGAGTACTACGGGGGTGAGTTGCGATGACCAACGTCCGCGATCCAGCTGTCTCCGGGCGGTTCTACGCCGGCGACGAACGGGCGTTACGCGAACAGATCGCCTCAGTTTACGCCCACGAGATCGGACCGGGATCCCGTCCAGACGTCCAACCCGGAGAGCCGTCGATCGCCGGGCTGGTCGTTCCACACGCCGGACTGCCGTTCTCCGGTCCCGTCGCAGCACACGCTTACGCTGCGCTGGCTGTGTCAGGGCGTCCGGACACCGTTGTCGTCGTCGGCCCGAACCACACGGGCGTCGGGGAGCCGGTGGCACTCCCCGGATCCGATGACTGGCGGACGCCGCTGGGTGACCTCCCCGTCGACAAAGCGTTACGAGGCGTACTCTCTGAGACGACAGAAGCCACGGTCGACGAGCGCGCTCACGCCGGGGAACACGCCGCCGAGGTACAACTGCCCTTCCTTCAGGACCTGTCCGATGAGCTCTCGATCCTGCCGATCAGCCTCCGGCGACAGGACGGCGAGACGGCCCGTCGACTCGGATCGACGATCGAGGAGGCGATCGACGAGGCGACCGTCGTCATCGCCTCCAGCGACTTCACTCACTACGAGCCCCACGAGAAGGCCCTCGAACGCGACGAGCTCGCTCTCGACCGGATCCGCGCCGACAATCCGGACGGACTCCTCGAAACGGTCGAACGCGAGGGACTGTCGGTCTGTGGCTACGGCGCGATCGCGACGATGCTGCGGGCCGTCGACGGCGAGAGTGAGGTACTCGCCCACGCGACGAGCGGTGACACTGCCGGCTCGAAGGACGAGGTGGTCGGGTACGCCGCAGTGGCGGTCGAATGATTGCTTGGGCGTATAGTGACGGGCGAATGATTGCTTGGCGTCAGAGCGCTGCAGTCAGACGGGTTCACCCAGGGCGTAGACGGTATTGTGGCCGGTGATCTCGACGTCGACGAACTCGCCCAGCGCGAGCCCCATCGACTCGGCCCCGGGAACGGCGACCTGCCGGTGGGCCTCGTCGTAGCCGACCAGCGAATCCTCGGTTCCGTCCTCGACGAGCAGCAGCCGCCGCCGCTCGCCGACCATCGCCTCGTGGGCGGCGCCGACCACGTCCATCTTCAGGTCAGTCATCGCCTTCGATCGCTCCTTCTTTTTCGTGCCGCCCAGCCCGTCCATCTCGGCGGCGTCGGTCCCGGGCCGCTTCGAGAAGCGCGTGACGTTGAGCTTCTCCGGTTCGACGCGTTCGAGCAGGTCCATACTCGCCCGGAAGTCCGATTCACTCTCGGTCGGGAAGCCGACGATGAAGTCCGTCGCGAGCGTCCAGTAGTCGAGTCGCTCCTCGAACGCGTCGATGATCTCGATAAACTGCGGGGTGCGGTGGCGACGACGCATGTCGTCGAGGACGTCATCACTTCCGGATTGGACGGGTGCGTGCAAGAAGTTGTAGAGTTCGTCGTACTCGGCGAAGACAGCGGCGAGTTCCTCGCGCATGCCGTAGACACCCTTTGGATTGGCCATGCCGACGCGAACGCGGAAATCTCCGGGGAGTTCACAGATCCGTCGGAGGAGTTCCGGGAGCTTGTGTTCGCCGTCGTCGAGTCCGTAGACACCGGTATCCTGGCCCGTAATCCGGATCTCGCGAGCGCCGGCTTCGAGCAACCGGCGGGCCTTTCCGACGTTGTCCGCAATAGAGGGAGAGTCGATCGTCCCCGTGGCCTGCTTGGTGATGCAGTACGAACAGTCCGACAGACAACCACGAGCGATGGGCAAGATTCCCGTCACTCCGTCCATGAGGATCTCAGTATCTGGGGTCGTGGTCGGGCACTCGCCGTTGCGAACGTACTCCGGGACGTCGTCCCAGTGGAGGATCTCGGCGTCGATGCCGGCCTCCCGGAAGGCATCTCCCTGGGCGAGGGCCATACAGCCGGTTATTACGAGGTCTGCCGGCGTCTGTGCGTCGAGTTCTTCGGCCCGCCGGAGCATGTTGCGCTCGGTCTTCTCGACGACCGTACAGGTGTTGAGGATCGCCACGTCAGCCCGATCGGGGTCGGGCGCCGGGTGGTGGCCGCCGTCGCGGAGGGCCCGCTCGATCGCCTGGCTCTCGCCCCGGTTGGACGTACAGCCGTAGGTCTCGATGTGGTAGCGGGCCATCGTAGTACACCATTCTACGGGTGGACGACTAAAAGCACGACGCATCGGGAACGGCCTCGGCTGTCGGAACCGTTCAGTTCTGCCGGAACACGTCGAAAGCATTATCTGGCGCTTCGCTGAAATTGCAGGTGGTATGGCACGTCGAAGCCTTGCTGCCCTGATCGCAGTCGTGACCCTCCTTCTCGTTAGTGGGGTGGTGGTCGCGGCCGAAACGGGCGCCCAACAGTTAGACGAACCGACGCCGAACCAAACTGACACGGCCCAAGAGGCCTACGTCACTGAGAACGGTGACGTAATCCTCGCCTACGAGGACAGCAACACGGGCGAAGGGAGTGGACACTTCGGCCTCAACGTCTCCGAGGGGCTCCTCTACGGAATCTACGAGGGGCCTAACCGGGACTCGAACGTGACCGGGTCGTTCTCGATGACCGCCGACCAATCGCAGATGAACGGCTCCGGCAGTCTCTCGGCACCCCGGCCGGACGAACTCGAGTCTCTGGATTTCGAGGTCGATAGCGTGACCTCGCCCACTGAGGCACGCAGTGACGTCACTCTCGACACGTCGATCGCCCTCCCCGAGGATAGCGCAATGATCGCCGCGGTGTTCGACGAGGCGAAGACGAACGGCGAGATTCGGACGACCGGGACGACTCTCTCAACGACGGGCAGTGCCGAATGGACGATGACGTTGCCCGGGACATCCGCGGAGAGTTACGATTACAACCTGCGCGCGACCGATGGCGGGCACGTCCTCGAAGTCGAGCGCAAAAGCCAGGTCTCCGAGCGTAAGGCCGGAATGTGGGACACGCGTGAGAACGCGACCGAGCAGATCCGCCGGCAGTTCGAGGGGATGACGTCCTCAGTCGGTGGATCCAGTGACGTCACGATCGACTCCTACAGCTTCGAGGCGACCGAGAGCGGTGGACAGCTCTCCCTCGCCTACACGGTCGAGATCGAGGGGCTGAACGAGCTGCTTCGGCAATCGATTGCGACGGGAATGTCGGGGCCGATGGCAACCGGTACGTCGTCGTCGTTCGGTCCGAATCAGGACGAGATCAGTGAAGACCTCTCGAACCTCTCGATCGAACGCGCGTCGGTATCCATCGAGACAGGATCGGACGGTGGCTCGGCGGAGTGGAACGTCAGCGTCGAGAACTACGACGGACTGATGCAGAGCTACTTCGCGGCGATGGAGGCCAGTGACGAAAGCGGGTTCATCGCCAATCAGTCCGAGCGTTTCGAGGAGCAACTCGCAGCCATGGATGCTGCGGACTACGTTCAGACCGGCACCTGGGACGCCATAGTGGAGACGACGTCTGACGGTGCGATCACCGCAAACGTCTCTCTACAGCAGCGGTCGGAAAACTGGGAGGCGTACGTCACCGAACGGGAGAATCGGGATCTCCCGCCGGTCGGAACCCAAGAGTTCGGACTGTCGGTCCTGGCCGAGGGTGACCACGTCACTGCCGACGGGTCGTTCCTGATCCAGCAGGAAGATCTCTACAACCGAACCCTCGAGAACTACGAACAGAGTCTGCAAGCGGGAGGTACTGCCACGCCGTCCGTCAGAGAGGCCTTCGCCGTGATCGAGGAGGTCGGCTTCCGCGGTGCCCGACTCGACGCCTCCCTCAACGAGTCGACTGTCACTGTCGAAGGCGGCGCCGCCGTCGACAACCTCTCGGCCGCAGTCGAGTACCTCGACATGCCTGGGAACGCCTCGGTCGAACAGGCGTACATGTCCCAGGACGCCGATGGAACAAAGGGGAACGTCCGGCTCAGCGACGCCGTCGACGCCAACGACGAGTCGACCGTCCGGCAACTCGAGTACGTCTCCGAGGAGACGACCGTTCACATGCCCGGCGATTGGGACGGCGACTCCAAATCGTTCCAGTCGCTGAACACCGAGCAAGTTCGCTCGTACGTGCCCAACGCGGACGGCACGGGAGACGATAGTTCTGAGGGAATGTCGACGGTACTCCTGGCCGGCGGCGTCGGCGCGCTGGCCCTGGTGGGCATAGTCGTCGCCGTCGTCTGGCGGAGACAAGGGTAATCAACCCTCGTTTTGTCTCACCTTGGCCGTCAAAAGCATAGAGCTGACTGAACGAATGCGAACGTCCGATCGTTCGCCACAAGAATCGCGATCGCCGATCCGTTTCACTTCAAGGACGTGATCGCGGTGTTCTTCGATGCTATTTGGACTGAAATTGCCAGTAAGCGACGGCAATGATGAGGGGCCCGAGGCGACACCAGATACCCGACGAAACCATCCAGACACGGGAGATAAGGCGAGAGCTGCTACGGGCAACCGTCGAACAGATTGGTGACCTGGATACGGCGTCGAACAGCGCAGAGAGCAGCCACAGGATGGCTGATCGGAAGTTTTTCCACAGTTGCCTCATTGTCGAAATATATGGTCTTACCGAGTGGGTTCGTCGTTCCGGACGTCCCATACCTGGTGGCACTGGGACTCGGCACCCTCCTCACGACGTTGCTCCTGTGGGGCTTGGAGCCTCCGGTGACGAGAAAACATGTCGTTGCTTTCCTCCCATGGACCGCTGTCGGCGGCGTTACCCACGCTTTCTATCAGATTTCGATCCCCCCGGCAGTCACTACTCCGCCGGGGTTGTACCCCGAGGGGGTCGCCCCACTGTTCTCGGCGCCCGCAGTGTACGTCACCGTGTACATCGTAGTTGGGATCGTCTGGCTATTACTCCTGTTTGTCGGGACGATCAGCGGCACTCTTGACCGCACGCACCTGCATCTGGGGATCACTGGCCTGGGCGTGCTGATCGTGTTCCTGACCGCAATGGTGTGGCAGGGCCTGGAGATTGGGCTGTCGCCGATGTGGCCGATCGTTGGATTCATCCTCGCGTTGCCGATCACCGCGGCTGCGTACTTCGTGTTGAGTATCAAGTGGACGAGCGTGGTCGCGCGAACGGGTCTAGCCGGAGCGTCTGTTGTCTTCTCTCACGTGTTCGACGGGGTGATCACTGCGATCGGCTACGACGTGCTCGGAGCGTCCGAGCGTACCCCGCTCCCGGCGATGATTATGTCGTTTGCGGGCGATCTCCCGACGGCGCCATATCTCGGGGCGGGCTGGTTGTTCGTGATCGTCAAGGTGATCGTCGCCACGCTCGTGGTCGCCGTGGTCGCGGACCTCATCGATGACCGTCCCGCCATGGGGGGCCTCCTGCTCACGTTCGTGGCGGCGGTCGGTCTCGGGCCGGCAGCCAACAACTTCGTGTTGTTCTTCCTCGGATAAGGGGTGGTCCCATAGCAACAGACGGCCGAGAGCGAGCGCTGTGACACTACCATGGCAGTGAGTCCGGTCTCCCAAACGAACCGTGCGAGTTTTCACGGCCCCATCCAATGACAATCTAACGATGTCAAATCCGGTCAAGAAGGCGTCCCGACGGCTCAGACGCCCGCTCGAACACCGGATATCGGCGTTCCGTCGATGGGTCGAACACACACAGAACCTCTTACATCTGACGATTCTCGTCGTCATCCCGCTGTTGATGGGAATCGTAACCACACTGTCGAACACCGTCGATGCACTGCCGTACTTGCTCTTTCCGCCGCTGGCATCGGGATCGTATACGTTGTTCTCGGATCCGGAAGGCGAGAAGGCCTCACCACGGCGGTTCGTTGGTGGACTGAGCGTCGGCGCGCTGTGTGGGTGGCTCGCACTGACCGTTATGACGCGTTACTGGGAGCACATCCCACCGGGTCAGTATCGGGTCCACGCGAGCGCAGTCGCCTTTGGTCTGTTCCTGACTGGGGCGGTAACGTGGGCTCTCGACCTGCAGGAAGCCTCCGCGTACTCCACTGCGTTGCTCGTCCACGTCACGGGAGCCACCCAGATCGGGTACGTCCTGAGCGTGTTCCTCTCCAGCCTGCTGGTTGCCGGGGTCTTTCTCGTCTGGCGGGAAGGGCTCTACGAGAAACGGGCGGAGTTCCTGTACGATTCGATCCATGGCGACGACCACGTACTCGTCCCGATGACCGGCGATCAACCCGACGCAACTGCGATGTTGGGTGCGCGCCTGGCTGGGGCGCACGATGCAGGCAAGGTCGTCCTGCTGGAGGTGGTCGACGACGAGGCAGTCGCCCGCGCCGAGCGAGAACTACTCGATGCCGAGAGTGGTCCAGCGATCGGGAAGACACTTGACGATACCCGGATCACCGAAGCCGACCGAGAGACGCTTCGGGAAACCGCGGGGTTCGACGAGGAGATGTTGGACGAGGTCGCCAGAGATCGGGCGGTCTCGGAGGTTGCGGACCGCCTGGAGACGACGGCCGATCGTATCGAGACGAAAATCGGCGTCCCGACCGACGTGGCTGTCGCGGTTGAGGGCGAATCGTCCGGAACGACGATTCTGGGGGCGGCACACGAAGCCAACTGTGATTTGATAGCGCTCCCGTACGCCGAACGCCACGGCGGGCTTTCGCCGACGATCCGTCAGCTGTTCGACGGCGACGTAGACGTCATCGTCCATCGCTCGCGGGACGGCCGGACGCGCTGGAAACGAGTTATGGTACCAGTCCGCGAGGCTGGCGGCGTCGCTCACAGTATGATTGACTTCGCGACCCGCCTGGTGGGCAAAACAGGACACATCAGTGTTTGCCACTGTATCGAGAACGAACATCGGCGTCGCCAGGCTGAGGAAATGCTGGCCGATCTCGTTGAGACCGTCCCCAGACGGCTGGAGACACGGGTCGCCGCCGCCGACATTCAACCGTTCCTCACGGAGAACACCGCCGGATACGACCTCGTGATCATCGGCTCGAGCCAGGATCGGAGCGGTGCGTCGCGATTCGTCTCGCCACCGACTTTCGAGCGACTGGACCACGTCGATGCGGACGTCGCAATCGTCGATAGGAACTACAGGCGAGGATAAAACCGCTCAGATGTCGTCTTCTTCCTTGACGTCGAGGATTCGATCGGCGATCGCTTCCATCCCCTCCCCACCCATCGCCGACTGGACAAGAAGGTGCCCGCCGAGGACGGCCGGGCTGATGACCGAGTCCGCACCGGCCCGCCGGAGTTTCTCGATGTTCTCGCGGTCGGTCGCGGCAGCGACGATCCGGGCGTCGGGGTTGAGCTGGCTGGCAGTCAGGATCGCGAGGGCGTCCTGGGCGTCATCGTTGGTTGCCACGAGGACCGCGCGAGCACGGTCGATACCGGCACGCTGGAGAGGTTCGTCGTCACTGGGATCGCCGACGATCGCGTTGATATCGCGCTTGCCGAGTGCTGTCGCGGCGGTATCGTCGGGTGTCACGACGATGAACTCGACCGTCGTCTGGAGTTCTTCGAGGATCGGTTCCGTGAGGTCGCCGTAGCCGAGCACGAGGACGTGGTCCTCGAGCCGATCGAGTTGTGAACGTGTCATAGTACCGAGTGCTTTTGCGAAGCGGGCCTGGATCATCGGGCCGATCAGCGAGCCCAGCGCCAGTGCGAACGAGGCAGTCCCGAGAACGACCACCGAGAGGGCAAACAGCCGCGGTCCGTCCTTAGTGGTGGGGATCACATCGCCGTACCCGACAGTCGAGGCCGTCACGACCGTGTAATATAGCGCGTCCGTAAGCGTATCCACCCCGCCGAACTCATCGCGTAACGCGTAAGTCCCGACCGTTCCGTAAGCCATCGTCCCGATCAGCGCCAGCAGTGCGGCCAGCTGGGCCGTCGAAAGATCGATCCCTCGATCGAACCGTCGGTAGCTCACCAGGACCGCCGGCAGCGAGAGCACCGAGAGGGCGATCAATGGAGTGGATGCAACGTTCGTCTGAACCAATCCCTGGAATGCTGTCACCGGCAAAAGTACGATCGTCGACAGCCACGCCGCCCGCAAGCGACGTCGGAGTCCGGCGACTGAACCCAGCATGAGAAATCCCGTCAGTGCACCCGTAAACCCCGCTGTCCGCTGGATCACGGCCGGAATGAACGGCTCGAGCGGCCCGGAGATCGACTGCGCGCCGACGTTGACCAGTCCCGTCGCGACCGAGAGAACGGCCACCGCGGTCGTCAGATAGATCGCCAGCTCCGGTCCAAGCCAGTCCCGAGCCTTGCCCATACCCGGATACTCCGCCGGCCCGGAGTAAAGTCTGCCGGGATGCCGTCCGGGAGTGGAATCTGCCGGAATAGCGTCCGGGAGTGGAATCTGCCGGAATAGCGTCCGGGAGTGAAAACTGCGGGGACAGCGCGGCCGGGACAGATCGACATCGTCCCGGTCGGGAGAAAACGGGACAGCCGGTACTGATTTCATACTGGCCGCGGTCGGTTCAACCATGCCATCGTTGCCGGTCGCGTTGCTGTTCGGCGTCTACCTGGGGATCCTCACGGGCATCATCCCTGCCCTGGTCGCCTGGGTCCTCGGGTTCCTGTTCAAGTACCTCACCGGCGTCACGCTCCCGGGATTCGGTGTGGTGGTCCTCGGCGTGGCGCTGGCCGGGGTCAACGGCGGACTGCTAGCCCTGGCAGACCCCTCGATCACGGGGTCGGCCAACGCCCCCTCGGTCGTCGTCGCTCTGCTGATCATCATGATGATGGTGCTATACGCCCACAGCAAGGGCGATCAACTCGGGGCGAGTGCGCCACGGAAGCTGTCTCTTCGGAAGCTCGGCGAGCGGACGCTCTCGCTTGACCTGATAGAATCGGTAGGGAGCAACGAGGTCCGCGTTCGAGTTACCGGAGAAGTCGCCGACATTGAGGGATACCCGCCGCTGCCAGAGGACCTACGCGAGGAGATCACAGGCGGCGAGTGGACTTTCCCGGCCGACCTCGACTTACCGGAGCTGGAAACCCGACTGGCCGAACGCCTCACAAACGAGTACGAACTCGGGGACGCCTCTGTCTCGATCGACGAGCGCGGGCGGGCGACCGTCGCCGCCGCGCCGCCGTTCTCGGGACTCTCGAAACGGATCGAGTCCGGCAAGCGCGCGGTCTCGGTCGACGCACTGGTGCCGACCGGTCTCGCCCGCGGGGACGTAGCGACCGTCGTGACGGCGGACACGCAGGTCCGGGGAACGGTGCTGAGCGCCCGATCGGCCCGCAGTGACGGTACTACGCCACCCTCGACGGCACCGGACACAGGACCCGATGGGACGGTCGAGAACACAGAGGATCCGGACCCGGTCAGGGCACCGACGACGATGGGCGGCGACGGCCAGGTGACGATCGCAGTCGGGCGGACCGACGCCGAGGCGCTATTGCGCTCGGACCGGGGGACGATCATCGTTGAGGCGCGTGGCACCCGCCGGGAGTACGCACTTATCTCCCTGCTCCGGCGGGCGGGCAAACGGTTCCGTCGGGTAACCGTCCGAGCCGGCGGCGAACTCGAGGGCGAAACGCTCGGCGCGGCCGGACTCGATGCACGGTTCGGTGCCGTGGTCCTCGCGGCCAGAGACGGCAGCGGCTGGCAATTCGACCCACCGGGAACGTGGGAACTCGAACCCGGGACCGAGCTGTACGCGGTCGGGACCCGGGACGGGCTGGACGAACTCGGGGAGGCAATAGCGTGATTCGGTCTGTTCCGATTCGATTCGAGGGCGTCCCGGCACCGCCGCTGCAAACGTCGGGTACGACGGCTGGGGTACTGGAGGCGGCTGCCCAGATCGGTGGACTCGCGATCATCGCAGGGGCGGTCGCGGGCGCGGTCGCGATCGCGTTCCGCTGGTACGCCCGCAAGAAGGTTTCGACCCCGCCGGCAGTCCTACTTGCAGTGGCGGTCGTCGCGGCCTACCTGAACGCGACCACCGCGCTCGGGCAGGTGATGGGCGGCGATGCCGTGCTGAGCGTCAGGGTCGCGCTGTTCAACGTGAGCGCACTTCTCGTCGGGACTGTCGGGGCGCTCGTCGGGATCACCATCGGCGACCGACTCGCCCGCACGGTACTCGGCGGGACCGGTCCGATGGCCGTCGATCAGTCCCTCGGCCGCGTCGTCAGGGCCGTCGGTCGCGTCATCACCGTCGAGTTGCCCGCGGAGATCGACGACGTTCCCGGATACGACCCCGTCGATCCAGACACGAAGGCCACCCTGGAGGGCAAGACGTTCGTCTTTCCCCGCGGTCTGACCGTCGAGGAGTTACGCGAGCGCCTGGCTCGTCGCCTGCGGGAGGACTACCGCGTCGGCCACGTCGACGTGGAGATCGACGCCGACGGGACAGTGACGCATCTCGGGTTGGGATCGCGCGCGGCAGGGATCGGGCCGACGCTTCCACCCGAAAGCGCCGCACTGGCGATCCGGGCTGACCCCGCCCACGCGGCCAGCGCGGGCGACCTCGTGCAGGTGTGGACTCGCAACCCTCACACGCGGCTGCTCAACGCCGAGGTCCGGGGCACGGCCGGCGAGGTCGTCACGCTGGCGATCGACGCGGCTGATGCGTCGAAACTCGATACCGACGAGCGGTACAAACTCGTCACGCTACCTGTCGAGGAACGAGCCGATCGGGAGCTGACGGAACTGCTTCGGGCGGCCGAGGAGACACTCGGCGTCGTCGAGGTCGGCGACGGGAGTTCCCTCGCGGGGACGCCCATCGGGGCACTGGACGTGACAGTTGTCGCCGTCCACGCCGGCGGACCAGATGATCGAATCGAGGCGCTTCCCGCGCGTGATCGCGTTCTCGCAGCCGGGGACTCGCTGTACGTGATCGCTCGACCAGACGTGATCCGACGGATCGAATCGGCGGCGGACGCGTCCGAAGGAACGGGCGAGCGCGCTTCGAGTACACTCTCGTCGGTGACGGAACCGACGAGCCGCGATCCGCCGACGAATGCAGCCGAGCGGGACGCAAACGCGGATGACGAATCAACGGAGGACCGACCACCCGGGGACGAATCAACGGAGGACCGACCACCCGGGGACGAAACAACGCTGACCGACGAGGAGCTGCCCGAGCGAGCGGCCGACGAAACGGCTTCACGATCGGACGAGGAGACATCCGACGAGAGCACGAAAGGGGCGGGAGACGACACGTGGGGAGATACCTTCGACGAGAACACGAAAGAGACGGAAGAGGACACATCAGGGGGCGCCTTCGACGAAGACACAAAGGAGACGAGCGAAGACCCGGCGACGGGACCGTTCGACGACGAGCCGTCTGACGGAACGCCTGCAACGGACACCGAGGGAGAGAGCGAATCGGAGTTCGCGGCGGAGTCACTACAGCCCAGCGAGGGCCATTCCGGGGAGTCGGTCGATGAAATATCCGGCGTGGACAGTCTGACCGAAGAGGATGAGCTGTCCGATCTGGACGAATTGGCCGACACAAATGACTTCTCAGACGTGGACGAATTGGCTGACGAGAGAACTGACGCAGATGACGAGGAGTCTACCGATCGCAACACCGAGTAAGCCCACCCCGGAACGTTCTTTCCCTCGGCGTCCTGCACGCCAGGTATGAACGTCACCTGGCGACTGTTTGCGACGCTGGGCGAAGCAGCGGGCGACAACGAGGTTACTCTTGAGGTGCCAGCCGAGGCGACCGTCGCTGATACCCTGGAAACGCTGTTCGCGCAATACCCTGCCGTCGCCGAAGAGGCACGCGACGAGGACGGATCGGTCTACGAGCACGTCCGGACGCTCCACGAGGGCGAGGACGTCGACGAGCCGCTGGATTCGGATCGGGCGATCGCTGACGGCGACGAACTGGCACTGTTCCCGCCAGTCAGCGGCGGGTGAGTCGAACACCGATTCACGAGCGGGATCGACAGCCGCGACTTGATCGGGTTAGTTCCAGGGAACCGATCGCTCAGTGATCTCGCCGGCCAGCGGTTCTTGCATAGCTGCCCCAGGATCGTCGCGGTTGGCCAGTACCCACATCAGCTTGACCATTGCCGTACCGGGAAGCATATCTTCGCCTTCGACGACGCCCGCATCGAGGAGGTCGCGGCCCGTATCGTAGACGCGATCACAGACGCGACCGTCGAGACACTGGCTGGTCATCACGACCGTCGTCCCGTCGTCGGTCAGGGCGTCGATCCGGTCGATCCAGTCCGTGTTGACGTGGCCCAGGCCCGTCCCTTCGATCACGACGCCCGCCGATCCCTCGACGGGATCGAGCATCGACGGTTCCGCGCCGGGGACGAACTTCACGAGGTCGACGTCCGTTTCCAGGTCCGCTTGCAGTTCCAGGTCCGGTTCGCCACGTTCGTCGTACTCTTCTCGGAACGTGATCTCGCGGTTGTCGTAGTCGACCTCGCCGAGTGGGGCCCGACCGACCGTCTCGAAGGCATCCCGACGAGACGTGTGGTTCTTGCGAGCGCGGGTTCCACGATGAAGCGCACAGACGTCGTCGCTCTCGGTAGCATGCATACAGACCATGACCTCTGCGGCGTCACTCGTTGCGGCCTCGACGGCACAGACGGCGTTCATCACGTTGTCGCTGGATGGGCGATCGGCGGACCGCTGGCTGCCGGTGAAGACGATCGGTACCGGGGTCTCGAGCATGAAGGAGATGGCGCTAGCGGAGAAGGCCATCGTGTCAGTACCGTGCATGACGACGACGCCGTCCGCGCCGGCTTCGATCTCCTCGTGGATAGCACGAGCCAGATCAACCCAGACGTCGGGTGTCATGTTCTCCGAGAGGATGTTTGCGACGACACGGCCCCGATAGTTGGCCAGGCCGGCGAGTTCCGGGACGGCCCGGAGGACGTCCTCGGCGTCGAACTGCGCGGTGACGGCCCCGGTCCGGTAGTCGACGGTCGAGGCGATGGTCCCGCCGGTCGAGATCAGTGAGACGGTCGGCAGATCCTCGTCGAATTCGACGGCCGACTGTTCGCTGGTTTCGCCCGGTTCGATGTCGTAGACACCCGATTCGAGGACGGTCATCTCGGTGGTCTCGCGATCGACGCCGACGTTGTATCCATTCGGGAGTTTCACCACGATGGTCTCCTCGGTCGAGGAGGGGAGGACGACCCCCTCGATAGACCGGTCGTCGCGATCGACCCGCACGCGATCTCCTGAGTTCATGTACCCGTCGCTATCGGGTCGGGTGACGTAAAACCATCTTTCCCGGGCGGGAAAGGTCCATGTGGCTGGCACACTCAGGACCTACATGGTCGAACGTTCCGAGGAACAGACGCGCGAGCGGTCGGTGGGTGTGGACGCGGACGCGGTGGATGTCGATCTCGCCGAGAGAGCCGAGGTCGACGGGGACACTCCCGACCGCGGCGTCGGAGGGGAGTCGACCGGCCGATTGGGTCGACTCCGGAGGCGGTTCGGTTCGATATTCTCGGTACGATCGTTCCTTCTGAGCCTGCTCACGACCGTCGTTGGGGCCATCACGTTCGGATTCGTGATCCCCTTCTTCGGCTCACTGGCAGCTCTGGGAGGCGTCTTCGCCGTCGCGTTCGCGTTCGGCGCCCTCGGAAGCAGACGCCGGTATCTGGAAGTCGGCCTGGCCGGTGCGGTGACGGCGGCGCTGGGCACACTCACCGAGTTTCTGGTCGTCACGCTGGTTGGAGAGAGCCAGCTACTCGTCGTCTTCGGTGCAGGGAGCGGTCTCCTCGCAGCATTGGCCGGCCACTACTTCGGCCGGGACCTACGGTCGGGCATGACCCGAAACGTCTGAAACGATCAGACGGCGAGTTTCCAACCGTCATCCGTCTGTTCGACGACGTCGCGGGATTGTAAGGTCTCGATGACGTCTTCGACCACTGACGGCGGGACCTCGGCCTCACGCGAGACAGTCTCGACGTCGGTCGGGCCGTCGGCGAGAACGCCCATGATCTCGACGTACAGGCGCCGTTCGCCTTCTTCGATCTCGTCGCCAATCTGCTCCATGACGTCCGTCATGCGACCCTGCACCCATCGCTGAGCCAGTGACAGTTCGTTCTGGAGGCAGCGCAGCCGGCGCAATTCGACGGCGAGTTCCGGAAGGTCTGAGGCACCGTCCGGATCCACGTCGATCGAGAGGTGTTTCGTCGCAGTGATATCAAGCCCGGAACTCGCCGGATAGGCAGTCTTCGTCCCGAAGTCGTACGGTGAGGCCGAAACTTCGAGTCGAAACCCCCGTGAAATATAGAAGTACTTCCGACGGCGGTCGTCGGTCCGGCTCTCGACCAGTCCGGCCTCCTCAAGTTGACGGAGGTGGTCGATGACCGCTTTCGGACTCACGCCGAGGTAGTCGCTGATCTCGGTAACGAAACAGGGCTTGCGTGCCAACAACCGCAGGATGCGACGCCGGTTGGCGTTCCCCAGTAGATCCAGCAACTCGGCGGATTCCATTTACGTGACGTTACCGCTTCTCCTTGATAAGCGTGTCTGTCAGCATTGGGGAACGCGGGCCATCTCACGAAGGACAGTTACGTCCATCCCACGGACGACTGAGCAAGAATCGACCGTCGATCACGCGTCCGTCGAGCTGCCTTCGGATTGCTAGGTTGATCGCTCGTCCGGCGGCCCTGCTCCGTCATCTGGTGGGCCAGTCCCGCCATCGTTGGATGGTCCTGTTTCGTCGTCATCGGGTGGGCCAGTCCCGCCATCGTTGGATGGTCCTGTTTCGTCGTCATCGGGTGGCCCTGTTTCGCCATCGTTGGATGGTCCTGTTTCGCCGTCATCGGGTGGTCCTGTTTCGTCGTCATCTGGTGGTCCTGTCTCGTCATCGTCTGGCGGCCCCGCTCCGTTATCATCCGGCGGTCCCGCCGTATCGTTGGTGGGCGGACCGGCGGGCGCGTTGGCCGGTGGACCGGTCTCGTTGTCGTCCGGCGGACCGGCGGGCGCGTTGGCCGGCGGGCCACCCGGGACACCGTCCGGTGGGCCGAGCGAGAGATTGCGGGCCATCGAGGCCACCTCGTGCCCCGACAAATTGGCCGCCTCTGTGCGGAGTCGGTCGAGCCGCACCGCGTTGACGCCAGTGCGATCAGCGACGCGTTCGGTCTCGTTGATCGACCGCTGGAGGTTCCGAACGCGTGTGGTGAGACGCGCGACCTCACCAGCGGTCGCCGGATCAGTGACGTTGACGCCCTGTCCTTGCATTCGATCCAGGGACGCCTCGAGTCTCTGGAGGCGGTTCTCGAGGCGTTCAGTCCGGCTTTGAACCTGTCTGGCGGCCGTCGACGCGTTCTCGTCGACACGCTGGACCCACATGCCGGTCTCGACAGAGTCGCTCGCCGTGGCCGCACTCGACTGCATGAAGGCACTCATCTGACTGCCGAACGTGCCCTCGCTCGCGTTTCCGCCCGTCACCTGGGCGACACCGACCTCTGCAGTCGCCGCCGATTCCCCATCGACGCCGGCCGTCGCGTAGGCCAGCGCCGGCACGGCAACGAGCGCGAGGACCACCAACAAGACGACGAAGGCACCTCGTGGCTGCATAAGAGATTCTACACCCCCACTACACTAAAACGTCAGCGGCCGTTCGGAACCGTTCACGGGCCGATGAAACGCTATGAGACAGTCCAAGACCGTTTTTCAATCCGTCTGGATAGGTTATCGGTTACTGTCCAGTATCGGTGGCTCAACGGTCGAGATACCGTTCGTCAGAACGTCCCGAAAGCGATTCGACCGCTGGAAAAGGTTTATATGATTCGGTATGTCATATGTTATTGTACCGCATGTTTGAACAGTTCTCGCGATCCTACTACCTGGGTCGGCTGTACGTACAGCCCAACAGCGGGGACGCCCCAGCGATGTGCGAACGACAGCACCGGGCCATCCGCCGGCAACTGTATGACGACTCCGGCGATGAACGACCGCCACTCGTAATGAAACTCGGTTCGCGGCACTTTCCGGTGTCCGCCGTCGAGTCTGTGCCCGCGGACACCCTCGCAGTGCCGCCTGCGGTACTGAGCGAGTCGGGCATCGAGAACCCGCCGTCGCTCCGGGAAGTGTTGCTCGCGACTGACGACCGTGCCGAACAGTTGCTCTCGCTGTCGGGCGTCGGCTGACGGGAGCCCGCCGGGATTTAAGCCCGTTGGGCTCCCCGAGTTCGGGTAATGCTCGACGATATTCTGGGGAAGACTGAACTCAGAGAACGGATCGAAGAACTGGAGGAACGAAAGGAGGACACACGCCGGCAACTCGAGGCGGAATCGAAGCGGCGAGCCGACGCCGTCACGGCGCGCCAGGAAGCCGAGCGCGAGGTCAACCGACTCCAGGACCGCGTCGTGGAACTGGAGGACCGCGTCGAGCGACTCCAATCCGGCGAGCGCCAACTCGATGTCCGGCGTGAAGAGACCCTCCGTGACGAGCGACTCGATGCCGTCCTCGACCGTCTGGAATCGTTCGAGACAGGCGAGGAAGAAGCGCTCACGGCCTACGTGACGAGCAACTCACTGCCGTCGGCCGTCAGTGACATCCTCGGCGAGCGGGCAGCGCTCGTCTCGCGAGCGAGTCCCTGCTATGTCTTCGTCGACGACGCCGGGATCTGTAGCGTCGCGCTCGAGCCGTCGATCGCCCCCGAGCCGTTCGTCACCTGGGACGACGAGTTCCGAATCGATCAGTCCTCTTTCCAGCCCCAGGGAGAGTACACGCTGGCACTGGTTCGGTCGGACCTGTTCGCCATGGGCGTCTACCAGGGGCGTGAGCGAATCGCGTTCCACGGATTCGACAGCGATCTCGGCCGGAACCACTCCAAGGGTGGGTTCTCCCAGGCGCGTTTCGAACGACTCCGGGACGAACAGATCGACGATCACCTCGATCGCTGTCAGGCCGCCCTCGAAGAGCGGACCACGGATCGACTCTATCTCGTCGGGGAAGGGACTGTTCTGGACGAAATCGACACGGCAGCCGACGTGACCGCGACAGTCGACGCGACCGGCGATCCGGAACCGGCACTCGAAGACGCATTCCGGGACTTCTGGACGACGACGCTGAACGCGATCTGATCAGCGCCACTCGGCGAACGTCTCTGTGTCCCGACTTCTGGTGACGTACTCCCGCTGCATCGTGTGGATGGCCGTTGCGAGGTCGTCACCGTCGTCGAGATGCTCGCGGACGCGATCTTTCTTCCACTGGCTGGGCGTCGTTCGCTCCTCCCATCGCGCTTCGATCGGTCCGAGGAGTTCGTCGATCCGGCCGTCCGTGAACCCCTGTTCGCGGAGGCCACGCCGTGCGTACTCGAAGACTTCTCCGAATATCTCCTCGGCGTCCGACGTCCGCGTGCCGTCGACGCGGATCCAATCGAGGTCGGCGTCCGGACCGTCATCGACGGCCGCGTAGAAGCTCTCCCGAGCGGCCTCGGCTGGGAGTTCGGCAATTGGGTGTTCGGACGCGACGAGCCCGCGCAACAGGCCGGCCGTCAGCGCTTGGAGACCGATCACGTCTCGAACTGTCGGCTGGGTGGGCAGGGGCCGATACTCGATCCGGATCGAGCGTTCGTCGCCGGCGTCGGGAACCGGATCGCCACCGATCACCGCCCGGACCCACCGCCAGTAGGTCCCGCGCTTGTGCTCGAACTCCGGGAACGCGTCCGCGAACGCCTCCGTGCCCGCCTCGCTTTCGTCGTCGAGCCACTCGCTCAAGAACGGGGCATACCGATCGTCGACAGCGATTTGCTCGATCACGTCGGCCGTCCGTTCGATGTCCGCGGGAACGCGGACTTTCGGGTCGCCGGTATAATTGACCGACTGCTCGAAGACGGGGACACGAAGTTCGTGTGGCGTCTCCGTGACCAGTGCCGTGGGATCAGCCACGTCCTCGTAGAGATCGGGCGGCAAGAACGGCGAGTTGGCCGCGAGCGCGAGCAGGGGGCCGAGCGTTCTGATCGCGGCGTTGAAATACGACGGGACGGTCTCGATGTCGGGGATCTGCAGGTGTGGCTGCATCGACGTGGCCAGCGACTCGAAGAGAATCGTCGGAAACGTCCGGGACGTGCCGGGGACCGCGAGCGGGACTGTCCCGTCGACGAGTCTCAGTACCTCGTTGTCGATGGCGTAATACCGAGGATCCGCCCGCATGTTCCTCGCCAGCGTGACACCGTCCTGGATCTCGTGGGCGGAAAGATACGGTTCGCTCCCGCCCTCGGTGGGGACTGTCCACATCGCATCGAGAGCGAATCCGGCGTCCGTGCCGAGCGCGTCTCCCGCCGCTTCGAGTGCGGTTTCGATCCCGATCCGCTGTGATTCGAACCCACTCGGCCGGAGGGCCACCGGTTCGGTGTTGACCTCGGCGTTGTGCAGGCCGAGCTCCTTGCTGACGCGCTCGCTGGCCCCGTAAACGGCGTCGGGAACCTTCCGTAGACGCGGCGCGGATCCGTCGGTAGAGACGGCATACACTTCCATCTCCAGGCCGATCGCAAAGTCTTCAGTCTCGAGATCGCCGGCAGCGAGACGCTCCCGGAGATACGTCGCCTGCGTTTCGACCCGTTCGTCGAAGACTCGTCCCGACTCCGCCGCGAGCGACCGCCTCACGAGCTCGACCGGTGACGTCATCGAACGCCTGTTCGAAACCCCGACACAAATACGTGAGTTCCCCGGCAGCCGACGTCGACGTTCAGATCGAGCCTCACTCGTCAGCGATATCGACCACGAGGACGGGGATGTCGGCGTTCTCGACGACGCGCTGGGTCACGCTGCCGAGGTTCGTGAGGCGATCGCGGCCCGTCCGACCGTGGGTTCCCATGACGATCAGGTCCGCATCGATGTCCCCCGCGTATCGGAGGATGTCACGGTGCGGGATCCCCTTTCGCAGTTCCGTGACGACCGGGACCTCCGCATCCTCGACCTGTGACCGGAGGCGCTGTAGGGCGGCCTCGCCGTCTGCCTCGAGGGAGTCGATCACCTCTTCCTGGGCACCCTTCTCGGCGGCGAGGTACATCCGCCGATCGAGGACGTACAGGCCGTGGACGGTCGCGTCGTTGTCCGAAGCGATCGAGACGACGTGTTCCAGGGTCTTTCCCGTCCCGCCGCTCCCGTCAGTCGGTGCCAGAATGGTATCGTACATTACACTTGCTAGTACGGCGCCGTCTGTAATAGTTGTACATGCCACGGTAACGCCGGTCGACAGTATCCCGCCGTGCGAGCGGGTGTGAGAAAGTCAGCGACCGGTGAAGTTGGGGTGGTTCGAGACGTGACGCGGCAGGTACCGATGCTGCTGTGGCAATCCTTCGACGTCGTTCTGTACCTGTTTGCGGAGTTCTGCCAGGGACATGTCTCGTTCCTCGTCGTCGGCCCGGACGTTGACGCCGAGTTCGTCGTCCTCCATCTCCCGGTCGCCGACGACCACGTAGTACGGTACCCAGTCGGTCTCCGCGCGGGCGATCCGCTTGCCCACCGATTCGTCGCGATCGTCCACGTCGGCGCGGACATCTGCGTCCTCGAGGTCGTCGACGAGTCCCTCGCAGTACTCGAGGTGTGAATCAGGATTGACGGGGATGAACCGGACCTGAGTCGGCGAAAGCCAGGTCGGCAACTGGGGCGTTTCCATCGTCGCGGCGTCCTCCAACAGGGCGGCGAAGACGCGCTCGATGCCACCGGAGGGCGAGTAGTGCAAGATCGGCGGGTGATGGCTGTCGGTGCCGTCGGTGTACTCGATATCGAAGCGTTCGGCGCTTTCGACGTCGATCTGAACCGTCGGGTTCTCGATCGGCCGGCCGAGGCCGTCGATGGCCGCGAAGTCGATCTTCGCCGACCAGTAGTGGTGGCGCTCGGGGATGATCTCGATCAGAGCGGGCTTGCCGAGTTCCGCGACGACATCTTCGACCCACTGTTCGTTGTCCTCGTAGAACTCACGGGTCATCCGGATCGCCGGCTCGTAGTTGAGATCGAGGTCCTCGGAGGTCTGGAGGGCAAGTTCGGCCTGCGTGCGGAGTTCCTCGCGTGCTTGCTCCATGTCTTTCGTTGCCGTGTGCATGTCCGGCATCGTGAACGCGCGCAGGCGCTTGAGGCCAGTCACTTCCCCCTTCTGTTCGCGCCGGAAGGAGTACGTCGACATCTCGTAGACCCGCAGCGGGAGGTCGTTGATAGAGATGTGCATGTCCCGCATGATCGAGAACTGGCCGAAACACGCGGCAAAGCGCAGCATCATCCGGCGGTCGCCCGATTCGAAGCGGTACTGACGTTCGCCGAATTTCCCGGCGTGTTCGTCGATCGCCCGCGCACCCAGATCATACATGATCGGCGTTTCGACGGGCATTCCGCCGTAGTCGACGACCAGATCGTTGACGTATTCCATCAGCGCGTCCCGGACGAGCTTGCCCCGGGGATACCACCGGAGGTTCCCGACGTCGCTCAGGTCGTCGTAGCCGACGAAGCCCTTCTCCTGCATGAGGTCGACGTGTGGCGGTTCTTCGCCCTCGCTCGCGACGATGCCCTCGACTTCGTCCTCGATGAAGGCCACGAGGTCCTCGCCCACGTCGTCTTTGGCTGCCACGGCGTTCTCTAGGTCGCCGTCGGGGGTCATCACCTTCCACTCGCTGGGTTCGCGGTCGGGTTCTCCCTGGGCCTCGTTCTCGTCCTCGTCGCGGTGAGCAGCGACGTGCCGAGAGAGTTCCGAGAGCGGATGGCCCTTACAGGAGACCTCGAAGGCCTTGTACCAGCCGAAGGGGGCCCGGAGGATCTCGTAACCCGCGGCTTCCATCTCGCCCTCGAGACGTTGCATGACCTCCTTGGCAGCGTCCGGTCCGGCGAGGTCGTCGCTGAGATGGGCGTAGGGATACAGGACCACGTCGTTGGTATTGAGTTGGCCAGCGACATCTTCGAGTTCAGTGATGGCGTTCTCGACGACGCCGTCGAGATCGGCCTCGTCGTCGCTCTCGACGCTGATGAAGACGGTTACGCAATCTTCCATGCGTCCCTCCATCGGGACACCTTCGGTCTCAGCGAGGTCACCGCCCCCTGCCTTCTCGGTCGTCTCGAACTCCAAGTGATCCGAGTGGACGAACAGCAGTCTCATATCGAAATGGTTCCGGCGGCCGGTAAAAAGGGTGCCGAATGCGGTCACACGACTCCACCCTGGAAAGGTCTGTCGTGTGACCGATCAGTCGGCCCGATCACGATGGAGGTTAGCTCGCCGAACCCCGCCGTGCTCGGATGGATACTGGTGGTGACCGGGCGCTCCAACAGTGTGTCAGCAACGACTTGGTTGGCATCGATAGTCGGTCCTGACTGAGTCGCCGTAGAACCGGCCGCACTTTCGACGCGTGCCACCACGTGCTGGTGCTTACCGACCCACGTTAGCTCTCTTGATCCTTGAGCGTCTCGAGTTCCTCTTCGACGGCCCTCTCGTCGGTGTCCTCGCCCTCAGGATCAGTGCGCTCCTCGGCCGCAGACTCTTCGCCAACGTCGGCTTTCAGTGTCTCCAGTTCGGCGTCGACCTCCCCTGACGTGCGAACCTCCTCCAGTTCGCGGTCGAGTTGATCCTGATCGGAGATTGAATCCTCGAACGCACCGGTATCCCGGAGTTCGTCCATCGCGGCAGAACGAGCTTCCATCTCCTCGGTCTGTTCCTGTGCACGTTCGATCGCCCGGCCGACGTCCTCGAACTCGTCGCCAGCCCCCGACATGGCCTCGGAAACGCGTGCCGAGGCTTCGGCGGCCTCATAGCGGGCTTTCATGGTCTCCTTTTTCGTCCGGAACTGCTCGACCTGGCCCTGGAGTTCGTTCTTCTGCTCGACGAGCTGGTCCTGCTGTCGCTGGAGATCGGCGATCTGGCCCTCCAGATCTTCGATCTGGTTCATCTTCTGCTTTTTCTTCTCCAGGGCCTGGCGAGCGAGATCCTCACGGTCCTGTTTGACAGCCTCGCGGGCCTGATCGTTGTGTTTCTCGACGTTCTCCTCCAATCGACGCTTCTGGATCTCCAGGCGTTTCTTTTGGGTCGTCAGGTCCGCGATTCCCTGTTTGACATCCTGGAGTTCGTCCCGGAGTTGTTCGTAGGAGTAATCCAGAGTCTCGGAGGGGTCCTC
This sequence comes from Halorhabdus rudnickae, assembly GCF_900880625.1. Lineage (NCBI taxonomy): Archaea > Methanobacteriati > Methanobacteriota > Halobacteria > Halobacteriales > Haloarculaceae > Halorhabdus > Halorhabdus rudnickae. The sequence continues at coordinate 627,976 of NZ_CAAHFB010000001.1, forward strand.
CGTCCGATTGAGGAGAGCGTTGACCTTCGAGCGGACAACATAGGAGGCGCGCGAAAGGATTCCCATAGGGTTTCGTATGGGAGGGACGTTCTTAAAACTCTCACACGTATCGAGACGGCCCAGGTGCTATGACAGCGACCGGCGAACCCGGTCGCTCCCGAAACGGTTTAGGGGTGGGGCCGCCCACCGTCGGTATGCCGAACGAGCCCGAAACCGAGTACGATCCGGAGCTGGGTCGGAAGTTCATTTTCGTCACCGGCGGCGTGATGTCCGGCCTGGGTAAGGGCATCACTGCCGCGAGTACCGGCCGATTGCTCGCCAACGCCGGCTTCGACGTGACCGCGGTCAAGATCGACCCCTATCTCAACGTCGACGCCGGGACGATGAACCCCTACCAGCACGGGGAAGTGTACGTCCTCAAGGACGGCGGCGAGGTCGACCTGGATCTGGGGAACTACGAACGGTTCCTCGACATCGACATGACCTCCGATCACAACGTCACCACGGGGAAGGTCTATCGGGAGGTCATCGAGAAGGAGCGGGCCGGGGACTACCTCGGCCGGACCGTCCAAATCATTCCGCACATCACCGACGACATCAAGCGCCGGATTCGAGAGGTCGCCGAGGGAAGTGACGTCTGCATCATCGAAGTCGGCGGCACTGTCGGCGACATCGAAGGGATGCCCTATCTGGAGGCGCTCCGGCAGTTCGCCCACGAAGAAGATGAAGAAGACATTCTCTTCACCCACGTCACGCTAGTCCCGTACTCGAAGAACGGCGAACAGAAGACCAAACCGACCCAGCACAGCGTCAAGGAACTCCGGTCGATCGGGCTCCAGCCGGACATTCTGGTCGGACGCTGTGAGGACAAACTCCAAGACAGCGTCAAGGAGAAAATTGCGCTGTTCTGTGACGTTCCCACAGAGGCCGTCTTCTCGAACCCGGACGTCGAGGACATCTATCACGTCCCGCTGGTCGTCGAGGACGAGGGTCTCGACGAGTACGTCATGGACGAACTTGGACTCACCGAGGAGGCAGCACCCAAAAGCGAGCGGGACAACGGTTGGCGCGAACTCGTCACCCAGGACAAGACCGGGTCGATCGAGGTCGCGCTGGTCGGTAAGTACGGACTCGAAGACGCCTACATCTCGATTCACGAGGCACTGAAACACGCTGGCCTCGAGACCAACGTCGAGGTCGAGACGACGTGGATTCATTCGGAAGAGCTCGCGGACGGCCACGACGACAAACTCGATGAAGTCGACGCTATCGTCGTCCCGGGTGGCTTTGGCTCCCGTGGAACCGAGGGCAAGATCGAGGCAATCCGTTACGCCCGCGAGAACGATGTCCCCTTCCTGGGACTGTGTCTGGGCTTCCAGATGGCCGTCGTCGAGTACGCCCGGAACGTGCTCGATCTCGACGGTGCCCACTCCGCCGAGATGGATCCGGATACGTCCCATCCCGTCATCGACATCCTGCCCGAACAGGAGGGCGTCGAGGACATGGGCGGGACGATGCGTCTGGGCGCACAGGACACCGAAATCGAGCCGGAAACGCTCGCGGCCGACCTCTATGACGACGCTACCTGCCGGGAACGACATCGCCACCGCTACGAGGTCAATCCGGCGTACATCGCGGACCTCGAGGAGGCCGGCATGACGTTCTCGGGAGTCTCGGGTCGCCGGATGGAGATTCTGGAACTGGCTGCCGAGGAGCACCCCTATTTCGTCGGGACGCAGTTCCACCCCGAATTCCGTTCGCGACCGACGCGAGCCTCCCCGCCGTTTGTCGGCCTCGTCGAGGCCGTCCTCGAGAAACGAGAGGACGACGAACGCGAAAGCGAACTCGAAGTCTGATCGATCGTCCGTTTTCGTGACTGAGAGTCCGACGCTTCGATGGCGAACAGCCGGAGGTATTACAGGCAACGGAGCCACACTGAGAGTATGGACGATTACCAGCAGTCCCTCCGAGAAGCGTTCGAGTCGCGTGGGTACGACGTCGCCGACGTGAGTCGGAACCGCAACCAGGTTCGGATCGTGGTACTGGAAGAAAACCCGGGCGCCGAGGAGTTCCGGTCGATTACCGAAGATGCCGTCGACGAAGACGCCGTCTTTGGACTGAACGTGACGACTGAGTCTGTCGACGGCCACGACGGGATGCAGACGGTCGTCTCGTTCCGGGTCCGATCCTGATCGATCCGCGACCGAACGCACTTCGACAGCCCGCGATGAGACGGCTCGACCCCAGAGACGTCGATCCGTGATTCCGGATAGAGCAACGGCCAAAGCACCCCCTCCCAGCCCAGTATCCGCCCTTTCACAAACGTTTTACTGGCCCATATGTAGGTACTGATATGACCGCGACGACCGAACGAGGCGTTTTCTGTACGCGCTTCCAGCAGGGTGGTGTCTGATGGTCGATGTTGACTCTTTCGTCCCCGAGGCGAAAGCCGAAATCGAGGAGCAGGTCGGCGACGACAATGCCGTGATCGCGCTGTCGGGGGGCGTCGACTCTTCGACGGCGGCCGCACTGGCCTACGATGGGATCGGCGACCAGTTGACTCCTGTCTATGTCGACACCGGCCTGATGCGCAAGGGAGAGACCGAACAGATCCGCGAGACGTTCGACTATATGGACAGCCTGCGGATCGTCGACGCGAAGGAACGATTCCTCGACGAACTGTCTGGCATCACCGATCCCGAGGAGAAACGCCACGCAATCGGCGAGCAGTTCATCCGGGAGTTCGAGACGGTCGCCCGCGAGGTCGAGGCCGACTATCTCGTCCAGGGGACGATCTACCCGGATCGAATCGAGAGTGAGGGGACGATCAAGTCCCACCACAACGTCGGCGGCCTGCCCGACGTCATCGACTTCGAGGGGATCGTCGAGCCCATGCGCGATCTCTACAAGGACGAAGTCAGAGAAGTGGCCCGTGAACTCGACTTAGAGGAGATCATCTCCGAACGAATGCCGTTCCCGGGTCCCGGACTCGCCGTCCGGATCATCGGCGAGGTGACCGAGGAGAAGCTCTCCGTTGCGCGGGAAGCCAACCACGTCGTCGAAGAGGAACTCGAAGAATACGACCCCTGGCAGGCCCTGGCTGCAGTGATCGGGAAGGCCACGGGCGTGAAGGGCGACAACCGCGTCCACGGATGGGTCGTTGCCGTTCGCTCCGTGGAATCCCGTGACGGCATGACAGCGCGTGCCCAGGAGATCGACTGGGAGACCCTCCAGCGCATCCAGAGCCGCATCACAGGGGAGAACGAGAGCGTCTCGCGGGTCGTCTACGACGTGACCCACAAACCGCCCGCAACCATCGAGTACGAGTAAGATGAAGGTACTTGTCGCCGGAGCTGACGAGAACGCGATCGCCGATGCGATCCGTGCGGAAGGCCACGAGGTGACAGTCCTCGACATCGGGGACGGTGAATCACTGGAGAACGCGGACATCGAGAACGCCGACGTCTACGTGCTGACGGAGATGAGTCAGGCGACCTCCATCGCCGTCGCGAAAGATCACAACCCGAGCGTTCGCGTCGTCGTCTACGCCGAGGGATCGCTACCGGAGTTCGCAACCCGACAAGCCGACCTCATGATCGATCCCGCGCTACTGGACCCCGAGGCGGTCGCCGAAGAATTAGCCTGATCCTGTCGGTCACAGCCGCCCGGCGAGATCGGACAGGTGAGCGGCTCCGCGTTCGACGAACGGTGTTCCGTGACCCATCGCCAGAATTTCGACGTCGAGATCCAACGTTGCCAACTGGCGGATACTCGATTCGACGGCCCCGGTATCGTGACTCAGCGCCCACGGTGATGCTTCGAGCCGGCCGTTGCTCTCTCGGAGAAGGTCGCCGACGAACGCGACCGATCGCTCCTCGCTGACGAACGTCAGGTGCCCGGGCGTGTGACCTGGTGTCTCGTGAACGTCGAGCCCGCCGACCCGATCGCCGTCAGCGACCGTCTCGACTGAAAGCTCGGGTTCGGACACCAGGAGCTGACTGGCACGCTGGAAGGCTGTCTTGCGGTTGTTCAAGGCTGGTACGCGCTCGCCACGGAGGACGGCGGCGTCCAGAGCACCCGCGTACACGGAAACGTCGGTACCGAAACGATTCACCGCACCGACGTGATCGAGATCATAGTGTGTGAGGGCGATCCGTGAGACGTCACGGGGCCGGAACCCCGCATCGTCCAGGTGATCGAGCAAGGCCCCTCTCGTCCACGGGGCACCGGCATCGATCAGTGTCACGTCTTCGCCGTCCACGAAGAGGTACGCGTTGACACCCCGGAGATCGAACCACCAGATCCCGTCAGCGAGTTCTGTAGCCATACGAGATGATTGGGTCCCCGTCGAGAAAAAGTCACGCGTGCGCTGGCGGTCCAGACTGTGCCGATCCGTCGATCGGCACCGACCGGCCGGCTATCACGTGTTCGTCAGTCCCCGGCGTCCGCGAGGAGTCTGTCGATCGCTCCGAGGAGGATTTCCTCGGTGGCAAATTCGGCAGCGCCCGGATCGCCGGGAAGACAGAACACGGGAACCCCGTCGCTGATCCCTGCTAGGGGCCGCATGGCGACGACGTCGGTCCCGACGCGCTCGTGATAACTGACGCGGAACAGCTCCCCGAATCCCGGGAGTTCCTTCTCCAGCAACGGCTCGACGGCCTCGACGGTCACGTCGGCGTCCCCGACGCCGGTCCCACCGACCGTCACGACCGCCTCGACGTCACGGCGTGCGACCGTTCGATCGACCGTCGCCTGGACGACGTCGTGGCTCGCGTCGACGCGTTCGGTCTCGATGACCGTCTGCCCGTTCGCCTCGAGGCGGTCGCAGACCCCCTCGCTGGCCAGGCGGGTGGCCTCGGCGACATCGACGGTGACGACGAACAGGCCGGACCGATCGATCGAATCCGAGGCGCGCTCTCCGGTCCGCTCTCCGACCTCGGGTGACGCTTCCGCCTCGTCGGTGTCTTCGGGCTCTGTTTCGTGCTCTTCCGTCGACGATCCCCGACTGGTGTCGCGAGACTGGAAATCGACCATGGAGCTGGTTCGGACGCACACCCTGAAAGAACCCTGGTTCCTGTCGAATCCGCCACGCCTCGACGCTATGGTTTTGCGTGTGGAGGCCGACTGGCTCGATATGGGACGCTCGTCGCTCGTCGGACATCCAGTCGTCTCGGCGTCACCGAACCGTCGCTCCAGATCAACGCCCCGATTCATTGGCCAGATGACAACCAATGAGTGATGACGACATCGGATCGCCCGGCGTCGGCGACGGGCCAGCGGCCTCGAAGTCCGAAGCGTCGACTGGAGACACTGACTGGACACGGGGCTGGCAGGTCTGGGTGGTCCTCGGGGCGCTGTTCCTGGCGTTTCTGGTCGCCCCGTGGGGACTGATCCTGTTCCGCCCGGTTCAGAATTCCATTCGGATCGTCGGGTTCTCGTTCAGAGATGCCTACCTGATCGTCCCCTTGCTCCCGGCGATCGGCCTGGGTGCCCTGGGCGTCTGGACGGCGCTGCGTTCGCGGGGCCCAGGCTGAGAGACGCACCTTTTTGCCCGTGTCCCTGTAACCGCTGGGCGTGTGGACGGTCTACCTTGCGCTCGTCCTGTTCGCCGGCGTCCTCGGCACGGCGATCGCACTCTACGCGATCGTTCACCGGGAGACACCCGGTGCAGCCCCGCTCTCGTTGCTATTGCTCGGTGCCGCGATGTGGTCGATCGCCGAGGGGCTCGCCCTCGCCAACGCTGGCTTTGAGACGACGCTGTTTTGGACCTCGCTCAGACTCTCGATTACAACTGTCGTCCCCCTGGCGTGGCTGTTGACAGTCGTCGAGTACACCGGACACGACCGAACGCTCGCAACGAGACACCTGCTCGGCTTGCTGATCGAGCCGATCGCGTTCGTCGTGCTGGTCTGGACGAGTGGCGGCCACGGCCTCGTCTGGAGCAACCCCGAACTCGTCTTCGTCCAGAATATCGAGTACACGGGCATCGTCGTCACGCGTGGGATCGCTTTCTGGGGACACGTCGCGTACTCCTACGCGTTGATCGCCGTGGGCGCGTTCCTGCTCGTCCGGATGTCCGTGCGGGCCAACGAACTGTATCGCGCCCAGAGTACGGCACTGCTCGGGGCGATCGCCGTTCCGCTGGTGGCGAACGCGACGTACCTGTTCAGGCTGGCGCCGCGGGGAATCGATCCGACGGGAATCGCATTCGTCGCCTCGGGAGCTATCATCACCGGCGCGATTCTCCGCAATGAGTTGCTCACCGTCGCCGCAGGAACTCGGGAGATCGGACGCGACGAGATCGTCACGCGACTCGACGACCCGGTATTCATCCTCGACCAAAACCGCGTCCTCACCGACTACAACCGGGCCGGCGCTACGCTCCTCGAGACGTCTGGTCGGGACGCCGTCGGCGACCGACTCGCCGAGCACCTCCCCACAGTGGCCGAAACGCTCCCCGAAGACACCGACGACGTACACTGTGTGACGGCAATCGAGCACAACGGCTCGGTTCGGAACTACGATCTCCAGGCAACACCCCTCGAACGCCCCTTCGATGCGGCCGACGGACGGATCGTCAGCCTCCGGGACGTGACCGAACGGATACGACGAGAACAACAACTTGACGTATTGAACCGATTGTTGCGACACAACATCCGCAACGAGATGAACGTCGTCCGTGGCCACGGGGAGTTGCTGGCAGCGGACCTCGAGGACCAGACACATCAGTCCCGGATCGATCGCATCGTCGAGACTGTCGATACCGTCACCGAGCGCGCCGAGAAGGTCGCCACGTTGACGCGGGCCTTCGAGGCTGACGAACCGGCGACGCTCGATCTCGCGATCGTCCTCCAGGACGCGATCGATACGGTCCGAAGATCCCATCCGGAAGCGACGATCGAACTACGGGCGCTCGAGGAAGATCTTCGCGTCCAAGGGGCCACCTCGCTAGGTGTCGCTTTCGAGGAACTACTTGCGAACGCCGTCGACCACAACGAGGCCGCGAAACCGACGGTCGTCGTGTCCTGCGAGGTCGACAGACCGTCCGAGAGCGTGACAGTGCAGATCGCCGACGACGGGCCAGGGATCGACAAACAAGAGCGGGAAGTCATCGAAAACGGTCGCGAGACTGCCTTGCAACACGGCAGCGGTATCGGGCTCTGGCTGGTCGCCTGGATCGTCCGGACGTTCGGCGGGACGATCGACTTCGAAGTCGACGACGATGGAACGACAGTCATCGTCCGGTTGCCCCGCGCCGAGACGCCGGAGAATCCCGACGGGGAAAATCAGGCCGACGCTTCGTAGCCGGCGTCTTCAACAGCTTCGACGAGGGTGTCCGGTTCGGCGTCGCCCTCGATTGTTGCCTGTTCGGCTTCGCGGTCGACACTTGCTTCGGTCACACCATCGAGGTCTTCGAGGGCTTCAGTGACGCTCTGTTCGCAGTGTTCACAGCTCATTCCGGTCACAGTGATCGTCAGTGCCATGTCCGAAAAGAGGGGCCGGGACTTTTTCCGGATTTCGCCTCAGAAAGCGAAGCGAAATCGGCGTCGAAGTGTCGATGCGAAAGGCGACGTGAGATCACTCGAAGTCGCGTCGCATCGCGATTTCGAACCAGGGACAGAGGCGAAGCTGGCGATACCACTTCGGATTCTCGTAGAGGCGCTCGTAGGGAACCCACATCAGGCCGGCCACTTCCGCCGGGTCGGGGTCGAGTGTTCGATCGGTCAGGGTCGCCTGCAGGACCGAACAGACCTCCCATTCGAGGCCTTCGTCCATGTAATAGCGTTTGTACTCGAACTTGTCCGTCACGCGGAGGTCGTCGTACTGGTCGGGCGCGACACCCAGTTCCTCCTGGAGGCGTTCGCGAGTCGCTGCAACCTGGGTCTGTCCGTCGACGGGGTGGGAGGCGACCGTCCCGTCCCAGTGGGTGTCCCAGAGACGCTTCTCCGGGGCACGCTGGGCCAACAGGATGTTGTCGTCGGTGTCGAACAGCAGCGCGGTGAACGCGCGATGGCGGACGCCCTCGCCAGTGTGGGCGTCGAGGCGGTTGACCAGTCCCTCCTCGTTGTCATCGGCGTCGACTGCGATGACGTCCTGGCCAGCATTCTCGTGGGTGACCGTCGTATCGGCGTCCGAACTCATATAGCTACCACGTAGGAAGGATGGTTCAAACAGTCTTCGCTTCCGACGCTCACCGGATGCTCTGTCAGTTCAGGCCCACTCGATTTGCAGAACTGGTGTCCCGCCATCGTTGCAAGTGTCGTTTAGACAATTGTTACTCTGTACCTCGATAACAGTCCTCTGTAGGAATCAGGTTCTACGATGGGTCGGAAAGACAAGTCCATGAAGTAAAACTTACTATCCATCGATCATACTGGGTTAGTGAATCGTGCTCCCGCTCGATTTCTTCGCCGTATTCGGTCTGTTGTGGTTCTTTGCCGTCTGGGTTACGACTGGTGTCTGGATTGTGCTTGATGCCCGAGCCCGTGGCAGTCAGCACCCGGAGCTCTGGGCTGTCTCCGCACTCGTCACCGGTATCGCCCTGGTATATTATCTCCTCAACTGGCGAGGGACGCACGATCGTGAAAGCCCACAATCACGCCGAGAGCGCTATGTACTGATCATCTCCCTCGCCGGGCTAAGCGGACAAATTCTTGCGGCTGTCGTCGCGCCGCCGGACCCGATCACGCAGTTACTCCTGTGTCCGATCGCGTTTGTGTGCTGTTTGCCATTCGCGTATTTCGTGACTGATTGTGATCTGTCCCTCTCACGCAGTACAGCCTGACGGTCTTTCCGGACCGTGTTGGGTAACCGGAACGTCCACTCCTCGAACGTCGTCAAAACAAGTCCTGCTGGTCTTGGGCACCATCTGGGATAGCGTATCATAGAACGCCTCCCATGACCAGTCTATCCAAGTCTTGGCAAGACTCGCGTGCAAGATACACAGCGCGAACATAGCACCTCGCACACCGAGAATCGGGCGTTTGATTCAATCAGTACTGGCGAGATACTTCCCACAGTCTTCAGCATATTCCTGTGACGGATGAAACAGGTGGCGACGTGGATTACACTTCGAGCAGTGTTTACTCCAGAGTAGATCTGCTTTGGATACGAACACAACAGTTCGATTATGAATAGTGGCACTCGGATGAGACAATCGGAATAATATTCTGTTTCCTACAAGAACAGAACCACACTGATGATCTCCCGTCGAACGATCGCGCTCCTCCTCCTCGGATTGGCGCTCGTGAGTGGCTATGTCCTGTATGATACCGTCTCCGGGCCTTCCCAACCCACACTGACCGTCGAAAATAACGACACGACAGCGTATCAGGTGTCAGCTTACACCGTTGAGAGCAGAGAGCAAGCGATGTACATGAATTTCGAGGTCACAACCAGAGATGGAGAACAGAGGCTCAAGACCCTCTCACAGTTAGTCTGGTCGGACAGGGATCTGAACGTGTCGATCGCCGATGATGGCATCCACACACAACAGATCACCGTAGCTCCCGGTGAGAAAAAGACGACCACGATTGATGGATGGACGCGTGGGAACGTGACGGTGTATCTCGTCGAAAAGCTTGGCAATAACGAGACGCATGTCTCCACGAAAATCCAGACGTGTCCCAGAAGGGGCCAGGAACACAGTTTGACCTTCCAGAAAGATGGTACCAGTGGTAGCTCAACGTGTACCTGAGTGAGACGCTGATAGAATCTGCAATAGAGGGAGAAACCTCACGGACGCAGTTACCGATTCCCGTCCAAGCCTGTATCTTTCGCTTCGATTTGATTGACCGGGGTCGACTCTGTGCCCCGAGAGTCGGCCGAAAAGATAGTCCCGATGGTGACGGCGTGGATTGGTGCCACGACTGCAGTACTCAGAAATCCGCCGGCTACCGGCACGGTTGCAAGTCCCCAGTAGGCGAGGCCAATGACGATGATGAGGCCGGCGATAGTCATGGTTTGACCATGTGATCGACGATAGCTCTGCCTGAGTGCCGTCACGAAGCCACTCCCGGTGACCAGCAACGCCGGAAAGAGGTACAGACGGGTCAAGACGAACAGGACCATCGCCAATAGCACCAGTCCGAACAGGAAATTATTGATATCGACCGAGTAACCGCCCAGCAACTGCGGGATCGAGGCGATCACAGCCAGTGCGATAAGATACCGACTCAACGCACGGAGACGAGGGTGTCTATTGAGTGCCAGTGCGATCGTCACCCAGCCGGCGATTCCGACCGCGAGTGGAACGAGGACTTCGAGCCCGGTAGCCCAGAGGAGATACCGTGTCTTGAGATCCGCCAACGCACCAACGTGTCGAACCGTTCGGGCAGTCCCCTGGGGAAGCACTGCATATTGGATACTGATCGATTGACTGAGTGCGTCGGTCGATGCCACCGGAATCGGATCGTACTGGCGAAGCCAGTCGGCGAGTGCGATCAACACACCAACGACGGCAAATGGCGTAGCGAGCGCCGGATCTCGACGAATGCGTCCAAGCGCGGACTTGAGTACGCCCAGCGTGGACAGATGAGTCGTCTGGGATGAGTGGCTGATCGAAGCATCCGTCTCGCTTCCGTCCACACTTTCAGTAGGTCTCATGCTTCCTCCAGTGCGAGAATCTGGCTACGATTGGCAAGATACAGGGTGCCATCCCCGACAATCGGTGGCGAGAGGGGGACTTCCGAAGGCTGATACTCGAAGTGCTTCTCACCCGTGGCGATGTCGAACGCCTCTAGCGCCCAGAGTGAGTCCACGGCGTAGACGCGATCATCAGCGACGACTGGTGTGGTTTTCCCATCGAACGGCGCTGTCCACCGTGTCTGGCCGGTTGCCAGTGAGAGCGCATGTAGCGACTCTCGTTCATCGGCAACGAAGATCGTCCCGTTGGCCACTGCTGGCGTGCTGTCGGTCGCATTCCCGTCGAGGTTGCGTTTCCAGAGGAGTGAGCCATCGGACCGGGCACGCAACTGGACTGATTCGCGCGTCGGAATGACGACGCCCTCGTCTGTCGCCACTGGCTGTAGCACCATCGTCTCCTCGAGTTCACGGTGCCAGTGTTGGTTACCAGTATCAGCACGGTATGCAGTTGCCTGTTGTGGCCACGCGGTGACGAATACGATATCGTCGTCCACTGCGGGTCTATTGTACGTGCCACTGGCGGCTTCGTCTTTGTGATGGGTTCGTTGCCACAGAACCTCCCCATTGTTCGGATCCAGTGCGACGACCGAGTTCGTTCCAGGTATTGCCGTGTATATCTTCTCGTTCGCAGTGACCGGGGTTGTTGACTCGGCCGGCCCGAAGAAACCGGACGCAGGTGATTGTGGCCCTGTCCATCGCTCGCCACCTACTCTCACCTCTGTTACGGGAAGTTCCTGCCCACCATTCGCGTTGAGCCCGTAAGTGCCAGTTGGTCCGGTTATGCCGAGTGTCTTGGTCTGATAGATCGATGCCGGCGCGATCGCTGGACTCGAGTGATAGGGCCCCTGGAAGCCGAAGCGTCGCTTCCCAGTCTCGGTATCGAGTGCAAGCAGTCCATTGCCACCGACATATAGTGTCTTCCCCCGGCGGATAGGTTGGGTACTCCCCCTAAACCAGTCCGGTGCCTGATGTGTCCACGCGACTGCAACGTTGTCTTTTGGACCCGATACGTTGGGGTTGTACCCGGTTCCGGGAGGGTCGTACCGCCCCATGGGCCAGTCGGAGGATGATTGACTATCTGTCTGTTCCTGCGAATCGAGAGACGTGAGGCCAACTGAACCGGTAATTCCTAGGGCGGCTACTCCAAGAAACCGGCGTCGTGAGGGGGACATCTGTTGGCCCGGTTTGCCCCAAGCAGAAATATTGCTATCGGTCTTTTCACCCAACTCAGTTACGGCTGAGGCTACAGGGGATTTATTTGATCGTGCTGATTTCACCCTCTGTATCTTGGACTGGCCGTTACAACCAGATCCATTCGCACATATGCCACTACGAGCTACACTCTAACACTGTGGCACACGTTCTCTGACACGTTATGTCTATCCGACACGCTCTTCGAGGATCAACCTCGTCTTCGTCCCCATGACTTCCTCACGTTCGCGTGCCCGCGTGATCAGATCGTTGACCTCACTGGTGTCGGCACAGTCGACGATCAACACGACGTCTTCCTCGCCGCTGACCTCCCAGACAAAGTCGACCTCTGCCCACTCGACGAACGCATCCGCAAGGGCATGGTGGTCGACATCGACATCGACTTCGATCTCGATCATTGCCTTGACGTTCCCCGTCCGGGTGGCAACGGTAAAGCGTTCGATGACCCCCTCTTCAGTGAGTCGTTCGACGCGGTTCCGGACCGTTCCCTCTGAGGTGCCGATCTCGTCGGCGATCTCTGTGTACGGCGTCCGGGCGTCCTGCCGGAGGATGCTCAGAATTTCGCGGTCCAGATCGTCCATCGAGATTGGAGAGTACCGGGGGTCCGTACTTGAGGATTACGAATTTCGTAACTCTGCTTCGAAAGCAACGCTTATCTGGCGACCTTCCGTACGGATCTCGTAATGACGGACGCCTACGTGGCCCTGGAGGGCGAGCGCGTCGTCGAGGCACGCGCCCGCTCACCGGGGACGACCCGCGGTGAACTGGTATTCACGACCGCCTACACCGGATACGAGGAGAGCCTGACCGATCCCTCCTACGAGGAGCAGATCCTCACCTTCTCCTATCCGCTGATCGGTAACTACGGGGTCCGAGAGGAACGCTTCGAATCCGATCGCGTCCATCCCCGGGGCGTCGTCGCACGGGAGTTGACCGACGATGTCGCCGAGTGGCTCAAAGAAGAGGGACGGCCTGCCGTCGATCACATCGATACGCGCGAACTCGTCACCGAGATCCGCGACGAGGGCGCGATGAAGTGCGGGATCGCGGCCGGCGAGGATGTAACTGAGGAGGACGCATTGGCTGAACTCCGCCAGTGTAAGCACATGAGCGAGCACACGGACATCGGCAGCCAGGTCAGCGTGAGCGAGCCGACGGTGTACAACGCTGACGGCGACGGACCCGACGTGGCCCTGATCGACTGCGGGGCGAAGGGTTCGATCCAGCAGTCGCTGGTCGAGCGTGACGCAGTCGTTCACGTCCTGCCCTACGACACGACGCCTGCCGAAATCGAGGAACTCGATCCCGACCTCCTCTTTATCTCGAACGGGCCGGGCGATCCCGAGAACTTCGAGGCCGCGGCCGATCTCGTCGACGAATACGCTGGCGATGTACCCCTGGCAGGCATTTGCCTCGGCCAGCAGGTCGTCGCCAACGCTCTCGGTGGGTCGACCGAGAAGATGGAGTTCGGCCACCGCGGTGTCAACCAGCCGGTCCGGGACCTCCGGACCGACCAGGTCGTCATGACTACCCAGAACCACGGTTACACGGTCGCCGAACCCGGCGAGGAGTTGGAGGTCACGCAGATCAACGTCAACGACGACACACCGGAGGGCTTAGAGAACGACGATCTGGACATCATCACCCGTCAGTACCACCCCGAAGCGAACCCGGGTCCGAATGACTCGCTGTCGTTTTTCGACGATGTCCTCGAACTCGTCGATGGGTAGTAGCCCCTGGTGGGCTATCCTCGGTGATCAGGAGTTGTCATCGACCGGCTTGCCGCGGTACATGATCGTGTGATCGCTGTCTGAGGCTGCCGTTTCATTGTCCTCAGTCTCACTGTCTCCCGACTGACTGGCCTCCGCGTCAAGGTTCACTGGTCGTCCTCGGTACATGACGCGGCTCGCCTCGTCGTCCGCGAGCGTTTCGGGGTCGTCCGGTCGGTGATCCCCGATAAACTCGGTCGTCGCCTCAAGAAGCGGCTCCTCGGTCTTTCGATGAATCCAGAGGTGGTACTGCTGGCGGGGCGTCCGCAGGGCGATCCGGTGGCCGCGAAAGCCCGTACTGTACTCCGCCTTGGCGACAGCGTCGTGGGGGACCTCGATAACTTCGTCAGCAGACTCCCCGCCGATAAGACAGAGCGTCCGGCGGCCAGTGACGAGGATCACCGTCCGTCGCTCGCCGTCCGAGGAGACCGTGTTCCGTTTCGAACCGCGTCCGATCCCTCGCTTTGCGTTCGTGAGAACGTAGGCCGGTGCCTCCGCATCCTCCAGATAGGTTACCGGCGGTTCCGCGAGCGGCGTCGCCGTCGAGAAGTGAGCTTCACGGCCCGAGAGTACTGCTGCCGTTACCGAGTCGTCGGGCGCCATCTCTGCGAGCGTCGCCGCCCTGTCGAGGACTTGCTGGTCGATCATCTCGCCACCTCGACGGCGCGGCAGGCCTCCATCGGCCCTTGCATGGATGATCGAAACCCCGTCGTCGGTATGAGTATTACGGACGTGACTGTATTGGCCACCAAAGTGGTCTATTGTGCCTGTTTCCGGTATCCTTCCAAACGATCGGCCAAAAGTGGACGGGCGTCACTTTTCGACGCATCGACGGGGCGCGGACCTCGATGCGCCCGCAGTTTGCATCGCGGGACTGTCGAAGGCCTCACCTGCAGTGCCCTCTTGGTCTAGCACGATGACGCCCGCGGTACCGTCGGCCTGCCTGCCGAAGGTATCGATCGCCTGTTGGGCTGCATCGTGAGGCGAATAGCCGTCCTCGAGTAGTTCGACGGCGCGCCTGGCGAGCGCTTCGCGGGCAATGTCCTCACCGGCACCGGTGGCACTCGCCCCGCCTGCCTCGCTCGCGTAGAACCCGGCACCGATCTGCGGGACGTCGCCGACCCGACCGGCCAGCGCCGCCCAACGACCACCTGTGGAGGTGCCGGCAACGAGGGCGTCGCCGTCGGTCGCCACTGCCCCCACGGTGTCGTGTCCGCCGAAGTGCTCATCGAGCCACTCGAGTTGCTCTGTCACCGTCGAACCCGGCGACACTGCGTCCCGCCAACGCTGGCGCGTCCGGTCACTCCAGCAATCGAGGTCGGTCTCGATGCTGTGGGCGGCGGCGAACTCCACCGCCGGATCGCCAGCCAGCGTCACGTGTGGCGTCTCCTCGAGGACGGCCCGGGCGGCGTCGATCGCGTGGACGACACCGTCGAGCCCCGCGACGGCCCCGCACTGTCGATCGTCGGTCATGATTCCAGCGTCCGTTCGGATCCGGCCGTCGCTCTGGACGGCACTCCCGACGCCCGCGTTGAACGCCGGATCGCTCTCGAGGACACGGATCGTCTCACAGACGGCGTCCATCGGGGTGTCGACTCGCAAGCCGGCGTCGACGGCTGCGTCAAGACGCCGCTGCCGTCGGCGTGGGTGCTCCGGCGACGAGCCGGCCCCACCGTGTGCGATCAACTGCACGCGGGTCACTCCTCGGGGGGCGCGAGTTCGACTTGCGTGAGATCACGATCGAGCATGCAGTAGTCGTGTGGCGGCTCGCCGACGACGCTGTCGATTCGGTAGGTCGTCTCGAAGTCGGCGCCGGCAGGCTCACAGAGTTCGTGGCTCGGGCATTCCTCGTGTGGGCACGGCCCTTCGAGTTCGACCTTGCTGCCGGCGTACGCGCTCTGGGCTGGGACGTTGGCCCGGATCGGGGCGGGTTCGACCTCGACAGCAGTGACACCCACGTCGTGGACGGCACAATCGAGAGTGCTGGCGTTCTCCCGCACTGACGTGACACGATAGCGTCGACCGACGTCCAGGTTGAGACACTGCTCACGGTACGGACAGCCTTCGCAAGCGGCGGATTCACCACCATAGACGAATTCGACGCCCGACTCGGCGAGACGGGTTCCCAGAAGCGTGATCTGACTCATTGCAGCGAATTACGTCGTCGCGCCGATTAAGTCTCCCGACCGGTCAGTACGTCTAGACGGTCGAGGTACGACTCGCGAGGCTGCTGGTAGAGATCTCGGTAGTCGACGTCCCCGCCCGCGAACGCTTCGGCGAGGGCGACAGCACCTGCCTCGGCCCCCGCACGATCCGCGAACTCCCGACTCGGCCCCTCGATCTCCGGCTCTAAGTACAGTTTCGCGATCCACGGTTCGTCGGGATCGGGATTTGATCGGCCCGGACGGCGATCTCGATGACCCCGAGTCACGTACAGCGTCGGGAGGCAGGGGGCCGGGAACGCTTCCGTGTCGAAGACATCCGGCCGATACACGAGGACGAGACTCGTCGGCTCCTCGTTCCAGACCACCCATCCCTCGGGTAGCGTATCGAGCGTCACAGTCGTCCATGGCCGTCCGCTCGCTTGAGTCTCCCGGTCGTGTATTCGACACCTTGCCACGGGCGAAACTGGACGGATATGGGAGAGTACTTATAAATGGCATTTCAATTCGATTCTGTGACTCGCTCGACCGGAACGAATCGAGTGTTACGAAGGTCTAACGGCCTTTTCGTATTGGGCATGCCCTGCGTCAGCCAAACGCTTAACTGATTGTAGGACCCAAACAATATACTATCGGTGGTTTCCTTCCATCGGCACTCCGTCGGCAGGAGTTCCCCACGGACGGGCTAATGGTATGTATTCTCATACCAGGTCCGGGAGAGTGACCATCGGTCGTCAGCACCGTCAGACGGGGCGACGCCTGTCGCGTGGAGAAACGTGGCAATCCCATCGTGATAGCATGAATGGCACACCAAACACCCTCGAAGAACTGAACGAGCACTACCGGGATTCGATCCCGGCCGACCTGCGACAGCGCCGGACGTTCCAGTGGTATTTAGACGAGCTACAGGAATCGCCGAAGATCGCCCGCAACGCCCACCAGCGCGTCGCGGACATGTTCGACCACTACGGGACGACCTACGACGAAGACGAGGGCGTCGTCGAGTACGACCTCGCCGCAACGGATCCTCTCGACGAGGGGGAAAACACCTTCTACGGCCGGGTGATCCACGAGGCGATCCACGAGTTCGTCAACAAGGTCAAGAGCGGCTCGCGGGGTCTCGGCCCCGAAAAGCGGATCAAGCTTCTGCTCGGTCCGGTCGGCTCCGGGAAGTCCGATTTCGACCGGCAGGTCCGGCGGTACTTCGAGGACTACACCCGGTTGGATGCGGGGCGGATGTACACCTTCCGGTGGACCAACCTCAGGGACGTCATCCCGGATCAGGACCCCGAGGACGATGTCGTCCGGTCGCCGATGAACCAGGACCCGCTGGTCCTGTTACCCCAGCAACAGCGCGACCGGGTTCTCGAGGACATGAACGAGGTTCTGGATGCGCCGTACACGATCCGCAACGAACAGTCCCTGGACCCCGCCAGCGAGTTTTACATGGATCGCCTGCTCGCGAACTACGACGACGACCTCCAGGCCGTCCTGGAGAACCACGTCGAGATCATCCGGCTG
Organism: Halorhabdus rudnickae; assembly: GCF_900880625.1. Lineage (NCBI taxonomy): Archaea > Methanobacteriati > Methanobacteriota > Halobacteria > Halobacteriales > Haloarculaceae > Halorhabdus > Halorhabdus rudnickae. The sequence continues at coordinate 645,284 of NZ_CAAHFB010000001.1, forward strand.
GTCGCCGACGAGAACATGCGCCAGGCGGTCGAGACGTTCGAACCAAAGGACAAGAAAAACCAGGACGAGACCGAACTCACCGGCGACGTCAACTACAGCAAGATCGCCGTCTACGGCGAGAGCGATCCCCGCGCGTTCGACTACTCCGGGGCGTTCTGTAACGCGAACCGCGGGATATTCTCCGGCGAGGAACTGCTAAAGCTTCAGCGGGAGTTCCTCTATGACTTCCTGCATGCGACCCAAGAACAGACGATCAAACCGCGCAATAACCCACGAATCGACATCGACCAGGTGATCGTCGGCCGGACGAACATGCCCGAGTACCGCGAGAAGAAGGGCGACGAGAAGATGGAGGCGTTCAACGACCGAACCAAGCGCATCGACTTCCCGTACGTCCTGGCCTACGAGGACGAGGCGATGATCTACCGGAAGATGCTGCACAATGCCGACTTGCCGGACATCCACGTCGAACCCCACACTCTGGAGATGGCCGGCCTCTTTGGCGTGCTCACCCGCATCGAGGAACCCGACGAGTCCGCCGTCTCGATCCTCCAGAAGGCAAAGGCCTACAACGGCGAGAGCGAGGAAGCCGAGGACGTCGATCTCAAGAAGCTACGTGAGGAAGCCGCCCAATCGGCTGACATCGGGGAGGGAATGGACGGCGTTTCCCCGCGGTTCATCGGCGACGAGATCGCCGAGGCGATCATGGACTCGATGCACCGCGATCGGGACTTCCTCTCGCCGCTGACGGCGTTCAACCACTTCGAGGCCAATCTCGAACACCACGGGTCGATCCCCGAGGACCGTTTCGAGACCTACTACCGCTACCTCGAGCTCACCCGCGAGGAGTACCGCGACCGGGCGATCGACGATGTCCGTCACGCCCTGGCCTACGACGTCGAGGAGATCCAGCGCCAGGGCGAGAAGTACATGGACCACGTCATGGCCTACATCGACGACGACACCGTCGAAGACGAACTCACCGGCCGGGAGGCCGAACCCGACGAACAGTTCCTCCGCAGCGTCGAGGAGCACTTAGACATCCCGGAGGACCGCAAGGACGACTTCCGCCAGGAAGTCAGCAATTGGGTCTCCCGACGGGCTCGCGAAGGAGATACGTTCAGCCCACAGGACAACGAGCGACTGCGCCGCGCCTTGGAACGGAAACTCTGGGCCGACAAGAAACACAACATCAACTTCTCCGCGCTGGTCGCCAGTTCGGAGATGGACGACGACGACCGCAACGCCTGGATCGAGGCCCTGATCGAGCAAGGCTACTCCCGGGACGGCGCTGTCGAAGTCCTCGAGTTCGCGGGCGCGGAGGTCGCCAAGACCGAACTGGAAGAATGACTCCCGAACGACGCGACGACGCCAGGATCGACCAGGAAAGCGGCGACGCCGAGAGCTACGTCACCGCCGCCGATCGTCAACTAGCCGAGACGTACGAGCCGCCGATGAGTCTCGAATCCTACGTCGAGACCATCCTCGAACGACCCCACCTGGCCGCAGGCGCGAGCACGTATCTCCTCGATGCGATCGAAGCGGCCGGGACCCGAACCGTCGTCGAGGAGGGCGAAGAACGCGAGCGCTACCGCTTCTTCGACGATCCCTACAACGACGGCGAGCACGCGATCCTGGGGAACACGGACGTGCTCAACGGGTTAGTCGAGGACCTCCGGACGATCGCCGCCCGCCGTGGCAAGGCCGAGAAGATCGTCTGGATCGCGGGACCCACCGCGACCGGCAAGTCCGAACTCAAGCGGTGTCTGATCAACGGCTTGCGAGCCTACTCCCGGACGGAAGCAGGACGGCGCTACACAGTCGAGTGGAACGCCTCGGGCGCGGGTAGTACGGCCGCCGGTCTTACCTACGGCGACGTTCCCGAGAGCGACGACGAGGACTGGCTGGAGAGCCCAGTCCAGACCCATCCACTCGCCGTGTTTCCGCGGGAGATTCGTTCCGACCTCGTCGCCGACCTCAACGACCGGATCGAGGATCACCCGGACGTGACTGTCGAGACCGACCTCGATCCCTTCTCGCGGGAGGCCTACGAGTACTTGGAAGAACAGTACCGCCGGGACGGCGTCGACGGCCTCTTTTCAGCCGTGACCGACCCGCGACACCTCCGGGTGAAGAACTACGTCGTCGACATCGGCCAGGGGATCGGCGTCCTCCACGCCGAGGACGAGGGAACGCCAAAGGAACGGCTGGTCGGGTCCTGGATGGGCGGCATGCTCCGGGAGCTGAACTCCCGGGGCCGGAAGAATCCCCAGGCCTTTTCCTACGACGGCGTCCTCAGCCAGGGCAACGGCGTGCTGACGGTCGTTGAGGACGCCGCCCAGCACGCAGATCTCCTGCGAAAGCTGCTCAACGTCCCCGACGAGCGCTCAGTGAAACTCGACCGCGGGATCGAGATGGACGTCGACACCCAGCTGTTGATCATCTCCAATCCCGATCTGGAAGCCCAACTCGACCAGCACGCCGAACGCGGCGGGTCGGACCCACTGAAAGCGCTCAAGCGCCGCCTGGACAAGAACCGCTTTGCCTACCTCACGACGCTCTCTCTGGAGGCCGAACTCCTCCACCGCGAGCTGACCGGGGAGACGGCCGTCTGGACGGCCGGCTCGTATGCCGAACTCGCCGAGCGCATCCGCGAGCCGGTGGCCATCGAGGTCCGCGAGGCCGCGGGCACGACCGAGGTCGAACTCGCGCCCCACGCGATCGAGGCCGCCGCACTGTACGACGTCGTCTCGCGGCTCTCGAGGGCGGACCTGCCCGACGCTTTGGACCTGGTGGACAAGGCACTCCTCTTCGACCAGGGGTATCTAGAGGCGGGCGACGAACGGGTCGACGCCGACGAGTTCGCCTTCGAGGAGGGGGCTAGCGACGGTGAACAGGGTATCCCCGTCACCTACACCCGGGACGTCATCGCCGACCAGCTGTACGCCGATCGCGATCGACATCACCACGAGCTAGATGTCGGGTCGGTGATCATGCCCCGGGACGTACTGGGTGCGATGGCCGAAGGACTCACCGACGCGCCCGTCTTCGGCGAGACCGAGGTCGAGACTTTCGAGGAACGCGTCAATCAGGTCCGTACGCACGTCTCGACTCGCCAGGAGGAAGACGTCCTCGCGGCGATGCTCAAGGAAAAGCGTGTCGAGCGCGAGACCGTCGCCGAGTACGTCGAACACGTCTACGCGTGGGCGACGGACGGTCGCGTCGAGAACGACCGCGGCGAGGAGGTGCCCCCGGACCCGCTGGCGATGCGGGTCTTCGAGGTCGAACACCTCGGGCGCTTCGACGAGGGCCACTACGACGGGGAGCAACCGGGTGAGGCCGTCGAGGCGTTCCGCAACGACAAGATCGTGACCGCGATCAACCGCCACGCTTGGGAGTCACGCGACGAGGGATTCGCCCTCAAGGAGTTCGACCCCGAGTCGATCCCCGTCATCGAGTCGATTCTCGGCAGTCACGACTGGGAGGCCGTCCGACGGACCTTCGAGGACTTCGACCCCCACCAGTGGGCCGATCCGCCGGCCGGCACCGAGACCGAGCGCGTCAAGGAGCGGACGATCGACGTGATGGTCGCCGATCAGGGCTACAGTCCTGCCTCGGCGGAGTTGACCAGTCAGTACGTCTTAACGGAGGTGGCCCACCGATGGGGTTGAGGGAGGACCTCGAACGCTACCGTGAGGTGGGCGAACAGCGTCGCCAAGACCTCGCCGAGTTCATCCAGTACGGCGACCTCGGAGAGAGCCGCGCCGACGAGGTGCGGATCCCGATCAAGATCGTCGACCTGCCAGAGTTCGTCTACGACCGGCGTGATCGGGGCGGTGTCGGCCAGGGCCAGAGCGAACAGCCGGATGTCGGCGATCCCGTCGGCCAGCCCGAACCCGGTGACGGCGACGAAGACGGCGACCCCGGCGAGGAAGGCGGCGAGCACGAGTACTACGAGATGGATCCCGAAGAGTTCGCCCAGGAACTCGACGAAGAACTCGGTCTCGATCTCGAACCCAAGGGCAAGAAGGTCGTCGAGGAAGTCGACGGCGAATTCACCGACGTCGCCCGGACTGGCCCCTCGAGCACGCTCGATTTCGAGACACTGTTCAAACGCGGGATCACCCGGAAGCTGGCGATGGACTTCGATGAGGACTACGTTCGCGAGGCACTGAAAGTCGAGAGCTGGGGCCCCGAGGAAGTCTTCGCGTGGGCCCGAGCCGACGGCATCCCCGTCTCGCTGGGCTGGATCGAAGGCGAATACGATGATTTACCGTCAGGCGAACGAGCCGAATGGGACTCGATCGAGACCATGGAGGCGGCCGTCGAGCGCGAACGGGCGGTCGAGCGGATCCGCCGAGAGGGGATCGACGACGTGCCCTTCCGCCGGCAGGACGAGCGCTACCGCTACCCGGAGACGATCGAGCGCAAGGAGCGAAACGTCGTCGTGGTTAACATTCGAGACGTCTCGGGGAGCATGCGCGAGAAGAAACGCGAGCTCGTCGAGCGTACGTTCACGCCCCTCGATTGGTATCTCCAGGGCAAGTACGACAACGCCGAGTTCGTTTACGTCGCCCACGACGCTGACGCCTGGGAAGTCGATCGATCGGAGTTTTTCGGCATTCGATCGGGCGGCGGGACGCGAATCTCCAGCGCCTACGAGCTAACCCAGGAGATCCTCAAGGCCGAATATCCCTACAGCGAGTGGAACCGCTACGTCCTGGCGGCCGGTGATAGCGAGAACTCCAGCAACGACACCGAGGAACGCGTCATCCCTCTGATGGAAAAGATCGACGCCAACCTCCACGCCTACGTCGAGACCCAGCCGGGCGGCGAGGCGATCAACGCGACCCACGCCGAGGAAGTGACCCGTAACTTCGCCGGCAGTGACAACGTGGCGGTAGCGTTTGTCAACGAGCCGGGTGACGTGATCGAGGCTATCTACGAAATCCTCAGCACGGAGGAGTCATGAGTACCATTGAGAACCGCACGGAAGCAAAGGAGATCGCACGCCGACTCCGGGAGCCGGTCGAGGAGGCCCGTAAACTGGCCCGTCGCCTCGGACTCGAACCCTATCCCGTCAACTACTGGGTCGTCGATTACGACGAGATGAATCGCTTGATCGCCTACGGCGGCTTCCAGCAACGGTACCCCCACTGGCGGTGGGGAATGGCCTACGACCGCCAGCAAAAGCAGGGCCAGTTCCTCGGCGGGAAAGCCTTCGAGATCGTCAACAACGACAACCCCGCCCACGCTTTCCTCCAGGAGTCGAACTCCCTGGCCGACCAGAAGGCCGTCATCACCCACGTCGAGGCTCACGCCGACTTCTTCGCCAACAACGAGTGGTTCGGCCTGTTCACCGACGGGACCGACCAGCGGGCCGGCGCCGATCGCCGCGGACCGGACGCCACGGCGATGCTCGCCCGCCACGCCGATCGAATCCGGGAGTTCATGGCCGATCCCGATATCGACCGGGAGGCCGTCGAACGCTGGATCGATCACGTCCTCTGTCTGGAGGATACCATCGACCAGCACGCCCCCTACGCGCCCGTCGAACCGGCCCACGGGGACGACGAAATCGACGGCCCCGATCCCGAGGAAGCTATCGAGGAACTCGAACTCTCCGCGGAAGTGACCGGACAGGTGTTCGGCGAGGAGTTCTTCGCTGACCACTCCGAGGCGGAGAGTGGCTTCCCGCCCGAACCCGTTGAGGACCTCATTGGCTTCCTGGCGGCCCACGGCAAGCAGTACGACGACGAGGCCGACAGGGCCGTCGAGATGACCGACTGGCAGCGGGAGATACTCGAGATACTGCGCCGGGAGGCCCACTACTTCGCTCCCCAGAAGATGACGAAGGTGATGAACGAGGGATGGGCGTGTGTGGCACCGGACACGCCTGTTTACACCGCTGACGGACTCCTCTCGATGCGGGATGTCGTCGGGAACCACGTAGACGTTTCAGACGGCGATCACGTTCGGGACGTTTACGACTCGAACGTCATTCCCGATCACGACACTGTCACGATCGAGACGCGCCGCGGGTTCGAACTGACCGGCTCGAACAACCACCGTGTCCGTCTTCCGAACGGAGAGTGGATCCGACTCGACGAGCTGTCACCCGGCGACGAAATCGCCGTCAGCGGCGGTGCTGACGTGTGGGCAGACGAGTACGAGCCGGTCACATGGGACTCCCCGGAGTACACGACACTCGAGGACATTGCTGTGGCGGCCGGGGTGTCCGTTTGGACCGTGATGCGCTATCGGCAGACCGATCGGGCGGAACGGGCTGACGCCATCGAGGACGCGCTTGCCGTGTACGACGGGTCAAACCCCGGTCTGTCCCAGCGCGATCCGATCAGGATCCCGGAGGAGGTTACGGAGGCGTTCGGACGGTTCCTCGGACTACTGATCGGCGACGGTCACGTGCCGTCAAACTCCCGCCACGTCGGATTCACGTCGGGCGAAGAGGCGCGTGCAGAGGAGTTCGCCGGACTGATCTCGGAACTGTTCGGTCACGAACCCACTGTCGAGGCGGACGGGTCGCGCTGGCGCGTGTACGCTTACTCGAAGCACCTCCGGGACCTGCTGATCGAGGAATTTGCCCTTCCGATAGGCAAAGCGGCCGCCGAAAAGACCGTCCCCGACCAGATCCGCAAGTCCCCCCGTCGGGTCGTGGCAGCGTTTCTCAATGGGTTGTTCGATGCCGACGGGTACGCGGGTGACCAGGGCGTGATCCTGTCGACGGCGAGCAAGGATACGTCGAAGACGGTCCAGCTCTTGCTCTCGAATTTCGGAATCCTGAGCCGGCGGCGCGAGCAGTCCGACGGCTGCTATCACGTCCACCTGACAGGGAAGTCGGCCGACGTCTTCGCAGACGAAATCGGATTCGGATACGAAGAGAAGGCGAGTGCACTCACGGAGTACCTCGAGGACGTTTCCTGGTTCGAATCCGAATCCTGGACCGACGAAGTCGAGACAGTCGAGGAAGGGGTCAGCGACGTATACGACATCTCGGTCCGCGAGACCCATCGTTACGCGGCAGCCGGTTTCGTCAATCACAACTCCTACTGGGAATCGATGATGATGGGCGAGGAGGCCTTCGCCGGGGACGAGGAGTTCCTGACCTACGCTGATCACCAGGCCCGTGTGCTGGGGTCCGGTGGGCTGAATCCCTACAAGCTCGGCAAGGAACTCTGGGAGTACGTCGAGAACCGGACCAACCGTCGGGAAGTCCTCGAGCGCCTGCTCCGCGTCGAGGGGATCACCTGGCGGAATCTCGAAAGCGAGGTCGATCTCACGGCCGTCCGCGAACGACTCACGCCGCCTGCCTGGCTACAGAACGTTCCCGGCTGGCTGGAGTCCATCGATCCGGGCGATCCGCGCGTGGACGCCGACGCACTGGCGAGCGCCCGCGACGGTGAGATCGCCGTCGATCGGTATCCCTGGAAAGTCCTGACCTACGAGGGCCTCGCCCAGCGACACTACTCGCTGGTGAAACCCCAGAACCGGAGCTTCCTAGCCCAGGCGAATCAATCGAAGCTCGAGTCGATCGCGCGGTATCTCTTCGACGACGCCCGCTACGACAGCGTCGAGGCGGCACTGGACGACGTCGAGTATACACGCGGGTGGGACCGGATGCGTGAGCTCCGCGAGAGTCACAACGACGTGACGTTCATCGACGCGTTTCTGACCGGAGAGTTCGTCGAGCAAAACAACTACTTCGCCTACGAGCACAGCCACAAGACCGGCGACTTCCGGGTTTCCAGTACTGATCCCGAAGACGTCAAACGGAAGCTCATGCTGAAGTTCACGAACTTCGGAAAACCCACGATCGTTGTCGAGGACGCCAACTACGACAACAGCGGCGAACTGCTGTTGGCCCACCGGTACAACGGCGTCATGCTCGACGTCGAGGAAGCGACCGACGTCCTGAAACGAGTCTTCGAACTCTGGGGCCGACCGGCCAATCTGCTGACGATCGTCAAGGAGTTCGACGATCACGACGTCGAGGTCGCGCGCCGACGCAACGAGGAGCCAGAGGCAGTCGAGGTCGGCAAACGCTTGCGGTACGACGGTGCTCACGTCACGATCAACGATGTCGAGTGGGAGACTGTCGAACACCTGGCGGCCGAAGACGTCGACTACGACACGAAACCCGACGACTGGCTATGAGGGTAGTCCCGGGCCTCAACAGTTGCTGGCGATCACTCCGTCTGAGTCGATCGCCGTCCCCTATTTTCGTGCCGTGGACCGGGCGAGCTGACTGTATCGACCACGCCAGCGAGCACGTTCGATATCACTGACACTCGGAGTATCAGACCCGATACCGTTCTCGCCAGTGATAGAACGCCCGAAATGGCCGAAATATGCCTGTAGAAGACTCCTTATACGAATATATCATGTATCGAGGTGTTGACTATCCTTCTTTAGAGTAGAGGAGTAAAGATTCTGCACTTACCAACCTAAGCACTGAGTGTACAAACATATAAATCCACCATTATCAAATATTTGTACGTTTTTTCAAATGTAGAAAGAACATCCAGCATATTAAGTACGGGGATACGGTAAGTGCCTACGAGATACAGTCATCGGCGGAAGTGCGACCACAGACACAGAACTATGATAGATTTTGACATTCAGCTCACGAGACGGCGCGTACTGGCAAGCATACTGGTAATTGGACTCGCTGCAGCGGCGGCGGGCGTCGGGACATTCGCGCTGTTCAGCGACGAAGAGACGTCGGAGAACAGCATCAGTGCAGGAACCCTTGATCTCGAAGCGGTCAGTGGGAATTTCACTGTCGATAACCTCTACCCGACACAGAGCACGGGCGATCAGTCGATCACGACGTCGTATACGGCCGACATACCGGCTGAGTTGACACTCAAGGTGGCCGCAACTGACGACTCCAACTTTGCCGAACAACTGGACGTTGAGTCCGCTGAGCTGCTCGTCAATGGTGGGACGGTTGAAAGTTTCAATGGGGACGCTACCCTGGAGGACCTGACGGGGACCTACGAGAACGTTACGACCCTGTCGGGCGGTGATTCCGTCGCGCTGAACGCGAACCTGACGCTGGGCGAAGACACGACCAATCAGTACCAGGGCGACGATGTCGACATCACGGTGACGTTCAACGCCACCCAGCAGACATAACGCGTACCGTTCTTCGCGATAGCGATCGCTCACACAATAGGTGACCGTTCGAAGCAATGAATCCAGCCGACATGAACTGGCGACGGATCGCAACACTCACAGTAGCTGCGGGGCTGGTGGTCGTCTTCGCCGCAGTGCTCGTGGCGAGTGTCCCCCAGGTCGTAGGCGCTGATCACAGTTTCGTCGTGCTATCAGACAGTATGTCGCCGACGATCAACGCCGGTTCCGTCGTCGTGGTAAGCGAAGTACAATCCGATCGCATCGAGAAAGGAGACGTGATCACGTACGTCGATTCGCGATCCGCCGACGGTACGACGCGGATCACCCACCGGGTCGTCGACATCGAGATGGTCGACGGACAACAGCAGTTCCGTACACAGGGCGACGCCAACGAGAGTCCGGATCCTCGGCCGGTTCCTTCGACCGCCGTCATCGGTGTTGTCGGGTTTCACATTCCACTGGTCGGCTATCTGATCGAGTTCGCCGGATCGACCACGGGCCTGATCACACTGATCGTCGTCCCAGCGATCCTACTTGCGGTTTCTGAAGCGTGGTCATTGTACAGCGACCACGAAGCATCAAACGGTGAGGACGGATGAACTTCCAGACGTTCCTCGGTACCGCCCTGTTTGTGGGGCTCTTACTCGCCGGAGCCGGGTTCATGGCAGGTCCGACGACAGTCGGTCTCTTCACCGACTCCGAGGCGATGCAAGGGTCGATTCAAGCGGCTGGATCCTTTGCCACGACGCCGCCGAATGCGTGTGCCTATGACGACGTCAACGGCAACGGTATCTGGAACCAGGGAGAACCTTCCTACCAAGAGAGGGAGCTATCGCGTTTCGAAGATGGCTCGGTCACACTCGTGATTACTGAAGACTGTGGATCGATCGAAAACACCGGAAACATCGAAATTGCCGCTGGGTCTATTACTTCCGAGGCCGATTTTGTGGCAAACGGATTTTTGTCTAGGATCTCGCTTACGGCGACTGACGGCACGATTGATCTACACGACCAGCAACTTTTCTCGAACTATCGAGTTTCAGTATCGGCAAGTGAACACGTCAATATGAAGAATATAGCTATCGTATCAGTAGGGAACGTGAATATAGAAGGTTCCACACTATCGGTTGAACAAGGAGCGATGGGTTCAAACTATGGAGAAATTCAGCTAACGACGACTACTGGGGACATTCACGCAACAGGGGCGTCTCTGACAGCCAGAGGAAACATTTTTCAGGATGGTGACATCCAGCTAGAATCGAACGGCGATATAGAGCTCGAAAATGCCATGCTCGACGGAAATGACGAAATTACGGCGGATCTACGTAGACCAGACAACACCCTGTTTGTGGACGAAGCGTCCGTCAGCGATTCGGACGATACATTGGTTTACACTCCCCCAAATATCACAGTCGATGGCACACTAAGTAGCGGAACTCTGAGGCAAGGCAGTACCACACTTGCCATGACAAATACGCTCGAGACGTCCGCACGGAAGTCGAATGTCACCCGCGAGGAAATATTCCCTGAAGAAACGACCGATTGGGAAGCACTCGGTGAACGACTGAACGTCTCAGTGTCACCCCCCAGATAACAGACGAGCGCTTCAGCTGAGGGGTTACGTATCTGTCACTGAACCGCCCGCTGTGCTCCCGGATCCATTGATTTCCGGCTGCTAGGCCACCTGGCAGGACGACATCCGCACGGCATTTTACGTTTTGATAAGCGCAACCATGAGTTGATATACGTCAGCACCAGAAGAGAAACTGATGGCAACCGCACAACCGGAGTGGCTTCACCTCAAGGGATCACCCTTCGAGGAGGAGCGGTTCCGGAACGTGTGGTTGCTGGCGCTTTCGACCTACGGCGTCGGCGACATCGTGACGACGATCACGATCGCGTACTTCAGCCGGGTCCACGTCGAGGCCAATCCGATCGTCAACCTCTCGATCGACCTCTTCGGCGGCGGGGGGTTTCTGGCGATGAAACTGGTCGTCCTCTATGCCTGTCTGGGAATCAGCATCTGGGCCGGGCGACTCGAGGACGACTACCTGTTGTTCTATGGGCCGCCGGTCCTGCTGGCGGTGGTCGGGACGATCATCACCGGCGTCAACCTCGGCCTACTGTTGGCCTGATCCGTCAGGTTTCGGGGGCGCGCAACTGGAAAACGGCGTCGACGATCGCCTCGTCGGTCTGAATCTCGTTACCTACATCTTCGGAGACACGCCAATCGAGGCGAACGTTCAGTTCTTCGCCGGGTTCGAGGGGCGTCTCGGGGATCTCAGAGTCGTTGACGTCCGCTAGTGTGACGTACGAAGACTCCGATCCGATCACTCTCGTTTCCGTGCCATCCGGGTAGACGAAGGCAAGTCGAACATCGATAGCCCCCGAGAGCTCTCCGTCATTCGGCGAGTCGTCGACGAAAGCCTCCGGATCCACGATACCGTTCTCCAGGTCGGTGATCGTAGTTCTGGCCAGTCGTACCTGGCCCGCTCGGTTACCGGCGTTCCGTAGTGTCATCGTCTCGGTTCCGGTATCGCCCGGAACTACGTCCTCGGCCTCGAGGAGACTCCCTTCTCCGTCTGCCGTCAGAGATATCGTCACTTCATCGTCTGGAGGGACCGCCCCACCACCGCCTCCACCACCGCCCCCGGCTTCCGATCCGTCGTCCGTCGTATCGGGTGGTGACTCGGGGGTCGTCTCTCCCGTCTCGGTGGGTGTATTTTCATCCCCCGTCCCGGCGGGCGTGCTTGGGGATGTAATGCCCGGATCCTCTGTAGTGACAGCTCCCGCGTCAACTGTCGTTGGTTGCCCAGACGGCGTCTCCTCGTCGGGTGGCGAATCGTCACCGATCAACGTGAACGTCCCGATACCAGCCCCCAAAATGATGATAAACAAGACGAGCAACAGGAGACCAAGCCGGCGTCGAGCCCTGGACTCGTCCTCGTCGTCACTCATCGTCGTCCACCGGTGGGGGAGCCGGTATCTCTCGCCCGGCGGACTGCTCCGTCACACTGCGTATCTGTTTCTTTCGAGCCGGTTTGTTGATCACGGGTTGTTTCCTCCGGGCAGGGTCGCATCCGTTCTGACTGTGTCGGGTAATCATTGGACCGCCGCCACAATAAAGCACTGTGACGAGTGGCACAATAAGAAATCGCCTGTTTCAGTCTGAACCGTGAGTGAAACGTATGGTTTTGAGAGAATAGAGGGTCGATCGGTGCCGGTGCCGTGAGCGATTCAACCGTGACGATCGGCTTCCGCGAGGGGAACACAAAAGCCATCAGAGCACTCACCATCGCGTATGGCTGTTCGCTCGTATCTTCGTGAGGTCGGCCGGGAGCGCCCGCTCACTCTGACGGCGGTCCTCTCGGTGATCGGTTACGCTCTCGTCGCGGGCGCCTTCGCCGGGGCGATACCGCTGTTCCCGTCGCTTTCGGACGCCACCGTGAACCTGTTCGGCCATTTGATCGCGCTGGTCAACACGGCCGCCCTACTGGCCATCCTGGCCGGCGGCTGGTTCATCAGACGCGGAGAGATTGCGAAACACCGCGTGGCTATGCTGTCCGCATTCGGTTTGATCCTGGTCTTTCTCGTTCTCTACCTCTGGAAAGTCGGCGGCGGCTTCGAGAAGTCGATCCTGGCGACCGGACTCCCCCAGATCGCGTACCTCCTCATGCTCGCCGTCCACATCGTCCTTTCGGTCGTCGCGGTGCCCGTCGTCCTCTACGCCGTGATCCTCGGGTTAACTCACAGTCCCGCCGAGTTGCGGGAGACCCACCACGCCCGCGTGGGGCGGATCGCCGTCGCGGCCTGGGGTGTCAGTCTCTTCCTCGGGATCGTCACCTACGTCCTGCTCAATCACGTCTACGGCTGGGAACCACGCCACGCGATCCTCCTCGTTGTAGCCGGACCCCGTCCGCTGTGGAATCAACGCTGAAAGTGCACAGAACGTCGAATGCCGTAACCATCGGACACCGACAGCGATCATCGGAACACGGTGTATGCTGCGATCGATAGCGATCCGACGGTCCAGAGCGTCAGGCTTCCGAATGCCGCGACTGGATCGATGCCACCGGAAACGACCCGTGGGGCAACCGAACCGACGGCGAGTTCGAAGACCAAGCCACGGTAGGCCGACAGCGGACTCCCAGCCAGCAATACGTCCAGTGCGTCAGCGGGGACGACGTCAGTTGCGAGCCCGGCGACGACGCCGAGGTCGAGACCGACGACCAGCGCGAGGACGGTCACGACGGCCAGGGCGAGGCCGCCGCGACTGCTCGCCGTGAACGACGAAATTCCGACGATGACGGCGAGAGCGACCAGGGCGAACACCGCAGTCAACACGACCATGCGAAGATAGACGATCGGGGAATCGGCGGTCGCGTGGGTCGCAAGCACGGAGATTCGCTCGACGCGGAACAGCAGGACGGTCCCCGTCGCGAGCACCAGCGGGACGACGACGATGACCAGCAGGGCCGCCCCACGGCCGAGAAACGTGCCGAGGACGTACGATCGGCCGGCGAGCGGGTAGCTTCGAAACACGTCGAGTTCTCCCCGTAGGCGATCATCAAGGATCGAGCGATAACCCACGGCGACGGCGACCAGCGGGACGAGTACCTCCAGCGGGGTGAGTAGATTCATCGACAGCGCCAGGTACCCACCGCCGCGACTCGCCCAGGCGAATCCCAGCACTGCAAATCCGTAGCCGAACGCGACGGCGATCAGCGCCCGACTTCGGGTGACTGAATCAAACGCCCGCTGGGCGACGACCAGTGTGTTCCGAAGATCACGTCTCATCCGCGCCCACCCCCGATCCCGCTCCGGACGCCGATCGCCGCGTCACGCTCGATCACGGCGTCGAGGACGTCGTCCAGCGAGTCCGCGCCGGTCTCGTCCCGCAGGGCGTCGGGACTCCCGGCGCCGACGAACGAGCCCGAATCGAGGATCCGAACCTCGTCGGCGATGCGATCGGTCGCCACGAGGTCGTGGGTCGCCAGGACGACGGCTGTCCCGTCGGTCGCGAGGTCGTCGATCACCGCCGCGATGTGCCGGCGCAACTGTGGATCGAGCCCGCTGGCCGGTTCGTCGAGGACGAGCAGCGGCGGCGACCCGACCGTCGCTTGCGCGAGACCGAGAAGACGGGTCATCCCGCCGGAAAGATGTTCAACCCGGCGATTTGCGACGCCATCGAGGCCGACGCGTGCGAGAATGCGGTCGACATCGACCGCTTCATCGACAAGGCGGCTGTAGAATTCGATCGTCTCCTGAACCGTGAACCGGGACCGGAACGCGGGTCGCTGTGGCAAATAGCCGACGGCGCGGTCGGCATCGCTCCGGCGCTGGACGCGCCCATCGTCGGCCGCACGTAACCCGGCCGCGACCGAGAGCAACGTCGTCTTGCCCGATCCATTCGGCCCCAGGAGACAGGTCACCGTGTCGGGGGCCGCCCGCAGCGTCACGCCGTCGAGGACAGTCACGTCGCCGAAGGACTTGCGCACGTCCCGCAGTTCGAGGACAGCCTCCCCATCCGTCCCGTCGGTGCTCATGGGGAAACACCACCGCCGTCGATCGTCGCGTTCGAAGAGGCCATGCCCGACTGTGCCGGTTTCGCTCGCGGCCGGTCGTCGATCACGTCCGCGGCCCGCAATCCCGGGACAGCCGTCTGGAACTGCCGCAACAGCGAAACGGCGGGAGACTGTGCGAGCATCGCTGCGCCGGTCGACCGGGAGACGGCGCTGTCGACGACCCCGGTCGGCCGGAAGGAGCGCTCGACCGTGCCGTCGCCGTCGCGGTCCCGGCCGGGGATCGACCCCCAGTAGTTGCCGGACCAGACACGAACCGGTCCACGTCCCGTGGTGACGTACCGGTCGTTTTCGATGACGTCGTTGTCGGATACCTCGTTCGTCGGCAGGATCGTCCCGGTCCGGAGTCCAACGTCGTTCCCGCGGACAACGTTGTGCTCGTATGTCGAGCGCTGGGAGCCAAGATCCATGCCGTAGTGATTCCCGATCACGACGTTCCCCAGAACCGTGGAGGAACTCCCCGAGACAGAGATCCCGACGCCGCTGTCGCTGACCCGATTGTCGACGATCACGTTCGATCGTGGGCGGGTCATAACGACGAGCCCGATGTTCGTCCCCCTGACTGTGTTGTCCGCTATCAGTGTCCCGGACGTGAACATCTCGTGGACGCCAAAGCGCATCCCCCTCATCCGGTTGTTCCGGACGACGAGCCCGTCGGCGTCGTGGGTGTAGACAGCGTCCCGACCGCCGACGAACGTGGTGTTCTGGACCACCATCCGCGAGTTCATCGCCAGCACGCTCATGAACCCGTCCTGCCAGGTGTCTGTCCCGTCGATTTCGGCGTCCCGGAGAACAGTCCCGTCGCTTGCCCGGACGATCGCACCGCTGGCCGGCGTCTCGACGGTGACGTCTGCGAGCAACGAGCGGTTCGCCCCGTCGAGGACCACCGCCGCGTCGCCGTAGCCGTAGACGGTGCGGACCGTCTCGTCCCAGCTGCCGTTCGCGACCGAACCGTTCGTCGGTTTGCCAGTATTGTTCGTGCCGACGCCCGCGATCGACAGGTTCGACAGTGCCGTCCGCTCGGCGCGAAGATTCAGGACAGTTCCGGCCCCGTCGCCGAGGAGTCGCGTCCGATCGCCAGCGCCACGGATCGTCACCGACTTCTCGATCGTCAGGTTCGCGTTGTAAGTCCCGGGCGGGAGCTTGATCGTCGAGTTCGCGGCGGCCGTCCGGACGGCCGCCGCGAGCGTCGAAACGTCCTCGCCGACGGTCACGGAGACCGGACGTTCGAGCAAGCCTTCGCGCTCCCGGACCGTTCGGTCCGCCCACGCTCGTCGATCGTCGATCTGCCGTCGAACGGGTTCGCCCCTGAGTTCTCCCTCGTGGCTGTCCAGTTCGTTCCAGCGGCGGATCGCTCCCCCGTAGCGGTCCGCAAACGCTACGGCGGTCGCCCGGTCGTCGAAGGGAACGATCGCCGGTCCGCCCGGCGTTCGCGCGGCGCTGTCGACCACGAAGAACGCATCGCCGGCTTCGACCCAATCGACCGCGGGATCCGAGGTGACGACGAGCAGGCCGTCGTCGGTCAGCTCGACGCCCGCGTCGGCGAAGTCCGTGACGTAGATCGCGAGCGGGTGCCCGAACTGTCGAGTCGTCGTGTCACGGTCGAGCGCACCGAGCGCCGTCTCGATCCCGTAGTAGCCAATGACGTACTGGTACTGCGAGTAAAACACCTGTGCCCGCGGGATCTCGTACCCACCGGCATCGGCCTGCCGGACATCGACGCCGGTCATTCCCGTCGTCAGCGTCTCCGAGAAAGCGACTGGGTGTGCTGTCGCGCTGTCGGCCGGTGTGGCGACGAACGCGAGCGACGCGATTGTCAGCCCCAGGGCCAGGCCAGCGAGGACGACGCTCACGCGCATGTCAGGTCCCGCTCAACTCGGCGATCATCGAACGTGTCACTTCGCCGAAAGCGGCGAGTTCGCCGCCGTAGTCGTCCCGGAACATCCGCGCGTCGGCCTCGTCGCCGAACCCGATCAGATCCCGCCCCATCGCGCCTTCGACCGACGACGCGACGACAAATGTCACGTCCGAGGCGAGGACGAACGCCGACGCCTCGGGGTGTGTCGAGATGAGGGGCCGGCCGCCATCGGTGAGGACCTCGTAGTCGACGGCCGAATAATCGGTCACGTAGAAGGCTGATCGGGTCCAGCCGCGATCGCGTCGCTCGAAATCGTATTGGAACGCTTCCCACGTGCTGTCGAACCGTGCCGGGTTCTCGTGGTCCGAAGGGTCTTTGTTCCGATAGAACACCTCCGCGCTCGGTCCCGGGTGGTGGGGAATGATCATCCTGCAGACGTCACAGGCGTCGCTGTCGGTCAGTGTCACGGGATCCGGCGTCTCCGTACCGAGGCAACCGGCGAGTCCGAGGAGCGCGCCCGTTCCGACAGCGCCGAGCAGTCGACGTCGCGTCGTCGATGCCTCACTCTCCGGGTGACCGTCCAGACACTGGCCGACGTCAGACCCCTCGTGTCTGCGCAAACAGCCGTTAGTCCGGATCCAGTCGCCGTTCATTGATAGTTACGTCCACCTCTAGCGTCAAAGAGCCAGTGATTTGCATCGTCATGGACACGATAAAATTCACGCATAGAACAAGACTGTTCTGAGCCGTTCGGTATATTCCGGCCAACGAAGCCGCAAATTTCGCCCAGTCCCCCGGCAATAACATGCAAAAAATTCGCAATAGCGAACCGTTTAGTGTGCGCGAAGCGGACAACGAATCGTGCATCGACGCGAGTATCTGGGAGCGCTCGGAACCGGGGTGGTCACCGCCACTGCGGGATGCGTCGGCGGGGATTCGGACACGTACCTCAGGGAACCCGATACCGGATACGAACCAGCCGATGTCCGGTTTCCCGGCCACGGCCAGCGACTCCCCGACGTGACGGTCTCGGACCCGCTCGCCGGCGAGACGGTCGAGACGACCGGCGGCGAGGGGGATTCGCTGGTGACGTTCTTCTATTCGCACTGCCAGACGGTCTGTCCACGACTGATCTCGGCGCTCCGTAACGTCCAGATGCGGGCTATCGATGAGGGGCACATCGACGCGACCCGGTTTCTGGCGGTTACGTTCGATCCCGAACGTGACGACGCCGAGCGACTGGAGAGTTACGCGGACCGGATGGACGTTTCATTGACTGAGGGATGGCGGTTCCTCCGCCCGGACACGCCCGAAGATGCCAAGCGAGTCGTCCAGGGGGAGTTCGGGGTGAGCTTCGATCGGACCCACCCCGAAGACATGGACATGTACATGTTCAACCACTTCGCGCTCATCCTACTGGTCAACGCGGACGATTACGTCGAGCGAGCCTATACGGGATCGACGCCGCGATGGCAGGACGTCTACGCCGATCTCGAAACGCTCCGCGAGCGGGAGGGCTGAGGATGCGACGGCGCGAACTTCTGGCCGGACTCGGCGCGGCGGCAGTCGTCGGTGCCGGTGGGTACGTCTCGCTGTCGTCCGTCGGTGGCGACGTCGCCCCCGTCGAAGTCGACCTCTTCGACACAGCAGGGAGCCCAGGGGGCGAGATGACAGTCCCCGTGCCCGGAAAGACGACCGTCGTCGACCTGTTCGCGACGACCTGCCCGCCCTGCAAACCGGCGCTTGACACCCTGGACACTGTCGAGTCCGACGTCAAGGATGTCCAGTTCGTCTCCGTCACGGGAGAATATCTCGGCGACGCGTCCGATCGGACGCGAGGAGACGTAATCGAGTGGTGGCGAACCCACGGCGGTCGCTGGCCGGTCGGCCACGACGCCGAGAACGTGCTGTCGAGGCGGTTCGACGCCACCGGACTCCCGTTCACGGCCGTCGTCGACGCCGCAGGGTCGGTCGTCTGGTCACACGCGGGCGTGCCGAACGCCGACCGCCTGAGTCGAGCCATCGACGACGCAGACGCATGACCGATCTCGGAGTGGCGGCGGCGGTCTCCTTCGCGTTCGCCACCGGGGTGGCGACCTTTTTCGCGCCCTGTGCCTATCCCCTCCTGCCCGGATACGTCGGCTATTACATCCGGGCGAACGACGGGACGAACGCGACCCTCCCGGGCGCACTCGTTCGCGGCGTCGCCGCGAGCCTCGGCATCCTCGTTGCGTTCGCCGTCCTCGCGGCACTGACCGTTACTGTCGGCCGATCGCTGACCGAGTGGTTGCCCTCCCTGGAAGTGATCGTGGGCGCGGTACTCGTCGGTCTGGGACTGCTTACGTTGTCCGATCGATCGATCGGATGGCACGCCCGCCTGCCGGAACGACGGACCTCGATCCCGGCGTTCGTGGCGTTCGGAGTCCTGTACGCCGTCGCGGCGACCGGCTGTATCGCGCCGGTATTCCTCGGGATCGTCTCCCAGGCGCTCACCTTCCCACTATACGGGACCCTCGCCGTCCTCGGCGGGTACGCCGCCGGAATGGTGTTGCTCATGATCGGGGCGACGGTCGCTATCGCTGTCGGCGTCGACGTCGGTCGGGAGCGACTGCCGGCGCTGTCCGGACGTCTCACTCAGATTGCCGGGGTCGTCCTGATCCTGGCCGGCCTCGCCCAGATCTGGCTGGCGCTGTTCGTCTATACCTGAGTGGATCTGGCGCTACCGGACTCGCGTCGACCCCGTCGAGTCCGCGAACAACCCCCGACGGTTTTACGGTTGTGACTGATACGTGAGCGCATGACGGATCCGGTCGACGAAGGGGCCGATGCTGAAGGGGCCGGATCGCCGGACGATACGGCGGAGACGGCAGGCATCCAGCGGTGTGATTACTGTCGGTTGCCGATCCCTCATGATCCGACGATCCTAGAGCGTGACGACCAGACCTATCGGTTCTGCTCGCGGGCGTGTCGCAGGGCCGTCGAGAACAGCGATCGCGTCTTCACGCAGTTCCAGGAGGCACGGCGGTTCGACCCCGGCGTAGAGGCACTTCAGACCGCTCTGCCCGAGGGGATGCCGCGCAACGCATTCGTCATGCTGAGCGACCTGGCAGGGACCCGAACCGAGTCTGTCCAGGCGGAACTCGTCTGGCGGGCGCTCCAGCGTGGTGAACCCGCCGTCGTCGTTGCCTTCCTTGAACCGCCAGTGTCGATCATCCAGTCGTTCATGTCTTTGGAGTGGAACGTCATCCCGTATCTCGAACGCGATCAGCTACATATCGTCGACGGATTCACCTATCGGGTCGACGACCCCGATCGGATGCACGACCGCATGGGTGAGTGGAATCGGCACCTCCAGTCGGTCGCCAGCGACGCGACGACAACAGTCCGGGACGGGACCGAGATCCACGAACTGGAGAACCAACTGGACAACGCTCTGGAACGACTCGAGATGAACGAGCGCGGGATCGTCGTCATCGACTCGCTGACGGAACTGGGCTCGCTCGTCCAGCCGATCCGGGCGTACAACTTCGTCAAAGACGTTCGCGCGGATGTCTGTAAAGGCCGATTCGTCCCCGTCTTCGCCGGCGCGACTATGGCCGGCGACGGCGGCGGATTCCCGCACGACTTAGGGTACATGACGGACGGTATCGTCGAGATGCGTCTCAACGAGGAGATCGTCGAGGACGCACTCATCAAGCAGATCCGCGTCCGGAAGATGTCCGGGGTCCTCACTTATCCCGAGTGGAGCGCGTACGAATACACCAGTGGGACGGGCATCGTCCTCTTCGATCCACAGGAAGAGATGGCTGATAGCTCCCAGCAGAACCTCGACTCCTTCGACACCGACGAAGGGATTACTTCAACCGATGATGAGGAATCCCCAATCGATCGAGCACCCCTAGAACAAGCCGAGGCAAGCGAACTATCAACAGAACGCGACAGTGATAGCTGAGTCTACTGGGCACTCGGCGGTACCCTGTCGATTCGAGATATCTTTCACGGCGCCGGCAAACGTTTAAAACAGACAGAGATAGTGTCAAACCGGTCTCTTCAATCGGCGGTACGGTGGTCGTTCTGACGGGGTCTCGGGCAAGAAAAAAACGGATCGACAGACGGCCTAGTTACGGCGCTGTCTGCCGAGTACACCAAGTGACAGCACGAACAGCGCCGTCATCGTCAAGACAGCCGTGAACCCTGGACCGCTGGTTGCCGTCGTTTCTGGGCTCGCGTCCATCTGCTCGGTCGTCTCTGTGGTCTCGGTCTCTGTCGTGGTCGCCGTCTCCGTTGCCGTCGGTTCGGGATTGTCGTCATCGACCTCGATCATCGCGTCTGCATTGAGGACCGAGTCCTCGCGGCCGTTACGGAGCTGGTCAATCTCACTGTCCGTATAGTGGCCGTAGACCTCGACGGCGTCGCTCGTGGCCGAGAGGTCCGCAAGGGGCGTTGTCTCGACCGCGATCGAGAGGGTTCCGCCGTCGAGTGTCACGTCCTCGACGGGGATGGTCTGTGACGTCTCGTTCATGATGGTGAACGTCGAGGCGTTGATCTCACTGACTGCAGCTGGGACATCGTAGGTCAACGTGGTCAGGTCTCCATCGGCCGACACTGACGGGTCGTCGAGCATGCGAGTCGCCCGCCGGATGCGATCTTCCGCCGGCGGCGTGATCGTCCCGCGTTTTTCGATGTAATTCACGACAGTGGTACCGTACAGCGTGTAGTCCTCCTCGACTGTCGGGAGGCTACTGAGATCGTCCCACCCGGCCATATAGGAGTTGACTGTCACATTGTAACTCGCGTCCGGATCGAGGGGTTCACCATCGACGAAGATGTCGCCGATTACCGTCGAAGTGTTGGGCTGATCGACGTATTCGTACGTTACGCCACCTACCTGTAGTTGGGACTGGGCTCCGTAGTTGTCAGTCGGTGCAGTGACTTGGCTCGCAAGCAGATTCTGAAGCTGTTCACCAGTCATCTCCTTGGTGACGAGAGTGTTCCCGAACGGCAGCGACGTATACACGTCGTCGTACGTGACTTCACCCTCGTCGATGACAAAGTTTCCACGGATGCCGCCCGCGTTGGTGACAGCCACGTCCGAATCAGTCTGTTCGATGAACGCATCACCGACGATGCGCCCCCAGTTGGTGTCGTCGGCGTAGTTCTGGCCAGTTGAATCAAGTGCTTCAGTGGTTTCGCCAGCAACCTTCGAAAGGTCCTCGCTGAGTCCCGATTCGACGACGCCCTTGGCCGATTCGTTCATCGACCAGTTACCCTCATCGAGAGTATAGAGCTGCCCATCGTTGAACCCAACACCATCAGCGCTGACGCTGATGTTGACTTCGCCGAGGTACTCGGCGTTGCCCCCCGCTTCGACGATGACCGATCCCGAAGTGATTTTCGGGCCGTACGTGATCTCGTCGTCACCGGACACAATGACATCGATGTTGTCCGTGTTGTTCGCGAGTTCTTTGGATTCGGGGATGCCGGTGTGAGTGAGTGCAACGACCACGTCGACGTTTTCCTCTTCTCGGAGCGTTTCTGCGACCCGGTTGCCGGCTTTCGAGAAGTCCGTTACTTTGTAGCCGTGTTCCTCGAAGTCAATTGCCGTTTTTGACTTGACAGCGTCATCAACGAGACCAAGGAAGCCGATCTTCACGCCATCGCGCGTGACGGTCGTGTAGTTGCTGGTCCCAGGAATGTTTCCGCCGTCTTGGCCCCGAATATTGGCCACAAGCCACGGGAATTCAGATTTCTCGCTGAAGTTCGCGACTGGCTTGAACCCGTAGTCGAGGTCGTGGTTGCCGATGACCTCGGCTGCCGGATCGATGACGTTCAACACGTCAGTCGGAACACGCCATTGGGAGACAGCCGAAAGAGAACTCGGGCTAACCTCGTCGCCGCCACCCACGACGATCGTTGGATTATCGAGGGCAGCCTGTCGGTCAGTGATCGCACCCTGGAGCGTCCCCATTGCCTCAGGATTTGCCATCGCCGTTTGCACGTCGTTATACTGGAGGATAGTGAGGTTCGTCCCGTCACCGGGCTCGACTGATTCGTTGAGTTCAGCTGGTCCGGGGCCCGACGATAGATCCGCGCCAGCGACTACCCCCGACAACGCTGTCAGTATGACCATCGCTGCTAAGACAGTCGCTCCACCAAGCGCTACGGTGGCTGTTGGTCTTCTATCCGAATTACGCCAAGGTCTTTTTAAGCTCATTTCAATATAAAGCATCGTGTCGATCTATATAGTGTTTTTCGTAATATTTCTTATAATTATGCCGGATGCTGCGTAAGGGATACGTGTGTAGCAAAGTTGTACCTTGCCCAGATAGATCTGAATCCGATATAGCATTCAGATACATCTGTAAGTGAAATCACCCCCGAGACGTGGCGTGACCGTAGCACGGAGTGGAGATTTCTCCAACGCAGCCACATGGTCAAGCCCAGTGGTCAGGCCGATCCACGGTCTTGTACAGGTGTTAGTCTGGTAGCGATGACAGTTGGGCCGAGTGTTCAGTTGACGGCGTTGTTGAGAATAGCGTCTGCATATCAGGCAGGACATTCAGTCCAACGGCAGAAAGCCCAGCGATGGGTGCCAAGCTCAGCACTGAGCCAGTCGATAGGCTACTGGGGTACCGTAGTTATATCTCGACGCCAATGTGGGCGACCGGTGGTACATCCGCCTGAATATCGAATCGCTCGGCGAGTAAGCCGGCAACGAGATCGTGCGGGAAAGATTGCTCGTCGTCCAGAAGTACCTTCGAAAGTTCCACCTCGCCGGGAAGTTCCTCGCGTTCGTCGAGTGCAACCGACAACGAGATCTCGTCGGTCACCGTGCCGTCGAGTTCGTCGGCGAGTGCTGTCAGCCCGAGATACGCCTCGATCGTCGCAATGAGGTATTCCCTGGCGCGGGATGTGGGATTGGACAACGACGTGATCGTCGAGAGATAGCTTGCGGCACTGGTTCCGTCGATATCGACAGTCTCGTCGACCCAGGATTCGACGGCCGCCCTGTCGGCGTCGGGGCCGAGCGCTGCGGCGGCGTCCGCACAGATCTCAACTTCTTCGGCGGCAATCTCGTGGAAGATGTTCCCGACAACTGTCGCGTCCGCACCGGCGTCGACGACTGCCTGGGCGCTTTCGCGATCGTCGAGACCGCCGCCGTACCAGACCCGCGACCAAGAGACGCCCTCGTCGATCGCCGCGAGGATGTCCTGGGCCTCCTCGTCGCCGAAGGTACCCGAGTACTCCAGATAGATGATTTCGGACTCGTGATGTCGCTCGGCGGCCATCGCCCGCTGTTTGGCCGCCGTCGGACCGAGCAGGTCGTTCTCGTCGACGTTGGCCTCCCGAGCCGCTGCACTGTCGGGGTTCTGGATGATATACGCCTCGAAAATCGCCTCGTCGATCATCCAGGAGGTGGCCGCGCCGGCGAGTCGACTCTCGAGTTCGTCGCCCAGGGGGATCGGCAGCTTCTCGGCGAGCATCGTCGGGGCGATCTCCTCTTCGATGTGTTCGATGCCGGCGCCGAGTTGCCCGACTAGCGACTCCGCGTCGCCGTTGAGCACTTCGGGGAGTGCCAGGAACTCGGCGCGTTCGCGCGTCGCGTTGGTCACCTGTGCCGGGCCGGACGGTTCCTGGAAGGCAGGGGCCGGCCGATCGGCCACTAATTCGAGCGTCTGCTGGGTGTTTTCCCCGGTCACGTCCTTCGATCCCCCGACCTCGAGGGCGCTCGTGTGCTGGAGATAGAGCGGAAACAGCAGGGGAAGCTGTTTCTCCTCTTCGGGGTCGATCTTCGTGATGTGTGTCCACTCGGCCGGGACGGGATTGGTGTCCAGCGTCAGCAGATCTCGACTCGCGATCGTCGCCGCAGTGGCGATCGATTCGAGTCGCTTCGCAATGTCTGCAAGCGTCGTCATTACTCCAAGTGTGCATGCCACCGATATAAAAACGTGTCACACCCGAGGCGTCGCCGGTCATCACACGAGCCGACGATCACGCCGTCCTGTGACCGGGGAGGACGCTCGGATCACCCGAGTAGCGGATGTACTCGGCGGCGATCCCCGCGAGGGGCGAGTCCGTCTCGGCGGCGAACTCGCTCGCGAGATCGAGATAGCGTTCGCTGACGGCGACGATCCGGTCGTAGGCCTCGTCTTCGTCGTTCACAAGGACGTACTCGGCGGTGACTGGCGTCAGTTGCCCCTCGGCACGATCGGCCTCGAAGTCGTCGACATCGTCCAGCCAGATCTGTGCGCCGATGATCGCCAGGACGATCGATCGCTTGAACGCCTCCTCGACGGGTAACCCGGCGCGTCGGTACATCTCGATCATCCCGTCGTAGATGACACCGACGCGGGCGTACTGGGTCTTGAGGTACGGAAGCTCCTCGACCCTGTCGAAGAGATCGATCTCGGCGTCTAAGTCCTCAATCGGTGCGTCACGGTACTCCTTGCGGATCCGCTCGCCTGCGTCCTGATCGCCCGCCTGTGCGTCCGCGAGCAGCTCCCGGAAGTGGGGGTCGCGATCCTGGTGGCGCTCGGAGAGTTCGACCGCCCAGTCGTAGATCTCGCGGATCTCCCCGGGGAGTCGCTCGAAAGCAGCCTCGAGTTCGGACTGGAGTGTCTCCTGGGCGATCTCGGCCACTCGCTTTCGGTCGCCCGGCTCCAGATCGACCGACACCCCGAAATCCTCGTACTCCGCGTCGTTGATCGCATCACGCATGTCGCCGTCGACGAGTGCCGCGACGACCAATCGGGTGAGGTACTCGCTCCGATCGACGAGTTCCTGTGGCGTCTCCGGCCCGGCTTCCCACTCCGCGGTCGTGATCGGCTCCCGAAAGCGGATCGGTCCGACGGCGTCGGCATCGTCGAGGTCCGCGTCAAGGGTCCCGTCCGCCCAGACGCTCAATGTAACCGGATCGTTCCCGTCGACTGCGCGCTCGCGTGCGGTCCGATAGAGCTGTCCCAGTGTCAACTCTGCCGGCAGCGTCAGCTTCGTGTCGTAGGAGAACTCGACCGACTCCGCGTCGAAGGCCTCGGCCAGCGCGTCTTCGACGGGATCGAACGCGTCCGCGATCATCGCGTCCATGCGACGATCGACCAGTCGTTTGAGTTCGAGCGATTCGCGTTCGAACACGCCGGTCTCGGCGTAGTAGCCGAGCGCGGCCCGTCCGGCGGTCGGAAGGGCTTCCCGGTCGGCCAGCCAGCCGGCGAGTCGTCTAGGGATAGCCGTCATCTGTGTCACCATCGCCGACGAGGTGTCGGCGCGTTGGTGGAAGTGTGTCCGGCCCGATAATGACCCTTTCGTCACGGAGACGATCGGTCACGCTGGCGACGGATTCGACACACGGCATCTTTTTCTGACCGCCAGGATTACCCACGTCTAATGTCGAGCGAGGCGTACGACATCGTCGTCGTCGGTGGGGGGACTGCCGGCGCGTTCGCTGCAGCGACTGCTGCCCAGCGGGGTCTCGACGTCGTCATCCTGGAACGCAAAAGCGAGGGCGAAGCCGGTCACATCGCCTGTGGCGATGCGATCAAGGGCAAGAGCACGTTCCCGGACGTGATCGACCTCGAATACCTCCGTGAGGAATCGTTCACCAACGAAACCGTCGAATACGCCCGCTTTGAGATCCCCGACGGCGACACCATCGACTACCCTTTCGGCACCGGTTCGGGCGCGATCGTCGACCGCAAGCGCTACGGCGAAGTGTTGCTCGAGGAAGCCGATCGGGTCGGTGCCGAGATCCACTACGATACCGTTGTTCGGGACGTGGTCCAGAACGACCGCGTCGAGGGCGTCGAAGCCGTCCGGAAGGGTGACCCACGCCGGTACGACGCGGAGGTAGTCATCGACGCCGCGGGCGCGCTCTCGATCCTTCAGGACAAGGCCGATCTGGCCGACGCCACCTTCGATACGAACGTCACCTACGAGCAGTTCTGTTCGGCCTATCGGGAAGTCATCGAGGTCGAGGAGCCCGTCGAGTGGGACGACGCGATCGTCTTCAAACCGACCGAAGAACTCGGGTATCTGTGGTACTTCCCGCGGACGGCTACCGAGATCAACGTCGGACTCGGCTTCCAGATGGATCGCGAACCCATGGAACTGGTCGACGTGCTCCGGGCGGACATCCGGAACCGTCCCGAGTTCGAGAACGCGACGGTCAAAGACAAACTCGGTGGGGCACTCCCGACTCGCCGGCCCTACGATTCCGCTGTCGCACCGGGGTTCATGGCGGTCGGTGATGCCGCCGGGCACGTCAACCCTACCACCGGCGGCGGGATCCCCGGCGCTGCCAAGGCCGGCCACTGGGCGGCCGAGATCGCCGCCGACGCGATCGCCGACGGAGATGCGGACGAGTCAGCACTGTGGGCGTACAACCGCCGCGTCCTGACTGACTTCGGGAAGCGATTCGCGGCGATGGATCTGTACAACATCTTCGGCGGCACCCACACCGTCGACGATCTCGCGGAGATACTGTCGGCGCTCCCTGCCCAGCAACTCATCGACATCCTCGGGCGCTCGGGCACGGCCTCGATGAGCCTGGGACTGAAGCTCAAAACGCTAAAGGACACCTTCGGCCACTGGGCAACGCTGTACGACGCCTACAAGGTCAACAAGCGGACGACCGAACTCAAAGAAATCTACGACGACTACCCCGAGACGCCCGCCGGATTCGCCGACTGGCGAGCGAAGCGGGACACGTTCATGGAGGACTTCTACGCAGAGTTCGACGCCGAGCCGAAATACTGAGAGCACCCCCCTACCGCGGTCGACGTGGCCTGGGCTCCGACTTTCAAAACCCCTTACTCCCGGCGCCGCGTACGTCCTCGTGATGGAAGCAACATCGATCGATCCCGAGGATGTCCCGTCAGTCGATGGGATGCCAATGCTTGGGCTCGGGACCTGGCAGAACGACGACCTCGCACAGTGTGCCGAAAGCGTCCGGACGGCCCTGGAAGCCGGGTATCGACACGTCGACACGGCACAGGCCTACGACAACGAGGCGGCCGTCGGCGACGGAATCGCCGCCGCGGACGTTTCCCGGGAGGAGGTCTTCCTCGCAACGAAAGTGTGGGCGGACAACCTCTCGTATCGAGACGTCATCGAGACGACCGAGCAGAGCCTCGAGAAACTGGGCGTCGACGCGGTGGATCTCCTCTATATCCACTGGCCGAGTCGTGCCTACGACCCCGAGGAGACGCTGGGGGCGTTCGACGAGCTACACGACCGCGGACTGATCGAACACGTCGGTGTAAGCAACTTCACGCCCGAGCACGTCGATCGTGCTCGGGAGATTCTGGACGCGCCGATCTTCGCCAATCAGGTGGAGATGCACCCACAGCTCCCCCAGGAGGAACTGCTGGCCCACGCCACGGAAACCGGCTACAATCTCGTCGCGTACTCGCCGCTAGCTCGGGGTGCTGTCATGGATGACCCCACGGTCCTCGAGATCGCCGAGAAACACGACGTTAGCCCAGCCGCAGTCAGTCTGGCGTGGCTCCGGGAACGCGACGTGACGGCGATCCCGAAAGCCACGAGCGAGGCACATATCCGAGACAATCTCGAGAGCGTCCGGGTTGAGTTACCGGCCGAGGACCTCGCCGCCATCGACGCCATCGAACGGACGGACCGCCGGGTCGATCCGGATTTCTCTCCCGACTGGTAGGCATTTCCAGTCGGACTGTGGACCCAGTGCCAGACGGAACGTCGATACCCTCCTAGGGGACAGCTTTCCCTCGTAGCAGTTATACCGTGGCGTGTTCAATCGCCAGTATATGTCGGCCGGGAACGCGTCGGGCATCGTCGAGGGGGTCCGAATCGATCTCAAGCGCCTCCACGAGAGTTGGATGGAGATCATCTACCCGCGGCAGATCGACGCCGATCAGACGGTGCTGGGCAAGTGGACCCCCGACAGCCAGCGCGGGTGGATCACCTACCGCTCCTGGGGCGTGGTGGGCTGGGTGCTCCTCGCGATCGTGTACCCGATGGTTCTGTTTGGCTACGTCATGCGTGCCCAGACCAGTCGGCTCGACTGGGTCGCTGCCTATATCGGCGCGATCGGCACTTTCCTCGTCCTGACAGCGCTGTGGGGCGCGCTCACGGTGGTCGCCCATCTCGAACTCAGCGATCGACACGAAGTGTTGGCCGTCCTCGTTGCGAGCGTCGTCGCCGTCGTCGCCGGCATGATCGCGTACCTCTTCAGAACAGTCGGCGGCCGGGCGACGACGGTCCTGCTCGCTTATCCCTTCGCCATGACCGCGCTGTTCTTGCCGCCGATCGTGGCGGCCTTCTACATCCCCACGATACAGGACGCCGTCTTCACCCAAAGCACTGAGGTGGCGCGCTGGATCAACGATACCGTCCTGAGTTATGGCGGCATCGCCGAGACGTTGCGTGCCCGTTTCGACCTCGAAGGACTCTCCCACGCGATCATGTGGTTCGGAATCTCCTTCCCCATCGGTTGGCTGACCGGAACCGTCGTCACACTCGCGAACTACGTCCGTCCGACGGGCAGAGAGTGACCGCCGCGGGATCGATCCCAACATCCCCGACCCGATGGGTGACGTCTCCGCCGCCAACCTGTATCGATCCGCCCACGAGCAGCGGTGCGATCACACCGGCGACGACGGTGCCCGGTCGGGCGAATGACGCATCGATCGCGACAGCGTCACCCTCGGCAACGCCGTGCTCGTCGACGACGTCGGTGGCGGCCCCGAGGAGCGTCGCATGGTCGAACGTGTGCTTGTCCGCCGCGAGTACGGGGGCCGTCGGGGACACCGATTCCGGTGGGGCAATCGGCGTCTCGCTCCAGACCTCGCTCTCGAAGTGGACCACTGACGAGTCCGTCGGCGGCCCGCCATACGCCAAGACCGTACAGCCAGGACTGAGCTCGTAGTCTCCGGTCCACGCCGCCGGACAGAGCAGGGCCGACCCGTCGAAAGACTGGTGCGGATCGAACCGGACAACCGCCCCGAGCAGCGAGGCCCCGAGAAACGCCGTGATCACCTCCGGGATCGGCGTTCCCGAGCCACGATCGCCCGGCGCGTCAGTCGACGGACCGCGCATGTCAGTGGGCGGGCCGCCGTCTGGATGTTTCGGTGCGTCAACGATCCCGACGGTCGCCCCAGCGTGAACCCCGTAGAGTCGCATAAGGTTCGCCGTCTGCCAGGCGGTCGTACAGAGGCTGTCGTAGCGCTGTAATCGAGCGGGTTCCTCGGCGTGCCGGTAGGAGACGGCGTCGGTCCGCCGGGCGGGCGCCACGAGATCACCCAGTACCTCCGGATCCATACCGGGAAGTCGACGGCGAAGGCCAAAAGAGTCGGGATCAGTCGGAAGAAACGCAACCGCGTCAGCGCCGGGTTCCAATCGAAGTCACTCGGGACCGGAACGCTCAACTCCCCGGCTCTCGGCAACTCGGGCATGGACTACTCGGCAGTCGCCGACGATCCGGGACGGGCCTGGCTGGCGACGTTCGCCGCTGCCCTCGTTGCCCTCGTCGGAGGCTCAATCGCCTTCACGCGGACAGTCTGGGACGGTTTCGTCTGGCAGTACTTCTGGGGCCCGGTGTACGCCGACGCCCACAAGGCCACCTGTGCGATCAAAGACGGCGGCCTCTCGCTGGCGAACAGCAAATCAGCCTGTCGGGCCGCTGAAAGCGCCGGGGCAATCGTCGCCAAGCCGGGCTATACGGTCGTCTCCGAGGTCGGGTACATGCTGGTCGGGCTGTTCTTCCTGATCGGCGTCTACCTCCTCTTGCGTCGGCTCGATATCGACCTCGACCGGTCGATGTTCTTCGCACTCGTGCCGTTCATGTTGTTCGGTGGTGCGCTGCGGGTCGTCGAAGACGCCACCGACGCGGCGGCTGCCGCTGGATTCGAACCCGCAATCGGATACCCGCTGAACACGCTGTTCATCAGCCCGGTCATCTACTTCACTGTCTTTGGCATCGCGCTGGCCGCGTTACTCGCCAGCGTCGAACTTGCCGGCCGAAACGTAGTCGCGTCGGCCGAGCGGACGCTGGGGTACCTCGGCGTCGGGATTCTCACAGTAACGTTCGGCTACCTCCTGATCCTCGGAGCCACCGTCGAGTACGTCGGCTTGTACCCGCAGGTCGTGATCCTCACCCTCGGCCTGGCGACACTGTTTGCCTCCGGCATCTACGCCCTCGCAGACCGCGTCGCGCCGTCGATCAACAGCGGAACCGGCACAGTCGGACTGGTCGTCCTCTGGGGGCAGGCTGTCGACGGCGTAGCGAACGTCCTCATTTCGGACTGGGCCGATGTGATCGGCCTCCCGATTTCCTACTCACCGAAACACCCCGCGAACGCCTTCATCATCGACGTGACACAGACGATCCTGCCCGCTGGTGTCCTCGAAGCGATGGGTGCGTCGTGGCCGTTCTTACTGGTGAAACTCGCCTTCCCGCTGGCGATCGTCTGGCTGTTCACCGAGGAGTTTATCGAGGAGCAACCGCGCTATAGTTACCTCCTGCTCATCGCAGTGGTCGCGGTGGGTCTCGGCCCAGGCTCCAGGGACATGATGCGTGCCGCGCTGGGCATCTGATCGCTCGGAGTGGGTCGCCCGCGAGTACCGCCCGTTCAGGGGAACGGATGGAACGCCCGACCGGGTCGCGCCTCGAACCCGAGTTCGTCGGGAACGGTGTCGAGTCGGTCACCGAAATAGGGTTCGTCGAGGAACAGTGGCTGGGCATCGGGGACGAGCACGCGAACAGCCTCGAATCCGAGGGTCGCGAGGTCTCTGGTGGTCAGTCGTGCCGCGTACGGCGTCATGCCGGCGTCGGCGACACGCTCGATCAACACCTGCAGTTCCGCCTCGCCGGTCGGTGCAGGGTCGGGACCGACGTCTCCAGCGGCGACGACACTTCCCGGGTCGACGAACGACTGGACTTCCTCGGGGAATGCGGCGTACTCGCCGATCGCGCCCCCGGCCTCGCTCGCCCGATCGGGGCCCATCCGGCGAAGTTCGAGCCAGTTCTGTGTCGCCTCGGTCAGCGCCGACCGGGCGGCCCCAGCGGGGTCGAGGTCGGCGCCCGACCCGATCGCGAACCGGGGCCACTCCCCCTCCCGGTGGACGGCACAGGCCACGACCGGCACGTCGACGTCCTGAGTGAGCAACAGCGTCGAGACGGACAGCCCCGCCGCCTCGAGCCTGGCGACCAGCGTTTCGAACCCCTCGTCTTCGACCGCGAGACCGAGCGGTTCGAACGTCGAGTACCAAGCGAGCATCGCGGCGTCGCGTTCGATGACCTCGTAGAGCCCCGACAGCAGCGCCTCGACGGTCGCGTTGCCGAACCCGAGCCCCGTCGTCGCGGCCGGCCTGACAGCCTCGTTCGGCGGCGGATACACGACCAGCGACGCGGGGAGGTCGACGGTCTGTCCGGTCGCCAGGTTCTCACCGTCGATCCACAGCCTTGTGGCGTCTCGGTCGGGCGGCGGGGGTGTCACGAACGACGCGGGCGGGACGGCAGTGTCGAGGTCCGCGCGAGGCGCTTCCCGGAACGATTCCGTCCGGTAGACGCCCGCCGCGTAGCGTTCGTACGCTTCGCCCAGCGCTCGCATGAAGGCCTCGTTCCAGTCGAGGGCGACCCCGGCAGCCTGTGTGGCGGCACCGGCGTCGCTGAATCCCCCGGTGTCGGCGTTGCGCGCCAGGTAATACGGGAGCGGGTAGGAATCCACCTCACCGACTTCCCTGACGATCCCGGCCCGGTCGTCGATCCCGCGCTCGGCCAGCGCAAGCGATTCCTCGACGTCCCGGGACGCCGTCGTCCGCTCGATCTCCCGTGGGGGTTCAGTCCCACACCCGCAGTGAGGCACGGCCAGGAGCCGGTGGCGTTCGTGGGGGATCTCGATCACATGGCCGAACACGTCTGGCCCGTTCGTCCCGTCGTCGAGAAAACTCGCCGCGGCTCGACCGGCGATCGCACCGGCGTACCGGGCCGTCGTGGGCGGCTGGGCCTCGGTCGGCTGTTCGGTCGGATCCACGTTCGACCGGACGCGCGTCTCCAGGCAGCCGTAACAACCGGTTGACCCGTCGAAGCCAGTGATCGCCGCGTCGACGACCGGTACGCCACCAACCCCACCGAGTTCGACAGCGATCCAGGGCGCGCCTGTCTCGCAGGCCACGTCGTTGACGCGCTCGAAGGCCGCCGATCCGGCGACATCAACGACGATCCCCAGGTCGAACGCGCCGACGTCCAGTGCCTCGTGTCGTTCGGTCCGGACGTCCACGTCCGACAGGGCGGCCTCGATCGCTTCGAGGGCCGGTCCCGACCCGGCGATGCCGACAGTCATGGCTCTCCGTGGCGGCCCAATGGGCAAAAAGGTCGCGTTCCGACCGACGATCGACCGTGACACCCCCGGAAGGCCCCGACGGCGAATCGGGCGAACCCGCTAAGACAGGATATCCATCACGACCGCAGCCAGTTCGTCCGCGTCAGCTGAGCGCAACCGTTCGTCGCCCAGTATCAGTCGCAGTCGCGGGCGGCCGACATCGATCGGGACTTTCTCCGTATCGAGCAGTCCCTGGTCTTCCAGCTGGGTCTTCGTCCGGGAGAATGTTGCCTTGCTCGCCACCCCGACATCCTCGCCCCACTTGCTAATGTCGTAAAGCAACTGCTCGTTGCGGGCGGCCACCAGCAAGCTGATGGTCACCTCGTCGAGACCCTGCCCGTCGCCGCGAGCGACCGACAGCGAGTCGAGGACGGCATCGAAGTCTGCCCGCGTCTCGGCGTCGAGATCCGACTCCAGCGTCGATCGAACCCGGGAGAGCGGTGGGGTCCGAAGCGACTGTTCCCTAGCGGTCTCCCAGATGTCTGCGAAGTGTGTCTGTGTCTCCTCGACGAACGCCTCGTCGTCGCTCCGAAGCCCCGCGGGCGTCTCCGCCACGGTCACCAGCGACACGACAGCGTCGTCGGTCACGAGGAGGGAATTGACCGGTACCTCCGAGAGAAGGCGGATCTCAAGTACCTCCGAGTCGATCAGATCCGCCGTAACGCTGGCGATCAAGAAATCGTCCATGACGTGCTTGAGGGGGCCTTCGGGGACCAGCAGCCGGACCGTCGGCGCGTCCTCGAACCCATCGAGGACATCGACCAGTTCCGTGATCGTCTCGGCGGCCGGGTTCACGACGTAGGCCTCTGTTGCCGATCGCAAGGTCTCCTCGAGGATCGATTGGAGTGGCCCTCCTATCGTATTTTGACTGGACATTTGTGTTTTGTATATAACCAATGGTGTTGTTTAATCTTATTGTCTCGGCAATCCTGATTTCACGTCTCCGGCTGTCCAACCCGAGGTTCCAGACTAATCGCCGATGTGCTGCTAGAACGCGCGGGTGTCAAAACCCTCCCCTCGAGTGTGGAAAGATAGATTATTCAAGAGGGACCAACGAGAGTGAAATATGACTCACGAGACCGTCCGCGAGGTCGACCCGGCCGTCGCCGACGCCCTCGCTGGCGAGCGCGACCGGCAGGAAGACACCCTGGCGCTGATCGCCAGCGAGAACCACGTCAGCGAGGCCGTCCTCGAGGCACAGGGGTCGGCACTGACGAATATCTACGCTGAAGGCTATCCGGGCAAGCGCTACTACGCCGGGTGTGAGTACGCCGACGAGGTCGAGGAACTTGCGATCGACCGCGCGATGGAGTTGTGGGGTGCCGACCACGTCAACGTCCAGCCACACTCGGGCAGCCAGGCCAACATGGGCGTCTACCTGGCCGTCCTGGAACCCGGCGACAAGATCCTCTCGCTTGATCTGACCCACGGCGGCCATCTCTCTCATGGTCACCCGGCGAACTTCGCCGGCCAGGTCTACGACGTCGAACAGTACGAGGTCGACGAAGAGACCGGCTACATCGACTACGAGGGACTGGCCAAGACAGCAGAAGAATTCGATCCCGACATTATCGTCTCGGGGTACTCGGCGTATCCCCGCGAGGTCGAGTGGGGAGAAATCCAGGCGGTCGCCGAGGACGTCGATGCCTACCACCTCGCAGACATCGCCCACATCACGGGACTGGTCGCGGCAGGCGTCCACTCCTCGCCGGTCGGCGTGGCGGACTTCGTGACGGGATCGACCCACAAGACGATCCGGGCCGGCCGGGGCGGCATCATCATGTGTGACGAGGAGTACGCCGACGACATCGACTCCGCGGTCTTCCCCGGCATGCAGGGCGGCCCGCTGATGCACAACATCGCGGGCAAGGCCGTCGGCTTCGGCGAGGCTCTCGAACCGGAGTTCGAGGAGTACGCCGAGCAAACAGTCGCCAACGCGGCAGCCCTCGCGGACCGCCTCCAGGAACACGGCCTCGAACTTGTTTCGGGTGGGACCGACAACCACCTCGTGTTGATCGACCTCCGACCGTCCCATCCCGACACGCCGGGCAAAGACGTCGAGGAGGCACTCGAAGACGCCGGGATCGTCCTCAACGCAAACACGGTCCCCGGCGAGACGCGCTCGTCGTTCAATCCCTCGGGTATCCGGGCTGGTACGCCCGGCCTGACGACCCGCGGGTTCGACGAGGACGCCACTCGCGAGGTCGCCGACCTGATCTACGAGGTCGTCGACGCGCCCGATGACGAGGCCGTCATCGAGAGAGTGAGCGAACGCGTCGACGAACTGACTGACGAATATCCCGTCTACGAGTAACCAATCGTCGAGTGCCCCGGTCTCGTCTGTTACTCCCGGACCGAATATCTGGTGGCAGATATCCGCTGACTGGCTATGTCGAGACGACTGACCGGGCCACGGTAGTTCTCCGCCTCGGAAGAATCGATTGGTAGCTGGCTGGCCGGGAAAGGCCATCAACGCCACTCACAGATCGTCTTCGATGTCGTGTTCGCTCGTCTCGGCTACCTCGATGATCGGTTCGGGCTCGAAGTACAGCAGTTCGGCCGAGACGACGGCGACGGCGATCAGCGGACTTCCTCGACGAGATCGGCGACCTCGTCCGGCGTCTCGGCGACAGGCACGCCCGCGTTCTCGAGGGCCTCTATCTTGCTCGCAGCGGTCCCGGTGCCGCTCCCTGAGACGATCGCACCGGCATGACCCATGCGTTTGCCTGGCGGTGCGGTCCGTCCGGCGATGAACCCGACCACCGGCGTATCCATGTATTCGGCGATATAGCGGGCGGCCTCCTCCTCGTCCTCGCCGCCGATCTCGCCACACATGACGACGGCCTCCGTGTCGAGATCGGCCTCGAAGAGTTCGAGGGCGTCGATAAACCCGGTCCCGATGATGGGGTCGCCGCCGATGCCGACTGCCGTCGACTGGCCGATGCCCCGCGCCGTGAGGCTATCGACGATCTGGTAGGTGAGGGTGCCGGACCGAGAGATCAGCCCGACCTCACCAGACTCGAAGATGTTGCCCGGCAGGATGCCGAGTTTCGTCTCGCCTGGCGTGATGATCCCCGGACAGTTGGGTCCGATCAGGTGCGTATCCGTTCGGCGGAGCTGTTCGTAGACCTTGCTGACGTCCTGAGTCGGGACCCCTTCAGTGATCGCGACGACGACGTCCAGCGGGGCGTCAAGCGCCTCGAACAGTGCGTCACCGGCGAAGGCGGGCGGGACGAACACGACTGAGGCGTCGGCATCCTCCGCGCGAGCGGCCCGATCGACTGTGTCGTACACTGGCACGCCGTGGACTTCCTGGCCGCCCTTTCCGGGGACTGCACCGGCGACGACGTTCGTGCCGTACTCGATCATCTGCTCGGCGTGGAACTCGCCCTCACCGCCGGTGATTCCCTGGACGATGACGCGGGTATCCTCGTCGACGAGCACACTCATTCGAACCACCCCGTGGTGAGAATGAGGGTATCAGTCGCAGTCGACCGAGCGAAGCGAGTGTCGAATCGTCTGATAGAACTCATGCTTCCACCTCCTGAGCGTCGGCGACGGCACGCTGAACCGCTTCCTCCAGCGTCTGCTCGACGGTCACGAGATCAGTATTGAGGATTTCCATGCCTTCCGCGCTGTTGGTCCCCGCGAGCCTGACCGTGACCGGATTGGGAATCTCGTCGAACTCCTCTAGGGCTTCGTTGATGCCGCGGGCGACCTCGTCGCCGCGGGTGATCCCCCCGAAGATGTTGAATACGACGCTGTCCACGTTGTCGTCCGCGAAAACGACCTCCAGGGCGTTGCGCACGCGACCGGCCTTTGCACCGCCACCGATGTCCAGGAAGTTCGCCGGGGCACCGCCGTAGTGATCGACCATGTCCAGGGTCGTCATCACGAGTCCTGCGCCGTTGCCGATGACGCCGACGTTGCCAGACAGTCGGACGTAGTCGAAGCCGTACTCACTCGCCATCGCCTCCAGGTCGTCGCCGGTCGTCTCGCCCTCCAGTTGGGCGATCTCGGACTGGCGAAACAGGGCATCGTCGTCGACGTTGAAAACGGCGTCGGCGGCAACGACCTCGCCACCGTCGGTGATCATCACGGGATTGATCTCGGCGTCGCTGCCGTCTTTCTCGTCCCAGAGATCGTACAGCGTCGAGAGAATCGAGGCCACGTCGCCGGCCACCTCGCGGTCGACGCCGGCGTCGTAGACGGCCTTGCGAGCCTGGTAGGGATGGAGACCGAAGGCGGGGTCGACGTGTTCCCGGGCGATGGCGTCGGGGTCCTCCTCGGCGACCTCTTCGATGTTGACTCCGCCCTTCCTCGAGACCATCGCGACCGGTTTGCCAGCACCGCGGTCCATGGTCACGCCGACGTACAACTCGTTCACGAAGTCGACGGCCGCCTCGACGAGGACGCGATCGACCTCGTAGCCCTTCAGGTCCATGCCGATGATCTCCTCGGCGGCAGCGCGGGCCTCCGCGGCGTCGGCCGCGAGTTTGATCCCACCGGCCTTCCCACGCCCGCCGACGTGAACCTGCGCCTTGACCGCGACGGGGTAGCCGATCGATTCGGCCGCCGTGACCGCCGCTTCGACATCGCTCGCCAACTCGGCCTCGGGGGTCGGAATCCCGGCGTCAGCAAAGAGCCGCTTGGCCTGATACTCGTGGAGTCGCATGTACCCACCGTGGGGTGCGGGGACGCATTAAATCCCGCCTTTTGCTACCGCTTGGCAAACTCCCGGACGATACTGCCGCTTGTCCTGGGTCGTGGATCCGCGTCGGGTCCGAGGGTAAATCAAAAGCCGACAGCGCGTAAAACGAAAGTGCTCACAGTTCGACGCTGCCGGGAATGAGGCTGCAGGTCCGCAGGAGACGCCCGTCGCCGTCGTAGACCAGCAGCGTCCGCTTCTGGACCGACCAGGCCTCCTCGGCGCCCGTAATCTCGATCCGGTAGCGACCGTCGCCGTCTTCGGCGGCCGAGACGACATCGGTGACGCGGTCGGCGTCAGCATCGACCTCGCAGACGAACGCGCCAGTGAGTCGATCGGAAATGCTCAAGACGCCACGCTGTTCGTCCTGCAGACGGAACGCGACATCGACATCCTCACCCCTCCGGCGATCCCCTTCCGGCGTCGAAAGCCGTTGCAGAAGCGTCTCACTCGATCCGTCGTAGGTAATCTCGATGGTTGGTGGCTGACTGCTGTCGGTCGGGGCTGGGTCGGCGTTTAGGCTGAACTGTTCACGCTTCATCCGGTAGATAATGGTATGTGTTCGATTGGCATGAAGGTGACGGCAACGGAGGGAACGGCCGCCAGCCGTCACGCGCCGGCGAGGTTGTCATACCGCTGTTCCGATCGCGTTCTCGCCATTGATGATCGGCGGTTCGAATTTAAGTACCTGGACTCGCAATCCGCAATACGAAACGGATACGGTCGGCGTCGTATCCCGGGTGACCCAGAATGGCAGACACCACCGAGACCGTCGAGGACGGGGCGTCGTCGGGAGCGAGTCGATCAAGCGGGACCGGTCGCGTGACTGGCCTCATGAACTGGTTCGAGCGGGTCAGTCGGGTATTCGCCGGTTCACAAGTCGTTCTCGAGGAGTACGATCCGGCCCGACACGGACGGCTGGTCGCTACCGAGGGGCGTCCGGGGATGGAAGAAGTCGAACGCTACTGGCTGAATGCCCCCTACGCCTTTGCCTCGATCAATCACGATCGAGAACGGGACGAACACTACTACTACGTCGCCGAACCGGATCTCGACGCGTTCCAGCGGGAGTTGCTCGAACGTCTCTTCGAGGACGTCCGCGGGCCGCTTTTGTATCGCGACGCCGTCGACGAGAATCCCGAGACAGCCATCCTCGAAGAACTGCGGGCGCGTTTAGAGGAGTACGGCGTCGACGTAGGGCCAGAAACGGTCCACCGGCTGTTCTACTACCTCTACCGGGAGTTTCAGGGGTACGGGAAAATCGATCCCCTGATGCACGACCCCGCGATCGAGGACGTCTCCTGTGACGGCGTCGATCTACCGATCTTTGCCTACCACGATCGCTATACCGACATCGAGACGAACGTCACCTTCTCAGAAGACGAACTCGAGGACGCGGTAATCCAGTTGGCCCAGCGCTCGGGGCGACACATCAGCGTTGCCGACCCGATGGTTTCGACGACGCTGCCCGACGGGTCTCGAATCGAACTCGCACTGGGGACGGAAGTGACTCCGCACGGATCGGCGTTTACGATCCGGAAGTACGCCGAAGACCCCTTCACGCCGATCGACCTGCTCGAGTACGGCACCTTCAGCCTCGAGATGCTCGCCTATCTCTGGCTGGCGATCGAACACAACAAGTCGCTCCTCTTTGCCGGCGGGACGGCCGCCGGCAAGACCACCTCGATGAACGCCGTCTCGATGTTCATCCCACCCCGGGCGAAAGTCCTCACGATCGAGGACACCCGCGAACTGTCGCTATATCACGACAACTGGCTCTCCAGCGTGACCAGAGAGCGCTTCGACGAGGACGACATCACGATGTACGACCTGTTGCGCTCGGCGCTGCGACACCGTCCGGAGTACATCGTCGTCGGCGAGGTACGTGGCGAGGAGGCCATCACGCTGTTTCAGGCGATGAACACCGGCCATACGACCTTCTCGACGATGCACGCCGACTCGGTCCAGACGGTCATCAATCGCTTAGAGAACGAACCCATCAACGTCCCCCGGCAGATGGTCCAGAGCCTGGACGTGCTCGCCGTCCAGGTCCTGGCCCGTCGGGGTGACGAACGCGTGCGTCGCGCGAAGGTCTTAGCCGAGATCGAAGGCATCGACCAGCGGACGGGCGAACTCGACTACGCCAACGTCTACGAGTGGAACCCCACCGGGGACGCATTCGCCGAGCACGGGTCCTCGTTGCTCGAGGAAATCCGCGACGAGCGGGGCTGGAGTCAGGCCGAGCTGCTAGGGGAACTGCGCGACCGCCAGCAATTCCTCGCGGCACTGAGAGAGGAAGGCGTCACGGACTACCGACGGTTCACCGCCCACGTCAACCGATACTACGCCGATAAGGCGGCCGCCCTCGGGACGCTTGACGTCGAGGTGAGCGGCGTCTGATATGAACGCCGCAGGACTGGTGCCGCTGGTCGTTGCACTCGTCGTCGCCGCGGCAGTCTCGCTGACGGGCGTTAGCCCGCGCCTCGATCGACTGTTCAGCCGGACGGCCCGGCGGTACTTCAGCCGATACGTCGAACCTTCCCCCACCAGGGAACGCCGACTCGAGGCCGCGTACATCGGGACGACCTACCGTGTCTACGCCGCAAAGACGTACCTCTATACGGCGCTTGCCGCACTGATCGGCGGAGTCGTCGGCGTCTACCTTCTGGCCGGGACGTTGCTGGCGTTGCCGACGGTGCTTGCCCTCCTCGCCGATCTCCCCTCGGTCATGGGGGATGTCCTGGGTCGCCGGGACTTCGAAATCGTCCTCGGATCCGGACAGCTCACCGCGTTGCTGACGGCCGGTGGCGTGGTGGTCGGGCTGGTAGCCGCGGGAGTGACCTACGTCGCGCGCTGGCAACTCCCGGCCAGCCACGCAGAGGTGCGTCGACGGGGGATCAACGAGGCCCTGCCGCGGACAGTCGCGTTCACCTACGCGCTGTCCCGTGGCGGTCTCGCGTTCCCGGAAGTGATGCGTGCGCTGGGCCGCAATCGGGACATCTACGGCGACGCTGCCGACGAGATGGGTGTCGCCGTCCGGGAGATGGATCTGTTCGGCCGAGACATGCTCTCGGCGATCCGGCGGATGGCCTATCGCTCGCCTAGCGACTCCTTTCGAACGTTCGGAGAGAATCTTGCGAGCGTTCTCGCGAGCGGCCAAAAGATCCCGGCGTTTCTCGAAAGCCAGTACGAGCGCTTTCAGGAAGAGGCCGAACAGCGACAGGCAGAGGTTCTCGAACTCTTGGCAACGATCGCCGAGGCCTACGTCACGACGCTTATCGCGGGAATGCTCTTCCTGTTTACAATCTTGCTGGTCTTCGGGCTGACGATCACCGACACACTCCCGATCCTCCAGTTGCTCGCGTACCTGGTCGTCCCGCTGGCGAACGCGCTGTTCGTGGTCTATCTGGACGGGAAGCTCGACGAACTCGGGATCGCCCGTGAGAGTGGCCTTGCGGCACTCGAGCGCGGGCGAGATCGAAGTACGACGGCGCCCGAGACGCCGACCGCCAGCACCGACGGCGGCATGGCCGCCCGCTCGGTCGCCGGTCGTACCCAGCTCCTGCTGTACGATCGCGTCGAGCGGATCAAGCACATCGTGACCCGTCCCATCCAGACGATCCTCTGGAATCCGACGCGGATCTTCTATCTCACGGTCCCGATCGCACTGGTGTGGATCGCCTTGCGCGGACCGGCTACGATCACCGAGTACGGGTTCAACCTCCGGCTGGCCGACGACGTGATCGTCCAGGTGGCTATCTTCCTGATCGGAACCTACGCGATCGTCCGGGAACTCCATTCCCGTCGCATCGACCGGATCGAGGCCGCGACGCCCGAGCTCCTCGAACG
Source organism: Halorhabdus rudnickae (assembly GCF_900880625.1). NCBI lineage: Archaea > Methanobacteriati > Methanobacteriota > Halobacteria > Halobacteriales > Haloarculaceae > Halorhabdus > Halorhabdus rudnickae. The sequence continues at coordinate 686,786 of NZ_CAAHFB010000001.1, forward strand.
GCTGGCCAGCCTGAACGAAGCAGGGATGTCCTTCGTCGAGAGCATTGATCGCGTCCGGGACACCGACCTCGGGGTGCTGACCGACGAGGTCGACCGCATCTGGACCGACGTCACCCTGGGAGCCAACGCGGCGGACGCCCTCCGGCGGTTCGGTCGACGGATCCACACCGCGTCGATCGCCCGCGTGGTCACCCTGTTGACCAACGCCATGCGGGCCAGCGGTCAGCTCGGCCCGGTGTTGCGGATCGCCGCCAGACAAGCTCGTTCGGATCTCCGGATGCGTCGGGAGCGCCGCCAGCAGATGTTCACCTACCTCGTCGTCATCTACGTCTCCTTTCTGGTGTTCCTGGTCATCATCTTCGCCGTCGAGGAAGTGCTCGTCCCGAGCCTTCCAGACAGCGTCCCGGTACCCAACTCGAACCGACTGGGCGTCGACGTCACCGCCTTTGCCCGGCTCGGAGAGGTCAACAAACCCGCATACACGCTGATCTTCCTGCACGCGGCGCTCATCCAGGGTGCACTCTCGGGGTTCGTCGCCGGCCAACTGGGCGAAGGAACGCTCAGGGACGGCGCCAAACACGCCGCGATCCTGTTGACGATCGCCTACCTCGCGATCGTGCTCGTCGCCTCGCCCGTCGCCTCCCTGACCTTCCAGGACCAGGTCGTCGTCGAACGCACAGTCACGGTCGATTCGGTCTCGACCTCCGAGGGCGGGTTCGTCGTGATCCACGAGGGGTCGGCGGACGGTCCGGTCGTCGGCCACTCGGCGTACCTGCCGCCGGGCCAATACGACGAGGTCCGGATCGAACTCGACCGGTCGATATCGAGTCGGACGAGACTGATTGCCGTCCCGCATCTGGATTCCAACGGCGACAGACAGTTCACCATCGGGAACGGGAATCGTGATCGCCCATACACGTCCGGTGGACCCGTCTCGGTCGAGGCCACGGTCAGGCCCCTCGAAACGACGTCCTGATCGGCGTCTCGTCGTGCCGCTGGGCTGTCGGACTCCGTATATTCCTCACAGATGTCCCGTGACGCGAACCGATCCCGGAATGTGTGGGACTGCCACCCGCTGTCGATTCGATTGGGAACGTTTTAGCCGACTGTTGCCCGTTTCTCGCCAATGAGCTATACGATCGGACTCGTGGGCAAGCCCTCCGTCGGGAAGTCCACGTTTTTCAATGCGGCGACGATGAACGACGTGCCTGAAGGCGCCTATCCGTTCACGACGATCGATCCGTCGGTGGGTGAAGCCTACGTCCGCGTCGAGTGTGCGGCACCCGAATTCGACCACACCTGTACCCCGAACCACGGCTACTGTGAGGATGGCATCCGCTTCGTGCCGACCAAACTGGTCGACGTTGCCGGACTGGTCCCCGGCGCTCACGAAGGGAAGGGGCTCGGGAATCAGTTCCTCACGGACTTGAACGAAGCTGACGTGCTGGTCCACGTTGTCGATTTCACCGGTGAGACGGATCTCGAAGGGGAACCGACGACGGATCACGACCCACGCGAGGACATCGACTTCCTGGAGAACGAACTCGACATGTGGTATCTCGACATCTTCGAGAAGGGTATCGAACGGTACCGTTCGGGCTACGATGGGGAGGACAGCGATGTCGAGGCCGATCTCGCCGAGCAGCTCTCGGCCTTCGGGATCGGCGAAGACGAGATCAAACAGGTCATCCTCGGCGAGGGCCTCGAACTCGATCCCGCGACGTGGGACGAAGAAGATCGCGAAGCTCTCGCCTGTGAGATCAGGATGCGAACCAAGCCGATCGTCATCGCCGCCAACAAGATGGACACCGAGGCCGCCCAAGACAACTGGGAGGCTGTGACGACTGATCCCGACTACGAGCACCTGACGTTCGTTCCCGTCTCCGCTCACGCCGAGAAGGCACTGAAAAACGGCGACGAGCAAGGCGTGCTGGACTATCGACCCGGCGATGAGGACTTCGAAGTGACGGGCGATCTCTCCGAGGCAAAAGCGGCCGGACTCGAAGAGATCCGTGAGTTCATCGGAGCCTACGGCGGGACGGGTGTCCAGAACGTCATCGAAACGGCGCTGTTCGACGTGCTCGGTGCTATCGCTGTCTTCCCCGGCGCACGAAAACCACAGGACGACGGCACGTTCCTGCAGGACTGTTTCGTGCTGCCGGACGGCTCGACGGCCGAGGACTTCGCGTACTTCCTGCATACGGACATCGGCGAGGGGTTCCTCCACGCCCACGACGTGCGCTCGGAACGCCAGGTCGGCGCCGAGACAAAACTCGACCATCGTGATGTTGTCGAGATCACGACGACGAACTGACTCAGTGGAGACGGATTTCTGCACAGAGAACGCGCGGTATAGCACCATACACAGCCGATTTAGGGCGGTGTAGCTGGAATGGGTAGAAACTGCTGGGATGGACACTGCTTCAGCAAGCAGTCCAAGCTACAGAACCTCTGTTCAGCATACCACCAGTCGATTGGAGGGGTTATGACGAATTGCTCAATCTCTACAATTTTGGAAATCAATTTGGGGATTGGTTTGAGTGTTTCCGTCGTGTCTCGAAGAATGTTCATGAGATACGGAAGACATTCTAGAAAAAGCTGCTGCCAATTATGAATCTATTCAGCTTGACCACCTCTGGACTATAATGGGAGGTTTAGTTCATTTTTGACTCCAAGGTTTCAACAGAGGGGCCATTTATCTACATTGGACTCTGCTTCAGCGATAATCGTTCTTGGGATGGCGAATATGTGAGTTGAATCAACCACGGATGATTGTAGTTCCGGACATTCTGACTGTGTCGTCGGGATAAGAATAAACATTAAGCGTCCGGATGCGGATTTGTTTATGTGGCCCGACTCCTACCCTATCATCTCGAGGAGGGTAATGGGGTTGTTTTGTCGCTCCAATTTGCAAACCCGGACTTGGAAGTTGTTGAACAACGGCTACGGAACGAGCGAGAAGGCTCCTCGCCCGGTATTAACGATTTCTATGCAGAGATCAAGAGCTGCTCTTTCGATCAGGAGATTCACGCTCTCTATACCGCAAAAGTCCACCCTCGAAGCTTTGACGGATATGAAGAGATCTCTGAAGCGGGCAACGAGGTTCTGATAGACACTGTTATCGAAGGCTTCCATCAAATTGAAAAAGAATGTCGGGATAATGGCAACCCACTTCGGTGGTATAAACAGCCAGAGCTTGCTGAAATTGTTGAGGCAATCAACCAAACTAACTGGCGTCAGCGAATCCCGAATGTCGCTGGCTGCCTCCTTTCGAATCTTATTACAACTCACGGACTTCCAAACGCGAATCACCGAACAGCGCTGAGCTTCGTGCAGGTGTACCTGCGTACTTACGCGCCTGAGTTTGAAATTCCGGAAACGGGGATGCCCGGGGAATGGTATGAGTGGGCAGAAGAGTTTGTCCGAGAGTCAAAGCGACTTCTCACGCTCTCACGGAAAATCTTAGTATTCCGATACCTTGACCAATGGGGCTGCGATGGAGTTATCCGAAAGAACGATTCAAAACTGCGCTTTAAGAACTATGACTTGGCTGTGGAAGAGCCCCTTACGTATTTCCGACGCCAGCATAAGGAACTCAGCATGGAGTTCATTTACGAGACCCTCGAACGAACAGAGCAAAACTCTCTCATTGGTAAGGAAGACCTGGGACGGAGTGTATTTATCGAGCGACTGAAAAGCAATCAGTAGTCCGGTAGACGCGACATTGACCGTGCGATATGACGGATATCCCGGCTGACTTCCGAGCGGTTCTTCGTACGCTCGTTAACCCGCCGATATACTTGGTCAGCGTCCATATCGATTCACACCTAATCTATGGCCTTAGTGTTGATGATTCTTACGGTGCCATATATCCGGTACTCTGCCGGATATCAACGCGTCAGATGACATCACCTCGTTCCAGTTGATCGACGATAATTTGTAAAGCTTCATAATCTACGTCCTTTTCGGTGACAGTTCGCTTGATGGCGGTTTGAATCCGCTTTTGCTTCGGTTGATAAGATGGGGCTCGACGGAAGAACTCACGGAAAGTCGCCGCGTATTCAAGCCACTGAGCATCTTTATCACCAACAAGATTAGCAAAGGCCTCTGCATTGAACCCAGAAAGAGCATTTGAACTTGCAGATATTTCGTTGAGATTGGAGTAGTAGTCCTCAGCGAGTGGTGGTGAATACGGTCCTCGAAGGTGCATTCCGTAACGATACCCATGATCAAAGCCGAAGTCTTCAGCGAGGAGAACATACTTTTGCAGCCGGAATCGGTCCTCAAAAGACTCCAAATCGAAAGTACAATTCAGATGAGACTCAATAGCATCTAGAAATGCCTTGAGTTCATCGACGTTGGACTGGTTGTTCATGTAGCTAGGTCAGGGTTGAGCATGCATTTAGGTATTGCCTCTATCTAGCAGCTAGAGAAAAGAGCCGGCTGAACAGCAGACGGCTGTCGCCGGTCACCTTTCAGGTTCCGTCCCACAACGCTGGATTCGACAGCGCGGATGCCAAAGCGTACTTATCGGGTGTTCGAATATGTGACTAGTACGCAGTAGCATAGATATGCGTGTGATAATCGCTGGCGCTGGGCAGGTCGGCCGAAGAGTTGCAGCCAAACTCGATGGGGCTCACGATGTCGTTGTGATCGATACTGATGCAGACCGGATCGATAGCCTTGGCTACGAACTAGATGTCCTCACGGCTCTCGGTGACAGTTCGACGATCGAAACACTGGAGGAAGCCGGTATCGCGGACGCTGATCTGCTCATCGCGAGTACAGACAGCGACGAAATCAATATCCTGACGTGTGAGACGGCGAAAGCACTGAGTGACGTCACGACCGTCGCACGCGTCAGACAACTCAAATATATCGAAACGTGGGATCGTGCAGACGACGTGTTCGGTGTTGACTTCATGGTCGGGACGAATCTGTTGACTATCGGGGCAGCCGTCGGCGGGACGGGCCTGGAAGCAGCGAACAGCTTCGATGTCTTCGCCGGCGGGACCGTCCACGTAGCCGAATTCGAGGTCGATCCAGGGGGTTCGCTCGTCGGGCTCACGGTCGAGGAAGCCGACACGTTCGAGGGATTGACCTTCGGCGCTCTCGTCCGATCGGGAACGACCATCGTTCCGACTGGTTCGACCCAGATCGAAGCAGGCGACGGTATCATCGTCATGGGAAAGCCCGAATCAGTCCATACGCTTGGCACCCAACTCAGTCAGGAGAAACCAGCCACGCAAAACGTCCTGATTGTCGGTGGGAGTGATATCGGATATCACACTGCGCGACTGCTTGAGGAACGGGGGCTTCGCCCGCACCTGCTGGAGAGGGACCCTGACCGCGCACGCGAACTGTCCGAACGGCTCTCGGCGACGACTGTCCGCAACACGGACCCGACAACTCGGGACTTTCTGGAGACCGAGCGAGCCGCAGACATCGACGTTGTTGTTGCGGCACTCGATCAGGATAGCGAAGCGAACCTCCTTGCAGCGCTCCGGGCAAAACGGATGGGTGTCGATCGTTCGGTCGCAATCGTCGATCACGGTGACTACGTAGACCTGTTCGAGACGGCCGGTGTTGACGTTGCGGTAAACCCGCGGCGAGCGACTGCCGAAGAAATCATCGAATTTGCCCGGGATCAGGATACGCAGAACGTTGCCTTGCTGGAGGACAATCACGCCGAGGTGATCGAAATACGGATCGACACGGAGAGTGCCCTCGCAGGGCGTCCGATCGCGGAGGCGATCGCCGATTTCCCACCTGGTGTCGTGATCGGTGCGATCACTCGCCACGGGAGCTTTCTGAGGCCCCGTGGCGATACGGTCGTCAAACCGGGAGATCATGTCGTCGTTCTCGCTGACAGTGATGGCATCGAAGACGTAATGCAGCGCCTATGAGCGGACCTGCCTCTCGGTGTGGCCGACTGTCTCCCACTCAACCTGCTCTCAGACAGGATGTGGAGGTGACCTGATGCATCTGAATGTTAACTGGCGACAGAGCTGTGCGCTCGTCGGGACTGTCCTCAAGTATCTCGCCGTCACGATGCTCATTCCGCTCTTCGTCGCGGTCATCTATGGGAACGACGTGGATGTGTTTCTTGCATCGGTCGTGATTACTGCTGGACTCGGTGTGTCACTGGAACGGAGTGCCGACGTTGACGACCTCGGAGCGGAGGAGGCGCTCTTGTTCGTGACGCTCGCCTGGGTCGGCGTGTCCGTCGGTGGGGCCGTGCCATATTTGCTGGAAGGCCTCGGGACGGCATCGACGGTCGGACTCTCCCTCGAATCGCCGGGCGCACTGGTCGCCTCGATCGTCAACGCTCTGTTCGAATCGACATCAGGATTTACAACGACAGGGGCGACTGTGCTCGGCGATATATCGTTCGAGCGACATTCACACGCCCTGCTCATGTATCGGCAACTGACACAGTGGCTCGGTGGGATGGGCATCATCGTCCTCATGGTCGCAATCTTGCCCGAACTGGCGGTCAACGGCGCACAGCTGATCGACGCAGAGGCGCCGGGCCCGGAACTGAAGAAACTCACCCCACAGATCGCCGAAACGGCACGCATCCTCTGGCTCGTGTACGCCGGATTCACCGCCCTGTTGATCTGTTTGCTCTACGCGCTCCATCTGCTCGGCGCTGCCCCAGAGATGAATCTGTACAACGCGATCGCGCACGGATTCACGACGCTCCCGACCGGTGGGTTCTCCCCGCAGGCCAAGAGTATCGCATTCTTCTCGCCGGCCGTACAGTGGCTCGTCATCCCGTTTATCGTCATCGCAGGGACGAACTTCGCGCTCTTTTATTTCGTTCTCAAGGGGCAGTTCGTCGAGGTGTTCCAGAATCGGGAATTCCAGGGGTACATCGGTGCAATCGTCGGTGTCGCGCTCGTTCTCTGGGCGCTGTTGTTCAATGGCGCTGCACCCGCGCTCGAACTGGGTGGGGTTACTGGGGGTGTTGTCGAGAATTCACTGCGACAGGCCCTGTTCCAGACCGTGACCCTGCTCAATTCCACCGGCTTCGCGACGAGTGACTTCGCCCAATGGAACGAAGCGGGCCAGTTCCTCCTCCTGGCAGTGATGTTCATCGGCGGGTCGGCAGGGTCGACGGGTGGCGGTGTCAAGGTGATCCGCTGGCTGGTCATCTTCAAAGCCGCACGCCGACAGCTCTCGTCGACAGTGTATCCCGATGTCGTGGAGCCAGTCCGTCTCGGCGGACAGGTCATCGACGAGAAGGTCGTGCGGGGGATCTTCGCATTCACCTTCCTCTATCTGTTCATCTTTGCCGTCTCCGCGGTGGTCATCGCGCTCGATTCGGGGCGTGTGGGGCTTGATTTGACGACGATCGAGGCACTCAGTGCGAGTATCGCGACCATCGGGAACATCGGCCCTGGCTTCGGGATGCTCGGGCCGTTCGGGAGCTATCTGGAGTTTCCCGAGACGTCGAAACTCCTCATGATCGTGCTGATGTGGCTTGGACGACTCGAAGTGGTTCCAGTGCTCGTGTTGTTCACTCGCTCGTTCTGGGAGTGGTGAAACCGTCGCGCTCGGTCTGAGGACCGACTCCTTTCCCGCCATCCGAACTGTGTAATGGTCTTCCGATAATGCCCGACAAGCGCCCTGTCTTTTCCACATGAGTCTTGACAATCCCTGGACAGACAGGCCAATAGAATCCGTCTAAAACGCGCTCAAGAGCCGCTATATGATGCCCATCTCGTCGAGTCGCTCGGGCAGATACGTATCAGTCACGGAGTCAAGCCCGTAGGAGGCCAAAGCCTGCTGTTCGGACTCCAGCGCGTTGATGTCTGAATCCGCGAGGGGAACGGTCGGCAGAAAATCATCGAAACCGCGCTGTTCGACGTGCTGGACGCGATTTCCGTCTTCCCCGGGTCCGGCGCTCCAAAGGACGACGGCACCTTCCTGCAGGACTGTTTCGTCCTCCCCGACGGCTCAACGGCCGAGGACTTCGCGTACTGCCTGCATACGGACATCGGCGAGGGGTTCCTCCACGCCCACGACGCCCGTTCGGAACGCCAGGTCGGCGCGGAGACGGAACTCGATCATTGTGATGTTGTCGAGATCACGACGGCGAACTGACTCAGTGGAGACGGGTTTCTGCATATAGGAAGCGTGGGATAGAACCATTTACGGCCAATTTCGACGATGCAACTAGGGAGGGGAGAAACGGCTGGGATGGACATAGCTCTAGAAAGCAGTGTAAGAGACAGCGCATGGGTTCACCAGTATGCACCCATCTTTCTTCGTTGAACGGCTGAACTAGCTGTTAGGCAGCAGCCACTTAGTTACTATCTTCACTGGAGTATGGAGTGAAAACTGGAAGGGGTCGATCAGGGTCGTTACGCTCTATGTTGGATAGGAATTGCTGAGTTTTGTTGACCAAGTCCGCTCTTGTTTCGAATTCGATTGTGTCAATCTTGAAAGTAGACGGAATTTCATCGATACTGGCGCTACTGAACCCTTCAGTCTTGAAAATCCGAAATCGCTCCCGGGGCTTGCGAACGGGTTCTTGATTCCCTCTTCGGAGGTGAAATTCACCAAGTATGGTCCCGACCTCTGCACCAACACCTGTCGTAAGACCAGCATCTGAAAAGACGAACACTACAGCATCACTCACTGCCGCGAAGGCAACCGATTGATCAAGGACAGACATCGCTTCCTCATCGTCACTTGCTTCTGCGTCAGTTGGGATGGTAACGTCTGTCGCAAGAAAAGCATGTACTCCGAATCGGTCGCGATAGGCCTGGCAGAGATCTTCGAGAGCTAATTTGAAGCTTCCACGCTCATCAGCAGTGATGTGACTCTCAGGTTCGAACAAGGGGTCGTTGATGAACGGCGATTGAAGCTGGTCTCCGTCTGAATAGGCGTACGTGGCATCAAATGCGGTGTACGGTCCCATCACGAATACGTAGAAATCATCCTCAAGTTTCGATGAGTCTGGTTGGGGGACATCCTGTTGTATCCGTGAAAAAACAGACTCACTTTCAAACGTGAATCCGTAATTCCGGCTATTCATTGTCACTGCGTTCACCCGGAAAACCCGTATAAGTGTTGTTTCGACGTAAAGGTAAGTTAGTTTAGTTAATAACCGTTAACCTAATTAGGGAAGACAACGTACATCAGACTGTGATGACAGGGACCCTAGAGCAAAAACTTTTCACCGAACTGGATGAGGGAAATGTAATTCAATACGTCGAGCAGCGACTTTTCGGTGAGAAAATCGATTCTCTAACCCCACATATTGAGCGGAAAAAGGCACTCGCGGAACCGACACGATATAGTATCGTATACTTGCTGTACGAATACGGAGAGATATCCAGGAAACGTCTCGCCGCAGAAACCGGCCGCGACAGTAATGACTTACAGCACCATCTCAACGACCTCCTTGACACGAACCTGATCGCAGAGATTCCGGCTCCAGAGGACGCTGATGGGCGACAAACGTACTACCGTATCACGACCCTTGGGAAGCAAGAAATTGCCAGTGATATCGAGCATATCGTTGGAGGCCTCGCTCACGAAAACCGGTTTAGGGCTCTAGGAGACCCAGAGTTGGTTGATGAGCGGTCTGACAGCGGGGATAGAAGACGAGCACTCGTGGCAGCTACCGAGGAGGGAGTGGAGGAACTGGATAATCGCCGTAGAGACCTCCGGTCCCGGTGGAAAGATTTCCAACAAGTGGCCAGTCAGGAGTGATTGAAACGCATGACTACGAATATCGGCTTGATATTCGATTTTGACGATACACTTGCTCCAGACTCAACTACGCAACTACTGAAAGAATACGGGGTTGATCCAGAAGAATTCTGGTTTTCAGAATTTCAATCGCGTGTGAGGGAAGGATACGACCCAACTGTCGCGTATCTATCCTTATTGGTCGATAAGGTCGGCGATGACCAGCCGTTTGGAGAACTGACTATTGAGGACCTCGAAGCGTTTGGTGCGGATATATCTAAGACACTCTATTCGGGGATTCCTCGACTCTTTGACGACATCGATTCCATTGCAGACGAATACGAGGAGGTCACTATTGACTACTATATCCTCTCAGAGGGACTCGAACCGATAATCCAAGGTACTGAGATCGCGGATCGATGCGAGGCAGTGTATGCCTCTCAGCTAGATGCTAATTCTGAAGGCATCATTCAACGCATCCAACGACCAATATCGTTCACTGATAAGACGCGGTATCTCTACGAAATCAATAAAGGAATCACTCCTGAAGATGCCAAAGATAATCCGTACGAAGTCAATACCCTCGTAGATCCTGAGGAGCGACGGGTCCCGTTTGAGAACATGATATATATTGGCGATGGAATTACCGATATTCCGTGCTTCTCGTTGGTAAAGGATCGTGGAGGTCGCGTCTTTGGCGTAATTAACAGCGATGGCGAAGGTGAGGAAGGATCAGCGAAACAACGTGCTATCAGAGATATTGGATCACCGAGGAGAGCCGGGAATCTGAACGATCCGATGTATGGCGAAAGTGGTCGATTGGGTTCACTACTCCGGTTGACTATCGAAGGGATATGTACTGATCGGACGATCGATGAACTTGAGGCTCTCTGAGAGTGCTTTGGCCCACTATTTGTTTGTCAATTAGTCCTCATTTGACCTTCCTAATCACTTCCGATGGCGACTGACCGTTTGTCAATACGCGCCCTGGTCTCTTCCTCACGACTCTTGCAATTCTTCTGTATAGACAGACCAACAGAATCCCTCTCAAACACGCCCAAGAGCCGCTATATAATGCCCATCTCGTCGAGTCGCTCGGGCAGATACGTGTCGGTCACGAAGTCCAAGCCATACGAAGCCAGGGCCTGCTGTTCGGATTTCTTCTCGATGTCGAGCTGGAGTTCGATCTGTTCCTCCCAGTAGTCGGTCTGGAAGCGCGGGTCCTCGAGTTCGGACTCCAGGGCGTTGATGTCCGAGTCCGCGAGTGGATCGGTCGGCAGGTCGTACTCGACGATGTCCTCGGGCTGGACGCCGATGAACTGCGCTTCGGGCGTCGCGAGGTATTTCGAGAGGTGGGCCGACTTGATCGATCCATACGCAACGGAGCCGTAGATTCGATACGACCAGGGGTCACCGTCAGTGAACACCGTCACCGGCAAGTCGAGTTCGTCGTGCAGTCGCTTGGTCAGCCGCCGGGTCGCACGGGCGGGCTGGCCGCCCAGGTGGACGACGATGGCGTCGTGCTCGTCGTCGAATCCGTTCTCGACGAGCCGATCGCGCATCCCGCCGGTCTCGACACAGAGGACGAACTCCGCATCGTTGTCCAGAAACTCGATGGTGTCTGGGTCGTTGGGGATCTGGTAGCCGCCCTGCCCGACATCGTGCTGGCAGTGGATCTCTCTGTCCCCACGGTTGGTCTGCTCGCGGAGGCGCAACGGCCCCATCACCTTCGCGCCGGATTCCTCGGGGCGCATGTGGAATTCCTCGCGACGCACGTCTGAGACGATCTCTAAGTCCTCGATGAGTTGATTTGACTCGTCTTGGCTGTTGAACTGGGCCTCGTCCAGGTCCCAGGACTCGCTGAGGTAGTACAGTTCACGCAACGTCGAGGAACGGTCTTCTTCGAGCTGATTGGCGAGGAAATCGATCGAATAGATGACCTTCAGGAGTTTCTGGGCACCCCGGACGCTGTTGGCCGAGCGGGTACTCTTCCGATCGCCGTAGACCCAGACTTTCTGTTCGGGATCGTACTCGATGTTGCTCTTCGTCCGCGTGGGGACATCCATGTGTGGGACGTCGCCCTGGTCGAATTGGTCGTAGAACTGCGCCGCCAGCGCGAGCAACCGCTCACGTGCGTCCCCTTCTGTCGCCGCTCCCGTCTCGTCTGTGTCAGTACTCATGGTTCACCGTCCACGGTCAGTTTTGCGCTCTCGATCCCATCCACCGACACGTCGAAGTCCGCCTCGCCGTCGATCTCGTAGGTCAGCGCCGCCGCCTCGCCGCTGGAAACGGTCGGCGACCACTTGAGGAACCACTCGCCGTCCATCTCGACGACGCGGGCGTCGTCGCCCTCGGCTTTCACGTCCGCCGGCTCGAGGGTCACGATGTCGGTGATCTCCGGTTCGGCGTTCGTCGAGTCGTTGTTCTCGACGACCAACCGAACCGTCCCGTCTTCGACCTCGCGTTCGACCAGGACGTTGTTCATGATCCGGGCCAGCGAGTCGTCGATGTCCAGTGCCTTGCGGCCGGTCACCGACGACAGTTTACTCGCCATTTCGGGCAGGATCGTGCCGAGTTTGTCCTGTTTCTCCCGGCGCTGGCGCATCGACCGGCGCTTGTTCAGGAAGGACTTGAGTTCGCGGGCAGCTTCCCGAATGGCGAGTTCGATTTCGTCTTCGATCTCGGGAACGTTCGCGATCGCGTCCTTCGATTCGCTGGTAAATGGCACGTTCGTCGAGGCGACGTGGACCATTACTACTGCCGGGCCGTTGGGCAGGCCCGACCCGCCTGGCTGGTCGAGGCCGTAGTTGCGCCAGTTGATCGTCTTGACGACGTCTGTCGTCGCACACGCGCCGCGCTGGTAGACCAGCGGGACGCGATTGGCAAAGCGCATCACGTCGACTGGGCCACCTTCGTCCAGAGCGCCGCCGTAGGCGATTCCGGCCTCGACGATGAACGGATCGCCGCCGTGGACCGAGGCGTCTCGAGTCGCCGCCGCGTAGAAGTCGGCGTCGAACTCTTTGCGCAACCCCTCCTCGACCAGGCGCTCGGTGATCGGCGCGAGACAGTCTGTCGGCGGCGAGATGATGTCCGTTTCCCGCATCGCCTCGAGCAACTCCGAGGCGGCGTCCCGGTCGTCGGCGACCGTGGAAACGTTCGGCGGATCGTCGGGAACGGTCACCATCGCGTTCCAGATTTCCTCGAGGACGTTCTCGCGGGCCGTTTCGCCGATCGTCGCGTCGTCGTATTCCTCGGTATTCTCGGCGGCCCGCTGGACGTAGTCCGCGAGTTCGCTCCGAGTACAGCAATGTCGTTCGTCTTCGCTGTCCAGGAACTTCGCGGCGATCCGGTCAGCCAGCCCTGAGAGCGTCGCATCATCTTTCCGGGAGCTGGTCGCGTCGTCGACCAACCCGTAGAGATCCGAAGCGAGCGTCTCGCGGGGATCGCCGTCGTCGGTGTTGCCCGTGATCTCGGCCCAGGCTGCGGCCGTTGCCTTCTCTCGGACTGTCGCTCCGAAAGTCGTCCCGAAGCCTTCGGCCGCCTGCTCGCCAGCCTCGTCGACGATTTCCCGGAGTTCGTGATGGGCGATCCGGTCGCGTTCGGCGACGGCGTCGGCAACCTCGCGGGCGAAAGACTTCGTGGCGTCTTTGCCCTTGTTGGCGACCGCGGCCCGGACGGCCACTTCGACGTCACCTTCGTGGGCCTGTGGCGGTCGCCAGGCCATCCCGCGACCGAAGTGTCTATCACGAAAGTTGTTCAGGACCTTCTCGGCGGTCGTCGAGCCGACACGAGTGAGTTCCCCCTGGAGGAACCCCGAAATGGAGTACGAATCGGTTGCCTCGAGCATCTTCAGTAGCGTCCCGAGTTCGACGCCGTGGGGATGAGGTCTGATCTCCTCGGTTTCGGCCGGCAACTCCGCACCCTCGGCGCGCTCGAACTTTGCGGCCTCGTCCATCTTCGGATCGCTGAACTCGATGCGGGCGTGGGGATTGACGACCGCGGTGTGCTTGATGTAATCGTGGAGTTGCTGGCGAGCCCGGAGGTTTGCCTCCATCTCGATCTCGATGCGCGTCCCATGGGGGCGGTCCCACGTCGTCGTCTCGTCGACGCTAATCTCCGGCTCGTTGTCGTCGGTGTCGATGATCAACTCGAAATAGTGGGCCTCCTCGCTGCCCTTCGTCCGGGAGGTTATCTTTGCGGGCTTCCCGCTGGTCAATTGCGAGTACAGAACGGCCGCACTAATCCCGATCCCCTGTTGGCCGCGAGACTGCTGGCGCTTGTGGAACCGGCTGCCGTACAGCAGCTTCCCGAACACTTTCGGGAGTTGCTCTTTCGTGATGCCGGGGCCGTTGTCCTCGATGACGAGCCGATAATAGTCGCCGAGATCCTCGATCTCGACGTAGATGTCGGGGAAGATGTCGGCTTCCTCGCAGGCGTCGAGACTGTTGTCGACCCCCTCTTTGACGGCCGTGACCAGCCCTCGGGCACCCGAGTCGAACCCGAGCATGTGCTTGTTCTTCTCGAAGAACTCGGCGATGGAGATCTGGCGCTGGCTCTCGGCCAGCTCCTCGGCGATCCCCTCCTCACCGAGCGTCGACTGCCTTCCTGCCATCCTTAGAGTGAGCAACCGTCCCGCGGTTAAAGGCTTCCCGGTGGCGCCCAGACGGCGTTTCGCTACGGCACTGATAGAAAACCCGACCCGCTATCCGTCAGTCAACTCGAGCGTGACGCTCCGTGCCTGATACTCCTCTAAGAACGCACCCACCCCACCGACAGTCACGTCTCCGTCGTCAGTGTCGAGAACGAACGAGTGTTCGATGGGGAACTCGTTGTTGATCGGGTCGACGATGCCCTGCCGAGTGTCGACGACACGCCCCGTGATCGTCTCGGTCGATTCGTCACCGTCGTTAGGCAAGGCGTCGACGCGGGCGGTGACCTCGTCGCCGTTGCGCAGCCGTAACGTCGCTTCGAAGACGGCCTGTTCGAAGCTACTGTAAGTCCGGGGCAGCGGTGCCGGATCGACCACCTGAAGCTGGTCGGCCGACAGCCAGAAGTTCGCCATGAACGAGCCGTACAGCGTCGGAACGATCCGCTCTTGAACCAGTGAGATCGCCTGCTCGTCGCTGTTGGCGGTCGACATCATCTCCGAGGAGGAGATGATCCCCAGATCGCGATCGACGCTCAGTATCACCGGGATAGACTCGTTCCAGGACTGGACGACGCTGGCTATCGGGCGGTCGTACCCGGCGAATTCTTCGGCGTCGGGTTCGCCGTCAGTCACCAGCAACAACACGAGAACGCCCCGATCGACGGCGTCTTGCAAGGCCTCGGCCACGCGTTCGAGGTGTGAATAGGGGATCGACAGCGCAACTCGGTGGTCGGCTTCATCGATGAACTCGTTGATCCGCTTGAGAACAGTGACCCGGGACTTGATGACATCGAAGCGCTGCGGTCGACTCTCGGCCGCCGAGTAACGCCGCTGGAGCGCCGGCTCGATCTCCTCGAGGCGCTGGGAGAGGAGTTCGATGACTTCCTCTGGCGGCTTTGCCCTGATCTTCGTCGGAACCACGTGATCGTTGACTTCGACGAACCCCTGGTCTTCCAGTTCTTCACAGACGCTGTATACGTAGCGTTTGGAGACGCCCGTGGCATCGGCGATCGTACTTGCCTTCGCCTCGCCGCTCTCCAGGACAGCGAGGTATGTCCGGATCTCCGTATCCGAGAGGCCGAACCGCTTCAACTGGGGAGCCAGCGTCGAATCGTCGAAGTCACTCATCGGGCACTCCCCCGACAATCGCCTGTCGACGACAGCGACCCGACCCACCCTGAACCAGGAGGTTGATTACAGACAGACCCATACTACGGGCACTGCCAATATTCCCGTGCTCGCGAGGTAACATACGTATCGCTAGTCGCCCCTGACTGATAAATTGTTTGAATTATTTCTTCACAATGTGCGGTCACGCGCGCGCGTGACCTTTAAGTTACCCCGGGGATAACCCAGAGACAGTGTTTTATGAGCGACGATAACGAGTACGGCGCCGGCCAAATCCAGGTGCTGGAAGGCTTACAGGCCGTCAGAAAGCGGCCAGCGATGTACATTGGTTCTACTGATTCCAGAGGACTGCATCACCTCGTCTACGAGGTCGTCGACAACGCCATCGACGAGGCGCTCGCGGGCCACTGCGAGGCCATCGAGGTGGCGATCAACGACGACGGATCGGTCTCGGTGACCGACGACGGCCGGGGGATCCCAGTCGATACCCACGAGGAGTACGACGCCCCCGCGGTCGAGGTCATCATGACCGTCTTACACGCCGGCGGGAAGTTCGACAACAAGTCCTACCAGGTTTCCGGTGGACTGCACGGGGTCGGCGTTTCCGTCGTCAACGCACTCTCGGGGTCCCTGGAAGTCGAAGTCCGGCGGGACGGCGCCGTCTGGCGCCAGGCATTCGATCACGGCGAACCGGACGGAACGCTCGAACGAGTACGCGATCTCTCCCCGGAGGAGGGGACGGGGACGACTATCCGCTTTTGGCCCGACAAAGAGATCTTCGAGACCACTGATTTCCAGTTCTCGACGCTCGAAAACCGGCTGCGTGAACTGGCCTTTCTCAACTCTGGCGTCGAGATCACCTTAGCTGACGAACGTGACGGGAACGAAGAGACCTTCCAGTACGAGGGTGGGATCAAGGAGTTCGTCGAGTACCTCAACGAGACCAAAGACGCCCTCCACGAGGGGGTGGTCTACTTCACCGATGAGGCCGACGGCATCAAACTCGAGGTCGCCCTGCAGGCGACCGCCGAACTCCAGGGTTCAATCCACGCCTTCGCCAACAACATCAACACCCGAGAGGGGGGAACGCACCTCACGGGATTCAAGACAGCGCTGACGCGCGTCGTCAACGACTACGCCACGGACAACGATCTGCTGGGCGACCTCGACGAGACGCTCAAAGGTGATGACATCCGCGAGGGACTGACGGCCGTTATATCCGTGAAACACCCAGACCCGCAATTCGAGGGCCAGACTAAGACGAAACTGGGCAACAGCGAAGTACGGGGCGTCGTCGAGAGCACGATGCACGAGAACCTCGGGACGTACTTCGAGGAGAATCCGGACGTTGCCCAGGCGATCGTCAGGAAGGCCGTCGAGGCCGCCAAGGCTCGCAAAGCCGCCAAAAAAGCCGAAGAACTCACCCGCCGAAAGAGCGCCCTGGAGTCGACGGCACTGCCCGGGAAGCTCTCGGACTGTCAAACGCGGGATCCCGACGAGGCCGAGCTGTTCATCGCGGAAGGTGACAGCGCGGGCGGGAGTGCCAAACAGGCCCGCAATCCCGAAAATCAGGCAGTCCTGCCGATTAAGGGTAAGATCCTCAACGTCGAGAAACACCGCCTCGATCGCATCCTCGAGAACGACGAGATCAGGGCGATGATCACCGCGATCGGCACCGGGATCGGTGAGGAGTTCGACATCGAGGAGACCCGCTACAAGAAGATCGTCATGATGACAGACGCCGACGTCGACGGCGCCCACATCAGGACGCTGTTGCTCACGTTCTTCTATCGGCACATGCGGGAACTGCTGGAAGCCGGCTACGTCTATGCGGCCCGGCCGCCGCTGTACCGGATCCGGTATCGCGGGGAGACCTACGACGCGATGACCGACGCCGAGCGCGACGAGATCGTCGCCGAGAAGTGCGACGGCAATCCCACCCAGGTCCAGCGGTTCAAGGGACTGGGCGAGATGAATCCCCAGCAACTCTGGGAGACGACGATGAACCCCGAGAACCGATTTCTCAAGCAGATTACCATCGAGGACGCTGCCGCCGCAGACAAGATGTTCTCGGTGCTGATGGGTGATGCCGTCGAACCGCGCAAGCAGTTCATCAAGGAGCACTCGCCGGAAGCCGAATGGGTCGACATATGAGTTCAGATCTGCCGGACGGTCCGGACGCTACTGCCGACGCCGCGCGCGTCGAGAACGTCCGGATCGAAGACGAGATGGAGCAGAGTTACATCGACTACGCGATGAGCGTCATCGCCGGGCGCGCGCTGCCCGACGTCCGGGACGGCCTCAAACCAGTGCATCGCCGGATCCTCTATGCGATGCACGAGATGGGAGTTTCCTCGGGTTCGTCCCACCGCAAGTCCTCCTCGATCGTCGGGGAGACGATGGGGGACTACCATCCACACGGCGATAGCGCGATCTACGACACCCTGGTACGGATGGCCCAGGACTTCTCGATGCGGTATCCCTTGGTCGACGGCCAGGGTAACTTCGGGTCTATGGACGGCGATCCGGCGGCCGCGATGCGATACACCGAGGCCCGGATGGCACCTGTGGCTGAGGAGTTACTCGAGGACTTAGAGAAAGACACCGTCGACTTCCAGGCCAACTACGACGACCGCCTGCAGGAACCCGAGGTCCTGCCCGCCGCATTCCCGAATCTCCTCGTGAATGGCTCTTCGGGCATTGCGGTCGGGATGAGTACGAACATCCCGCCGCACAATCTCGGCGAGGTCATCGACGCGACGATCCACCTGATCGACAATCCAGACGCCGAGGTCACAGACCTCATGGAGTACGTCAAGGGGCCGGACTTCCCGACGGGGGCCAACATCGTCGGCAAGAACGCGATCCACTCCGCCTACGCGACGGGAAGAGGGCGGCTGACCGTCCGCGCCGAGTACGAGATCGACGAGATGGCATCTGGCCGTCCTCGGATCGTGATTACGGAGATCCCCTTCCAGGAGAACAAGGCCCGCATGGTCGAGCGGATCGCCGACGACGTCAACGAGGGCGTCATCGAGGGCGTCTCGGACCTGCGCGACGAGTCAGATCGGGACGGCGTCCGTGTCGTCATCGAGTGCAAACGCGGTGCCAACGTCGACGTCGTCGAAAACCAGTTGCTCGACCATCACCTCGAATCGACCTTCGGAGTCATTAACCTCGCGCTGGTCGACGGCGAACCACGCGTTCTCTCGCTCAAAGAAACCCTCGAAGAGTATGTCGCCCACCGCAAGGAGGTCGTCCGCCGGCGTTCGGAGTACGACCTCGCCGAAGCCGAGGATCGCGCACACATTCTCGAAGGCCGACTGAAAGCCCTCGAGAACGTCGAGGACGTCGTCGAGTTGATCCGCAACTCCGAGGATCGCGACGCGGCCAAAGCGGCGCTTGAAGAGAACTTCGAGTTCTCTACGGAACAGGCCCAGCATATCGTCCGGATGCAACTGGGCAGCCTCACGTCGATGGAGGCCACCGAGATCGAAGACGAGTACGAAGACGTCCAGGCCGAGATCGAACGGTTGGAGACGATCCTCGGCGACGAGAACGAACTGCTCGGTGTCATCAAGAACGAGCTCCGGGCCGTCAAAGAGGAGTACGACGACGACCGTCGCACGAGTATCATCGAAGACGACGGGACGGTCACCCGCGAGGACCTCATCCCAGAGGAGGACTGTCTGGTCGTCATCACCGAAGACGACTACATCAAGCGGATGCCCGTCGACCGCTTCGATCCCCAACGGCGCGGCGGCAAGGGGATCATCGGCGCGGATCCCAAGGAGGGCGATCGCGTCTCGAAGGTCTTTCGCGCGAACACGCATGACTACCTACTCGCCTTCACGAACCACGGCCAGGTCTATCGGCTGAAGACCTACGAGATCCCCGAGATGTCCAGAACAGCCCGCGGGAAATCAGCCGTCAATCTCCTGAAATTCGACGATGGCGAGGAGATCACCGCGGTCGTGGGTACCGACGAGTTCGGCGACGACGAGTGTATCACGATGGTCACTCACGATGGGTACGTCAAGCGGACCTGCTCGTCGGAATTTGAGAACATCCTCTCGACGGGGATCATCGCTGCGAAACTCGAAGATGGTGACGAACTGGTCGACGTCACCGTCACTGACGGGAGCCAGGACCTCGTGATCGCCACGGAGGGCGGGATGACGATCCGCTTCGACGAGAGTGAGGTCAGACAGATGGGTCGGTCAGCCCGAGGAGTTCGCGGCATCGACCTGCAAGAGGGAGACGCCGTCGCGGGTCTGGTCGCCACCGACGAGACCGACGATCGGTCGCTCTTGACCGTCACCGAGAACGGGTACGGTAAACGGACACCCCTCTCGGAGTACCGTTCTCAGTCCCGCTACGGGAAGGGCCTGATCGACATCAAGACCGACGACAGAAACGGACTCGTCGCCTCGATCAAGGCGGTCGCCGAGGGCGACCACCTCGTCGTGATGAGCGAAAGTGGACAGATCATGCGCTGTCCAGTAGATGACGTTTCGACGGTCGGCCGCAACACGAAAGGCGTCACGATTATGGACGTCGAAATTGACGACAGCGTCTCGACAGTCGACGTGCTCCCGACTACCATGATCGACGACTGAGAGTACACACAGGGTTCGACTGACGGGCTCTGGTCTGCCCGGAGTAGAGAACCGACGTTGTGCACACCGTGACGCCGAACCCAAGCGATGTGACCGCCCAGCCGACACGCCGACCCGAATCCCAAGATACCCCGTCGATCGAGTTCTTCCCGCAGGGGAGCCGGTGGCGAAGCCGCCGGTCGATCACACGCCACACTGGAACGGCAAAAGCGAGGCTACCAGCGAGGAACCGATAGAACTGAGTCTCGCGTGACTACCACGCCGACGACAGCCCGACCCCAGTGAGCAAAAAAAAACAGAAGTCACTAGTAGTGTCTCGTCCGGAGTCGGACGCTCGTGACTCGCTGTGAGGAGAATTACCAAGAGACTCCTTGTTGCCTGTCAGCTCATGACGAACCGAACGGCAGCCGAGGTCCCGTGGGCCGGCAGGTAGGCACAAACACTCGAACCGGACCAATATATCGTCTGACTCAGGGGTCAATTCCGATATCGTTTATCACAATCAGCTATGGCCGTTCTGGCCGGATTCAAGCCAGGTTCGGCCACTTGGACCCCGTGAGAGAGTGAGTATCGTGGGGTCACATCACCGTCGCTTTTAATACTGGGTATCACGAAAAATGGCTCATGTCATCAATCGAACTGACGCCCAGTCAAAAAAACATCCTGCAGGAACTCGTCAACCTCTATCGTGACACAGAGAACGCCGTCAAGGGTGAGGAGATCGCCGAGAAGGTAAACCGCAATCCTGGAACGATCCGCAACCAGATGCAGTCGCTGAAAGCACTCCAGCTCGTCGAGGGGGTCCCGGGGCCGAAAGGCGGATACAAACCGACTGCGACGGCCTACGACGCTCTCCAGATCCAGGACATGGACCACGCTGCGGAGGTCCCGCTGTTTCACAACGGCGAACGCATCGAGGAGGCCAACGTCGCCGAGATCAATCTCGCCAGCGTCCATCACCCCGAGAACTGTCGGGCAGAAGTGTCGTTGCAAGGCTCGCTCGCCGATTACAAAGAGGGCGACAGCGTGACGGTCGGTCCGACCCCCCTCTCGAAGCTCCAGATCGTCGGCACCCTCGACGGTAAGGACGACACCAGCAACAAACTCATTCTGACGATCGACGACATGGTAGCGCCGGCTGAGGCGCCCGAGCACTGATCGGCTGTCGACGGGGAACGATCAGTCGAAGTCACGGTACCGTCTCGCGAAGAATCGGGTTGGGATTTCAAAGGCTTTGTATCCACCCCTCACTGAGGGAGGGGTATGACTGAGACGGTGGTCGTCCTCGGGTCCGGATACGCGGGCGCAGGGGCGATCAAGCGCCTCGAATCGGAACTTGGCGCTGACGTCGATCTCACCTGGATCTCCGAGCAACCGTATCATCTCGTCCTGCACGAGGTTCATCGCTGTATCCGTGATCCGAGCGTCCGAGATGACATCACGATCCCGATCGAAGAGATCAAGTCGCCGACGACGACTTTCCGCGAAGGGCTCGTCGAGACGGTCGATACCGACGCGAGGACAGTACACCTTGCCGACGGTGAGTCGATCGACTACGACTACCTGCTCGTCGCCGTCGGCAGTCAAACGGCATTCTTCGGCATCGACGGCCTCGAAGAACACGCACTGACACTGAAGTGTCTCGATGACGCACTGGCGATCCACGACGAGATCGGTACCGCCGCCCGGGACGCGTCGGACGATGAGCCGGCACGGGTCCTCGTCGGTGGTGCTGGCCAGACGGGCGTCCAGGTCGCCGGCGAGATCGCAGCCTACCGCGACGAACACGACGCGCCGATCGAGATTCTCCTCGTCGAAGGGATGGATGCAGTCGTGCCGGGCAACGAGCGCCCCTTCCAGAAGGCGATCAGAGAGCGTCTCGACGAACGAGGCGTGATCGTCCGCACGGGACAGTTCATCGACGATGTCGACGCGGAGACGATCTACCTCGAGGACGGAGAGGAGATCCCCTACGACGTGCTGATCTGGACCGGCGGGATCACTGGCCAACAGGAGATGAACGACGTCTCGATCTCCAAGGATCGGGAAAGCAACCGGTTGAAGGCGACGACAACCTTCCAGACCGACGGCGAGCGCGTCTTCGCGATCGGTGACGCGGCTCTCGTCGAACAACCCGGGGACGAACCCGCACCCCCGACGGCACAGGCTGCCTGGCAAGCCGCGGACGTTGCCGCCGAGAACATCGCCCGGGCCATCCGCGGCCAGCCCCTCAAAGAGTGGCGTTTCGAGGACAAGGGAACCGTCGTCTCGGTCGGTGACGACGCCGTCGCCACGGACGTACTGTACTCGCCGATAAAGACGTTCAACGGCATGCCCGCAGAACTACTGAAGAAGGTCATCGCCACCCGCTGGATCGCAGACGTCTCCTCGCTCTCCCGGGCTATCTCTGCCTGGGGGCGGATGTGATCGCTCGTCAGAAACTGTCTTCTGGCCCTTGCTCTGGGTAGTCAGGTGTCGTCCCCCGGTCGTCACTCGAGTCCGTCGAAGTCGGGGTAGTCCTCGATCTCGACGCCGCCCTCGGTGATCTGGGCGACGTACAGCCCGTTCCCGGAACCGGTGTCCCGCTCCGCGGCCGCTCGGACCGCCGCGGCGGCTACATCGATGGCCTCGTCGTTGCTCATGTCCGGTTCGTAACGATCCTCCAGAGTGCCGTAGGCGACGGTGAGTCCCGAACCAGTGACAGTGTAGTCGTCTTCCATGACGCCGCCGGCAGGATCGATCGAGTAAACGTGGTGGCCGTCGTCGTCGACGCCGCCGAGGATCGGGTTGATCGCCAAGAAGGGACCGCCCCTGGCGAAGTTGCCGGCCAACGTCGAGAGGGCCTGCATACTCATGTTCCGGCCGCGGCGCGCCTCGTAGAGGTTGACCTCGGCCCGGAGTGTCCGAATGAACGATTGGGCACCACCGACGCTACCCACGAGCGTCAGGGCCGCAGTCGGGTGGATCTGTTCGACCTTCTGGACGCGCTTATTCGAGACGAACCGGCCGCCGAGGCTGGCGCGCATATCCGTCGCAATCACGACGCCCTCTGCCGTCGTGATTCCAATTGTCGTCGTCCCGGTCTCCGTGACCTCCCGGTCAGTCCCCGAGTCCGGAAGCGAACCGAGTTCTGGTTCGTACACCGGCGAGCCACCGTCATCTAGGGAGCCGACGCCCGACTGTCCGGGCGAGAGATCACTATCAAAGTGATGGTCGAACATTAGCGCCCGCTACTGGCCCGGCGAAGATAAATCCACGTATCGACGGCGTGTATCGACCGCGCTTGCGACGTCCGATCACGCTTCAGCGGCTGTCCGGTCGTACGCTTCACCGAGACGTGCGACGGCTCGGTGGATCGGCAACGAGAGCCCGGCCCGGCGAAGGCCGAGTGCGATCGGCAACAGCAGGATGCCGACGAGCAGGCTCAACTGGTACAGCACGAACAGGCTGGCACGGTGCAGTGCGTCCATTGTCTTCGATGAGAGATGGCCCGAGAAAAGTATATAAGCATTACTGAAATATAACTGGGGGCTTTACAAATAATGAAGGATAGAACGTCCGCTGTCTTGCGATTAAAGTTCATTTGCACTTCACCCAACTAATCGAGGATAGCCCGGCACAAACACATAAGAGGGGCGTTGGAACAGCGGCACGTAGCCATAAGTTATGGCCATTATCGGGATGACATGCGCTCGCCCCGTCGGGAAATCAAAAAGCACGAATAGGCGCGCGGGCTGGGTTTGAACATGAACTACCTCGTGGCGATGGAAGCGGCCTGGTTGGTTCGTGACGTCGAAAACATCGACGACGCCATCGGCGTCGCGGTTAGCGAAGCCGGCAAGCGGCTCAACGACAAGGATATGGACTACGTGGAGGTTGAGGTCGGCGCCACGACCTGTCCGGCCTGTGGCGAACCGTTCGACTCGGCGTTCATCTCGGCCGACACCGCCCTCGTCGGGCTCGTACTAGAAATGAAGGTGTTCAACGCCGAGAGCGTCGAACACGCCCAACGGATCGCCAAAAGTGAGATCGGCGGTGCCCTCCGGGACGTTCCTCTGAAGGTGATCGAGACAGTCGAGTTCGCGGAGGACGAGGAGCCACCCACTGAAAACGTGGAGTAAACTACTCCACCCTACTTCGCTCGGGGGCAATGGCCCCGCTCGCTCGTTGAGGGTGGGGCCTCCGCCTCGAATCAGGTGAAACTGTCGGCTGTACGTTCGTAAAGATATTCGCCACCACCGTGGTGGCCAATTCCTTGAGTTTGTTACAGCCGGTAGTATGGGCACTGGTCGATTCGACGTGAGTGGCGACACCAGGGTAAAGCGCCGTGCCGCTCGCCAGAAACATGAGGACACCCGGTGGCTTTTTGTATAACCCATAGTTATCCAGCGGTATGGAACTCCCCACGCCCCAGGATCTCCGCGAACGCCGAAACGACCTCGAACTCACCCAGAGCGAACTCGCCGAGCGTGCAGACGTCTCCCAGCCGCTGATCGCCCGGATCGAAGGTGGCGACGTAGACCCGCGCCTCTCGACGCTGAGGCGTATCGTGGATGCACTCGAGGAAGCCGAAGGTGGCATCCTCAGGGCAGGGGACCTGATGCACAGCCCCGTGGTCAGCGTTGCCCCAGACGACAGCGTCCGGCAGGCCAAGGAATTGATGGACAGCGAGGGATACTCTCAGGTGCCCGTCGTCCGGGACGGTCGGCCCGAAGGGCTGATCGGTAACGTCGACATCCGCCAGCGGGAGGCGGACAACGTCGGTGAACTGCCCGTCGCCGAAGTGATGCACGAGTCGATCACGACCGTCGAACGTGACGCAACCGTCGACGAGGTCGATACCTATCTGGACCACCACGCCGCCGTCCTGGTCGTCGAGAGCGGCGAGACGATCGGCATCATCACCGACGCCGACATCGCCACCCACGTCAGCTGATCTGCCTGGCTAGTGGCGCGCCGCCCGCAGATCCGTCGTCAAGACAGATCGAGTCCCCGGATCGAGACGCCTTCCGCCCCGTCGGCGACGCGCCCGATGATCCGTCCGTCAGCCGACGATTCGACGATCTGCATGGCGTCGTCCGGATCGAGCGCAGTGACGAACCCCGTTCCCATGTTGAACGTCCGGTGCATCTCCACGTCGTCGATGGCCCCCTGTTCCTGAACGAACCTGAAGATTGGCTGTGGATCGAACGGTTCCTCGATCACGTACCGGAACGGCCCCATCCGCGTGAGGTTCGTCCAGCCACCGCCAGTCACGTGGGCTGCGGCGTGGGCGCCGTGTTCCCGGAGGGCACCGAGTACGTCGGTATAGATCCGGGTCGGCTCTAGCAACTCCTCGCCGATCGTCTTCGAAGGATTCGGCGGGAAGGGATCGACGTAGTCGTGTTCGCGGGTGACGGCCTCGCGGGCGAGGGTCAGACCGTTGGAATGGATACCACTGGAGGGCCAGCCGACGATCGCGTCGCCTACTTCTGCCTCGCCTGGAAACAGCCCGTCTTTCGGTGCCAGACCGGCTGCGGTCCCGGCGATGTCCAGCCCGTCGATCACGTCCGGCATGACCGCCGTTTCGCCGCCCACCAGCGCGACGTCGGCGAGTTCGGCACCGATCGCCAGTCCCTCACCGACCTGCTCGCTTGTCTCCGGGTCAGGTTCCTCGACGGCGAGGTAGTCGACGAATGCGACCGGTTCGATGCCGGCAGCGACCAGGTCGTTGACGTTCATCGCGATGCAATCGATGCCGACCGTCGAGTAATCATTGAGTGCCTCAGCGACGAGCAACTTCGTCCCCACGCCGTCGGTCGCCAGCGCCAGGTACCGGTCACCGATGTCGACCAGGCCGGCGAAGTCACCTTCGAATCCCTCGGTCGCACCCACCAACGCCGCCGTGGCGGCATCGCTCTCGTCGATGTCGACGCCCGTCTCTGCGTAGGTCAATCCGTCCTCATCTGTTTGCGATTCAGCGCCGGCTGAACCGCCCTCGGCGTTCGGATCCCTGTCGGTCATACCCGTGTGACCGCGCGGTGCGGGCAAAAGCCCACCGCTCTACCGGTCAGAAGAACTCCCGCAAGAACACCCGTTCAGTCGGGAACAGCCGGTCGAATCGCCTGCTGACATCCGGACTGTCGACCGCCAGACCGCCCTGACGGGTCGCCGCCGTAGCGTCGAAACTCCCGACGACAAGTCCCGAGAGGGTGCCCACATCCAGCCGGGCGTTGCGATCAACCGCCGCCTCTGGATCCTCGTCCCGCACCGGCTCAACATCGCCCGTACCGCCTGCAACCCGGAGGCGGAACGTCCCGTCGATTCCCGTCGCGAGCGGATCGTGAACGTCGAACGTTACTGTCTCCTCGAGGTCGTCCGGATACGGTACTGCCTCCAGAGCCGTTTCCACGTCGGTAATCCGGATCATCGCCCCTGGCTCGACCGTACACTTGACGGCGTCGGGATCCGCCACGAGGGCGAACAGCTCGGACGCCTCTGGCCGCTCGAAGATAACCCGGTCGGTCTGTGCCCCGTGCTCGCCAAGAAACCCGAGGAGTTCGCGGTAGGCGTCGTGATCGACGCCGGCCATGTACGCGACTTCGAGGCGTTCGTCATCGAATGAGTGGGTGACGTAACCTGCGGGCTCGCCGTCTCGGTCGTACCGATAGACGTGACGCCGTCGGTCGCCCCACTCGCTGAAGATCCGACGGCGCCACCAGGCCTCGCTCCGACGGAGCGACAGCGTCTCTCCCTCACCGGCTGTGAGGTGCACTGCCCGGAGTGAACGCCAGTCTGTGGGTTCGACGGGCTGGAATCGCCCCTCGCCGTCGCCGACCCCGACCAACGTGTGTGGCTCGCACTCGTAAGTGCTGACGCGGTTGGCAGTCGTCCAGCCGAACTGCCGATAGAACGCCGTTTCGAACGGCCAAAGGGCGACGAGCGGGATCGACTCTGCCGCGTACGACTGGACGGTATCGCGAAGCAGTCGACGGGCATAACCGGTGTGACGGTGTTCCGGCGGCGTCGCGACCGTTCCGAGCCCGCCGAGGGTGATCCACTTGCCCCGCAGTCGGGCGTCGAACGTGTACTGCCGACAGATGCTCCGGAGTTGTCCCTCCTCGAACAGCCCGTAGCGTTCGCCGGGACTGGACTGCTCGACGGTGTCGTCGGTCCGGGGGCCGTCCTCGGGATGGAAGGCGTACTGCCTGATGCGCTCGTACTCGTCGGCTTCCGACGGCGAGACGCGGCGATAGTCGACCATGGTGCGTGATCTCGCGGCGCCAAAAAGAGCCTACCGTTCACGCTCCGGGAAACGGACTTGGTTCCCGTGGTCCCGTTCACAGCCCGGGGCCGAACAGGGCGGCGACCGCGAGGACGATCGAGGGGATGGCGACGCCAGCGTAGACACGACGATCCCAGCGGAGAACGGTCTTCCCGTCGAGTGGCCCGACGGGGAGCATGTTGAACCCGGCCAGTAGAAGATTGATCGTGACGCCGAATGTGGCGACGGCGCTTGCCGTCGAGGCCGCCAACAGCGCTACCGGGAGGAATGCGGCCGCGAGTGCCAGATTCGTCACTGGGCCGGCCAGCGCGATCAATCCGGACTCCCGAGGCGTGATCCGACCCCGGTGGACGACCGCACCGGGAGCGGCGAAGATGAACCCGGCCAGCGCCGAAACGACGGCCAGAAAGAGCATGCCGTAGTCGGCCCGGAACGCGGCCACCTGGCCGAATCGGACAGCAACGACCTTGTGGGCGAGTTCGTGGAGGACGAACGCAACGCCGACCGTCCCCAGGCTCATCAGAAGCTCGCGAGCGAACGCCCAAAAAACATCCTCGATTGGCGCGACAGTGGCCCCTTCCAGCAGGTACGGATTCAAGAAGAGCGTGAACGCGACGCTCAACGCGATCCAGGCGGCAAACAGATCGAGTATCTCACGTCGACCAAAGCGGATCCGCATAGTCACGACAAGAGTCCCCAGAGCAGTTGCGCGCCGTTGCGGGCCCCCTCAAGCATGTGTGCTGTGACCTGATCGATGCCGCCGACTTCCGCGAACATGACCGGGAGAACCGTCGTCGCAAAGAGCACGCTGGCGATGAAGCTCCCAACGTTCGTCAGGGCGACGACGAGGATCAATCGGAACAGCGGTACCTCCCGCATCTGTCTGAGCAGTTCCGGGATCGGGAGTTCCTGATCGTCGAGTAGTTCGTTGAGTTTGCTGATATCACCGATGTTGACATCAAGATAACGCAGTTCGACGTAGCCGGCGAACCAGCCCGGCGCGAGTAGGGGGTTGACGCTGGTCAACCACGCGACCGCGCCGCCGACCCCCGCGCTGGTCCAGTGAGCGCCGGCCAGTCGGGCCAGCCCGGCAGCGATGATGCCGTTGACGATGAACCACAGGGCAAACATCCGAAGCAACCAACCCTGCTCGGCGCCGCCGAGCAACAACAGCACGAAAAAGGTGGCGAACCCGAGCGTGAAGAGGTATCCAAAGAGCTTGTATACTGAAAAGCGTCGCCCGGAGATGGTCCCGGTCAGTTCAGCCATCGGCGGCAGCGTCTCCGGGTCCTTGAGGTATTGTTCGATCCCCTCGCGGTGACCCGCGCCGACGACGGCCACGACCGACGCCCCCGCCTCACGGAGGGAGAGCAGTTTGTGGGCGATGTAGGCGTCCCGTTCATCGATCAGTGCCTCGGCTCCACCCGGCGAGAACCGCCGAAACTCCTCCATCATTGCTGTGACGGCGTCGGTGTCAGTCAACTCCTCGATGTCGAACTCCTCGACGTCCTCGACGTCGTCCCCGGCAGTCCGGGCAAGCGCGAACGCGAGCGGGATGGCGATGACCGCGCCGATGCCCAGCGCCATCCCAAAGACGTCGATGACACTCGCCAGCGGCCCGAGGGCACCGATCCCGCCGACCAGGGAGACGCCGCCCAGGACGGTAGCGATGACGGCCACGAACAGGCCGACAGTCAGACCGATCGTCCAGGCAGCCGTCCAGGGCCCGGCGACACCGACGAGCATCCCGCCGAAGAGCTTTAATTTCTCTATGCCAGTGAGGCGTCGCCAGAACCGCTGGATCGTCGTCTGGATGTTCCGGTCGACCAGTGCGACGTCGATTCCGTTCTGTTCGGCCGTTTCGACGCCCGCCATCATGTCTGCGCCGGGTGTCACGTCGAAGCGGTCACCCAGCCGCGCCTGGACGTACGAGAGCATCCAGTAGGCCAGAAACTGGAAGACGGTATTTCCCTCTAGCAGGTCGCTGGGTTCGATATCGTCAGGGGACTCTCCCTTGAGCTGTCGATACCGGCCCTCGTCGAGTTCGACGGCCACCATATCCGGTTGTTCCGCCTCAATCGTCTCCCTGACGCGCTCGGCGCTCTCCTCGGAGACGTGGGCGGTCCCGACCAAGTTGATCGAACCCGCCCCCGAGGCGCCAGGCGATTCACCGACTGGATCGCTCATCGTCCGTTCTACCAGTCCCGAGTTCCTTACGATTGTCGGGTTGGCTCCGCGGCGTTTCGGGCAGCGACCACGAGCGTCTCCCGACGATCCGCGACACGATCGACGTCGAATCCGTGATCTTCAAAGTGTCTGCCGACGGTTTCGGCGTCGTAGCGCTCGGACAGTGGCGGCCCACGATCGCCAGCCCCGGACGCCGACCAGTCTGCGATCACGATCCGCCCATCATTTTCGAGTAGCCGACCCAGTTCCGCCAGGGCCGCGTCACTGGCGAACTCGTGGTAGGTCATCGTCGAGTAGGCCCCGGCGAGTGCGTCCGTCCGGACGGGCACCGCACCGATCGTGGCCGTCACCCGGTGGACGTTCGCAGGAACGCCGTATTCTCCGAACGCCGCATGCATCGTCGGCTGGAGATCGACCGCGAGGATCCGGCCGACGTGCGGGGCGATCGAACGGGTGTAAAAGCCCGTGCCACTACCCAGGTCGGCAACCGGATCATCGGCCCCTGGATCTAACGCGCCGAGCAGTTCGTCCACCGAGAGATAGGCGTACCGGGACTCGTCTTCCAGCCGTTCGGCACCGTCAGCGTCGAACGTGTGGTGGCCCATGTCCGCCATCGGAACTCTGTGGGGAAAAACGGCCGGACGATGGTGACTGTCGTCGTCGATAACGCGCCTTCGTGCCGACCGACTGCACGTCCGGCTGGTCTGAGGAGGGCGACTGTTCCCCACTGTGATCGAGGCTCCGAGAGAGACGTTCGGTCGAACGTGGGGCCGCTACCCGTCTGAGGCGTCGGTGACCGCCAATCAGCGATCGTACGTCGCTGCTAACGTGGTCTCCCCCAGGCGCATTCCATCCATCGCAGGCCGCACGGAAGATCGTCTGGCACCCGGTTCGACCGACAGCGTCGATTCGAGTGCGGTCATCGTGAAGCGATACGTGTGTGGACCGTCGTCTGCCGGCGGAGCGGGTCCACGATAGCCGACAGTCCCGAAGTCGTTCGTCCCCTGTCGTGCCCCACCAATCTCCGGTAGCGTCCCGGAAACAGGGAGCCCCGCCGGGATCTCCCGTCGTGCCCCCGGGACGTCCCAGAGCAACCAGTGAACGAAGTCGTCCGCGTCCGGGTCCTCGACGATCAACACCACAGTTTCGGTCCCATCCGGGACGGACTCGATCATTAGCGGTGGCGAACGATTCGGTCCGTCGGTTGTGTATCGTTCCGGAATCGAACCGCCGTCTTCGAACGCCGGGGAACCGAACGCAAGGTCGTTTCTCGGCACCGTCGTCGTTCCCTCCTGGCAGCCGACGACCCCGAGTGTACTCGCCAGGCCGATCCGCCGGAGCCACGTTCGGCGAGTCTCCATACTTGCGGGTTCGAGGGCCGCCGGAAAAGGTCTGTCCCGCGGGCTTGATATAGATCGGTGAACATGGTGCTACTATGATCGACATCGAGCCACCGAGCGATCGAGAGTGTGAGCGTTGTGGGCGGACGGAAGTCTGGAACGACGAACTGGGCGTCTGGCGTGTACCCGACGATGGCGACGTGACGCGGGGCCGCCCGCATTGTCTCCACGAGTGGGACATCAACGGAACCTACAATCCCGTCGCTGATGTCTGAAATGGCTGTCGCTCCGGCGTGAGGACCCATCTAGTAAATACAATTATATCCCCAGAAGTTATTTCTATGCGTTATGGCACCGAAGTGCAAGCTCTGCCGACGGCGACTCGACCCGTCGGACAGTGAACGGTGTGTGTCTGTGGGCGGACGATAGACGAAAACCTGCCGTGATCGCCACGTGTCGTGGTATCCACGCGGGTCCGGCGACCGCTGGATCGGCGACGAAGAATACTGCTTATCTCATCGATAGCTGTCGAAACGGTGAGAGCGTGGCCGGACCAATCTCGGGCCGAGACGGGAACTTATTTCTCGATCACAGGGCGGGGATCAGTCCCTGCTCGAAGACCCCGACTGTGGTCAACAGGCCGATCAGCAACGTCGTGAGGACGATCGCGACCGCCGGCGGGTCGACGTGCGTATCGGCGTGAGCGTACAGCACCCGTCCGGCGAGTTCGCCGGCGAGTCCGCTCACGACGCCGAAGACGGCGCCAGCGAGCAGCGCGAGTTGTGTATTTGCACCCGGAAGCGACAGGGCGGCGATACTCGCGGGGAGAGCGAGGTGGTAGACGATCGGGAACCGTCGCTCCCCGACGACCAGAAACGCCAGCGACGCCGCGGCGATCCCGAACGCCAGGTAGTAGCTCTCGGTGAGGACCGCCACGTACGCCGAAAACACCCCGACCACCAGGCCCAGTATCGCCTGCTGCTGCCAGCCGTACTGCTGGGTCGCCCAGGGTTCGACCGCTGGACGAGGGGTGCCCTCGCTCTCTTCGTCACCCGACAGGGCGGTCCTGATCGCACCGCGCTCGTAGGACGACATGTCGAGCAGGCCGGCGGAGAGCCGACCCACAAGCGGGTAGCCGAAAGCGACACGGGCCAGCAGTCCCGTCACGACGACGCTCGTCATGACCGGGTCGACGGGCAATCCGACAGTCCAGACGAGCGTCGCGATCCAGTATCCCAGTACGCCGAAGGCACCGCCGGCCAGCATCGCGTCCGGCCGGACGCCGATCGCCCGGTAAATGTCCTTAGCATTGTGATACGGGAACGCCGAGTCGGGACGTTCCCGACGGCCGACGTAGGCCGCCGCCGCGACACCACCCGCGAAGGCGACGTGCGGACCGAGTGCCGGACCGTAGCCGATCAGGGCCGTCAGGCCGGTTGCGGCCGGGTCACCGGGTGTGGCAGCGACCAGGTAGTTACCTACTTCGCCCACGACGATCGTGAGGCCGGCGAGACTCAGGGCAGCGGTCCCGCCGACCGCAGCGCCGATCGCACCGCCAGCGAAAGCCACGACCAACAGTTCGACGGCGAAAAACCCCGCCTCAGCGACCATCGCGTCTCACCCCGCGGACGCGCACGGAGGGCTGTACCAGGACCATGACTGTCTTCATCGGTAGTTACCTCTGTCCCAGGGGGTGTAGTTAGTAGTGACTATCTCGAGACACGGCACCGTGCCGTCCGCCGAAACGTTCACCGTGATCGGCACACACGACGACAGCCGTCTTCTCCCATTGGCCCGCCTCTTGTGACCACTCGAACAGGTGCCCGACGTGGTGTTCCATGTAGGCGATCTCGGCGTCGTACAGCGACTGAATCGCTTCCAGCTCCTCTCGTCGATTTCGTAGGCCCCCGTGTTGTACAGTTTCGTGTCCTGACAGACCTCGTTAGGATCGACGCCAGGCGCGAATGGCTCGCGGTACTCTTCGGGTGAGTGATACGGCAGGTGGGCGTCCATCAGGTTGACGAACGGGAAGAACTCGTCGTCAGCGTCGTCGATAAAATCCTTCGTCTTCTCGATCGCATTCGGTGTCTTCGAGTCATCACCCTCGCTCTCGAAGGACTTATGCAAGGAGTTGCCCACGTTGGTCAGGCCGGCGACGGATTTCCGGAGGACGGCGTAGTCGTTCAACGCTTTCCAGGCCCGGGCAAGCGGCCCCAAGAGGAACTCTCCCGGCAACAACTCGAAGCAGTGGACCTGGCCGTCGAAACCATCCGATAGATGGGCGAATGGTATTATCCAAGCGTTAGAGGAGTAACAGGCCGTCTCGTAGCCGGAACCAGACAGCACCTCCGCGCGCGTCGTCTCCCTTTCGAGATACGGGTTCTCCTGGGTTGTGCCGTGTTGGCTGGGGCACGACCCGTGAACATCGACCTGTGAGACGGAACGGTCGAAGGTGCCGGCGCGACGGCCTGCTCATAGACGCGTGCGTCCTCGACAAAATCGACCAGATTCGGGGTCGTCAGCGTGTCGTGCCCGTAGAGAGAAGGGCGGTCTTTCCGAACCGTATCCAGCACCACGAACAGCACGTTACTTGGGGACCGATCGCCGCTCATTGATCGCCGGAACGGGGAACGAAACTTGATATCCGCGATACGT
Source organism: Halorhabdus rudnickae (assembly GCF_900880625.1). NCBI lineage: Archaea > Methanobacteriati > Methanobacteriota > Halobacteria > Halobacteriales > Haloarculaceae > Halorhabdus > Halorhabdus rudnickae. Next base: position 720,332 of record NZ_CAAHFB010000001.1, read on the forward strand.
GTACTGTGGGGCCGGACTCTTTCGACGAGAACCCGCCCGTCAGAAGTCAGACCGTCGTCGGATCGTCGCCCTCAAGCAGGGTTTCGTAGATATCGACCAGTTGCGTACCGACGCGGTCGAGACTGTGCGTCTCGGCAGTCTCGCGTGCGTTCTCGCCGAGGCGCTCCCGGAGGTCGGGGTTCTCGGCCAATCGCTCGACAGCCGCGCGGAACTCGGCGTCGGTCTCAGCCTTCAGGCAGTCCTCGCCGTCGGTGAAGAACTCATCGAAAACCGGAATGTCCCGGATGACGACCGCCTTCTCGGCGGCCATTGCTTCCAGGACGGCGATGCCCTGATTCTCGGTCTTCGTCGGGAAGAGGTAGATGTCGCCTGCGCCGAACGCTTCCCTGATGTCCTCGACCCAGCCGGTGAAGGTGACGTTCTCCGGCGGATTTTCGGTCCAGTGCTTGACCGTCGAGGAAGCCAGCGGGGTCGTGCTGTAGGGACCGAACCACGCGAACTCGTAGGGAGTCTGCTGAGCGACCCGACAGAACGTCGAGAGTCCCTTCCGCTCGAAGACCTGGCCAACCGCGAAAACCACGACGCCATCGAGGTCGTGTTTCTCGCGGGCAGAGGCGCGAAACTTCTCGTAGCCCTCGAGACCCGACAGATCGACGCCGTTGGTTATCGGTCGAATCGGCGCGGTGACTGGATAGGACTCCAGAACGCGCTCGGTGTATTCACTGGGGCAGAGCACGAGGTCAGCCTGGGAGTAGAACCATCGGAGGTACGTCCCCAGCGGCTTCGAGGCGAGGTTCGACCCGCGGAAACTCTCTTGGAAGTCCTCGCGGGTGACGTGGGCGTGTAAGATCAGCGGGATGTCCTGCCGCTTTGCGTACTTCGCGACGGCGACCGACCCCGGGCCGACGGTATTGCAGTGAGCGACGTCGAAGTCCGCCCACAGTGACCCGTCTCCGAGATTAGAGACGGCGGCAGTCACCGGGTTCCGACCGTTCCAGGGCGAGGTTTCGACCGTAACCCCCTGGCCAGCCAGGGCAGTCCGCTGTTGGCTGGCCGCGGTCCGAATGCCGCTGGGGCCGAGATACCGCTCGAAGTCGAGATAGTTCAGCACGCGCATGTCCTCCCGCAGGCGGAGTGGCGGGAAAACGCTACCGACTCGGCTCGCCATCGGTCCGACGGAAACACGCGGGAAGGGACTGTTCGATCAGCCCCAGTCGTTTCTGAGAAGACGGCAAAGCGCCGGTGCCACCGTGCATTGGCCGGGCCATCAGTAGGCTAGTGTCTGTGTGTACCGATCCAACAGGAGTACGGCGAGCGCACCAATCCCCCCAGCGAGGAGGGTTGCGACGGTCGTCGTCGTCGTCCAGACGCTTGTGTGATCGAGTACTTCGATCACTGGCAGGCGCAGGGCACCGACCATCAAACTCACGAGGAAGGTCAACGTCGCTGCCCGGTAGTGGGCCAGCGCCCACTGGACGACGCGTGCGAACGCGAGCAAGCCGAGAATCGCTCCGATCCCGAACGTCAGCACGGTCGTTCCGAGTTCGATCACTTCGGCGATAGCCGGATCGCCGGTCACAAGGCCGACGAGACGATCGACGAATCGCTTGAGGACCGACGTCAAGTGGTCATATTGGCCGAACAAGACGAGGAAGAACGCTCCGGAGACGCCCGGGAGAATCATCGCAGTGATCGCAATCGCTCCCGCGACGAAGATGATCGGAAGCGCATGGGACGCCTCCGTACCGGCCGAGACGCCCGAGACGTAGAACGCGATCGCGAACCCGGCGATCGCGGCGGCGATCCGCCCGCCGGTCCGGACCGAGACGTGCTCGTACAGCACGACGGCCGATGCCCCGATCAGCCCGAAGAAGAACGCGAACGTCAGCGCCCGCGCCTCGGCGAGGGCCACGTGCATCACCCGCGAGACGAGGATCAATGCCGTCAGGACTCCGGAGCCCAACACGACGAGGAACGGAACGTCCATCGCACAGAGACGGCTCTTCAGCGCTCGCCGTCCGCTAGTCCGGTGAACGCGAAGCAGATGCCTCGCCGCCCGTGGGTCCAGTGTGGCGATCGCACCGATCAACCGCTCGTAGATGCCGGTGATCAGTGCGATCGTCCCGCCCGAGACGCCCGGAACCGAGTCGGCGGCCCCCATCGCGACGCCTTTCAGGTAGACGACGAGCCACGCCCGAACGCCCGGTCGATCCCGCTGTCGGTCTGTCACGGTTCAATCGCGTCGGCCCCGCTCGGTGAGGTCTTGACTGATCGACGATCGTCCACTGTCGCCGACGGATCGACGGAAAGTGACTCCGCCCCGTTCGTAGTGTTCCCACCCGCGTCAGTGGAACTGTCACTGTCCCCCGTATCGCTGCCGTCGTTTTCATCGTTGCTGCCGATCTGGCCGATTTGCTGGCGTTCCAGCTGGACTGTCACGGGGGACTCGTCCGTACCGATCACCTGTGACTCAGTGACGTTCGCCTGTGCAGTGTGCTGGATCAGGTAGCCGCTCTCGTTGATGCCGCCGCCGGCGGTGAACTGATACGGGCCCGTCGCGCGGACGCTGACGTTCGTGTAGCCGTTCTCCGGCCCCCAGTTCTCGTAGCCTGCAGTCGAGTAGGGCAGCGTCATCGAGAACTCGCCATCAGGGCCGGTCTCGGCCTGTTGCCGGTAGGTAAACGTCTGGTTGGCGTTGGGCATCTCCATATTGACGGACGCCGTGACGTTCACATTCGCCGGCCCGTTGCCCTCGACGGTCGCTCCAGGGACGCGTTCGAAGACCTTTGTCCACGAGGAGTACGGCTCCGCGAAGCTGGCGAGTTGCTGGGTGTTCACGCCCGACTGGAGTCGCTGGTTGCGGGCGAACTGGGCCAGGCCGGGCTGGCTCGCGGTGAACGGGTTCTGGCTCAGGTTGTCGGCCTGGACGAGACGGTAGTGCTCCAGGGCGGGCACCGGCTCGCTGGGGATCTTTCCGAGTCCGCCAATCTGAGCCGTACCGTCTTGCTCGACGAACTGCTCGGCGGCAGTCCGATTATCGAACAGTCGCAATGCCTGTGCGGAACCATTCTGGTTTCTCGCTGGTATGTGCCAGGTTGGTTGGGACCCATCGGTCAGAGTCACTTGCGTATCCGCCCAGTCGACGACCGGAATCTGGCCATTCGGCAGCGTCGCGCCCATCGCGTTGGTCGTCGACGCCGCGCTTCCGTGATATCGGTACAGGCGGACGGCCATCGACTCGTAGTAGGCCTGTTTTTGAACGGTGAAGTACCGGCCAATGATCGAGGTCCCTCGCTGGGTCTGAGCGAGGCCACGGACTTTCCGATAGTACGTCGACTCGTCGACGCCGTCGACGAAGTTCGGCGGTGCGAAGAACTTTCCACCGAAGGCCCCGTTTGCAGAAGCCATCTTCCAGTCGACCATCACGTATCGGGTTTCAGCATCGGTTTCGTCCTCGCTCACCACGTCGAGAGCGTCGTTGGCAGCAGATTCGTTCTGTGCGACGAGGAACGACGCGGCTTCCGGTGCGTTCTGCTGGAACGGATTGGCCACTGGGACTCGTTCACCTTCCTGGGTGATCCAATGGCCGTAGTCCCACCAAGACATGACGCCGTAGGCACCATCGGGATACTCGAAGTCGTCCGTGCGCTCGTAGGTGCCATAGAAGTCCATTTGATCGGCGTTGCCGGCCCCGCCGTAGTTGCCGACTGCCGGCGTTTCAGTCTCCATATAGTCGAGGCTGCTCTGCCACCCCTGGACCCCGCCTGGGGCGTTCTGGCTGGAGCGGTCGATCGCAGTCGGGGCGAGAAAGACCATGGGGACAACAAGGGCTACGATCACGCTGCCGACGACAAGCAACTGGTACGTTTCGACATCGTCTGTTTTGCTGAACGAGCGCAGATAGCGGTACAGCCGTGTGACGACGATGGCCGTCATGACTGCCGCCGGGACGGTCAGATAATAGGCGAAGCGCTGCTGGGTGAACGTCGCAGCGACGAAGAAGACGAACCACAAGGCGACGAACAGGTACGCCGGGTCGAGTTCGTCTGCGACGTACTGGTGGGCGAGTGAGAGAACGACGCCGATACCTGCGATCAGTGGTGTGATCCCGAGCCAGGAGATCAACGTGTCGGCCTGCCCAATCGGGAGCGGCTGGACCTCTCCGATTGTGACGGCTGATTCCGTATGGGGGTTGAACGCGAACCCGACGAAGCGCAAGACTTGCCTAAGAAAGTACTTGAAGAAGTCTGGGAGCAAGAGAGCGACGAGCAGAACCGCGACGACGAGGCTGCCGAAAACGACGACCGGATACTGCCAGGTTGCGAGTTCGCGTTCGTCCCACGTCCTCGCCAACCACGAGAGGACGCCGACCCAAACGGCTCCCGCAAGGGCCAAACCTGGTTGGGAGAGGGAGCGCTTGATCATGCCGAAGCCAACGCTGTCCAGCGAAGCCAGTGAAAGGACAGCCGAGACGAGAAAGATCACTGCAGCGACGATTGCGAGGTGTTCGGGACTCTCCCCACGGAGATACGTGATCGGGAGCTGGATCGTCACGTAGACGCCGAGGATACCGACCAAGAGGACACCTGGCGGCCAAACGGACATGTAGAGCGCGAGCGCGATCCCTGCGATGATGCCCCAACCCAGCGGACGACGCAACGCAGCCCAGTCACGATCGACGAACAGTTCGTAGATCGGTTTCTCCTTCTGTGCGACGCGGAACGCGAGGAGGATCACGAGAACGGCCACGACTTGGAAGAACACCTCCGCGACCTGGTGGTCGGAAAAGCCAACGAGGCTCCGTCGCAGGAACTCACCACCCGAAAGCGCGACCAAGACGGCGGCGATCACCCCGCCGGTACGGTCGCCGACCTGCTTGCCGAGATAGTACGTTGGGATGACGACTGCAGCACCGATCAGTGCGGGGAAAAGCAGGTGGACGAGACGCACGAGATGATCACTCGGATTCCCGAGCCCGACGATCAGCGCTGTCGTGGCGATAACCTGATCGTAGAGGGTCCCGAACTGGGTGACTGTCGTACCCGCCGGGAATCGTGTCCAGGCCTCAAACGGCATCGTATTCGGCCAGTTCGCGACCGTGTATGCGACTTCGCGGAGTTCATACCACGCGTCGTTGCCGCTGAAGAGGATGTCTCCATTGACGACGAAATTCCCCCACGTCCGCGCCCGCAACCAGAACATGAACCCGAACAGTCCGGCGACGACGAAAACGTGATACCACGCTGTCAGCCAGCCGAGAGCGCGACCAGGTACCGAATCGTCGTCCGGCCATGCTTCAAGAGCACTCATGCGACAAGGAACCTCCGTGAACTCATTGGACGGAGAAACTGGCAACGCGCGCATAAGCCTTATGAAATGCGTTGCTTCCTGGAGTATTCACAGATCCTCAAGTATGCTTCAAAAAGGTCCGACGGCCTCTATAATCGACTTTCTCAGAAATCTTGATGATTCCTCCCACGTGTAGTTCTCGGCTGCAACCTCCCGTCCTTTTCGGCCGATACTCTTGCGCCGGTCTCTAGCAGTCCGTAGCTCTTCGATCGCAGTTGGAAATTTAGATAGTTCTGCCACTGCCACTGCTTCTCTGTCAATATTGAGTCCTCGTATGCCAAATGGCGTCGAAATGACTGGCAAACTCCGCGCAAAGTAATCAATAAGTTTGATGTTAGTGCCACCACCCGACTGCATTGGATTCAACGCGATGTCACTTGCGTCAAAGTGGGCTTCAAACCCGTCTTCTACGTATCCAGTTATGGTGAGGTTCTCGGGTGTATCCGCCGATGTAAGTGCCTTCCCGACACTTCCCATTATAATAAACTGCACTTGTTCGCCCCCGAATCCTCGCGACAACTCTATAATGGACTTGGCTGCTTCGATATTTGGCTTGTAGTTACTCCCCATAAAGAGACAGACTGTCGCCTTCTGTGGTATATCGTAATCGGATCGAACCCGTTTGGCTTGCTTCGAATCCGGACGATGGTCTCGTAAGCTTTCTTTATACGTCCCGTTAGGTGCGATGAAAATCGGGCCGCCAGGATCGTACCGGTCGCGATAGATTTCGGCATCTCGTTCGCTCGTGCAGACTATTGCATCGCTCCCCTCTACTGAGCGCTTTTCCATTTGCTCAACGCGTGACTCGACCCAGTTCTCGAATAGTGGCTGTCGAATGTCTCCAAATCGTTCCGCCTCAACGTTGTGGCTGGACAAGATTACCGGCGTGTCTTGATCAATTTGCTCAAGCACGTACGGTGTCTGCCAGGGTTCGCGAGCGAGGACGACGTCAGCTCGCTCAAGCATGTCGTCAAGGCCGTCACTGGCAATTTTCAGAACATGACCCTGAAATAGATTGGGGTATCCTACTAACATCGGGGCTTTTAGTATTTCGTGAAACGGATGTAGGTGGCGAAATTCTGTATATCTCTTAGAGATCGTGACTTGGCGTCGGAAATCCAGCGACTTGTACATCGCCGGTGACCCCCCTTGACAGAACCGTTCAACCGTATCGCCGAACTGCGGGAATTCCTTTACCAGTCCGTGTGTGCGATGGTCGCCTCCCAACCGCGGTGGATACGAAACGTATGGAGCAACCTGGGTGAGGTGCATTATTGGAAGACGTTCGATCCAATGCCTATATTATGTCGGTTCCGTGTCGAACGATACACGAAGTGACACTCTTGATCTTTCTCTGGAAACATAGTTATGCTGGTTACTGTCGGACTCGCTTGCCACTCGAATTACCATGTATTTTGATATAGGATGAGTGTCATTCGGAGTAACCACAGAGCCCACAACTATTCTAGATGGTCGTGTGGTAATTATTGTGCTGGAGAATTTCTGATTTTCCCAGCATTCAAGACCGGACTCTTCTTATTCCGCTCTAATGGCGGGTCCCGAGCAAGAGACAGATTCTGATCAATTCATAAACATACGGAACCAGGCTTCTCTCTCTCTTGCAGGAAATCTAGTGGACACTGCTATTAGCTTTCTCGGCCTCATTCTGTTCGCGAACGTTCTCGGAGCAGGTGGTCTCGGAAAATTCTATGTCGTCCTCGCAATCGTAAAAGTTGCACTCTTCCCTATCGCGGGAATCGGCCAGTCAGTGATGAAACGGGGCAGTGAGCGTAACCTCGATTCGGCAGCCTTCCTGGGCGGGGGGCTTACTATGGGTCTGGCCTATGCGTCGATCGTCGGGTTCTTTCTCACTGTCGCTTTTCTCACTGTCCCTGAGCTACTCCAGTACTCGTTCGCCGTCATCACCAGTGCGTTCACCGTTTTCCTCAGCCGCATATTCTACATGCTTTTGCTCGATACATATCGGAGTCATGGAAAGACTGGATTCGCAACTTTGACTGACAACGCCCATGGTGTGATTGAGACTGGAGCGCAGGTGGCGCTTCTACTAGCTGGCTTTCAAGTCGCTGGCTTACTGGTTGGGACGGCAATGACAACCATTGGAGTAAGTATCGTTCTTTTCTTCTTCACAGACATCACAATTTCACGCCCGGCTGCGGATACCCTTCGATCTATTGTCGAGTTCGCACGATGGAGTGTTCTCACATCAGGGCTCGGAACAGTTTATGACAGGCTTCCCGTCTTGGTACTCGGTGTTATCCTCGGGAATGCCGCTGCGGGGTACTACACTTCTGCAATGCGTCTTCTAATGCTCGGCAGTTACGTCGGCGGTAGTATCGCTCCAGCACTCATGGTCCGTGTGAGCGCAACTGAGGAGTCCTCTGAAGCAACGCAGCTTGATAGCCTCCAAATGTCGCTTAATTACGCCGCAGTCCTTTCGATTCCGATGATGTTCGGTAGTTTCGCCATTCCGGACGCACTCATGGAGACTGTCTTTGGCCCGACATTTTCGACCGCCGGTCCGATACTGATGGGCCTTAGTATCTACCACATTATAAATACCTTTAGTACGGTAACGTATTCGTTCTTTGACGGGATTGGTCGGCCCGCGTATGCAACCAAAGCGACCGCTCTCTCATTGGTTGTTCGCATAGCTATGTTGCCCCTTCTGGTATGGTTCGGTGTATTGGGAGTTGTTGGATCAGTCGTCGTCTCTCACGCATTTCATCTAGCTGTGGCTCAACGGTTCATGCGTTTGGAGTTCGGTCAGGTCATTGTTCCAAATCAAGTTGTCTGGCAGTTTATGAGCGGCCTTATTATATTGGCTATAGTCGTAGGTCTTTCAATAGTTCTTCCTATCGTGAATTGGCTTACGCTGCTCACTGTTGTCGCAGTTGGGGCTGTATCCTATGTCAGCCTTCTTGGCCTCTTTGATGGGTATTTGCGGGGGATGATCCGCCAACTCTTACGAGAAACTATCTCGACATCCCTATGATATATGGGCCTATTTTGTTGATGGGGTCGCCTTGATATACTCCGTAGTGCCAGGCATCGTTTCTAGCGAGTTTACATCCATCCCGTGATCGGCTAGGAAGTCGGCAATATACTTCAACGCTCTTGCGTAGCACATTGTTGATTTCACAGCGTTGCTTTGATGGCGTGTTTGAGCGCGTCTCGTCCCGGTTTTCGATATAACTCTCGGCGGAGCTGGAACGCTCTGAGATACTGCGTCAACTTGTCCTTGGAGATGCCTCGATGGGGCGAGAGCCACGCGTCGCTGGAGACCACCACCAGATTTTTCCGGACTTGTACTTACTGTTTCACATGCATATACCCTCCATCACCCGATTTCGATTACTCCTCCTTCTGTCGATTGCAGCCCTAGTGCCCCTCACAGGATGTGCAGCATTGGAGAACCAGCAGTCAGACCTTCCGACGGCGGAGGGGATCGAAGGGACGCTCGCGGATCTTGAAGCAATGAACGCGACAGTTGTGTCCTCCCTGAACGGGACACGGATATCGGAACGGCAAACAGTGTTCGAGATCGGAACCCAACGAAGACGATCGACGACACAGACCGGCGAGACAGAGTCACTGGTCGTTGCAAACGACTCTTTGACGTGGCGGTACGATCGAGCCGCGAACACCGTTCGAGTGACTCGACTAGTCGACGGGAGCCAACAGTCAAACACCACCATTGAGAGTTCGGTGACCTCAATCTTCGGGAGATTGAACGGAGTATCTGACGATTCCGAACAGAACGCGGCACTCGATCCGCTCATCTTGCCCTCTGCCGGTGGAGGTGGCCCACAGCCGTTCACCGGGCGGGTCGAGAGTTTCGAGAACGCCTCGCTGACCTACGAGGGGACCGAGGCGGTGGACGGTCGCGAGACGTACGTCGTGACTGCCGTCCCACCGGAGGACGCCAACACGGCCAGCATCACGATGTGGATCGACCAGGAGTGGTACTATCCGCTCAAATGGAACTCGACGATCGTCGTCGATGAAGAGCGACAGACCGTCACGACTGCCTACCGAAACGTCACGTTCAACCCCGCGCTCTCGGCAGACACGTTTACGTTCGAACCGCCAGCGAACGCGACGGTCGTCGAACGGACGGTCGTCCGTCGGTCTTTCGGGACCAGGGCCGAACTGGTCACCGCGAGCGAAATGGCGATCCCCGATCCAAACGTGCCCGAACCCCTGACGTTCGATTCCGCGCGGTATTTCGATAACAACGGGACAGTCCGCACGTCACTCCAGTATACGAACGGGTCGGAAACGCTGCGCGTGACGAAGTCCGACCCATGGGGCGAGAGTACTGGGCTCCCCGAGGGTGATCGAATCGAAATCAACGACCACGAGGCCGTCCTTCAGTCGTTCGACAGCAGGACGTCGCTCGTCTGGTCATGCGAAGGGTATCGCTACACAGTCTTCGGCGACGTTTCGTCGGAGACTGTACGCGCCGTTGGCGAATCGATCGACTGCGGTTGATCAGACGGGTCTTTCCGGATGAGGAGTACGTGACGAGGTTCGGTGGCTGGATCGAAACCAAAACTCCCGAACGCCGGTTACTCGGATGGGTCAGTTCCGCGTCGCACTTTGAGTGCGGCAACAGTGGCGGTCGTTACCAGTACGATACCAGCGATGAGTTTCCCTTTCGAACTCATGTATCAACCATGGGTGGAGAGACACTTGACATCCACCCCGCGCTGAAGCGCGAGGATTCCCGACCGCCGTTGGGATATTGTGATTTACGACGTAACCTATTCTTGAGGTGCGAATGCACCCGTTTCTTTGTCAAATAGGAACATCGATGGCTGTACCAACCAGCCGTTACTCCTATCACCGTCATCATAGGCGAAGACTCGGAGATACTTTCTGTCGAATGTTCTCAGCACCGTTCACATCCGAGTTTGCTACCGTATTACACGAATTGGGTCTTGTTTAGACGCCTAAATTCATACGTTTGAGCGGTCGAGCGCTAGTTCGACGTTTCTGACGGCACATTTCAACACGAGCTCGCGGAACTGACCAAACCAGGTTCGAGCGCGCACGATCTCGCCGTATTTTCGCCGGAGCGCGAAAAACGTCGATTCGATATTCGAGCGTTGGTGGTAGGTTTTATCATCGAGCAAAACATTGTTTGCGACGCCGTGCCAGCCGAATTCACGGTGCTTGATTACCGGTTTAACGCCCTCTGAACGGAGTCTTCGACGAAGTATCTCCCAGTCGTAGCCTTTGTCTGCGGTCAAAATACTCAGTTTATCTAGGTTACGCATGAGTAGCTGCCACGCAATCTGTGTATCGTGCGGTTGTTTCATCGAGCAATGTATATCTAGAATCGCACTAGTTTTGCAGTCAATCAACGCGGTAGTTTTCACCGCTCTGAACGTGTAATTCGTTCGTTTAGCGTAGTGCTGGCTCGCCGCGACGCGATCCATGCCGGTGGCGTCGATGGCCTGGATTTTGCCGGTTTCGTGCAATTGTGCCGACAGCCGAAGTAGGTCGCGCCAGAGCGGCATTTTCAGTTCCTGCATGCGCGCACAGACGGTAGTGAAATCAGGCAGCGTACGCGGTTCTAGGTCGAGAATTCCACAAATACGCGGCATCTCGTACAGGACGTCGAGCAGTCGGCGGTAGGGGTGGTTGAGATACGTTTTGAGTGCATGAATCGAGACGATTACCCAGTCGGCGTAGCCGCTGAAACCCTTCTGAACGGCTAGTTTCGGTGTTCCAACGACGGCTTTTTGAGCGAGTGTTACGACTTTGTTCGTGAAGCGGGCTAACTTCGTGTGCACAGCAAAGCTAACCCGCTTCACTCCCTAGTAAGTTAGACATTTAGGGAGAGCTACTAGGAAAACGAGACTGATTCAGGAGCCGTTCAACCTCGTGGTTTCGAGCGTCTAAACAAGGCCACGAATTGTAGACGTACAGCCCACGCTCAACACGGTTTGGGTCACGCTTCCGACCACAGCACGAACACGACTTCGACGTATCCCGCTCAGATACTTCTTCAACCGAGATGCCTTCTATCTCGGCGGCTCTGGTGAATCGTTGGACAGCATCGGTCTCCACCGCTAGAACTAGGAATATGAAGCGGGAAACCGCCGATGGTCTATGTCGAAAATTTCCCGCTTCACGAGCAACGTCGTTCAGTTAGCTAAAATGCTGTTGGTGGGCGGGGCGAAGTCGCCGGCCCCGAAGGGGGGTGGCGGCTTCGCCGAGTGTGCGGTGGTGTCGCTGCATTGTCTGCGGGTTTACCCGGAAAAGTCCTACCGGGAAGCGCTTGATTTGCTGAGCGAGATGCCACAAATACTCGGGGAGATCGGCCTCGACGCGGCCGATCTCCCCGATCACTCCACGCTAGTGAAGTGATTTGACAGAATCAAGACAGCGCTCTGGCGAGTACTGCTGCGCCTGTCGGCGGTAGTGTTCAGATAAGCTGGTTCCATGCAAATGCGAAAGATCTGAGCCAGTCGTCAGCTGTTTCCGCAGCGGCGTGACTGAAACAGTTTGAAAACGAAGATGTTCTACGTTTTACCTCACGAAAGACACGTTCGACGCTGTTCCGATTTCCAGCGCGTTCGTATCTGAAATCGAGGCCGTGTCGGTTGCAAGCGTCTTTCAAGGAGTGCGACCCATCGATGAGAAACATCGCGTCGTCAAGATCGTGTTTCTCGCGGAGTTCGCGAAAGAACGCGTGAGCAAGAGCTGAATTTGTAGTTGGTTCAAGCGTTGTATGGAGCAATTCGTTTGTATCGGGATCGACGGCAGCGTACAGCCAGTATCGCTCGTTGTCGAGTCGGATCACGGTTTCGTCAACCGCAACGTGATCCGGGCTCCGTCCAGTTTCGGGCTGTAGATCGGCCTTGTGAACCCAGTTGTGGACGGTTGAACGAGCGCGTTGGACACCGAATACCTCAAGAATTGAAACAGTATTCGAAAGCGATAGTCCAGCAAGATGCAACTGAATACTGAGCTTCATCAAAAATCGCGGTGTCGCTTCTCGCTCCACAAACTCTAAGTCGATCTGGTCGATACTACCGCTGAGGCGTGCGTTTTCGGGCATAGACACTTTGAAAACGCCACGCCTCATCCTTCAATCCTTATCTGAACACTACCGCTGAGCACCCATATCGTGTCGCCGTCGTCCCGGATCATTCGGAACTCGGCTTCGAAGGTCTCGTCCGCTTCCAGAGCGTCTGCTAACGCGCGTTCGGCCCTGGAAACCGCGTTCGGATGAAGATACTCGGCGTGCGCCTCGTAGGTTCCCTCGAAGGTCCGCGGCTCGATACCGACCAGCCGCTCTAGGGCGTCGTTCCACACCACCTCGTCAGTCTCCATGTTCCATTCCCAGACGCCCGTCTCGGTCGCTTCAAGAGCCAAATCGAGTCGTTTTCTCGCCCTGCGGAGCGCCTCTTCTCGTGCCTTCTGCTCCGTGATGTCGCGTGCGATACCAACAATCTGAACGACTTCTTTGTCTCTGATCACGGGGGAGAGCTTCGTTTGCCAATGGATCGTCCCCGCAGGCATTTCTAGCACCTCCTCGTAGGAGATCATCTCTCGCAGGTCGACACACTTGCGCAGGTTTGCTGTCACCTCGGCACCCTGTTCGTCGCCTAGAACTTCACGAGGAGATGCGCCGCGGCAGTCCTCGAACGAAAGCCCACTGATAGCTTCGAGTGAGGGGTTTACCCGACGGAATTCGAACTCGTATCCCGAACTAGTTTCGGTAACATCACACAGGAAGATTGCATCCTCTGCGGCGTTGAAAATCGTTTCATATTCGGGGAGACTCTGCGGCATTGCGAGTTCTATTTGGAACTAACTGCGCTCGAACTTCACCGTCTTGGACTTAAATCCGCATTTCTTGGTTCGGCTAGGCAAGTAGATTCCAGTGGTTAGCTGCGGTATCGATCATCGCTGCAACGTCAGCATTGTCCGTATGGTCGGTAGGAACCAAATGTACCGTACCAGGCACGACAAGAACTCGAAACGGTACGAGGGGGCGGCAAGGGAATACGTCGATGCGATGTTACGGTAACTAGTTACAGGCACTGGTATGGACGGAATCTTGTAGACGAATCTGACGGGAACTCAGTCAGGGGAGTCTCGAAGAGTTCATTCGAACTCTTCTCTGATTCGAAACGAATGTGCTCCGCTAAATCACAACAGTTAACGAAAAAATCCGCTGATAAGTAAATGTGACCGCTACTACTAGAGACGACAGTCCCCCTCGGACGGTCGGGTTGCGCGATCTCCTCTTGTTGAGTGTCGGCGGCATGATGGGCTCGTCGATATTCTTCTTTCCTGCGTTCACTGGCCAATGGATCGGTCCTGCAGCGATTTTTGCGTGGTTGTTCGCAGGGCTCGGGATGATTAGTATCGCGCTTTGCTACACCGAACTCGCGACGGTCTTTCCCGAGTCAGGCGGGCCGGCCGTATTTCCTGCTAAGACACTCGGTGCAAACCCATCAGTCCGTAGATTCGCCTCGTACATGGAGGGGACGTCCTACGCGCTAGGTTGGGCGTTCGGCGTCGCCGTCTCGGCGTGGTACGTCGCGAACTATCTCGGCGCGATTCCCGAACTTGCGGGGGTCCGGAGCCACACGGTCGCATTCGGACTGTTCGCAATTCTTGTGAGCCTCGCCATCACGCTCGCCGGCATCGATGTCACCAAACGCACGAACCTCATCCTCACGGCGTTCATCCTCGCCGTTCTCACCGTCGTCGCCGGTCTCGGCCTCGCGAACGGCGATCCGTCAAACGCTACCCCATTCGTTACGGGACGCGCGACACAGTTTTTCGCCGCCGTCGGCGTCGCCATCACTGGCTACGGCGCGTGGACGGTCGTCCCGGCTGCCGCCGGGGAAGTGAAGAACCCGCACTGGACGATTCCGCGCGCCATCGTCGGCAGCCTCTTACTGACGACGGCCTTCTACACCGTCATCGTCCTCGCGCTCCATCTCACGGTCGATTCGAGCACGTTCCAGCGCGACAACCTCGTGATGGTCGCGCCTCTCTCAGCCGTCGTCGTCGACGCTGGCCTTCCGTTGTTCGCGAACTACTTGCTCCCCGTCGCCGCACTCGTCGCTATCTTTACCACGATGCTTGTCGGAATGACCAGTGCCTCCCGCGTCCTCGCAGCCCTCGCCGAACGCAACCTCTTCCCGAGTGCGTTTGCCGCCACTAGCGACCAGACGAACGCTCCGTACGTCGCACTCTGTAGCGTTGCCGTCGCTGCCGCCGCCGTCGTCGTCGGCAAACAGGTCATCGGGGGGATCGTCCTTGCAGCGCTCGTTGGGACAGTTCTCCCTTACGCCATCAACATCGCGTCCTTCGTGGGCCTACGCGTGTACCGCGATGACCTCTCGGCGCCATTTCGTGCGCCCGGTGGCCTCGTGACTGCCGCTGTCGCGTTCGGATTTCTCGCGCTTCTCGCCGTTGGGCTATCGGTCGATTATCCAGGCGCGACGCTCCTCGCTGTCGTCGCGTTGCTCGCGGGCTATGCACTCCAGTACACGCTCGGTGACGAGCCGACTGTCGACCACACAACGTGAATGTTGGTCCCTCTCGAGGCCTTGTTGATGTATCTCACGTGTCTTCACTCTGCCGACGCAAGCCCTGCAGGGCGCGCAGTGCCCGAAGCACACTGCGAGTCGCGGGACCGAAACTGTCGAGGGCGTTCAGAACAATCCAACCCGATTCAATTCCGTATCTGAACACTACCAGAGCGCTGTACCCTACCGCAATTTTCGAAATGCCAAACGTAGCCATACGCGACTCGAAAACCAGTTTATGTTGCCGGTAACTATGCCCCGAGATATAGTCGGTGATTTGAAAACGAAGACATTACCCAGGAATCGGAATCACGTATCCAACTTATCCACAGTATAGATTACTATACGCCAAGTAACTCGCGATAAATTTGCATTTGGGCGGAGTATAGCGTATCGGAGATACACGCACATACTGGCGGGGCGGTGGGGCTATAGTAGTCCGACCGGTTCTGTAGAATATGGCAGCAATCACGAGTCGCTTGTGGCGTCAGTATCGATCGATTTCACTCATCTGGCGGATCTTCGTCGCCTTCTTGCTGGGGTCTGCCGCTGGCATCGCATTCGGTGATCAGATGGCTGTTGTACAGCCGGTGGGTGATCTATTTCTTCGGCTGCTCAATATGTTGGTCATCCCGATCATCGTCTTTACGCTTCTCACCGGGATACGACAGCTTTCGCCAGCGAAGCTTGGACGAATCGGTGGTGCAACGGTTGGCCTCTACGCCGTGACGACGACATTTGCAGGGATTATCGGTCTTCTCGTTGCGAACGTTCTGCAACCCGGCAAAGGAGTTGAGTTCGTCAGTGGCGAGCCCCAATCGCAGGCACCACCGTCGTTGATGGATGTCATTCTCGGAATCGTCCCGAATAATCCCGTCGCAGCGCTTGCAGAAGGGAACTTGCTCGCGACAGTCTTCTTCGTCATCGTCTTCGGTATCGCACTGACCTACGTCCGCTCACAGCAAGAGCAGTACGCGGATGCGGTTGATTCGGTGTTCGAAGCGTTCGAGGTCGGGGCTGAGGCGATGTTCGTGATCGTTCGCGGTGTCCTTGAATTCGGTGTGCTCGGTATCTTTGCGTTGATGGCGTCTGGAATCGGAACTGAGGGCATCGGCGTGTTTACCTCGCTGGGTGAACTCGTGCTGGCAATCGCTATCGCAATCGTCGTTCACATCGTGTTCACCTACCTCATCGTCCTCATGGGCTTGGTCGTCGACGTGTCCCCGATTGCGTTTCTCAGCGGGGCCAAAGATGCGATGGTGACGGCGTTCGCGACGCGGTCTTCGACCGGCACGCTGCCTGTCACGATGCGCAACGCGGAAGAAGATCTCCGAATTGCCGAGCGAATCTATTCGTTCACGCTCCCAGTCGGTGCGACGGCGAACATGGACGGCGCTGCGATCCGGCAAGCGATTACCGTCATGTTCGCCGCGAACGTCGTCGGACAGCCACTCGCACTGACGGAACAAGTCTTCGTCTTGCTCGTCGCTGTCCTCATTAGTATCGGGACCGCGGGCGTTCCAGGCGCTGGAATCGTCATGCTTACCGTAATCCTCACACAGGTTGGACTCCCGCTGGAAGTCGTCGGATTCGTCGCCGGTGTCGATCCGATTCTCGGACGGATCGCGACGATGAACAACGTGACTGGTGACCTTGCCGTTTCGACGGTCATCGGAAAGTGGAACGACGGTCTTGATCTCGACGACGGGGTCTGGTCAAAGGACCTCGGCGGCGTCGCCAACGTCGTTCCAGGTGACGATTAGGGAGATCGACGTTCCGTATCTACCGAGTTGCTATCATAGACGTCTTCCCCTCGTCTGCCTAGTCGTATTCAGGAGGACATCTCGGCGCCTCCACTACTACGTTCAACGGAGGGGCATATCAGGTCGAATCCGAGTCGTTGTCATCCGCGGGCGGCGGCTGTGATAGGCTATCGAACCGACGCTGGGCCCGCTCCGAACGGCTTTCAGTTTCATCTACCTCGTAGGGATCTCCTGAGCCTCGCCGTCGACGAGAGTGACTGTCAGTACTGCATCGACCTGTCGATCAATCCGACTCGGGACAGTTGAACAGGTGGACCTTGTGCAGCCGCGTCTGGTCGGTGTCGAAGACGGCTGTTTCGATCTCCTCAACTGGGATGGTGTGAAGTAAACGAGTGTGTTGTCCTCGGACCCGTCTCCGCAGAGACTACAGAGACGACAGGTCGTTCCGAATTCGAACTTCGATCTCGTCGGGATCGTGGACGACAATACCAGCATCCGTATCGGTGACTGGAATCTCACGGCCCCGTAGTCGCGATCGAACTGCCTCGAGTGATTCGTCGTCTGGGAGGAGCACCTCGAACCACGACAATCCACGTCCGCTGACCGATCCCGTTCTGTGGTTCCACGTGTTCGCTCCGAGATGGTGATGGTAGCCGCCAGCACCGACGAAGAGTGCGGCTGGCACTTCTGTTTGGACCTCGAACCCGAGGGTGTCCACATAGAAGTCACGGAACGCCTCCAGCGAGGACACTTCGAGGTGAACGTGGCCCACGTCCGTTTCGGGGGGCAGACCTGACACGCCTGTGGCAGCGGCTTCCAACGGGCCGAGATCGAGGGGATACGTGCCCATACGGATGCGCCCGTTGTCGGCGCGTGGCCAGTCCTCACGAGGCTAATCGCGGTAGATCTAGATGCCGTTGCCCTCCGGGTCGGTCAGGTACAGCGCCTCACTGACGCCGTGGTCAGACGCGCCGCCGAGCTGCCAGTGCTCCCGAATGCGGGCTAACGCGTCGCCTAATGCCGCACGCGAGGGGACTCTGAACGCGTTGTGAAAGAGGCCCGCTCCCGATCGGTGTCGTCCGAGTGCATCTGCATCACTCTCCAAGACGAGGAGCGGCGTGTTCTCGACACCTAGTTCGGACCTGGTGTCGGATCGCCGAAGTTCGTTGAGGCCAACGACATCCCGGTAGAACCCGGTCAGCTCGTCGAGGTCGTTGACCCGGAGTGCGGTCCGTCCAATGTGTGCTTCTTGGGGGAGTTCGTCTGGATCTGTTTGTGTGGTCATGGGAGACATCTCAGATCCCGATGTTGAGCGCGTACGGCCAGGCGGTGCCACTAATCGCGATGAAGACGAGCGCAGCGCTAAAGAACGTGGCGTTTTTCAGGAAGTCGGTCATTTCGGCCTGTCGCTGTTCGGGGTCCTCGACCGTCCAGAAGTCGTGCATGACCGGCGTCACTCCAAGAAAGAACAGCGCGATAACCGCTGCTCCGACCAGTGGATAGACCCCAAGCGCGATAGCAAGTCCGCCCGCGATGAGCATGAAGCCGGACAAGATGACGGCGAACTGCGGGGCGGGAACGCCCTTGGCTTCGGCGTAGCCGCTCATTCCGTCGAGTCCCGTGAAATGACTCAGGCCCATGAACCCGAGTAGGACGCCGAAGACGACGCGACCCACCAGAAAGGCGAGCCCACCAGCTGCAGTCTCCAGTGCCATCAGTCCTCGACCTCCGGCTGTCCACCGATCAGCTGGACGATCTGGCCCGTGACGCCTGCGTTCGTGAGCAGGTGAACAACTTCGTCGACGACGGCCTCCGGTGCCGTCCACTCGGAGAAGTCGGCCTCAGACATCGCTTCGCGGTTCCCCGGCACGTCGATGAGGAACGGAGCCACGGCGTTGACGCGGGCATCGAGTTCGACATCGAGCGACTCGGTCAGCGTTCGAACCGCACCCTTGCCGACGTCGTACGCGAGCGTCCCGCCGCCGGGGGTGATGGCCGGTCGAGCTTTTGGAGGACTGTTCTGACACGCTCAAACCTTCAGATTTATCATACAACTATCTTCTCCACCGTGTCACAGTCAGCACTCCACCTGACCGAGCAAAATAGGAGGTATACTTTAGGGAGTTATACAATGGTTCTCATGGCCGTCCTTCTCTATCGATTCGCTCAGTGCAAAGGAAGGAGTGACCGACAGGGGAGGCTATCTAAGGGGAAAATCGGGTATCTTCCGGCTGATCCGCCAGTTTTCGACGAACTCACCGCCTGGGAGCACCTGCGTCACGTCACCCGCCTGCAGGGGATGGCCGACGATCGGGCCGATGAACGCATCGAGAAACTCCTCAAGCGCTTCGACCTTCTCGGCGACGCCGACAGGCGTATCGAGACCTACTCGACGGGAATGACCAAGAAGGTCGGTATCATCGCGGCGCTGATTCACGACCCGGAGGTGGTCTTTCTCGACGAACCCACGCGCGGTCTCGATCCGCGCGCTGCTCGCACTGTGCGGGACACGATCGGCGATCTTGTCACCCGAAAAATGACTGTCTTCCTCTCGACGCACATTTTGCCGGTCGTCGAGGAGTTGGCCGACACCGTTGGCGTCATCGACGACGGGACTCTCGTCGCCGAGGCTCCGCCCATAGAATTGAAGCAGCGGTCCGAGGCGTCGCCCGATCTCGAAACGGCTTTCCTCGAAGTCACCGATGAGCAGGATGGATCACCTGCCGACCAACTGTTATCGTCCAATCCGGCACCCACCGACGGAGGCAGGACGGATGGCTAAAGAGTCGCCCCTCCTGTCACGATCTTCGACGAGTGCGTCGAGTGACCGCGGCGGCCGCTCGGCGTCAGGCAGGCTAGACTCACTCTCGCCAGCCCCATCCCGGAGCTTGGAGGTCGCCCGGATCGACCTGCTGCGGGGGTATCGCTGGGTCAGACATCAGGATCTCTGGTTCGCATTTACTGCAGTGGTTGGCGTGATGGGTGCGTTCTTCCTCGCCCAGACGTACTCGATCACGAGCGACATCGGCACCGCGATCGAACGCAACCGATACGATCCGTCACTGGAACTCGCCTTTGCCCTGGCGGAGCACTTCGAGTGCGCCATCGAGGATATCTTCGATCCCGTCGAGATCGACCCGTGAGTATCGGGCGTTCGACCTCCGTCGATACGCACGACCGATAAATCGAAATAGATTCGCGACCGTGACCCCGATACGTGCATTCCTCGTCCATCACCTTCGATTCATTACCTACTCCCGCATGGCTCCGTGATCTTCCCGTCCTCGTGGGCAACCTCGTCCCGATCACGGGCATCCTCTTCTTCGGGTGGTCGCCGGCGGCTCTGTTGTTGATCTACCAGGCCGAACTGGCTGCCATCTGCGTCTGGACCGTGGTCAAGATCCCCTTCGCCCACAAGCGACCCAACAACGCCATCGACAACCACTTCAAACTGTTGGGCCCACTCCAGCAGAAACGTGGGTCTATCGGGTTGCCAGGGCCGCTCCTGTCAGTGTACCCGCGAAACGTCCCGACGCTTGTCTTCGCAGTCGTCCTCACGCCCATGGTCGTGGGGCTGGCGTTTGTCCCGTTTGCCCTGACGCGACCGACAGTCACCGAGGCTGATGCAGCTGCGTTCCTCCTCGGCGGGGCTGCGGTCTTTCTCACCCGCGAGATTGAGACCTATCGCGAGTACTTCCGTGGGGGTGGGTATCGCGAGCACTCTCCACGTTCTTTGCTTCTCGTTCCCTTCAAGTATCTCTGTATCGTCGGCCTTCTGTTCATGGCCTTTCTCGGCCTCGAATCGACCGTCGGGACGACGGCGTTCCTCGATCCCGAGCGATCGGTGCTCGGTCTCGCGATCGGGAAACTCGCCTACGACGTCCGGGCCAGCCGATTAGCGCGCGACGACGACCGCCGGAGCATATTCTCACTACTCTACGGGAGCAAACGGACCGAGATCGAACCCGAACCCGTCGAGACGCCGGACGGGGAGCCGAAGCTCCGAACGTCGATGGGTCAGACAGCGACGATCGGTGACGCCCTGCTTCACGGACTCGCCTATCTGGCGGGCGCGATCGGTTTCGTCACTGTTCTGATCGTCGGTTTTGGTGTACTCGCGTCCAGTCTCGGGATCGTCTTTTTCGGCCTCGGCCTGGGTGGATTCTTCGTTGCACTGCGAGCGATCACGCGCTACGTCCGGTACGGCACGCTCGAATACCAGTGCTACGGCGACGTTCTGGTGGCATACGACCGGCTTCTCGACGAACCACAGGCAAAAGTAGAGAATTACGCCGTCACCGAGATTGCTCTCTCGGAGGGACTGCTCGATCGCCTGCTCGGCACCGAAACGATCGAATTCGACGTCTATTCGGACGCGGATACGACGGTGGAGCTGTTCGTCCCGGTCCCCGACAGCGTCGATACCGACGATACTGCCAACGAGAGTGTTGCGATGACTGTTCCCCACCTCGATGCTCCGCGGTCGATCACAGAGGCGCTTGGACTCTCGTGGCATCTCGACGACAGCGCGCGTGATTGAGGGATGTTGTGCCGTTCTCTGGACCCATCCCATCAGTCGGCGAATGCGGTTCAAACGCTCGTTTGACCTTCTGTCAGGTATATACTTGTGTATCCGCTACTGTGACACGCGGAGGTGTCACAATGGCGCTCCTGAAATGTTCCAACTGTCCCCGACGGTTCGATACGCTCTCAGAAATGAGCGAGCACGCCGCAAGCGACCACGAACAGAACACGCACTAGTGCAAGAGACACTGTTGTTCCCATCTCTCGAAGGACGTTTCCGGAGGGATCCTGACACAGCTGTCCTGACTGTTTCCCGTCTGGAAACGCTGGCCACTGCCTGATGATTCATCACCACGTAGCCGTCCGTGCCCGCCCAGGTCAGAGGCGGGGTACAAATATCTGACCCCGGCTTGTCTACCGGTCGTCGCGTTCCACCCCAACCGTCCCCCTGTTTTTCCGTTCTGCTGGCGAAGCGAGTCAGCTGCTTTCGGGCGCGATATCGTCGAAGGTGTCGAACGGACCAGTCGCTTCTCCGAGGAGTCGACGGGTGCGCTGCTCCAGTTGCTGAGACTGCTTTTGTTGGCGTTGATATGCCTCGTGCGACTCTCGCTGCTCGGCCGGGTATTCAGACGCGGATAAGTGCTTGTGGACAGGAACAACACTAGGTGACAACGATGCCAACTCCCAACCCATCAACCCATTCTGGCGGCCACAGTAGATACCACCACCCGAAGTCCCCTGGGTATCGATGCGTGCGCCGAATATTGATTGCCATGACATTCCTTTCCTGCATAAGGTCACTCCTTCGCGACCCTGGACAAAGGAGCGGATGACAGGAGTGTTACCAGGTTCTTCGATTGTCTCTATCACTTATTAATGGCGTCGGGACAAAGGGTCGTGTTTAGTTTAGCGAGTTCCACCATGTTGCGAAACTCTGGAGCCACTTTTCGGCTATTTCCAGTTCAGCGTGACTGAAACAGTTTGAAAACGAAGAGGTGCGGCGTTTTACCTCACGAAAGACACGTTCGATGCTGTTCCGATTTCCGCTGCGTTCAACCTGAAATCGGAGCCCTGCTCGTTGCAGCGCAGTTTGGAGATGTCGAGCCCCATCGACGAGAAACACAGCGTTTTCGACATCGTGTTTCTCGCGGAGTTCCTGCAGGAACAGTTGAGTTAACGCAGTCGTAGTCGTCGAATACAGCCGAATATGCAGTAATTCGTTCGTTTCTGGATTTGCTGCGGCGTACAGCCAATACTGCTGATCGTTGATTCGAATCACTGTTTCGTCGAGTGCGATCTGATTCGGGGCTTTGCCGCCGACTGGCTGTAGATCGGCTTTTTGTACCCAATCGTGGATTGCTTTCCGCGAGCGTTGGACACCAGACTTCTCAAGTTCCGGAACAGTATTCGAAAGCGATAGTCCAGCAAGATGCAGGTGAATACTGAGTTTCATCAGCAATCGCGATGTCGCTTCGCGCTCCACAAAGTCTACGTCGATCTGGTCGATACTACCGCTGAGGCGGGTGATTCTGGCCATGAAACATTCGAAAATTACCACGCCTCACTGTTCACGTTTAACTAAACACTGCCCAATGGAAGGCAGTAACGGGTCTGAGTCTCTCCATTGGGCGCATGCTGGTCCTGTTAGAGATACCAATGAAACCCCGCTAAAAGCTGAGATTCGACATGTACCGACGAAACCAGGAAGAGTAGTTTAAACTGAACCATCCTGCTGCAATATAGAGAAGTGTGCCTTTCTGATTGATCTCGACCGGAACACCGCTAAGAACCGTTACACTCGTTAGTTAGCGGGGTCTTGCGTGTATCAATGAAGTCTGAAGAGGCCCAACCTTGTTGTAAAATCGCCCGCGTTGCTGACGATTACAACATTTCAGAGATAGACGCGAAGCTGATTAAGCGACGGGAGCAGGGCGATAGCCTTCGAGACCTGGCCACATATTTGAACAAACAGATTCTCTCGGAATCTCTCAATACCGGGACGCGAGAAGTGGTCGGTGATGCAGATAGTATCTATAAGGTCCTGAGGGGGAATGATGTTAGTCGAAGTCGTCAGGTGGAACTGCGATCGAAACTCGACAGAAACGGAATCGATATCGAGGCAGTTGAGCGCGACTTCGTCTCTCATCAGACGGTTCGGAACCATCTCCACGACTGCAAAGCAATCGATACCGGGCGAAAATCAACGGTCGATGTTGATGATGCTCAAAAAACCATTGAATGGGCTCAAGCGCGGTCAGAAGGGGTGATCGAGCAGACCCTCAAACGTCTTCGAAACGCAGGGAACGTGGCGGATACCCCGACCGAGGTCACCCTGTCAGTTCGGGTAGGGTGTTCCGCTTGCGGACGAACACATCGGATCGAAGATTACCTCGAACAGGGGGGATGCAACTGTCAGACCGATCCAAAATGAACCAGCGGGACGGAGACGAATGCCGTGGCGCTTATCTACCGCTGTCGAGAAAGGGAAGCTATGAGCCAACATAACACGGAAGGGCGTATTTCTGTATACGCCGAGAATATCGGCGGTATCTCGCAGTGTGACGTGACGTTTGAATCTGGAGTAACCGTCTTACGAGGGCGGAACGCCACAGGTAGAACGTCACTCCTCAACGGCCTCGCTGGTGTGCTTGGAGGCACTGCTCCCACACTCAAGGGGGACGAACAAGAGGGGGAGGTCCGACTCGAGTTCAATGGGACCACGTACAACCAGCAGTATACACGCAAGGATGGGACAGTACAAACTGCTGGCCAGCCCGTCACAGAGCGAAGTGATTTGGTCGATCTGTTCGTTTGTTTGACTGCGGAGAACCCTGCCCGCCGGGCAATCGTTCAGGACGGAAACTTACGAGACGTGATTATGCGGTCTGTCGACACTGATTCAATCCAGCGCCGCATCGAGGAGCTCCAGAGTGAGCGGAACCGAATCGGACAGCGGATCAGAGCGATTGAAAGCGACCTCGAACAACGCACGACGGTCACAAGCCGAAAAACCACGTTGGAGGGTGAGCTAGAAGAGTGTGACCAAGAGATCGATGAGTTACGCAACCAACTCGAACAGTTTGACGCCGACCCGGAAGAAGCAGAGAAAGTCGAAGAGGCACTGACGTCATTGGAAGAACGAAAGCAGGAGCTCGAATCGATCACAAATCGAATTCGAACCCAGGAAGACACACGCGAGGCCCTGCGAGACGAGCAAAGTGAGCTCCAAACAGAACGAGAGTCCATTGAAACCTCAGAGGAAGAACTGAAGCGGATCGAAACGAGGCTGTCTGAACTCACCTCTCGTGAGCGTTCGCTTGCAACGACAATTAATGACCTCTCTGCCATTGTCGATTTCAACGAAGATCTGGTTTCGAACGCTGATTCAGACCTTCTTCGTTCTGGAGAAGCAGCAGAGTCACCGGTCTCGAAACTCAACCCAATGTCGGAGACCGTCGAATGTTGGACATGCGGGACGCAAGTCGAACGAAATCAGATTGCTGGTCGATTGGACGAACTCCGCGATCTAGTTGATGAGAAACGGACAGAACGGACCGAGGTGCAAACAGAGATCGAGAAACTGCGTGAATCACAGCAAGAGTTACAGGAGGTGATCGACCGACGGGATGAAATCGAGCAGCGTCTTGACGAGATTTCATCGGAAATTGCACAGCGAGATCAGGCCCTCGACTCACTGAGAGAAGAACGCGAAGACGTCCACCAACGACTCTCTGAACTCGAAGAATTCGTCTCGGAACGAGAAGCTCTCCAAGAGAGCGAACTCACCGAGCAGTACCAGCAGCTTAGTGAACTCGAATACCGGCGGGGACAACTCGAGGAGGAGTTATCTTCTGTTCGAGAAGAGCTTGCGGAGTTGGACCGACTTGAAAACGAACGTGACCAACTACAGGCACAGCAGGATGAGGTTCAAGAGGAATTAGCGAGTCAACGAACCCAAATTCGGGATCTCGAGGAGAGCGCAATCACCGCATTCAATGACCACATGGAAGAGATCCTGGATGTACTTCGCTACAAGAACATTGCCCGTGTCTGGATAGAACGGAAAGAGGGAGCAGAATTCAATTCGAGCCACGGGGGATATCGAGGGGGATCTGCGACCAAGTTTGAGTTACATGTTGTGCGAGAAACTGATGAAGGACACGGATACGAAGATACTGTCCAGAGCCTCAGTGAGAGTGAACGGGAAGTAGTGGGACTGGTAGTCGCGTTAGCTGGCTATCTCGTGCATGATGTCCACGAGATCGTTCCGATGATGTTGTTGGATTCATTGGAGGCAATCGACGCCGAGCGGATTGCTGCGCTGGTTGATTACTTCGCAGATTATGCGACCTATTTGGTTGTAGCTCTCCTTCCCGAGGACGCAGACGCCCTCGGTGACGACCAGGCCGCTGTTGTCTCCGCGAATTTCGCCTCGGAGGAGTGATCGATTCGATCCTCTGGTATAGTTTACAACGAATCTACTGTAAATATCCAAGAGCTTACTCTGCATCGGTATTAGGGGACCGTTCCGCTTCAGGTTTGAACGGCTCAATCACCTCGTTAGTGATCCCCTCCTTGGAAAACACGGTGACGAGGTCGTCTTCCTCTATTTGTGTGTTGCCCCGTGGAATGATTATTTCCCCGTCGCGTTCGACCGCGACGATAACCATACTCGGAGGAAGAAACCCTGCCACGTCTGCCTCTTCAAGCGTCTTCTCGATGATTGGAGCTCCATCTGCAACCGAAAGCTCAAACACTTCCGCCCCACCTTCTCTATCGCCAACGTGCATGAAGCCTTGAATGCCCGGATCATGGGTACCCCGAAATAGATATTCTGCGATCAATCGCTGCGGGTTTTCGATGATAGTGGCCCCCAGCCGTCGAAACAGTGGAATATTTTCCTCGTCGTGGACGACACTGACAAGTGTTTCACAACCCAACTCACGGGCCAACATCAGCACCATCAGGTTCGTGGTGTCCTGCTCGGTGGTTGCGATGATTGCATCAGCGTTGCCCACCTCAGCTTCGTGGAGCGTTTCGCGTTTGGTGGCGTCGTCATGAATGACGCGACAATTCGCGTCCGTTTCGATGTCGTGAGTTCGCTTGTGCTCCCGTTCGATTACAGTGACGCTGATGTCAGCATCAGTCGCTAGTTCGATTACACTTGAACCTATCCTGCCGGCACCAACGATTACCGTCGTCATAGTGATAGCGACTTCACGGTGGGGTAATATAAAACACCGGTAGATGAACACTCGGGGTAGAGAGTATCCCCATCGGGAGCGGGGAAAATCGAGGCTCACTGCACTCTAATTTTAACCAAAGTGTCGATTTGGGCTTGGATGAGGTCGGTATGCCGTCCCAATGATTTACGTTGAATTTGTTGTAAAATCTCGATTCTGCTCCGACAAATATAAATAAGGAACCAGCATCCGGGTCAGTTGCACATGCTAATCGGCGAAGCGGTACTGGCAGTGGTGACTGTAGCGGTCGTGGCGTACCTGACGTACGTCATGATGTACCCAACGAGGTTCTAACAATGGCGAGTCCACCACCGGTCGTCGAGTACGCGGTGTTCTTCATCTTGGCGGCGATCCTGGTATTCGTCGTTGGCGAGTACCTCGCGTGGGTGTACCGCGATCAGGCGAACAGTGACCATCGACCACCGAGTTACTTCTCGTGGTTCGAGCGATTAGACGCGATATTCACCCCCATTGAGAATGGGATATATCGCCTGTCCGGAATCAACCCGAGACGGGAGATGACCTGGAAGGGGTACGTGAAGGCCGTACTGGTCTTCAACGCGTTCATCTGGGTGTTGTTGTACGTCGTTCTGATGTTCCAGAACGTCCTCCCGATGAACTTCGTGAACGTGGCTGGTGAGAGTTGGGACCTCGCGTTCCACACCGCGAGCTCGTTCACCTCGAACACGAACCAGCAGCACTACAGCGGAGAGAACCTATCGGTGTTCACCCACACGTTCGGTATCGGGATCGCGATGTTCTTGACACCCGCGACCGGGCTCGCGCTCATGCCCGCGTTCGCCCGTGGGTTCACCAACAAAGAGGACCCACGCCTCGGGAACTTCTATGAGAACGTCGTCAGAGGGCTGGTTCGATTCCTGCTCCCGATTGCCTTCCTCATCGCCGTCATCCTGATGGCCGAGGGCTCGGTGCAGACGATCCTCAGCGGGAAGCTCACCGTCGAGACGTTCACGATGGGCATCCAGAACATCCGCATCGGTCCCCACGCAGGCATCGAGGCGATCAAGATGTTCGGGACCAACGGTGGTGGGATCAACGGCGCGAACGCCGCGACGGCGTTCGAGAATCCCACGCCGCTGAGCAACCTCGTCCTGACGCTAGCGATGCCGATCGGCACCTTCAGCGCGATCTACGCGTGGGGTGCGTGGGTCGGCAATCGGAGCCACGGGGTTGCAATCGTAGCCGCGTTCTTCATCATCTACATGGCCCTCACTGGTGTCGCCGTCGTCGGCGAGACCGGCGCGAATCACGGGATGGTAGTCACTGAGAATGGCCTGACCGTCGATCAGACGATCGGTAACATGGAGGGTAAGGAGACGCGCTTCGGACCGACCGGGAGTGCGATCTGGGGGTTGACGACCACCTCAACGACCAACGGCGGGGTCAACAGCATGCACAACAGCTGGACTGCACTCGGTGCGTTCTCTTTGCTGTTCGCGTTCGCCACGAACAACGTCAGTAACGGTGTCGGCACGGGGCTGTTGAACATCCTGATGTTCGTCATCCTTACTGCCTTCATCGGGGCACTGATGATCGGCCGCCGCCCGCAGTATCTCGGGAAGAAATTGGAGTGGCAGGAGATGCGATACGTCTTCGTCACTATCCTTGTACTCCCGATACTGGTACTGATACCGCAGGCAGTAGCCGTCGTGTACCAGGGCGCGATCGATTCGATGAACAACCCCGGCTTCCGCGGGTTCTCGGAAGTACTCTATGAGTTCTTCTCGGCATCGGCAAACAACGGAAGTGGATTCGAGGGGCTCGGTGACGGGACGTTGTTCTTCAATATCGTCGACGGGCTACAGGTACTATTAGCCCGGTACGTCCCGATCACGGCACAGCTCGCGATCGCCGGCTACCTCGCCAAAAAGAAGTTGAGCCCCGAGTCCAAGGGCTCGCTTGACACTGACACGCCGGCGTTCGTCGGACTTCTGATCGGTGTCATCATCATCGTCAGCGCGCTGGTGTTCCTGCCGGCGCTGGTGTTCGGCCCGATCGGCGAACTGCTGAGCGGAGGTATCTGACATGGCAGAGATCACAGTCACGATAGACACGGAACAACAGAAGCAGGCGATCAGCGATTCGCTCGCCAAGCTCGACCCGCGGTACCTGGTCAAGAACCCGGTACTGTTCGTCGTCGAACTCGGAACGATAATCGGCTTGGTGATGACGATAGCACCGGGATGGTTCGGCGCGACCGGCTCGCGCGTGTACTATGCGGTCATCACGGCGTTGCTCGGCTTCACCGTGATCTTCGCGAACTATGCGGAGGCGTACGCGGAACTGGAGGGTGAAGCGCAGGCAGACAGTCTGCGTGCGTTGCAGACGGAAACTGAGGGCAAACGGCTCCTCGATGAAGATGTCGACATCGAAGACATCAGCGAAGACGACTACGAGGTCGTCGCGAGCGACAAGATCGAGCAGGATGAGGTCGTCTTCGTCGACGAAGGAGACATCATCCCGCGCGACGGGACCGTCGTCGAAGGGAGTGCGTCGGTCGACGAATCCGCGATCACGGGCGAATCCGAACCGGTCATCCGCCAGTCCGGTGGTGATCGGACGTCCGTCGTCGGTGGGACCGAAGTGCTCTCCGACCGGATTAAGGTCGAAGTGACCTCCGAAAAGGGCGAGTCGTTCCTCGACCAGATGATCGGCCTCGTCGAGGACGCTCAGCGGCAGAAGACGCCCAACGAGATCGCGATGACGATCCTCCTGAGTGGACTGACGCTCGTGTTCGTCGTCGCTGTCGCGACGATGTTCTTCTTCGGCGAGTACCTCGCTAGCTTCACCAGCGGGTTCGCTGGGCTGGACGTCGCCGAACTGGTTGCGCTACTCGTCGCGCTCATGCCGACGACCATCGGTGCGCTGCTGGCGGCCATTCGCGTCGCAGGGATGACCCGTGTTACCCGGCGCAACGTCATCGCGAAGTCCGGTCGAGCAGTCGAGGCAGCCGGTGACCTCGACGCGCTGATCCTCGACAAGACGGGGACGATCACGACCGGTGAGCGCGTCGCACAGGACTTTCACCCGCTGGGTGACGCGGACGACGCGGATGTCGTCCGTGCGAGCTATCAGTCGTCGCTGTTCGACGAGACGACCGAGGGTCGTTCGATCGTCAAGCTCGCCGAGAAAATGAACGGATCGGAGCCGGCCACAGACGGTGGGCAGTCCGACTCCGAGGAGGTCGACGAGCCTGGCGATTCCGTCGACGCACCTCGTGAGGTGTCCACCGCTCTCGATGCCGAGGGGCTGTCGGAGAGCAACTTCGTCCCGTTCTCTGCCGAGACCCGGATGAGTGGAATCGACCTCTCCGACGGAACGGAGATCAGAAAAGGTGCGGTCGACGCAGTCGAAGAGTACGCGACCAACGTCCCGGGAAAACTCCGAAAGAAGTCGAACGAAATCAGTGAGAGCGGTGGGACGCCGCTCGCGATCGCCGTCGACAAGCAGGTCGTCGGCATCATCGAGCTACAAGACGAACTGAAGCCAGGGATCTCCGATCGGATCGCCGAAATCCAGAAGATGGGTGTCGAGACGATCATGGCGACCGGTGACAATCAGCGGACGGCACGCTGGGTTGCCGACCAGGTCGGCATCGACGAGTTCCACGCGGAATTCGACCCGGAGGAGAAGATCGAACTCGTCGAAGACATCCAGGAAGACGGGAAACTCGTCGGGATGACCGGTGACGGGACCAACGACGCCCCGGCACTAGCGAAAGCCGACGTGGGACTTGCGATGAACGCAGGGACCAACGCCGCGAAGGAGGCCGGCAACATGGTCGACCTCGATTCGAACCCCTCGAAGATCATCGAGGTGGTCGGGATCGGCAAGCAGCTGCTGATGACTCGTGGGTCGCTGACGACGTTCTCCGTCGCCAACGACGTCGCGAAGTACTTCGTGCTGCTTCCGGCGATCCTCGCGGCCGCGATTCCCGGACTCGCAGCGATGGACATCCTGAATCTCTCGACGCCGGCGAGTGCGGTGACGGCGACGCTGGTGTACAACGCGTTCATCATCCCGCTGCTCATCCCGCTCGCACTACGCGGTGTCGAGTACCAGGCCCAGAGCGGTTCCCAACTGCTCCGGAAGAACCTCATCGTCTACGGTGGCGGTGGCCTGATCGCCCCGTTCATCTTCATCAAGGCGATGGACATGCTGTTCGTCGCCCTGGGGGCGTTCCAATAATGAACCGTAACGACATCATGGTGCCACTGCGGCTCCTCGGTGTGAGTTTGCTCGTCATCGGGCTGCTCTACCAGGGGTCGCTGATGGCCATCGGCGACGTACTGTTCCCGAACAACACGGCAGGGAGTCCCGTCTACGTCGACGGACAGGAAGAGCCGGTCGGCTCACAGATGATCGGCCAGCAGTTCCGCCCTGGCCAGCCAGAGGACGCCCAGTACTTCTGGTCGCGTCCCTCGGCGAACGACTACAACGCGATGACGTCTGCCAGCACCAATTGGGGCCCGACGAATCCGCTTTTGAGTGAGCGGGTCCGCACGGACCTCCAGAACATCTCCCAGTACGAGACCCCCGACGACTCCGTGCCGGTCAATCTCGTCTCCGAATCGGGATCGTCGTACGACGCCCACATCTCCCCCGCGGCGGCGGAGTATCAGGTGCTGCGAGTTGCCAATCAGACCGGTATCTCCGAGCAGCGCCTAGGCGAGATGATCGACGAGGCGACAAAGGAGCCGTGGCTCGGTATCTGGGGGCACGAACGCGTGAACGTGCTCGAACTCAACCTCATGGTTCGAGACGCGCTCGACGAGCAGAACGCGGCTGGCCAGAACAACGATATGAACGCGCCCGAAATAGCGAACGGTGACCACTAATGTCAGCACAAAATGAAATAGGGTACGAGCGCGTGCTCGTTCCAGTCGGTGACAAGTCGGATCCGAACATGCTCACCGAGCTGTCGAGCATTCTTGTGGACCCGAGGCGCGGTGCGGTTCGGTTCACGCACGTGACGACGGATCGGAGCTTCGTCGGAAGCCAGGAAAACTGGCGAACGGGGTCCGATAGCGTCGCCGAAAGCCAGCACACCCTTCGCGACGAAGGGATCGAGAGTACGGGGACGATCCGGACTGCCTCCTCAGCTCTGGACGGCATCCTGGAGGAAGCCGAGGAGTACGAGGCGGACGCTATCCTCATCGGGTGGACAGACAAAGACTCGGTATCGAGTCTCGTCGATAAACTCCTCCGGAAGGCAAGCTGTGACGTCATCGTCTTCAGTGCCGACCGGGACCCGATAGACACCGACTCGATACTGGTGCCGGTGGTCGTCCAGCCAGACGAGAATCGCCTCCAGATGCTCGCAATTATGAGCCAACGAACCGACGCCTCGATAACCTTCGCGTACGTCGCGGGCGACGAGGGAACCGAAGAGGAGGGACGCGCCCTCCTCGACCGGTCGGTCGAGCAACTCGCCGAATACGGGGTGCAAGCCGAGACGGAACTCGTGAGTGCGAGCAACGCTGTCAACGCACTCGGCGAGCTGTCTGCCGATCACGACGTCATGGTTATCGGGACCTCACGTGGGTGGTGGCTGCGGAAGACACTGTTTGGCCGCAAAACGGACAAAATCGCCACAGAATCCCAGTGCTCGCTCCTGATGCACAAGTGGCAGGGGGAGGTTCCCCCGGAGTCCTGAGGCGCGCTGTGATCGGCTCACGCAACGCATCCGACGTCAACAACGCGTGAGTCGCCTCGTCTCGAACAGATTCAGCCGGAGAGAGCAACGACGAACGAAGAATATATCCAAGCGATGTACATTGCCCAAGAAACCGACCCTGACACTGATAGAGCTCGTTCCGTCATGGGAGCCCTCGATGACGGCCGGTTCGTGATCGCGGATCTAGAACGGGAAGATCGATGGATGTCCGTTGCACAGGCGGTCACTGCTGACCTAGAGGATACCCGGTGATGGTTGATGGCCGTTCGATCCCCTAAATCCATCGAGGGTCGGTCGCCGCTCGAGACGGGTCGACTGCTCGGGATCTTCCTGTTCGACCGCGAGAGCGGACGGTTCGCACCGAGAGAACAGGGAGACTGCAAACCATAATATCCCAACGCTGAGCGAACCGGAGGTTCGCGATGTACGCGAATCTTCGATTCGCTTGACTCGGGATTCCTCCGCCTTCAGGCGGAGGAGGATGTCAACTCCGCGGTCTCGCTACACCTCTATGAATTTCTGACGGGGTTCGAGACGCCCCGTGATCGACTCGTCGTGCTTTGTTGTTACGTCGCCTCGGGATTCAGCGGAGGGACGCTCCGAATTGTCCTCCCACAGGCACTCGAATTTGTATCGGTTCTTTTGTGGTAAGTAACGGTGACACACATCAACCGTTATGGGGGCTGGGTTGGATAACTAACTATGGATCGCTCGCATCCACCCCTCGGAATCAGCGTTGTCTCTGTCATCTGGTTGCTGATGGGTCTGTTGAATGGAGTACAGATCGTTCAACTTGTGACCACCGGACCAGTGCCATCCGAAATTTTGCTCCCGCTGGGTCTGATCAGCGGACTCTCGATTGCCTACCTTGTGGTCGGTATCGGTCTCTGGAAAACCCGGTCATGGGCATGGAAAGGCGCCATCGTACTGGCCGTCATCGGTATTATCGGGAGTTTCATTCAGCAACCTGTGGGGCTCTTCGTTGCCCTCTTGTTGCTCTGCGTCGGGATCTATCTGATACTCGAGCGTGATCAATTCCTATCCGGCGAAGGTGCCATTTGACTTCCAGTCACGAAACGGTAACTGGGTTTGAGTCCGCCACGAGTGTAGACCCACCGAGCGGCGTGGTCGGCTGGACCGGTGTCTTCGTCACAGCCCACCCTTTGCCGCCTTCTGGTGAGAAATCTCACTGACATTTCATTCATTTCGTCCGCGAGACCTCCGCTTGCTCACGCTCACTTCATTCGCCGTTCGCGTCGAGCCATTCTCTGCGGTCGCGGATCGCTTCGCTCACAACCGACTATTATGGGTGTGAATCAACACTCGCTCAGTATCCGAACGCTGCCCATAGCAGCACCACGAACACCGGTAGGAAGCGACGACTACCAGCGAGGGCGCCAAGACTTATATCGTGACGGTCCGCTTGGCCGCTGCTGGGTCGAAGAGGCTCGGCTCGCCGAGATCGGCTGGGAGGACGATTTTTCGGTGGTCATGGCTCCTCGTGGGTGTCCTCTTCTGTACATCCAAACCCCGAGAATTGGAATATCTGATCGGAGTTAATCAGCGAAACCGATTCGATCTCGATATCGAACCCGGCCAGATCATTTTGAATGGCCGCAAGTTGGTTTTGACAGTTCGTGATAGCGACAACATGGAAGTTGCGGCTGCCACTGTGGATGACTCGAGTACGAGTTACTGCTGGAAGTTGTCCGACTTCTTGGGAGATACTCCCGTATTCATCCGGCAATATTGTGCACACAAAAAGTACCGGGAGAAACCCGAGCCGCTGATAATCGATACGGGTTTCATAGCCCTCGATCACCCCGTTCGATTCCAGTTTATCGATTCGGTTTCGAATCGTTCCCGGTGTCACATCGACTCGTGCTGCTGTATCCGAAGTTGAAAGACCGCGTGCATTGAGGAGGAGGTCAGAGAGAACCTGCGCGTCGATAGCGTCAGTCTCATACACTGAATCCCGCGTGTGTTCAGACGGTGAAGTGGTTGTCATGTTTCAGTCCACCCTTTTAGAGCATTGAAGATGCGCGCTTTCATCGACTGGTTGATCAGATCCATTGCGGCGTCATCACCGTCGTCAACCGACCCGACGAAGCCCAGGGGCACCTGTCCACCGGCCATATCGTGGTGGCCACCCGCACTCCCTACCTGATCGAACGTTTCCTTCATCACATCGCCGATATGAAGCTGAGCATTGCTCGTTCTACCACTGAGGCAGACATTGTCGTCAACGATACCGTACACGATGGTCGTACTCACACCCTCCAACTGGAGGAGGTAATCAGCAGCCTGGGGGATAATGTCGCGTTCACGAATCCGGCCAAGAGAGGAAACGAGACAGGACGACCGGACCTCTCGATTGGCAATCGCATCACCGATGCCGCTAATCGTCTCCGGTGTGAACACCGAGTTGGTCAGCTCTTCGATGATGTTGTGATCTGCATGCGGGTGGAGAACACACGCAGCTGCGTGTTCTGTCGATGTTGTCCCACGGTTGAAATCGAGCGTTTCACGATGGAGGCCGAACAAGAGGGCTGTCGCAAGGCGTGCATCCAGTTCGATACCGTATACTTCCAAGTACCTGGTCAGTAGTGTCGCCGTCGCCCCAACTGCAGGCCGATGGTCCACGAATTGGCCCTCGATCTCGTCGGCTGGGTGGTGGTCAATGACGATGTCCGGCGTCATATCCTCAGGTGCGGAGTTATTTTGTCCCGGAATACCGTGATCGACGAACGCAACGAGTCCGTAGTCAGAGAGGGTAACCTGGGTAATCGACCTCAGTTCTATATCGAGAACATTGATCATCGCTCGATTCTGTTGATGCGTTACTGTCCCGCCATGTACGATATCGACGGCTGGTACCTCCCACTCTTTAGCAATCGCTTCCAGTGCGAGGGCGCTTGCGATGGTATCCGGATCGGGGTTGTCGTGGCAGAGAATCGCAAGTGAATCAGTCGAGGCTATCAGATCCTGAAATCGCCGGTGGTCGATATCTGAGTCATCGATCAGCGTCGCTAGAGGGGTGGTCGATTGAAATCGTTCCGATAGCCCCGTCAACTCAGACATGCTCAAACCCCTCTAGAGACGGAGACTCCTCACTATCAGGGGTGCGTTCGATGGCCTGTTTCCACCGATAATAAACCGAATCCAGCGCGTGAGACGGTTGGCGAACGGTGAGTATGGAGGTCGTCGGTTGCGGTTCTAACTCGTCTGGAAGCGACTGACCAAACAACCGTTGGAGAAGCGGCTGCTTCGTCGGCGCGCCGAGAATCGCAACATCGTACTTCTCGATCTCCTGCAGGAGTTCAGCCACGACATTATCAGATTCCCGTGATTCAAACTCGGCGTCGGGGAGGTCCGAAAGGATATATTCTGTGAGGTCGAGCGCCTTGCGCCCTTGCTGAAGGCGCTCCGCGTCCGTACTTTCGGAAAGGTGAACTCCACGGATACTCCCCCCGTAGGTACTCCCCAGAGCTCGTGCAGTCTCCGCTCCGAGAACCGAATGAGGACCTGTGCCAACGGCAAGTAGGATGCTAGAAATATCGTCTAGGGACGATGTTTCGTCTCGGTCTGTTTCGTCCTCCGGATCCGCCACCAAGAGGTCCGTCTTTGTGCCCAGTGTTTCGAGATAGACGGCGCAAGCCGCGGTCTCCAAGATCGTGCTGAACAAGGATTCATCCCATAGTCGCTGCTCACTCCTACTACCCTGAGCGAGAAAGATGGCATCGTAGCGCTCACCTGTTGTACACTCAGCAAACACGTCATCGGGTACGTGCCCTACGATAACTAACCCCGACACTGGCACGTCTTCCCGACAATCGGCCACGGCATCCTTGATCTTCGCCACCCGTTTCCGTGCGAGATCGATAACCCGGGTCATTTCCTCCGAGAAACTCGCATCGGCCACCTTGTTCAGGCTGATCTCACTCGGGGCAGTTACGATGCTGGCTATCGTCACCGAACCGTTTCGATCATCAGCAATGGCGAGCGGAGTTCGTAGGAGCCGATGGATATCCAACCGGTCGTAATCGACTGTCTTAGCATCTGGGAGGGGAACTAAAATATCGTATGACGGAGATGAAACGGGCCCGTGAGCGGCTATTGAGGATGTCTTCAGCGTTCCATCGGGGTGCTGAACTGGAACCGACATTGGATCTGTCATGTCCACACCAAAGAGATATCGGATAGGTCGGATACCCACTGGCGCTCCTCTTGGTGGATCGCCCAATACAGCGAGGTGCCGCTCATGTGGGGAACCGATACGCTATCAGCTACCCACCTGGCGACGGGTGAGTATATCATGATGGGTGGTACGGGGAGAAAGTACGATAGAGTAAAAATCGTTTTCGGTATCCCTACAGAGTTTTACAAAGAATTAGTCGTAAAATTCTGAGTCCTCCTAAAGCTGGCTGCTCCAGTGTAGGTACTATCAGACAAGCTGCTTTTATGCCCAACGCAACGTATTCATCTATCTTCCGGCTGATTTATAACTTGAGCGGGAACACGTTTGACAGGCGTTTACAAGCATCTACTGTAGCAAAGTAAGTTCTGACTGGGAGGGCTAGGCCTCAGCGGGCGGAATGAACTCAAAGTAGATTACCGTCAACTTCCGTGAGAGCTTCTGTCGCCACGTCTCCTCGCTCGCGTTCGTGAATATGGTTCGATGGGCCGCGTGGACGGCCCGACGCACCACAAGGGCCGTCCCCGCGAACCGACCACCAGACGATCGGTTTACCCGGTAACTCCTGTCCGAGTTGGTTTGCGGTGTGAGTGGCGACGCTGTCGCGTCGGCGGCAGCCGCCGCCGACAGCGACAGCCCTCTGACCATTCGTGCAAGATTCTCTCGTCGAGACCGACAGTGCAACCGTTCCGCCACAGAACTCAGGCTTCAGAAACAACTAGCCGAGGATGCTTTATGAGGGACTGGGGCTTATTCGTTCTTCCCTGTGAATGTGTACATTACCTCGCCAGTGACGCCCTCTTTCGAGAATACCGTAAGAAGATCCCCGGCATGAATCACAGTATCCCCACGCGGAGTCAACACTTCCTCACCACGCTCGATTGCCACCACGAGTACATCGGTACCCAGAAGCCCAGCGGAGTCCGCTTTCTGCAGTGTTGTCTCGGCCACAGGGGAATCCTCTGTCACAGTGATTTCGAATACCTCCGCTTCACCCGCTAACGACATGAAGTCTTTCACCGATGGACGCTGCACGGCCCTGACAAGATACTCTCCGATAAGCCGCTGTGGGTTTTCGAGGACGTTCACACCGATACGACGGAAAATCTCCATGTGATCTGGGTTTTGTACAACGCTGACCTTAGATTCGACTTCGAGTTCCTCGGCCAACAACATCACCATAATATTGGTCGCGTCCTGGTCGGTTGTAGTGATGACCGCATCAGCCTGGTCTGCACCGGCATCGATCAGTGTGTCTTTGATTGTCGCATCGGAATTCAGAACAAGACAATCGTAATCACGGCTCACCTGCTCGGCGATCTCTGTATTCGTCTCGATCACAACGATCTCGTTTTGGGTCCTCGTCAGCAGATCGATCACCTGGGAGCCTATGGCCCCCGCACCGACAACTATAATGTACATGCTGATACGTTAATCTCGGGACTGCTAAGTGTTTCTCTCCGTAGTTTCCAGCAACCCTTTATATGCGATATAGGCGACAAACCCACCCGTATAGCCGACTGCGAGTAGGATCGATGGTATACTGCGGCCAAGGAGCGTGATTGTAATAATCACGATCGGCCCGAGAATAAGCAGCGCATCGAATACAGCGTCATCTGCGCCAGCCGTGAGGAGCGAGCCAACGAAGGGAATCTGTTCGAACCCCATTAGTCATACACCTCCATCGAGACGAACAGACCCCGCAGAAGCACTAACACCGGGATGATTTCGAGTCGGCCGATCCACATGTTGAACAAGAACATGGCCTTCGTGACCGTTGGCATCCCAGGTCCGGTAATACCCGACGAAAGCCCGACGTTGCCTTGTGCGGAAGCGACCTCAAATAGAACGTTTTCGACGGTGTATCCCTCTGGACCCATCGGAAGCGCGGCCATCAAGACGAATGCAGCGAGGCCGAGGAACAGAAGCCAGAGGAACGTGATGATAGCGGCCTCTTCGAACTCCTGGGATGCTTCGTCATCCGATAACGCCCTGCCATCCAGTCGGAACGTGCGAACAGCACTCGACGGGTAGAACACGCCACGGATACGAAACAGGATGCCCTTTCCAAGGGTGAGCAACCGAATGAGTTTGATACCACCGACGGTTGAGCCGGCAGCTGCTCCGACAACCATCCCGAATGCGACTGTCAACTGTGCTGGCGCTGACCATCCCGGTCCAAGCGAGCCCGCAGTCTGGAACCCGGTGCACGACGCCGCCGAGACGAACTGGAAGAGAGCATATCGAAACGTCTGAAAGAGCGTTGCTGCCTGTCCCTGAAGGACGGTTCCAGCAACGGCGACCGTCCCTGTTTGGTAGAACCCTTGAGCAAACAGGAAGGCGGTCAAAATCAACGTTCCGAGGCTAAAGAAAATGAATATCCAGCGAGTCTGGAGATCTGTGTAGAGATTCCGGAGGTCTCCCCGCAGTATGAGATAATGGATCGGGAACGCGATACTCCCAAGAATCATGATCGGGATGAGTGCGAAGTCAATGGCGACGCTGTTGTACGTACCGATCGAGTTATCCGTAATCGAGAACCCACCAGTTGCGAGTCCAGTCATCGCGTGATTGATCGCATCCCACATCGGCATGTCCGCCAGCCACAGGAGAAGAATCGAGAAGAACGTGAACAGGAGGAAGATCCACCAGATCGTCCTGACGGTGGAAACGATACTGGGATGGATCTTCTCCGAGCGTGCTTCACTCTCATAGAGCGTGAGTGATCCACTCCCCGGGCGTGCGAGGATCGCAGTCGTAAGGACAATGACGCCCACACCACCAACCCACTCGATAAACGAACGCCACCATTGGAGTGTGTGCGGGAGGGCCGCCTCGTTGTCAGTCATCGTCAGTCCGGTTCCGGTGAACCCGCTCATACTTTCGAAAAAGCCGTTGAGTGGATTCTGAAACGCGGCGAGTGTATTGAACGTCCTGGTTCCTTCGGTCGTGAACCGGGCCGGGACTTCGAAGACAGAGGGGTCAAGTTGCGCTGTCCAGGCAATGAGCAGGAAGGGAATAGAGCCGAATACTGCGACGAAGAACCATCCGGAGGCGGCAATCATCATCCCATGCAATCGACCTGGATCATCTGCGTCCTGAAAGGTCCGCGACAGTCCAACGCCAACGAGCAAGGGGAGTATTCCTGAAAGGACGATTCCGGGAACGACCCACCACTCTCGCCAGACAATGGGGATAAGAACGGAGACGAGAATGAGTCCTGCTAGCGCCTCGAGCATCTGTCCGAGGTCACGAGCAATCGTCCCGAGACGATTCGCCATACAGTATCCGTTTGCTGAACAGGGGTTTAAATCGGCTGATTTCGGACAGCGAATAGACTGTCAGATTGTGCAAGGAAGTAACAGTATCAAGACGGGCCCCGTCAGTGAGAAACCTCCGGCAGCTAGCAGAGGCTATGAGCAAATTTCGTTACTCCTACCACACATGTCAATTCTTCTCATGCATCCAGGCAGTGTTCAGATAAGCACCGGGCAAGAAGTCTGTTTCTGCTTTTCACCCACCCGAATCCTGGTGGAATGAAAAGGCGAGTCAGTTTCGGGAACCCCGACGATGTAAGCACTGCAGGCCGCAACGCGGCCGAAGCGCGCAGCGAGGCACGGGACCGAAACTTGTGAGAGCTTTCAGAGCTGTCGCATGCAGATTGAGTCCGCATCTGAACACTTCCCTTTCGGGTTTGGTTATTTCTTTTGGGACCGGCTTCCTCATCGGCCTCGCTTTCCTAACGGAGGGCGAAGGCCGAATTCACAACGAGACCTCGATCCTGGCCACATGCATCGGCTTTGGTTTCGGAGCAGGCTGCTGCGAATGACGTATACCACAGTTCTCACGACGTTGATTTGACTACCTGGCAAGTGGATTTATGACATTGGCACCCTGATTTCGTCGCGTGATTTAAATGGCACAATCCTTGTTCAGTCGAGTCGTTGTTCCAGTCGCGAACGAGGATGATGCAGCAGCGACAGTCGAGGCGCTACTGCGATACGGAGACGGCACCCCTCGCGCAGTGATCGCAGTTCACGTCATCGAGAAGGCCGGTGGCGCCCCTGACAAGGCGTCCGTCGAGCAACGGGAGCTGGCTGCTAAAGAGATGTTCCAGATCGTTAGAGAACAACTCCAAGGCAACGATATCGTCTTCCAGACCGAGTTTCTATACGGAACCGACGTCGGTGACGCAATTATTGAAGCCGCGCACGATTTCAACGCCAGCGCCATCGTATTTACTCCTCGAGGTGGAAGCCGCTGGTTGAAACTACTCACTGGAGATGTGACAACAACACTCGTAAACGAAAGCGACGTGCCGGTTCTCGTGCTGCCTGACCAATCCGACGAGCTATCCGGATAGACCGTGGACGTTCCTTGAAAAAGCGACAATGTCTCGGGAATGGATACAATTAGAAGGCGATTCTCTCTACGATATCCCGAACGACGCTTTGACTCTTCAATTCTCGTGGGTGAGCTAGCAAGACGGTTGCGTCCAACCGATTGCTGATCTCTGTTGCGGGATCGCTGAATGCGAACTCGTGAATCCGTGAATGGGCAACGGTCCCGATGACGGCCATATCAGTTCCTTGTGCCGCTGAAACGAGGTCGTCAAGGAGGTCTGTAGTCCGAACCACGTCACTGGCGGTCGGGGCTTCACAGAGTGTTTCGAGTTTACGGTGATACTCACGTGTTGCAGTTTCCTGGTTATCAGAGGCGTCCTCGTCAATGGCAGTGAGGAATCGGACTCGTGCATCGTGGTGGACGGCAAGGGCGTCCGCGAGAGTGACCTTGAGCGGTCGATATGGGCCACGACGAGTAATGACAGTAATTTCGTCGACGGTGGTGCTGTCCCGGTCACGAAGGAACACTGTATCACAAGGCGCGTGTTCCATGAACCAGTCAACGTCGCTTCCGAGTAGCTCTGCATGATAGCGGTCTGGCTCCCACTCCCCCAACAATAGGTCCGCTTCGATATCTTCGGCGTAGTTGATCACAGCCCGTCGTCGATTGTGGCTGATGATTTCTTGGGCGTGAATCGGGACAGGAAGTTCTTCAGCGAGTTCCTGTGTCTTTCGCTCGAACTCGCGGTCTGATTCGTCCATCTCGGTCGCCGATGAGAGCGTTAGCTGTTCTGGGACTTCCTCAAACCGGACAGCGTGAACTTGCCCGTCACTCTGGGCGGCGACGCTTGCCGCGGCTGTGAGAAGTGCCCGTTCGCGACAATGTGTCGTCTGTTCATCCATGGCAACGAGAACCGCTCCACTTTCCTCGACGAACGCCCGTTCGACCTGGGAAAGCGACTGTGCGTCGGCAGACCGACGGACTGCATCGAGAGCTGCCCCCTGTCGCTCCGTTTTCTCTCGGCCGTAGATCAGGTACCAGAAAATCCCTGCAAGAATTATTCCGATCGCGCCACCAATTGCGACTAGACCCATCTGTGTGAGTAACACGATCCCGCCGACGAGGCCAAAAATCTGTACCCACGGATAGCCCGGCGAAGTGAACTGGGGGGAATAGCTTTCGAGAGAGCTTTCGCGAAATGCGATGAGGGCGACGTTGATGAACGAGAAGATGAGAATTTTGAACGCACTCGCCAGCTTCGCGAGTTCGACGACCGGGAGAAAGGCGATGAGACCGAGCAGTAACCCACCGGTCAACAAGACGGACGCAATCGGCGTTTTGAAGCGAGGACTGACCGAGCGCAACTGCTGAGGGGCCAGTTCGTCACGACTCATTGCGAACGGGAACCGGGACGATGAGAGGATGCCAGCATTCGCCATGCTCGTGAGCGAGAAGATTGCCACGATTGCGACGGTGAGTTCACCCCACTGACCCGCGAACTGCCGAGCAGCAAGTCCCATCGGTGTGATCATATCGTTCGCCATCAGCTCGTTCGGCGGTGAGACCCCGACGACGACGAATACTATCAACGTGTAGACGAGCATCATCACGACGACCGAACCGATCATCGCGATGGGGATATTCCGTCCCGGATTCTCGACCTCCTCGGCGACGGACGCAATCTTCGTGACGCCTGCATATGAGACGAATACGAAGCCCGTTGCTGCGAGCACACCGCCATTACCATGCGTGGTGAACGGCTTAAAATTCGTACTGTTTACATTGATGATACCAGAGAGCGCGAACGCGGCCAGCGAGAGCAATACTAGACTCACGATGATTGCCTGCAAACGGCCACTTTGTTTCACCCCGACAACGTTAACGATGACAAGCAGGACACCGAGGCCGAGACTCAAAAACACCAAGTACTCCCCTGGAATCGAGACGAGGAGGAGAACGTAGGCGCCGAGTC
The DNA here is from genome assembly GCF_900880625.1 of Halorhabdus rudnickae. NCBI lineage: Archaea > Methanobacteriati > Methanobacteriota > Halobacteria > Halobacteriales > Haloarculaceae > Halorhabdus > Halorhabdus rudnickae. The sequence goes on from NZ_CAAHFB010000001.1 coordinate 763,004, forward strand.
CGACGAGAGCGAAGGCACTCTTGAAGACGAGCGAGAACCAAGAGCCGATACCCGCAATCGTTCCGAGAAGCGGGCCCATTGCTCGGTCGATATAGAGATACGTACCGCCGGCCTCTGGCATAGCTGTCGCCATCTCTGCTTTCGAGAGGGCAGCCGGCAAGACAAGTACTCCCGCGAGGAGATATGCCAGAATGACACTCGGCCCGGTCTTTTTCGCAGCGAGTCCAGGGAGGACGAAAATACCGCTCCCAATCATCGCACCGATACTGATCGTGAGTGTTGCATAGAGGCCGAGGTCACGTTCTAGAGATTTTGGCATTTATGAGCTAGCCTCCAATATAATCCAACTCCACGACAGGCTCATAAATAAAACCAAAAACAGTAGCGAGTTAAATCGGCCGGTCTCGGGTCAGTTTGTGCTTACATGTGGTCGCCGAATGTATCGACGGTTTCCCGCGTTAGCCCCCCCGCGACACAAGAGTGTTACCAGGCCGTCGGGACGGACCACGGTATCTCCACGAGAAGTAATCACTTCATTGTCACGCTCAATAGAGACCACCAGCACATCCGATTGAATCACGTCACTTTCGTTCGCTTCACGCAACGCGAGGCCCGCAATGTCGGCATCAGCGGAGACAGTGAGTTCCAGGACTTCGGCACCGCCGGAGAGCTCCATAAAGTCCGCAATCGTGTGCCCATCTTGGGACTCGGCTGGACCGAATTTATCGTATGGGAGCAGTTGTTCGCTCTGGAGTGAATTCTCCTCTTCAATCTCCAACCCAATCGTGGAGAGATTGTTCGCTATCCGGTTGAGCTCCTGCATATCGTCTCCGACGGCAGTCACGTGGAGATTGTTCCTGCCTTTCAGCAGCTGTCGAACGCTAGACACCAGGGGTTCCGCGACTTGTTTTGAGAGTCGGTCTCGATCCGGAACTGGGCATGTACAAATATAGAGATTAGTCAGCTAGCCACCTGCTTGTGGATAATCGACGAGTGAATGATAGCCCCGAAGAATCCCGGCATCTTCGAGCTGTGAAATTCGATTTCGAATCGTCCCCGCCGAGACGTTCACTTCTTTGGCAATTTCGGGGGGACGTATTCCGGGCATCCTGAACCAGGTGGTAACGGATTCGCTTATCTACCTCATCCAAACGGTTGCTCATACCCAGCATTGCTCTCCGCCGGCGACAATTGATCTGGACTCGGGCCAGCACGACTCTCGTTTTGGTTTGACCAATAATTACCGGTATATATTTCGCTTTGAGTGATTGAACCAGTTCATTTATATGCTTTGGTAAATCAGTGGATGACAGAACAGCGAATGAGTCCGACTTGCGGGAACCGCTCTGCCATAGCACCCAAGTCATCACTCACCTGAACGCGAACCAACGAACTATGTCTCCTTCCAATCCATCGCTGGCATCCAACGCTAGTCGCTTGAATTTCCGCACTGCGTCGAAGACGGTCATCAGAGACATCGGTGGGCTTCAGGTTCTCATCGGTGGATCAATGCTTGTCCCCCTCATCGTATCTCTCCTCTATCAAGAGTGGTACACCGGACTGTCGTTTCTCATCGCAGCAGGTATCACCACGCTCGTCGGTGGACTTGCGTACAAATCCTGTGAGGACGCCCCGGAACCGAAACGACACCACGCGATGATCGTCGCTGCCCTTGGCTGGGTCGCGACCGCGTTCTTCGGTGCCCTCCCGTTCATTATTGCGGCCTATATCACACCGCCAGGCGTGATCGAATCCTTGATCCCTGCAGGGGCAGGGTATCAATCGAGTCTGTTGAACTTCCAGAACCCATTGCACGCGTTCTTTGAGGCCATGAGCGGGTACACTACCACTGGCCTGACGATGAGCGTTCACGAGCCGTCCGTGGGAAATGCCTTCCTCTGGTATCGATCACAGATGCAGTGGATCGGTGGTGCAGGGATGATCATCCTCTCGCTGGCGATTTTGCGCCAACCACACGGTACGGCAGGAATCTCGCTGTACGAATCCGAGGCCCGCAGTGAGAGACTCAGACCGAGCATCGCCGGTACTGCCCGTGCCATCTGGAAGATCTACGTCGGCGTCACCGCAATCGTCGCCGTCTATCTCGCTGCCGCAACGTTCTTCATCCAGCCAGGCTACGGCATCGAGAACACAATCTTCGATGCGATTAATCACGCGATGACCGGGCAGTCGACAGGTGGGTTCAGTACGCTCGACAATTCGATTGCAGGCTACGGGTCGTACGCGATGGAACTCGTGCATATTCCAGCGATGGTGACGGGCGCAATCGCAATTCCCGTGTACTACAGCGCCCTCTCCGAGCGTGATATTCGCGAATTCACACGCGACCCACAGGTCAGAACGATGTTTGCGTTCTTTGTCGTCGGCGTGATCGGGCTGACGGCGTTTCTTGCCCGGTGGGTCGGCGTCCCGTACAACGGCGACCCGGTGGGCTACGTGGCGCGCGTCGCGACGAGTGACGCGCTTCGTGACGGCCTATTCCAGTTCATCAGCGGGTTGACGACCACGGGCTGGCAGACGTCGGCAATCGGCGACTGGAACAGCGGGTCGGTGCTGTTCATCGTCCTCGGCGCGATGTTGATCGGTGGGGCGGCCGGGGCAACCGTTGGCGGGATCAAGATTATCCGTGGCTACATTATCGGACGGGGAATCAGTTGGGAAGTCTCACGCGTGTTCCGCCCCGAGCACGCGATCGACGATCTCCGGATTGGGCAACAGATCTTCAAAGCCGACGAGGCCAACGACGAGATTCGCTCGGCGGCGACGTTCGCATTCGCGTATCTCATCCTCCTGGGCCTCTCGCTGTTCGTGCTACTCGCGGTCCTCCCCTCGGAGTTTACCCTCGCGGACGCGATCTTTGAGGTCGCAACCGCACAGGGGACCGTCGGGTTGTCGTCCGGGATTACTGGGCCCGGCATGCCAGTTATCGCGGAGATACTGTTTATCGTCCAGATGTGGATGGGACGCCTCGAGATCATCCCCATCCTCGTCACGATAAACACCATTTTCCGGAGGTAGATCGTATGCACGCTCAGGAAGGTTCCGTACCAATCGTACTCGACGTTCCGGGGCCGCCGAGGCTGGGAGATAGCCCTCGACGAGTCGCCCGCTAAATACTCCACCTCGACACACACTATGTACATTATCGTAATCGGCGCCGGCCGCACCGGAAGCAAAGTCATCGAACTCGCCAGCCAGGACGACCACGAAGTCGTCGTCATCGAACAAAATACGGAGTTGGCCGAGGAGGTGAGCACAACCTACGACTGTATGGTCATCAACGCCGACGCCTCGTCGAAAGAAATCCTTCTCGAAGCAGGTATCGAAGAGGCCGACGCGCTCATCTCGACGACGGAAAGCGATTCGGTAAACCTCATGATCTCGATGCTCGGGAAACAGTACGGCGTCGAGAACCTCGTCAGTTCGATCAACGACCCCCAGCATCGGGAACTGTTCGGGGACCTGGGTGTCAATATCGTCGAGAGTCCACACGAACTCAACGGCCAGTACCTCTATCGGGCTGTCCAGCGCCCCCAGATCCAAGACTTCATGGAGATCGCTGGGGAAGCCGAGATCTTCGAGGTCACGGTCGAGGAAGGGGCGCCAGTCGCCGGGCTCAGTCTGAGCGACGCCGACAGTAAAGATCTGCTGCCCGAAGAGACGATCATGGTCGCAATCGTCCGAGATGAAGAACTGCTCATCCCCCGCGGTGAGACTGACTTTCAGGCAGGCGACACCGTGACCGTGTTCGCCAGAAACGGGGCGACTGACCGAGTCACGGGAGCATTCACGAGGCCGTGACGATGACAACTGACCGTGCGGAATCCGATATCCATATCGCTGTCCAACAACCGTCAAGAGATTCAGAGAGCGATGACGCAATTCGAAGCGGACCGGTCATTCAGGTGCCGGATTATACCATCGTCGTACCCGTGACAAGTGGACTTCTCGATCCGGAGACGGGAATCAATGTTCGACGGCTGCTACAGACAGCAGTTGCCCTCGCCGAGGACAACGATGGCCGAGTTCTCCTGCTCGGACTCGCAACCGCCGACGATGAATCCTCGCTCAAAGCGGTGCGAGAGCAGATAGAAGCAGGCAAACTGAACACGTCTGATTCGTCTCCTGGTGTCAAATTTGTCGAGGAGCGACAATCTCAACTGACACGGATCGTCGATATCGCTCAAGACCTTGGCCAGGATGTCTCGGTCACTGCGACCGTTCGCGTTGTAACCGATCCAACGAACGGTATACTGGATATACTCAAGTCCAGACGTGAGATGGCTGTCCTCTTGCTTCGGGGAACGAGTCTCGACGAAGGCGGGTTCCTCTCTCGGAGCACGATAGATGCAGTCCTTGCAGAGGCTGACTGCGACGTCTTTGTCGAAAATCTCGGAACCCAAAGTGGAAGCAACGCGCTGTATATCCCTGACATCGACGGGAACACGGTCGCTTCGTTGGCCGAATCCGAAGCAGACACCATTGACTCGGTACTGCTGCCTGTCGGAACTGGACCACACTCGGCGCTCGCTACGGAAGCAGCTCGCGCGGTGGCCAGTGCTGCAGACGCGCCAGTCACGGTTCTTCACGTGATTGATCCCGACGCATCTGGGAAATCAAGGGCTGACGCAAAAGATCTCCTCAAATTTGCAGAATACGTTCTGGGTCCAGCGGTGACGGTGGAGACCGAAATTCAAGAAGCGGCAGATCCCACCGAGGTAATCGTCGAGACGGCCCAAATGCACGACTTCACAGCGATTGGTGCGCCAGAACAGCAATCCAGACTTGAACACCTTGTGTTCGAGTCGGTTCAGGAAACACTCACGGAGCGGAGTAGGGTACGAGTACTTATAGCCAGGGATTCCGATCGGACAATGCGATCACTCTATTACCACTGGAAACAGGGTATTGATGCGATGGACAGTAATGAGTCTCAGTGAACGGCAAGAAGTGGTAGCGGATCGGATTCGTGAAGAGGCTACCGGTGAGATTCTGCGCCTTGATCCTGACGTGAAAGGGTTCCTCGTCGTTCAATAGTTATCAGATGATACACAACCGATTTTCCACCGTGTAACTCTTGAAAAACAAACCGATGGATCTGAGTCACTCCACTGGGCGTATATCGGATCCGTAAACGAGTGAGACAATGACTCATCAGTGGGGTCAAAGCGGGTGTGACGCCATATATGCGTGCGTGCGGTGAGTTATCGGATCGTCCTCTGTGCCGGGGAGATCAAGGAGCAGGAAATCGTAATCTTGCTCCACCAGCGCGACGCCGACGTGCGCAACGGTCGTTGTTTTTCCAGTTCCTCCTGTATCCAAGAAAGCGGCGGCCCGCAATGTATCACCCATCGAGATTTATCTACAGCAGTTCTTATAGTGAATTCTGTAGCAGTAAATGTACATCAGATATTAATCAACTACACCCTATAGGAACCCACAAGGGATTGCTGGCGACTTGACCATGAGTAGTCAATTGGGTTGGAGTTTTGTTAACCAACATTTGGGAATAGTCTTACCATGTGTTGGTTAACAGCACCTTCTGACTTCGTCGCCTAGGGTCACGGGATGACAAATTGACTCGTCGTACGGTCGCTACCCACCTTTTGGGGTGACTTGTAGATGAACTCTCATTCGACGCGGGGTGCTGACCGCAATCGGTCCCTCGCTGACCAGGCCGATCCAGCTACGGACGAGATGATGCTGCCACAGCTCGATGACGGCATCACGCTGCTCGATGTCGAGGGAAGCCGCGGCGTCCCGATCCTACAGTCGCTCGTGCTCGACCACCTCCTCCTCAACGACGGACCCGCCTTTTGGGTCGACGCAGACGGACACGCGACGACGGCCACGCTGACGCAGATAGCCCCCAGTCAACGGTTGCTCAACTGAATCCACGTGGCACGCGGATTCACTACCTACCAGCACTACGGCGCCATCTGTGATCTCCCGACGGCAGTGAACAAGTCGATCCGGAAACCCACCGCTGATTCCGGGGCGGCCGGTCGACGGGCACCAGGTCGCGACGAGGACACGTCGCCCCACACGCCTGCCCTCATCGTCGTGCCGGCCGTTGACGCCCAGTACCGTGCCGACGATACTCTTCTAGGTGAGACCCAAGCGAAAACCCTTCAAGCCAGAACTCTCGCCCGATTAGTGACCTACGCCGAGGGGTACGACATCCCAGTGCTCGTTACTCGAAACGAACGTAACGAATTCGCCGAACAGGTTACGACGGTCACCGACCACCCCCTAGAGTGCGAGCAGACCCAAATGGGACCACAGATCGTCGACAACGGTTTCGAGCGGGCAGCACTTCCCAACCAGATCCGTTGAAGGCCGATTGATTGAGTGTGATTTCGATTATAATATTCACTCCACCACAGCGATCGCTTCCGAAGGTTTATCGCAAGCCCAAACTGGAATAGATAGGTTTTGCGTGCTACCTACGGATAGTGTTCAGATAAGCTGGTTCCATGCAAATGCGAAGGATCTGAGCCAATCGTCGGCTGTTTCTGCAGCGGCGTGGCTAAAACAGTTTTCAAACGAAGACGTTCGACGTTTTACCTCACGAAAGACACGTTCGACGCTGTTCCGATTTCCACGTCTTTCGTATCTGAAATCGAGACCGTGTCGGTTGCAGGCGTCTTTCAACGAATGCGACCCATCGATGAGAAACACCGCGTCGTCAACGTCGTGTTTCTCACGCAGATCGTGAAAGAACGCGTGAGCGATGACTGAATTAGTCGTCGGCTCAAGCTTTGTATGTAGCAATTCGTTTGTTTCGGGATCGACGGCGGCGTACAGCCAGTATCGCTCGTCATCGAGTCGGATCACGGTTTCGTCGACCGCAACGTGACCTGGACTCTGTCCATCTTCGGGCTGTAGATCGGCCTTGTGCACCCAGTTATGGACAGTCGAACGCGCCCGTTTGACACCAGATATGTCGAGAAATAAAATAGTATTCGAAAGCGATAATCAAGCGAGATGGAGTTGAATACTAAGTTTCATCAGAAATCGCGGTGTCGCTTCTCGCTCCACAAAATCTAAGTCTATCTGGTCGATATTACCGCTGAGGCGTGCGTTTTCGGGCATTATCACTTTGAAAACGTCACGCCTCACTCTTCAACCCTTATCTGAACACCGCCGTTGAGTTTGATTTCTACGAAAAAGATAAACTTGAAGAACAGCTTGGTCATGTCGAATGTTATATCGAAGCTGATGAAGATCTCAAGAGAATGCATAACTCCGAGACGAGAGGTGGTACATATACGATCCCAATTGCGGGAGACGATTAAAAAGAGGAGTCAGAACAAGATCAAGAAGCAGAGGATGAAAATGATACTTGAAATATATAGAACGATGGGAGAGAACGCGTTCAGCGAACAGTGGAGATAATGACCCATATCGCCCTCTTGACTTCTTAAGACCAACAATCTCGATAGCAAGATTCGTGCTCTTGACCACGTCTCTTCCAAGACTGAGGTCTTCCCCTGGGTGCCAGATCCTCGAATACACACAGATCCCCTCTCAAAATTCCCCTTGGGCGCTCCCACAGCCGAAACAGCGGATCGGCGAAGTCCAGCCCGAACAGCGCAGGTCAAACAGGCCGACACTGACGCCCGATGCCAGAACGAAGAACGGACTCACGACCGCGCCGTTCATGTCAATCTTGCCAAACGCCATCTACGCTGTCACCCCCGTTACGGCCGAGAGCGGTACGCAGTCGGTACAGTACGTCGAGCCGAACACCCCGACTTTGAACCGCTTCAGTCGGGTGCCACAGCACTTGCAGTGCTGCATACCCGGGGCTGGATGCTGGTCCGGTAAAAGACAGGTCGGCGAGGTGGGGGCGGTTGCGGGAGAGGGAGAGTCAGAGTTGCAAGATCAGGATGCGTGGAACGCTTGAAGTGACCGAAGCGCTTACATTGTAAGCGTTGTAAGGACAGCACACGAATCCCGAACAATGGCGTGCAGGTGGCGCTGGGCGTCAGAACAACGGATCGTCCCTCCCCCCGGATAACAGGCTCACCGGATAATGGGTTCACGCCTGCTAAAACGGGGATGAACGTGAAACAACAAAGCACTCAATCGCCATGTCGAAAGCAAACAAACGAATTCCCGTCACGGAAGACCGATGGCGCGAACTAAACGAACTCAAGGCCGCAGGCGAAACGTACGACGAATTACTCGAAGAGCTAATTCAAGAACACCAGCGGCACCAGCTCGCCGAGCGGGCACGGGAAGTCCGCGAAGCCGACAGCGAGGAGCTGACGCCGCTCGATGAGCTATAGTATACTCATCGGAGACGAGGCCCAGGAGTATGTATCCGCCCTCGACGAGAAGAGTAAGCGGATTGTGAAGAAGAATCTTCGGAAGTTGGCAGACGACCCGTATCCCCGCCCGGGCTCCGGTTCCGGCGATATGGAGAAGTTGGTCGTTGACGGTGAGGAACTCTATCGGCTTCATATCGGTCGGACGCATACTGCGTTCTACGTCGTTCGTGAAGACGAACGAGAGGTTCGAGTGGTCGATATTACGACGATCGACGACGCTCACAACCGATACGGATTCTAACCGATTTTTTAGTCACCCCACACGTCGTCGGCCTCGTCGGCGAGCTGGCGGCCGATGCACTCGATGTAGTCGTTCGCACTGGAGAGATCGGCGTGGCCCATGGTCTGGCGGATGAATTGGGCGGTCGCACCGTTCCGGGCGATCAGCGTCCCGTAGGTGTGACGGAGGACGTGCGGTGTCACGCGCTTGCGGAGATCCGTTTGCTCGGCCACGCGCACGACGCGTTCGTAGATCGCCTTCCGGGTGACGCCGACCGCTTCGTTGCGTTTGAAGAACTCCCGCATCACCCGCAGCGTGTCGGGATCGCGGATCGGCACGGTCCGGGCGGCGTCGTCGGTCTTGGGCGTCCAGCCGTCGGCTTCGGCCGGCACCCGGAGGTGTTCGTGCTGCCAGTCGATCCACTCACTCCGTAGGTGAGCGAACTCGTCGGCCCGGAGGCCAGTGTGGGCGAGCGTCCGGACAGTAAACTCGTGGTCGAGGTCCATCCCGCTGGCTGCCTCGAGGAGGCGATCGAGTTCGTCGTCATCGAGGGGTTCGCGTTTCCAACTCATGTGACATCCACGCCGGGACTGTCCGAGAGAGGTTACAAAAGACAGGTCACTCCCCCGGTGATCACGGCGAAATTGGGGGTGGCGGGTAACAGTCCAAAAACACTGTTACCTGTTGAGAGGGCCGTAAACGTCGTCGCAAGACAAGAAAGATCCTGTCCACCAAGTTATAAATCAGAAGTTTTTCGTTGTGTTCAAGTGTCCCTTCATAGCATGGACCGCTGGCACCGACGTGACGTGTTGAAGTCCGGCGCGGCGCTGGGGGCTGGCAGCCTCTCTCTTACGACGACCACGAGCGTGCGGGCCGCGCCCGGCCAGCAAGAGTGGGTCTTCGAGACGGGCTGGGAGGGGGTCTTCTCGCCGACGGTGGTGGACGGCACTGTCTTCGTCGGGGCTCGGGATTCCACCCTGTACGCAGTGGACACGAAGACAGGCGAACAACAGTGGGCCCACAATCCTGGTGCTGATGTGGACAGTTCACCGACAGTGGTAGATGGGACGCTATATGTTGGATCAAAGGGTGTGTTTGCGGTGGATGCAGGTGTCTCAGGTTCTAGTGAAGGGTCACGGGCGATGCTCGAAGCACTGGGTCATCACGGAGACTGGCAGCATGCTGGTCAGTCCATCGATATTTCGACACCAACACCAACTGAGACTCCAACGCAGAAGCCATCACAGTCACCGACGCAGACAGCCACGGAGACGCCGGGCCAACCAGCCACGGAGACGACAAGTGTGAGCGGGCCAGGGTTTGGCGTGGTGGCTGCGCTGACGAGCCTCGGTGGCGCAGGCTATCTGCTCTCGTCACGTGCAAGCAAGAACGACGACTAATGCAGACAGGGACCACCCCCTCGGGATCTCTCCCGCTGACTAAACAATTGTAGTGAGCACTCGGATTTGACTGATTCTGGATCTAACCCTGTGCAAGATACGCGCATTGTATCTTGCAGCCGATTCCTGATGGAGTTCTGGTAGCTCACTATCTTGAGGAACTGATCGCTACATGTGACTCCCAGGGTACACACGTCGAGAATATCAGTTCTCTCGATATGCACACGAGTCGCTCGCGAGCGTGTGCGTAATGCGCGGGTGTCTTCGGAGAGGGGTGCATGCGGTCAGTGAACCTCAATGGAAACAAAGTATTTACCGAAGGTAACTGTCGAACCAATATAATGGCTCTATTGTCACGACGAGAGTACCTCCATTTATCGGGAGCAGCAGCAGCCTCAACCGGTTGTCTCGGGTTTGAGAATAACGACGTACCGGATTTAGCAATTTTCAACCGTCGGGATCAGGAAACTACAATTACTACGCTGGTTACTCGTCTTTCCGACAACCGAGACATCCTAAATAATACCATCACGATACTGAAAGATGGCAATCACGCGTACGAAAATCCAATCAACAGAGAAGGGGTACATCGTATTCGTGTATCCACTGAAGACGGCCAGGAAAACCAGTATGAATGGGACGCTCCATCGGATGAAGCATATGGCATTCACATCACGATAGATGGAGAAAATATAGAATATAGCGAGGTTGTGGCGTAACTTCATGCTCTAACCCGAAGCACGGTTCGAGAGTGGACAGACTTGATACTATCTTCAATTCACTCAACGCTGAGACAAACAAGTGGTACGTATACTCCCTGAGCAGTTGTTTTCACTCCTCGCATAGAACACACCATCTTGGAAATAGTTCTATGACGCGCTCTCTATGGCGATCAGGTCGATATCGGCGAGGAGGCCCCGAACCCGCGCGGTGAGCCGTGCCACAAACACTGCTGGGCAGGCTACACGGGTACGCCTGACTGGTTCGTCGACCACGTGTATAAGCATCAGCGAGTAGGGAGACGATGCCGTGCGGACCCGTTTTCGTGAACGTGAGTGGGTTGCAGCGGGAAGCCTGAGTTGCAGGACACCGACTACACAGCTGTCGTCGATTCTCCAGAGTCACGGCGCTACGGCAGCTGTATCGCCAGCCGCTGGATCGAACGGGAGATTGATGATGAGTTCGTCGAACCAGACGATCGGCCGCTTACGCTGGCCGTCCTCCTCGAAGAAAATAATGCCAAGCTGGGCGAGCCGACTGAGTTCCTCGTGGACGTTCTTCACGTCCCGGTCGACAACGCGTGCGGTCTCGTTGATGCTGGCTGGCTCTTCTTGGCGGATGATCTCGATGAGATCGAGAAGCTCAAACAGCAGGGTGAGGTCTACGAGCCCCGGACCGATCATCTCCGGACGACGTGAGACTACTGAACCACGGACCGACCATTTGTGGACGCTTCAACCGATCGTCTTCGCGTTCGAGGAACGTCGCTGCCATCTCGGCGAAATCCGGCTCGTCATCGACGTGGAGAATCCGAATCGTTTCCGAATCATCACCCATGTATTGAAGCTCGTTACTTAATTATCAGAGTGAATTTACTTAAGAGAATGGGGAAATCTAATCGATAACGACAAAGAAGAATGCGCTCGAGTCGAGATCGCGCCGGAAATAGATGCTGAGAAATGATACAGCACTATCTCTAATAGCGTGTCACAGAAACATTTACAGTCGATTTACTGCGGACAGTCTGGAGTGATGAATGTGAAAATTATGAACTTACGCTCTTGTGTAGCACATTGTTGATTTCACAGTGTTGCTTTGATGGCGTGTTTGAGCGCGTCTCGTCCCGGTTTTCGATATAACTCTCGGCGGAGCTGGAACGCTCTGAGATACTGCGTCAACTTGTCCTTGGAGATGCCTCGATGGGGCGAGAGCCACGCGTCGCTGACGCGACGCGTGGCTCTCGCAGGTGTTGACGTGTACCTCGTCGTCGGCGTATTCGCCGTCACCGTGGACGACGTATTCACGGTCGAATGCGTCGTCATCTTCGAGCGGTTCGTACGCCCGAAAGCCGTCGGTATAGACCGTGATTGACTCCTCTTTGCGGTCAGCAAGCAGGAGTCGAATCGTCGATTCGTCAGCGGCTTTCGCTGGGATCACGTACCGCAGTCCGGTGCCGCGATCAGCGATGATGAATACGGGTGGCTTGTCGCCATCGTACGAACCTCGCCCACGCGTGGACAGGCCACGCGAGCGCGACGGTCGGTCGCGCTCGCGGCCTTTCTTCCCGGCAGAGACGTACACTTCGTCGATTTCGACTGGCCCGACGAGATCGAGGGAAGGCGCATCGAGCGCTCGGGCAAAGCGCTCGATGCGCCGGTGGATCGTCTTGTGTGTCACCTCGATTTCGCACTGTAACTGCCGGAGACTCGTTTTGAACCGGAGAAACGCATAGATCGAGAACAACCACCGGCGGAGTGCAACTTTCGAGTGAGCGAAAATCGTGCCGGTCTTGTCGTTGAACGTGCGGTCGCAATTCTTACAGAGATACCGTTGAAACTCTCTGTAGCTGCCGTTTCTGACCGTGCGGTCAGAACGGCAGCGAGGACAGGTAACACCGTCACGCCAGCGAACCTGTTGGAGCAGGTCCGCTGCGAGCGATTCCGACCCAAACACGTCTAGCGGAATCATTCGTGTCGGGCACCGCTGACGCGGTGCCCTTGTCCTCTTTGACTCGATAGCTACCGCTCAGCAGTATCAACAATCGCCTACGGATGAGCGTTCTTCAAAGAGGTCCCCATCGATTTCAACTCTTCGTGGTGGCAGATGGATGCTATCTAATGAACTGACGCATAATTCGATATAGGGGCTTTCTGTTGGACACCGTTCGTGTTCTTTTCCACGAATGTAGTCCGCTAACCCTCTACAGCCCCGGATTCTCCTCTTTGGAAAATAGACGGGCAGAATCGGTTGAAACGGCTTATTCTTGATATCGTCACACGCAATCGAAAGAAGTCTTTTTAGCTGGTCAAGGCGAGTATACGATCATGGTCGAAACGGGACCGAACGTTCTCCTCATCATTCTCGACAGTGCTCGTGCGAAAAACGCGAGCCTCCTCGGGTATCATCGTGAGACGACCCCGTTCCTCGAATCGTTCGCCGAAACCGCGACCACCTACACGCAAGCACGGGCACCGGCTGGAAGGAGTCTGCCCAGTCATGCGAGTATTTTTTCGGGGTTGCTCCCACAGGAGCACGGCATCAATGACCTCAATAGCAAACTCTCACGGGAGGCGAATATCTTCGGTCAGCTACGCAATCGAGGCTATGAAACTGGGCTATTTACGGACAACCCGTATCTTACGGATCTCGATACTGGGCTTTCCGATAGTATCGATCTTGTCGAGAACAATAGAGACCTCTATCAGGAGGGTGAATCCCCGTCAGCGTTCGTCGAGGAAGCGTCTCTGAACCGGATGGCGTTCTTCCGCCGGGCACTCAACAGTTCTGCCCCTGGAAAATCCCTCCTCAACGGCGCTGCCTGGATGTTGAAGTGGCGATTCCCACGACTGGCTCCGACGGGGACTGTCTTCTCCCGTGGATTCACGTATGCGGAACGCTTCGAGGAGTGGTATACCGGGACGGACCGTCCATGGGCCGCATGTATCAACCTGATGGATACACACGTCCCGTTCCGGCCTGGTGAGCAGTATGACCGCTGGAACACGAGTGATTCGAGGAAAGCGTACAAGCGTGCGGATATGGATCGTATCCAGGACGGCGAACGATGGAAACATTCTCTTCTCGAAAACCGTTACGACGGGACAATACGGCAGGCTGATGCTGTTGTCGAGGAAATCATCACCGATCTACGTAAGTCCGGAGAACTAGCAGACACGTTCGTGGTCGTCACCGCGGATCACGGCGAAGGCTTCGGTGAGCGCCATCCCGTTCACGGGGCTCCTTCGATCGGTCACGGCGACGCAGTGGATGAGACACTGCTTCATGTCCCGCTTGTGGTACAGTCACCTGAACAATCAGACGGTGTGGTCGTTGAAGACCCAGTCGGTCTCGTTGACTTCCCGAGAGCGGTCGAACGTGTCATCGACGGTCAGACAGACGGGCCGACTTTCGAGACGGATCGCACACTATTTGCAGGTGGATTCGAAAATAACGCTTCGATAGACGTGGCCTACGAGAAGCATGAGTCTCAGGGCGTTCGCAAATACGTCCGGGGCAACCAAGGAACATGGACACTCCACGCACCGACTCCGCGAGCTTCCTATCAGGTAAGTGAGCGCATTCCGGACGGTATCGCGGATGCCATGGATTCTCTTTCACAGGAGTCCGTTACTAGTGAAGCCGACTCGGCGGTCCCGGAACCGACGAAACAACAGCTCAGTGCGCTCGGTTACACGGAGTGATGTGGTATGGATACGATATTGATCACTGTCGATGCGTTACGTGCGGATCATCTCTCGCAGTATGGGGCTAAGCGGGAGACGATGCCCGTTCTCGATGAGATGTTCGGGACAGGGGCCGTCCGATACGAGAACGCGTTCTCGAACGGTACCCACACCGGAATTTCTTTGCCGTCGATGCTGAGTTCGCGGTATCTTGCCGATCAGCCGGCAAAGCGGGGTCCGACTGTCGCTGACGCCCTTCCCGATGCGGTGGCCAGTGTCGGCGTCCACTCCAATACGTACTTTGGGGCGCGTATCGGTCGACCGTCCGGATTTGATGTGATGGAAGATTTCGAGATGGCGAGTGCTGAGCAAGCGGAGTCGGTTCGGTCGACCCCACACCGGATCTTTCGGAAGACGATGGATGCAGTTCGACCGACAGTGGAGCATCTCGGGATCAGAGACCTCGCAGAGGCAGTTCAACAGAAGATCTTTCCGGCGCGGTTCATTCACGAGTCGACAGCTTACGAGAGAGGCAAGCGGACGACCGACCGTGCCTTGGAATTGGCCGCGAAAGTAGATGGCGATCTGTTCCTGTGGGTTCACTATATGGACCCACATCGTCCGTTCTGTATGCACATCTCAGACCCAGCATACGTCGATCGGCATCTTTCAAGCGACGAGATTCATGACTTGATGTCAAGAGCGGGAATTACCCCGGAGTCCCTGTCGGACTCCGAACGGGGTTTGATTCGCGACCTCTATGACTCCGAACTGCGTTACACCTCCGAACAGATCAGCCGGCTCGTAGCGGGCCTCCGCAAACAGGGTCGTTGGGACGGTGCCCAGGTGATCTTCACGGCGGATCACGGCGAG
Source organism: Halorhabdus rudnickae (assembly GCF_900880625.1). Taxonomy (NCBI): domain Archaea; kingdom Methanobacteriati; phylum Methanobacteriota; class Halobacteria; order Halobacteriales; family Haloarculaceae; genus Halorhabdus; species Halorhabdus rudnickae. The sequence goes on from NZ_CAAHFB010000001.1 coordinate 778,257, forward strand.
GAGTTCGGGGAACACGGATATTATTTCCACCGAAATCGCCCATACGATGAACTCATCCACGTTCCCCTGTTCGTCCGAGGTCCGAACACGGCGGGCGGGACAGTCACGGAACAGAGAGAACTGCTTGACGTCGCCCCCACAATCTGTGCGGCTCACGGTGGAACGGTTCCACCAGCCTTTCTCGGTCGGCCACTCCACGAAGACGGAGATCGGCAGGTCATCGCTACTGGGTCGTTTCGTGATTCGACGCCCGTCGTGGCTGGCCGCTGGAACGGATGGAAATACATCGGCGCCGGTAAGGAAACGGAGCTATATAATCTCAGTGAGGACCCCGATGAAAATGCGAACGTAGCCGACCAACGAGCGGATCGAGTAGCGGAGTTTCAGCAGGAGATCCCGACACGACTCTGCGAGGATGACCACAGCAACGTACCGACGGACACCGACGAAGCGGTTACGGAACGACTGGCCGATCTTGGCTATCTGGAGTAGTTGTGATAGTGAAGCCTAAATACTGATTGGAGTAGTCTAGATACAATGGGATTCAGCGAGTGGGCGACAGAAACAATCGAACGCTTCCAGGAGCATTCGTTTCGCTTTGCGGCCAAGCGATCCGGGCAGGAGTTACTCACGGGCCTACTCAGAAGAGTGCCCGGCCCAGCCGGTGATCCGATTTGGGATCGAGAGTGGGACGTTTTGGTCATTCTAGATGCCTGTCGGTACGATGTATTCTCGGAACAGTACGGGGACGCTGAATGGCTCGACCATGTCGAACCGGTCACGTCCGTGGGGAGTGCCTCACCGGAATGGATGGAGAAAACGTTTACAGAGGAGTATCATGAGGAATCCTCGGAGACGATGTACGTCACCGGAAACCCGTATTCAGAAAGTCACCTTCCCGACAGTTTTCCGGGACATGTTGACGAAGTATGGCGATACGTTTGGGACAAAGACGTCGGTACGATCCCTCCCGAGGCACTAACGAATGTGGCGGTGGAGCACTATCGATCCGGGGAATATAATCGACTCATTATTCATTACATGCAACCCCATTGGCCCTACATCAGTGATCCGATTATGTACGGGTTTGACCCGTCCCATATCACGGGCAACGGGGGTACTGAGAACCCCTTTGATAAACAGAATCGGGGTGAAATATCGTCCGAAGAACACATGAAGCATTATGTATCTAACCTTGAGCATATTGTCGAACACTTACGAACAGAATTACTGACCGCAATCGATGCGGAAACAGTCGTTTTGACGGCGGATCACGCGACATTGTTCGGCGACTACGGGCTGTACAAACATCCAGTCGGTGTTCCGTTGCCGGTGTTACGGCGGGTACCGTGGGCAGTCACGTCGGCATCAAACAGTGGCACTTTTGAACCCACAGACATTTCGAAGGATGATCGAAAGCCTGCGGTTGATCGAGATGAACAACTTCGAGACCTAGGTTATCTTTGATATTGTGAATGTAGCTCCGTCCGTCCTCCATGGGATTTATTCGTAATCACTGGGTTTGGGTGCATATGTATGACGTTCGTTGACTGGGTTCGCGAGTCACGGCAGGCAATCAGAGAGGAAGGGGTTCACGCGGGTGTCGTAGAAAGCACGCGAAAATTCCATTATGGAGCGTTACGTAACGTTGAGCAGCGTCTTGCCCCCTATCTCAATGTGGGAACGAACGTTTTCGATCGGGAGTGGGATGTGCTTGCTATTGTCGACGGATGCCGGTACGATCTCATGACAGAAGTTGCACCAGAATTCGGCTATCTCTCCGAACCAGAACCGTTCACTTCTCTTGCAGGAGGATCTCTTTCATGGATGCGACGGACTTTTCGCCCCGATCGAGACTTCTCGAAGGTGGCTTACGTGACTGCAAACCCGTTTTCCTCACAGATACTTGACGAACGCGACTTCGCTGTTATGGACGAAGTGTGGCGATATGCCTGGGATCATGAAGTCGGAACGGTTCGTGCGGAAGCCGTGACTGAGGCCGCTGTCGACACACTCCGCTCTCGTGATGTCGACCGGGTAATTGTCCATTATATGCAACCACATCATCCGTTCGTCCCCAATCCACTTGCGGCAGGCATCAATCGGGAAGACCCGACGGAACACGAGATAACCGCCTGGGAAAAATTGCGGGATGACGAACTCAATCGTGAAACCGTCTGGAGTGCTTATCGCTCGAATTTAGCATACGTGCTCAGTAGTATCGACACGCTCCGGCAAAACGTGGACGGACCTCAATTGGCTGTGACCGCTGACCACGGCAATGCACTCGGGGAGTGGGGGATCTACGGACACGGGGATTATCCACTCCGGGCACTGCGTCGAGTCCCGTGGTGTACAGCGTCAGCCGCTGATGAACACACCATCGATCCTGATGTCGACCGTAATACCGTCGATCTGAACGTCGATGAACAGCTACGTGACCTCGGATATATGTAAAAATTATTACATATGGCAATACTACACGCACTTTCTGAAATCGCGGATCACTACGATAACAGATATTGGTGGCGTGAGCGCTTCCAAGAGCGCATTGTTAGTCCCGTTCTCGCCAGAATTCACGGCCGTGACGGTGTCGATGTCGCCGAACGTGAATGGGACAACCTCCTGATTCTGGACGCCTGCCGGGCGGACATGTTCGAATCCGTTATCGACCTCGGGGACTTCGATAGCTACGAGGAAGTGTGTTCACGGGGGAGTTCGTCGCCTGATTGGATCGCCGCGAACTTTGCTGACCGGGAACTCGGTGATATCGTCTATATCACGGCAAACCCCTGGGTTGCGAAAGAGGCCCCCTCCTCATTCCACAAAGTCGTGGACGTCTGGGCCGAAGAGCAGACGGGTGACGAAGAAATACACACTGACGAACTCGACCAGCGGGACCTGGCGACATCGCCTGCAGCTACCGTGACAGCTCAACGTCTCAACGGTGCCGTCGAGCGCGTCGCTGATGAACATCCCAACAAGCGGTATATCGTCCATTACTTCCAGCCTCATGCCCCCTGTATCGGCCTCCCCGACGGATCAGTGAAAGACGAACAGGAGATGGATCTGCTTCTCCATCCCGGAAAACCGCTTTACGAGGGACGTATCGAACGTGAGGCCGTCTGGGAAGCCTACGAGGAGAATCTTGCCTACGTGGTTTCACACGCCCGCCAGTTGGCGATCGACCTTGGCGGAAAGTCAGTGTTCACTGCCGATCACGGAGAACTGTTCGGGGATTGGCTCTGGCCGTTTCCGATCCGGGGGTATGCACATCCTCGAAATCTTCGACATCCTGCACTCGTGACGGTCCCGTGGGCTGAGCTGACCGTTGGAACTCGACGGCGAATCGAATCGGGAGCGACTTCCAGAACGGACATCGAACGCACCGCGGTCACCGAACAGCTGGAAAAACTGGGGTACATGTAGCGCGGTAGTCAGGGGAACGAAACATCGAATATGCCCCCAGTCATGCGTGGCAGTATGGCGGATCCCCGATACACGATCGCCGTGAGCAATTATAATATGGCGGATACGCTCACAGCTTCCTTGACGAGCGTTCTCGAACAACTTGACGATCGTTTTGAATTGATTGTTGTTGATGATGGATCTACGGATGGGAGCGTGGAACAACTACAGCGGCTCGAAAACGAGTATGACCTCCTTGAGGTCGTTACGGATGCCGGCAATGACAATCTCGGTGAAGCTCGAAACCACTCGTTCGAATTAGCCAACGGGGACTATGTACTCAGTGCTATCGACACGGACGACCAATTCACGCGATGTATTCCGGAATTCGTCTCCCTGTATCATCAACTCGAAGATGGCCGGGCAGACGATTTCTTGCTCCTCGCCGGGGGTCTCTATATGGCTCCACGTGATCTCCTATTGGAAGTCCCGTATCGCAGTCTCGGATATGGCGAAGACCGCGACTTCTATCGCCGTCTCATCGCCAGTGACGCGCTTTTGAGCATCAGTCATGTGCCGTTTCGCCACTCGATCGGGTATGATCGTTCGTTTTCGGAGAAGTTTCGTGTGGGATTCGAGACGATTGTCGTCCAGTTCCAGAGCGGTATCAGCTTCGGATCCTATCAACGATGGGCAATCTGGGAACTGCTCAACGACGGGGGTCAATTAGACCGCCACCGGGCACTGGCTCATGTCGTCCTCTCACCGTTCGCTTACATGCGTTCGTTGACCGAAGATAGATATGAGGCACCGCCCGAGTTCCGTGATATTGCCGAATACAAGAAAGCGCTTCGAGGGATTCACATGACCGCCTCCCAGCTTGAGCAACACCTCGGAATCGATATCGATTGGTCGGACATCGGGCCACGTGGGCGCGCCTTGTTTGATAAGGAAGACGTTGACGATATTATTGATTAATGGATATCGAATCAATCTGTGTGTTGGCTCCTCCAGCTGACCACGGTGGAATCGGTCGGTACGCGGACCAACTCAACTCGCGGATTGAGGAGCAATCTGACATCGAACACATCCCGTTTTATGAGGAAATAGGGGCACTCGATGTCGCTCAGGCAGCCGTTCGTGCCTCACACTACGATGTCGTACATATTCACTTCGAATACGGTCTGTTTCGACCGAAGCTTCTGTACGCGTGGCTATTTTTTCCGCTGTTATTTCTCGGTACCCGTCTTCGTGGTACCTCCGTCGTGGTTACTCTTCACGAAGTGTGGACAACGCGGACCGTCGGGCGTATTCAGTATGTTTACGTGTGGTTCGTCCACCTGATGTTGACAGGAACTGCCTCTCGGCTGGTGTTTATGTCCCAGAGCGCAAAGGATGACTTCCGTCCCCGCAATATAACCGAGAGCGAACTGATCCCTCACGGGGTCGACATTGACGCTGTTCGGGATATTGGCGTCTCGAACGCCCGTGACATATTTGAGTACAGTACTGACGAGACAGTGATTGCTCAGATCGGGTACGTCTCACGGAGAAAGGGAACCGATACGTTCTTAGAGCTTGCCAGGCGTCATCCCGAATACGAATTTCTGATTGCTGGTGGACCTCTTCGTGACGAAGACCTGCCGTATTTCGAGCGCGTCATTCGGGAGTCCCCGGAAAACGTTCAGGTGACGGGTGTGCTATCGGATGCATCCTTCCACGCTGCCTTCGTCGCTACTGATGTGGCCGTTCTCGCGTACCGGGACATCAGACAAAGCGGTATCCTGAACTGGTGTTTTGCGTACGGCGTTCCAGTCATTTGTCGTTCGATCGATCGATTTCGGGCCCTCTGTGCTCGAAGTGCGCCACTTCAGCTGTTCGGTGATGGGGACGAGCACCCGCCGATTGATACGGCACTCAGCATGGTTCTTGACGACGCCGAGACCCGGGGGCCAGCGATGCGGGACTTCGGCGAGCGATACGCTCTTTCTACGATTGCAGATTCGTACGTTCGCTTGTATCGATCTATCCGCTAAACCGAATCAACCACAGTCATAGACGACAGATTGTAACTTCGTTTCGAATTGCTCGTATCGATAGCGCTTGGCGAACTCCTGTATTTTAGCCCTGTCAAACTCAGATGGATCGAATGTCCTGATAGCGTCTCGTAACGATTCGACTGTCGGCTCGAACGGTATCCCAGTCACGCCATCGTCCACTTGATACCGTGTGAATCCTTCGTCGACCCCGATCAACGGCTTGCCGGCAGTCAGTGCCTCCGCACCGACAAGCCCGAAATCCTCATGCGTGGGGGCATAGATCACAGCGGTCGCTCGTGCGACTAGTGACTCGATGTCTTCGACAAACCCTCTTACTTCGATGTTTTGGTGCCCCTCAGCCATACGTTCAATCTTCTCCCGATGTTCGCCATCACCAGCGACGATCAATCGTTGATCAAGCTTTTGAAACGCTTCGACGATGAGATCTATCCGTTTCTCCTTGTCGAGCCGGGACCACGTGACAAAGTAGCCGTCGTCGGCGGTGTGACGCCAGTCCCCCGTAACGGGTGGGTAGACGACTTCCGCATCACGATCATAATAGCGCCGAATACGGTCACGGATGAGTTCACTGTTTGCGACGAACGTATCGACGTAGTCAACGGCTTCCTTGTCGAGTGCACGCCAGAGCTTCGCATATGCCCGGGCAGCAAACCCGATCGCGGGGTAATCAACCCGTTTCATCCTGTCCCGAAAGAGATCGTATAACCATCGGGGAGGACTGTGTGGGTAGTGGACGATCCGCTGATGTGTTTCGGGGACGTAGTACTTTGACAGCGGGGCGCTTTCCAGAAGAACGTCATATTCGGCCAGCTCGTCTGTCCCTTGAGTCATGTCTATCGCAACACTCGTCGTCTCGAACGGATTCATGCCACTATTTCGCCATTCCAGAAGACTTCCCGAGAGTCCCGTTGTGTATTTTGACTGCCGCATTGTTCGAACGTCGACATCATCGGGAATATCCGTCTCCTCGGCCACGTACATCGTATAGATCGGTGCGTCCAGTACTCGGGAGGCCTCAACCGCAAACGTTTCTCCGCCCCCCATACCGGGGAACCGATCATGTAGGATCGCGATATGGCCCTCACTCATGTGCGCCTCGTGTAGATTTGTTGTTATTTTTCAGAGACTCATCCAAACAGATATGCCCGAACATCCCTGTAGACGTAGGAAATAAATCCGTGAAAAGCCCATTTCCAGATTTTGTGACTTCCATATGAGCTTGTATCAGATACCTCGCTTAAGTATCTGATCCTCCAGAATGTTCTCGGACAGTCGCATTTTCGAGTCAGCAATGTATTTTCACTAGTCTTATGCGAGTGCTATCTCAGTATCCGTTAGTATAACACGAAAGACCACGTGATTTACTGACGGGCCCGAGAGGCAAACATCCTTTCACCTTTGAATCCCGCACACTTTTCCACCCTGGCCGCACACACACCATCAATGCGCGACTACGACGACGTTTGCGTCTTGATCCCGACCTACAACGAGGCGGGAGCCATCGGCGACGTCATCGACGGATTCCACGACGAGGGCCTCGACAATATCCTCGTCATCGACGGCGGATCCGCAGACGACACCCAGCAGATAGCTGCCGACCACGGGGCGCGCGTCGTCGAGCAGTCGGGTAACGGAAAGGGCCAGGCCGTCCGTGAAGCCCTGGAGTTCATCGACGAGCCGTACGTCCTCATGGTCGATGGCGACGGAACCTACGGCCCGGAAGACGCCAACGCCATGCTGGAACCACTCCTCACGGGGAAAGCCAACCACGTGATCGGCAACCGGTTTGCGGACATGGAGCCAGGGGCAATGACGCGCCTCAACCGCGTCGGAAACCGCCTCATCAATCGGGCGTTCGCCCGCATTCACGGCCGGGACTTCAAGGATATCCTCTCAGGCTACCGGGCGTTCACCCACGAGTCGCTCGACCGTTTCGGTCTCTCCTCGGAGGGGTTCGGTATCGAGACGGAACTCTCCGTCGAGTGTGTCAAACACAACGTCGCGACGGTTGTCGTCCCGATCCGCTACGAATCCCGGCCCGACGAGACAGAAACCAGCCTGCGCCCGTTCCGGGACGGTGGTGTAATCCTCCTGACACTCTACCGGATGGCCAAGACCAACAATCCCCTCTTTTATTTCGGAAGCGTCGGCATCGCGAGTCTGGTTGCAGGCGCCGGCCTCGGCGTGTACGTCGCCATCGAGTGGATCACACGCGGGATCTCACACAACGTCCTCGCGCTGGTCGGTGGGATCGCGGTCATCTTCGGCGTCCAGTTGCTCATGTTCGGGACGCTCTCGGACATGATCGTCAAGCTCCACCGCCAACAGATGAATCAACTCGATCGAGCGTTGGCTGGCGATCAGGACGGATCCAGGGACACACGATTCAAATCGGACACCGGACGCGCGACCAAAGACGGGACCGGAACGGACGCGTCGACCGCCTCGGAGACCGGAGCCAGCGCCCCTCGGGCAAACGACGAAGCGTAACTCGCCGCTGTCCGTCTTTCGGGAACGCCCCAGACCTCAAAACGGAAGCATCGACCGCAACTGACCGAGCAGACCGCTTGGGTTTTGGGCCCGCATTCGTTCGAACACCGGATGAGCAGCGTTCAGCAGTTCCCCCTCGCTCTCGAAGGAGTCGCGGTCGATTTCCTGTAAGACGTCTCGGAGCGTGATCGTGTTCCCCGAGGCGTTGTACGGGATTTCGAGGTCGCCGTATTCCGATCGCAGCCGCTCGCTCGTGGTCGGAAACGAGACGTTCTCCAAGCGGGCGTCGAGTGCCGGGATGCCGAACTCGATAACGTCAGGTTCACTGAGGTCATCGTCGGCAGGTGGACGGACTCCCATCAGGTATACACACGCCCCCCGAGCCTGTAAAATCCTGCGGGCGACATCGCCGTCAGGGCTATACCCAGCCAAGTCATTGTGCCGAACATGTCGGCGACGCCGTCCGGCCTCCCGTTCGCTCCCGTCACGGCCCTCAGCATCCGGTCGCTGGTCGAGTCGGTCCCGCTTTTGGCCTGGCAGGTGGTTCTCATTGGCGCGGTCGCGGTTTCGGTCGCCGTTCTGTATCGCGTCGCTCGACCCGGTGGTCGCTGGGGAGAGCGGTTCCGATCGCGATTCGTTCTCGGCCTTCCGTGGGGGACGTTGCTGGGTCTCGGCGTCGTCGTGTGCGTCTATCTCTTCGTGCAGGGTGGGTGGGGCCACCAGTACGATCCGGTGAGTCTCCCATTCCGTGCAACATCTTATGCGTATCCGCTGGGAGTGCTGCTGGCAGGGTTCTCCCACCTCGGATGGGGCCACTTGCTGGGGAACCTCTTCTCCGGACTAGTCTATGGCTCGATCGCCGAGTACGCCTGGAGCCACTATCCGACCGAGCGTGGTTCCCAGTCGTTTGCCACCCGACTGTCGAGCCCGTTCGTCAGGATCGGTCTATTCGTCGGTTCGATCGTGCTTGCCGGCCTCGTGACGGCCGCTTTCTCCTGGGGACCGATCATCGGCTTCTCGGGCGTGGTTTACACGCTGGCGGGCTTCGCGATCGTCTTCTACCCGGTCGCGACGGCCGTCGCCGTGGCCGGGTGGAGTCACCTCTGGCACCTCTGGGGGGCGTTCGTCGATCCCTACTCGATCGCAGAGCCTGCAGTCCGGTATTCGGGAGTAGGCTGGGCGAACACAGCCGTCCAGGGCCACGCATTCGGCTTCCTCATCGGGGTGCTCGTCGCGGCGATCGTCATCCGACGCCGCGAACGATCGGCCAGTCCAGGACGTATCTGGTTGGCGACGATGATCTACACCCTCGCCAACGGCCTCTGGAGTATCTACTGGTATCTTGGAAACGATCAGTACGTTCGTTTCGAGGGGATCGGGACTGCCCTGCTGTTCGTTCTCGCCGGATTGATCGTCCTCGCGGCTGCGGGATCCGATCGGACGCTGCTCGGTCGTCTCCCCGGCATCGAGGTCGATCGACGGCAGTTCCCACTCCCGTCGGGACAACTACTCGCCGCCGGTGTGATCGTCTTTACGCTGATCGCGATGTCGATGGTCGGGGTGGCGGTCAACCTCTCGGCCCCGTCGGGAACCGACATGCCCGATGACGCCGTCGAGATCCGCGACTATCAGGTCGCGTACGTCGAGAACGTGACGAACCAAGAGCTCGCAGTCGTCGACATTCCCCTGCTCGATCAGATCTCGGAAGTCCGGACCAGCGGCGTCGTCGTCTACAGCGAGCAACGCAAACTCTGGCACCAGGTTGTCTCGAAACGAGCACTCGAAGCCAGCGGGAGCGGGCAGGTCCTCCTGGGTGGTGTGGGGTGGCGACAAAGCGTCTCAGCGTACCGATCGGGCTGGTCGGTCGTCGGTGGCGATGTCACCTATCGCGTGTTCCTCCGGCCCGGTGGCAGGGACGAACGGCTCGTTTACACCTCGGAACCGGCCATCGCGGACCTAACCCTCGCCAATCGGAGTGTCGCGATCCGTCCGGCTACAGAATCGTTCGAAATCGGCGTCTCCCGGCGGAACGAGACCCTTGACGCTCGACCGCTCCCGGCTGAGGGTGGCAACGTCACGGTCGGCGGGATCACGTTCAACCGATCCGGCCAACAGCTCCATGCTACTGTCGACGGGACGTCACTTCGCGTGGCCAGTCGGCGGGTCCCGCCGACGAGGCGGTGAGAACACGCTCGGACGGGATGTTCCTCGGGCCGGCTGACTGGCGAAACGAATCGCCGACTGTCCCGTCGACACCCCCGAAGTCACGCCCACTCGATGCGGAACAGTTCGATGTCGATCGTCCGACTATCGGCGTCGTGGAACTCGAACTGCCGGGGCAAATCGAACGAGGACTGGTAGGCTGCCGTGACTGTGCCGTCGTTGTCCTCCGCAAACGCCTCGACGAAGTCCACGCTGCCCTCGTTGTGGATCGAGTAAGAGACATCCGCGATGTCGGCGGCCGTCCCCAGAAAGGCACGATCGGCGTGTTCGTTGCCAGTCTGTGCGCCAAAAGGCGGGTTCATCACGGCTGTTACCGGCTCGTCGGGACACAGCGGGACCTGCGTCGCGTCGGCGCGCAGCCAGGAGACGGCCGTTTTCGTCCCGACCCGGCGGCGGTTCTCCCGAGCCGTCTCCAGGGGACCGGGGTCGATATCGACGCCGATCACACGGGTTGCGCCCCGTAGCGCCCCACCGAGTGCGAGCATCCCGGTCCCACAACCCAGGTCGACGACGGTCCGACCGTCGAGATCGTCGTTGAGATCCGCGAGATGAATCAGGTGCGATGCGACTGCCGGTGGCGTACGATACTGTTCGAGAGCGGCCTGAGGGTCGTCGAACCCGACGACGACGCCGAGTTGCTGGGCCAGTTGCCGTTTCGTACTCATCGATGACCGACGCGTTGATCGACGCGTCTGCCGGACTGTGGCCCCCGTCGATGGAAAAGGCTTCGACGACGGCACACTATTGATCGAAACAGCGGACGACCCCCACTCGCCGGTCCCTGTCCCACCCCCGGCACCGTCAGAGTGCCAGCCTGCTATCAACCGTCCCGAGACGACCGATCACCACGGAGCGACCCTCAACTACTCCAGAGGTGTCGATCCTCCATCGACCTGGGGGCTCGATAGCCGAGTATCTCGTGATCCTGGGATTTGTGCCACGACGCCATGCGCTCGTCGATGTACTCCGAGCAGTCCATACAGTACCAGGTTGCCATGGTTGGTCCCTCCGGCGGAACGACGCCCGATCGCTGCGCCGCCCCTATACCAAATGATTGTTCGTGGTATAGGATAATCTTTCCGGTTAAATTCATCTGAGGGCAAGTATTGCTCCTTTGATGGGCCGCCCACAACAGCATCAAGGAGAAGAGACTACGTCTAAGGGTGGCACAGACCGGACGTTCACCAGGTGCCGTGGAAAGTGTCGAACGAGAGAGATTCGAGGGGTTTCTCACCGATCGCGATCTCGTACTCGCCGGGCGTGAGCATCGGCTGTTTGAACTGCGGGCCGTCGTCGGTCGTAATCCGGGGACAGGCAGTGTTGACGTACGCATCCAGCCCGAAGTTGGTGAGCTTCTGGGGCGTAACGTTGTTCATCGTCAGAAGGTAGGCGTCGTCGTTTTCTTCGACGATCTCGCGGGCGCGTTCGAGACGTCCCTGACCGATCTTTGTCGAATAGATGATGCCCCAGGTCTCGGCGTCCATCGCGCGGTGGATCGCCCCGTAGCGCTGTTTGATCAGGGCCTCCGCATCGGCGATGTCCACGACGTTGTTGACGGGATCGGCGATGACGACGTGTTTGTCTGGGTGGTCCATCGCCAATCCGAGCGGGTGGAACTTCCCGCCGCCGACATAGAGAATCTGGTCCGCATCGACGTCCGCCGAGGCGTAGTTACACCCCAGGACCTGGCCCTCGTGGGTCAGCCGTTCGTCGCCGCGTCGGGTGTGGACCTCGTAACCCCGATCCTCAAGGAAGGATCGCATCTCGTCGAACTTGTTCATGTGCTGGGCCGTCGTGACCAGGCCGATGTCTTCGTCCTCGTCGGAGTCGTCGAACTCCGCGAGGGACTCCTCCATAATCGGGAAAACGTCGACGTTCGAGAACAGCGGGACGTAGATGATCTGCTCGGACTCGTTCATCGGACTGTGCCCGAAGTGGACGAAGACGTCGCTGTGACGCATCAGTTCCGTGTCCAGATCACAGGCCCCATAGCAGGGCTCACCCGAGAGCATCACTGTCACGTCCTCGGGCAAGGTCCGCCGGAGGTCGTCGGCGACAGCCGGCCCGCGGCGCTTGAGTCCCTCGGGGAACTGCAAGCCGACGGTGTTGGCGTTTCGCTCCTCAACGGCATCGCTGATACGGTCGAGTTCGTAGTCCCACTCGCGGTCGTGTCTGAGCGCCATCCCCGTCGCCGTCAAATCTCCGGGGGACCGCTCGCTCTCCTGACTCATTGCTCGACGCTAGCGGATCGGCGCGTAAAACGGCGGCGTTCCCGGCACAGAGCCCGGTTTTTGCCACGGTAGCACGTCACGTTCGGTCTAGACAGCGAGCCACTATCTACTGATTGTTACATTACTCGACAGCCTTCCGGAGATCTTCGATGTGAGATTCGAGGACGCGAAGCGTCGCGTCGGCGTCGGCGTATCCCTGTTCGTACTCCTCGAAGGCCGCGTCTGACTGGTTCAGAAACTGTTCGACTGCAGATTCAGGATCGGTCATACTGGACAATGTCGGCCCAACCCCTCAAGGATTCGGATACGTGACGAGCCCTATCGGACGGCGTAGGAGATTTCGCTGTCCCGCAACGCGTCGGTTACGCGCCCGACAGCGTCGGTCGTCGCGACAACGACCACGTCCAGCCCGCGGCTCGCAGCATCGGCCGCGACTTCCCCTGCAGCGAAGTGCGTCCGCGAGTCGATGTCCATCTCGCGAAGAACACCGACGGCTTCGACGCCCGCCGCCGCCACGAGGTCGGCACCCTCTGTCGCCTCACGGATTCGCTCGTAATCGGGCGTCTCGTCGGACCGGACGGGCGGGACCTGGATGATGTCGACCTCGCCAGGCTGGAGTTCGATAACGCCCTCGAAACCTGTGACGCCCACTACTTCGCCGGCGGCGGCGTCAGTCGTTGCAACGCCAGTCGCACTGTCCTCACCCGGTCTCGCGCGGAGCAGCCCTTCGTCCATGAACAACGAGACGGTATCACCCTCCTGGACACTTTCGACGGCGACCGCTGCGTCCTCCTGGACGCTGCCCAGAACGTCCTCGGTGACGTGGTCGGCGAACCGCCGGACGTCGGTGGCCGCCGAGAACAGCCAATCGACGCCCTCGTTTGTAGCCCGATACCGGGAGCGCCCTTCCTTCTCGACGAACCCGTCCTCGACGAGATCACGGATGTACTCGCTGACGGCCTGGCTGGTGACGCCGACCGCATCGGCGATCTCGCCCTGGCTGACTGCTGGCTGGCGCTCGGCGATCTCGACGAGGATCCGAAAGCGGGTCGCCGCCCGCTTGTTATCGAGGACATCGATCATGCCCGGGAGGTCGGTTTGCTCGTTCATAAACCCCGCTCCCTGCCGTCGGTCGGACTTACATGGTCCCGGTTCAGACGACGACACGTTTACCCCACCGGTCATCCTTCTCTCCGACGATGGGACCGACGTATCGGGACCGTGCGGTGATCCTCGATGAGACACTCGTGCTCGCTGATCTGCATCTCGGGCGAGAACAGTCCTCGAACGTCGAGCTATCTGTGGGGTCCGAGCGCGCGATCGTCGAACGCCTCGGTGATCTGCTCGACACTCACAACATTAGGGAGGTCGTCATTGCCGGTGATGTCCTGGAATCATTCGACTCCCTGCCCCCCGGTGTTGCGTCTGCTTTCGAGCGTATCGAGGACTGCGCCGTCGAGCACGGCTGTCGCCTGATCGTCACGCCGGGGAATCATGACGTCATGCTCGATGCCCTCTGGGACGGCCCGGCCCCAGCGGAGTACGAACTCGAAGACAATGATACAGTCGTGCTTCACGGTCACGAACTCCCCGAGACTGACGCCGACCGGTACGTCGTCGGTCACGATCACCCGGCGATCGAGATCGAGGGACGAAAGCGACCGTGCTATCTCCGCGGTGCCGGCGCCTATCGCGGGGGCGACGTCCTCGTCTTGCCGGCGTTCAACGGTCTCGTGGCCGGCGTCCGGATCAACGGCATGACAACGGCGGACTTCCACTCGCCGCTGATCGGGAATGCCGACGCGTTCCGGCCGATCGTCTGGGACGACGTGGCCGAGGAAACACTCGCATTTCCGCCGCTTGGATCCCTGCGCAATTACCTCTGAGCGCTGCCAACAGTTTTGATGCCGGGCAGAGTATCAAGACGTATGGACGCCGCCATCGCCATCCTGCTCGTGTCGCTGCTCGTGATCGGTATTCTGATCGTCCTGACCCGCTGGCTCGTCCCGAAATCGCTCACCGAGGAACCAACAAAACACTGACTCCCGTCCCGACTAGCGGAGACGACGCTTAGACGCCCATCCCATTCTGGAGGGCCCCCGCGGCCACGCGGCCACTCTCGAGTGCGCCCTGAATCGAACACCAGCGTGTGTAATCGCCTGCCAGGACGACCGGCCCGTCGGGTGCGTCCGGGTCAGGCAGGCCAGCCCGGAATCCGGGTGGTTGGTCAAACTGTGCGAACGGCACACGTTCGGTTCGTAGATGTTCGAGGTCAGCCACGGTCCGTTCGGGGTACCACGACGACAGTTTGTGGCGGGTTTCCTCGAACAGTTGCTGGTCGTCGGTCGCCGGGACGCCAAGAAACGTCGCGGCCAGGAGTTGTTCACCCTCCGGAGCGTACTCCGGCGCGACTGTCGACAACTGAGCGACCTGATTCGGTCGATCGTCGATCACGTTCAGCAACAAGCGCTTCCCGGTGTCAAGCGGTGTCTCCGACGGCAAACTCACATAGACAGTCGCACAGCCCCGTGTACCGTCCGGCGTGTCGACACCGGTGAGTTCCTCGGCTGTCTTCGGGTCTGTCGCGACGACGACTCCACCGGTGCCAATCGTCTCGCCGTCGACAGTGACGGCGTCTGCTTCCACCGCTTCGACAGTCGCGCCGGTTTCGATATTGACGCCAGCATCGCGGGCGCGTTGAGCGAGTTGTTTGGGGATCTCCGCCATACCCTCGGCCGGGACCGTCGCCCGGCCCTCGCCCAGCATCTTGAATGTGTACTCGAAGACGCGTGCGTCAGTCGAGAGCGACCGGTCGAGCGTGATCCCACCGTAAAACGGCGCTACGAAGCGTTCAGCGAACGCCTGTGAGAAACCACGAGCAGCCAGATACGCTTCGATAGTCTGACTCGGACGGCTGGAGCCGATGATCGCCGTCGGATCGGCGTTCGCGAGTTCACGGCGGAGCTTGAGGATCCGAAGTTTGTCCGCGAGCCGGATCTCCCGGTTGAACAGTGTCTCCGTCAGCGCCCCGGGATCGCGAAACGGATCCGAAAGGACCGACCGCTCGTCGGGCCGCGCCAGCGTCGCGCCAGGATCGAACCGCCGGAGTGAGAGTGCGTCGAGGTCGAGTTCTCGCCTGACGGCCGGATAGCTGTCGAACAGAACCTGAAATCCCCGGTCGAACGTGTAGCCGTTCTCCCGCGTCGTCCGGACACGACCGCCGACGCTCGACTCGCGCTCGAAGACAGTCACGTCCAGACCCGACCTCGCGAGGTGACGCGCCGCGACCAGTCCTGCGAGTCCGCCGCCGGCGACGACGACTTCTGTCATGGCCCGACCTACGAACCCGACCGGGAAAATCCTCCGGGGCGGAAACTGGAATCCGACGCACGTTCGGGGCGACCGGACAGCACTTGTCCGCCCCGCCCACAGGGGCACGTATGGACGATGCCCCCGTCAGCCTGTACTGTCCGGACTGTGCGGAGATGATCGAGTATCTGAACGTAACCGTGACCTGTCCCGACTGTGGGGGAATACTTCGGGTTCGACTCGATTCGAGCGCGCTCCCCGACACACCCGACGAACTGGGCGATCCGGGACGATCGGGACTCGATCGATTCGCCTCTCTGCTCGGGCTGGATTCCACGGTATCCAGAGGCATTGGTGCGGGTGGATCGACGCCCGTCGAGTGCTCCTCACTGGCGATGGCGACCGACATCGAGACGCTCTGGATCGCTGACGAAGGGCGCAATCCGACCGGGAGCACCGCGGATCGGGAGATGGCGTTCGCGATCGCGGCGGCAGCGAGTCGAGAGGCCGAGCGGGTCGTCCTTCCCTCGACCGGCCACGCGGCACAGTCCGCGGCGGCCTACGCCGGTCGGGCGGGCATCGAGTCGCTGGCGTTCGTCCCCTCGCGAACGCCGTTCCTCAACAAGGCGATGGCGAACGTCCACGGCGGCGATCTCTCGGTCGTCGAAGGACGATACGGCGACGCACTCGCAGCGTACAAATCGAGAGACGAGAACGGGTTCCCGGTCGATCCGCGGTCTCCCTTCCGCCGGCTCGGCGCAGTGGCCCTGGCCTGGGACCTGCTCGCCGGACTCGACTGGATTGCCCCCGACGTGATCGTTCTCCCAGCCGGTCACGGACACCGGATCGCCGGTCTGGAAACTGGTCTCCGGGCGGTGGTCGACGCCGGCCTGATCGAAACGATGCCTCGCCTCTACGCCGCCCAGCCGGAGGGGTGTGCCCCGATCGTTGCTGCCTACGAATCGGGGGCTGTCCTCGAACCGACCGCCGCGCCCGACTCCATCGTCGGGCCGCTGGAAATTCCGGACCCCGCGCTCGGACGATGTGCGATCGAGGCGATCAAGGATAGCGACGGGGGCGCCATCGAAGTGACTGACGACGACGCCCTCGCCGCCGCCGTCGAGGCGAACGCCACAGGAGGTGTCGAGTGTAGCGCAACGGGTGGCGTTGCACTTGCTGGGGTAGACGCACTCGTCGGCGGAGAGATCGACACCGACGAATCGGTACTCATCGTAGATCCGCTTGCGGTGGCTTCAGAGAGCGACATTTTGCGGAGCCACCTGATGAGTCAAGGCATCTGATCGAGAACAATCAATCAGGGAGCCGTTCTGCCTGGCCTCAGCCGATGTACCGAAGGTCCTCGTCGGCCGGGCTGGACGGTCCCTGTTCCATCTCCTGGATCTTGCGGACGACCTCTTCCATCTCGTCGGCCCGTTCTTCCAGGCTGCTGTAGTCGACTTCGAAACCCAGCAGGTCCTGGAGGACCTCCAGGACGGCCTGGGCGCTCTTGGGATCGACCAGATAGCCAGATGTCTCGCCCATCAGACACGCGGCAGGCGTGCCCTGGCGCTTGCCCATGCCGAGCAACAGCCCGGAGACGCCGACGATCCCGCCGGCCGGTTCGTTCTCGCGAAACGCCACACCGGCCCCTTCGAGGTCCGCCGTCATATCGTCGGTCGTCGCCGCTCCGATCACGTCGTACTCCTCGATGAGTTCGCCCGTCGGGACGCCCCCGAGCGCGATTATCTCCTCGACACCGAATGACTCGCCCACGTCGAGGAACGTCGAGACCAGGCCGTAGTGGCCCGCGTTGTCTTGGGCCTGGTGGTTACCCGAGAGGACGAGCAGATCTCTCCCCTCGTCGGGCGTCACAGCGTGGAATTCGGCGCTGGCAAGTTGGACGTCACCGTCCTTGACGGACACCTGCGGCGGAAAGTGCGTCGAGTAGACCCGCCTAACGAGTGTACTGTCGAGTTCTTCCAGTAAGTGTTCGACGGCGAGTTTCCCGACGTGGCCGACGCCGGGAAGCCCCTCGACCAACACCGGTGACTCGAGGTCGACTGCCTCGAGTTCCTCGATCTCGTAATCGTCCATACCGCCTATTGCCGGTTGCGGCGCTTAAGTGCGCGTCGATACTCGCCGTTCGGATCCTCCGGCGAGAACGGAGCGGGCGCGCTGTTGACGGTCCGGGACCCACACTCGGGACAACTCGAGGAAAGCGAATACACAGGGCGCTCGTGTTCATCTTCCCAGGCCGAACACACCCGGATGTCAGCTTTCATTCCTCTTCGACGTTGCGCTCGCGATGGAACTCGGCAATTCCGCCGTGCTCGGAGATCTCGTCGCTTGCACGTTCGGCACTCGCTTCCAGCTGGGACTCGGCGGTCTTGTAATCGGGCGCCTGGACCTCGATGCGATACTCCGGCGAGCCGACGTAGGTGACCGCCAGGTCGATCTCTTCGGGTACCTCTCCGTTCCCCTCGGCCGCCTGCAAGGCCTCCTTGATTGCGTCGACGCCGTCACTCGCCGGACACTCGAGATCGATGTATCCGGTGACCTTCACATACGGCACCGAGACGTTCTCGCGGGCGGCCTCGACGATCGCGTCTATCTCGTCGTCGTCCAGACCGGTGTCTTCGAGCGCCTCCGAGCCGTGGATGGCCGCTTCCTCGAAGCCATCGTACATCGAGCCGAACCCGGCGATGAGTTCCTCGGCGATCGAAGCGTAGCGCTCGTCCTCGATGTCCTCGCCGAAGGCGATGGTCATCCAGTTGTCGGCCTTCTGCTCGTTTTTCCACTCCTGGATCTTCTCTTTGCGCTGGTGGTCGTTGACGTCCTTGATCGAGAGGTCGATCTGCTGGGCGCTCTCGTCGACGTCTAGGACTTTCGCGACGACGGTCTGACCCTCGTTAACGTGGTCGCGGACGTTCTTAATCCACCCGGAGGCGACCTCGCTGATGTGGGCCAGCCCGCGCTTGTCCTCGTACTCCTGGAGGTCGACGAACACGCCGAAGTCCTCGATCTCGTCGACGCGACCGACGACGAGTTCGCCCGGATCGGGCCAGCCGCTGAACTTCATCGTTGCTCGACGGTCTCGACTACGTCGCCCTCGATCGTGGCCTTCCCGCCAGTCGGGCGGGCCAGCGTGTTCCCACACACCGCGCAGGCGACCTCGCTTGCGGCCTTGCCGAAGACGACTTGTTCGTTCTCACAGTCCGGACAGCGCACGCTGTAGAAGCTTCCCGGCATGATTTACTCCTGGAACTCCAGTCGGCCAGCGCGCCATCCTTCACGAAGGTGGGCGTTGCCACACTCCGAGCAGCGGTATGTGAGGTTGGTCTTCTTCGTCGGTTTGTCGCCACCGGGAACCTTCGAGAACTTGCCGTCGTTCCCGATGCCCGACTGACGCTCACGCTGGCGGCCATTGACTTTCGTCATGCCCGTTGCACGGCCCTGTCGGACCTTCTCGACCTCGTGTTCGTGATGTTCGTTACAGTTGGGACAGTAGGTGTTAAATCGGCGTGGCATCTCCATGATATCGACCTTGCGGGTGGGTTGGACAGCGCCGCTTAAAACCCGTTTGGTTCAACGCCGGTAGCGGCCCGTCAACGACTCACAGGAGGCCCGGATCGGCCCTGATTGACGCCGGCCGTTGCATGCTCCGAAGCGCTTAATGCCGCGTTGGGCCAACCCGGCCATATGAAGCGACTCATCGTCCATGGAGATCCCGGGATTCGGAAGGACACGGTCATCGAGTACGACGGCGAGGAGTACGTGTGCTTCGGAATCGCCCGTCAAGGGGACTGGCACGGTCCGGATCGCCCGCAACTGTGGTGTACTGTCGGCGGCGAGGACGAACGAGAGGACTTCGAGTTGCGGAACTTCGTGCCGATGCACTTGGAAACCCTTTCGGCCGATGCCGAGGCGATCTCAGTCGTCGAATCCGCCTGATCGGTTTCGGGATCTCCGTTCTCTCCGATCTACTTAGCCGTCGAGTGACGACTGGTCGACCCGATAGATCGTTGTTCCGTCCCACTGTTTTTCGGGGGCCACGGCTTCGAGTTCAGTGACGGTCATGTCGGGATACGCGTTCCGTTCTATCGGCCCGACATAGACGTACGCAACGTCGTACTTCGCAAGGAGCGATCGCTGTTCGTCGGGATTGCCCGCGAACATCGTCTCGACGTCCGTGAGCCGTTCCTCGTATGGGTCCTCACCCCGGTACTGGGCTTCGTGGAACCACCCGAGGACGGTGGGCAGCCCCGTCAGACTCGCCGGGGCGCTCGAACTCTCGCCGTCCGCGGGATCCCAGGTGTATCCGCCCGGAGCGTCCATCAAGACGACGGGCCGCCCATCCCGATCGTCGAGCCAATGGATCGCCGCCGCCTCCTCGGGATACTCCGACTCGAGGTACGTGAGGCCGTCAACGGTCGGGTTCTGGCTGTTGAAGTTGTTCGAGACGGCCAGTGGCGCGTAGATACCTGACGAGACGACCAGCACCACGAGACCGGCTCGCAGCCCGGTCGACCGAAGACGACCGAAACTCGTCGTCGATCGATTGTCGCGCTCCGAGAGGAGCCAGGCAAGGGCCGGACCGAACGCCACGCCCCAGAGCACCCACACCTGCATGTATACCTTGAAGACGGTGTTCATCCGTCCGCTGCCCTCCTTCAGGTAGACGAACTCTATCAGCGTCACGAGCCCGATACCTGCCACGATAAGAACCGTCTCGAATCCAGGGAGATCGCGCTCCGTCGTGTCTCGTGAGCTGTCTTCTATTTCGTCGTCGTTCCCCGCGAAAGCAAATCGATTGTCCGATCGGTAGCGAGCCAGGAGCCAGCTCACACCCACCAGCAGCACGAACAGAGCGAGCGCAGCGAAGTCGAGCAGTCCGACGACGATCACGGCGACGACAGCCGCGAACGCGTACTTCCTGACCTGGTCGCCGAAGGCCTGGCGCGAGCGCGCATAAAGGTACGTGCCAAAGACCGCGACGAAAAGGCCGTGGACGACGAGCAGCTCGCCGAGGGAGGATCGATCCGGAAGGATCGACACTGTCCGGCCGCCCGCCGGCCCCAGCCAGAACGGCAGCGACCACAGAACCCCCGAGACGAGAACGCCGATGGCGACGCCGATACCCACCGCGATCGACGTTCCTTCCCGTGGGAGGCCGGTTTCGGGGAGTCGATTTGCGTATCGAGACGGGAGCAACGACCGTGCCTTGGCGGGCGAGAGGACGACCGTCAGGAAGGCGAGGCCGGCCGTCGTCGGGAACGACCACGTGTTCGTGACGGCCAACAGTCCCGCTACCGGCGGCAGAACGCCGAACAGCAACACGCGGCGTCGCCAGACATCCCGTTCAGGCGTCCGGTAGTACGAGAGACAGATGGCGGCGGCAAGCAGGAGAAACGCCGTACTCATCATGTGTGCGTGGAGGTCGGCGTTAAACCACGAGAAGAAGGGGAACTCGTTGATCGTCGGTGAGGTCGCCTCCGGACCGGCGGTGGGGAACTGGAACGCGAAGTCGGCTTGACGATCGGAGATGACGCGACTCGCATCGAAATAATAGAAGTTCTCGATCCCGGTCGCCAGGTTCCGCAGTTCGACGCCGAGCCAGTCGGCTATCGACGACGCCACGCCATCCGGCAGGACCGAAAGCAGCAGTCGACCCGGCGTCGAGAGGTTGCTCGCAATCCCAACGGCGAAGACGCTTAGACCGCCGGCGAGACGGCGCGGGATCGCCCGGTCAGCAGCGACGGTGCTCGCAATGCCGTAGGCGGCGGTGACAAGCATGGCGTAAAAGCCCGACAACGCGAGGTTGTAGGCGAATCGACCGGCCGTCCCGGTGAGGCGCGAAAGGATCGCCGTGGCGAGGTGTCCGCCGTAGTAGTAGGCAACGGGTTCACCCGCGAACCACATGTCCTCAGGCGGGAGCGTCTCGGCCCGGAGCAGCGACTTCAGCAGTCCGAAGTCCAGCATCTTTTCGCCGATCGACAGCGGGAGCGGGGCGACGACTGGATCAGTCGCGCCGAAGGGGGCCGCGAACACCCGGACGCCGACGAAAAAGAGGAATGCAGCCGAGAAGACGACGCATGTCTCTCCCACGCGACGGAGGTCGAGGTCGGTTCCGCGGGAGCCAGCCAGGAACGTGAGACCGGCGAGGACGGCGACGCCGAGCCAGATACCGATCGTGATCGACAGGCGACCGACGAAGAAGGTAACGAGCCAGAGTACCGTCACCGACAGCGGGATCGCGACGCCGGACCCGTAATCCTCGAAACGGGGGAACAACCAGCCCGTGACGACACTTCCGGCCAGCAACAACGCGAGGTAGAGCGCAAGCCACAGCGCGACGAGCCCGAATTCCATCACCCGGGGAAACGTAGAAGTCACCTAAACGTCTTGTGAAGCACAAGCCAGGTGTATCGAAGTCGAATTGCTTTTACTCGCGCCCGCGAACCTCCAGACAATGAGTCGGTCTGTCGGTGTCGTGGTGCCGGCCTACCGCCCGGACGTCCCCACGCTCGAATCGTACGTGAACGCCCTCCAAGAGGCAGTCGACCCGGCCACTGTCCGGATCGAGATCGACGTCCCCACCGACGAGACGATCGAACGAGTCGAATCGCTCGACGTGGACGTCAACTCGGCCCCCTATCGCCGCGGGAAGGGCGCCGCGATCACGGCCGGGTTCGAGTCTCTTTCCACTGACATTCTGGCGTTCGCTGACGCCGACGGGTCGACGCCCCCGTCGTCGATGGCGTCCGTGATCGAGCCAGTCGTGTCGGATCGGGCCGACCTGGCTGCAGGATCGCGCCGCCATCCTGACGCCGTTATCCAATCCCACCAGACGTTCGCCCGGCGATTCCTCGGTGATGGGTTCGCCTGGTTCGCGCGTCGGATGCTCGACGCGGAACTGTACGACTACCAGTGTGGCGCGAAAGCGATTTCGCGACCGGCCTGGTCGAAAGTGCGTGAACACATCTTCGAGCCGGGGTTTGCGTGGGACGTCGAGCTGGTGGCTATCGCCGGGGCGATGGATCTCAGGATCGAAGAAGTGCCGATCACGTGGGAGGACCACCCGGGATCGACAGTCTCGCCGATCCGCACGGCCGTTGATCTGGGCGGGGCCGTCTTCAGCGCTCGCCACCGCGCGAAACGCATCAGGGATAGTCGCCTCCACCGGATGATCGCTGCGGGGCGAGACGAATCGCCGGCACTGGTCGACCGAGAGTACCATGAGTGAGGGCAACGGGCGGTTCGACGGGTACGTTCGATCACTCCTCTCGGGCGTGCGCTTCGGGAAGTTTGTCTCGGTCGGTGTGATCGGGGCGATCAGCGACAACGCGGTACTCGCCGTCCTCGGTCTCGGATTCGCAGTCCCCGAGATGTGGGCCAAAGCGGCGGGGATCGAAACCGCTATTCTTGTCATGTTCGCGGTCAACGAACACTGGACGTTCGCAACCGAGGGGTCCTCGGACGTACGAGCGGTTCTGGGACGCCTCGGCCGGTCACATCTAGTTCGGTCCGGCGGTGTGGCCGTCCAGTTAAGCGTGTACTGGGTATTGACACAGCACCTCGCAGTGACACTGTACGTCTTCGGGACGGACCTGTGGTTTCTCGCCGCGAGTCCGATCGCCATTGCCTTCGCGATGGTCGTCAACTACGTCTTCGAGAGCCTGTTCACCTGGCAGGTCCACCTCGAAGGCGAGTCCTCCGAGCACGGGAATAACTAACGGACGGCATCCGAATCACAACCCTTAATGGGAAACCTGAGTTACGATATGGTAGCGGGATGGGATAGCCAGGAGATTCCGGCGGGCTCATAACCCGCAGATCGGTAGTTCAAATCTACCTCCCGCTATTTTCGCGACGAACAATGACGAGGAGCGAAACGACGAGTCCGTGAGTCGGGAAATATCTTGGAGTAGATTTGAACTCAGACAGTCGCAGCGCCGAATGAAATGAGGTGACCGTCTGTCCCCAGTTCAAATCTACCTCCCGCTATATTTTGTGGCGAGCAATCCGCGAGCCACAAATTCGTCTGTGGTAGTTTGAACGAGAGAAACGCTCGCGTTTCGCGTGGTTCAAATCTACCTCCCGCTATGTTCTGTCGCTCACAATATCGTGGGCGACGAAATTGTCACAAGTATATTTGAATGACGGAACGAGCGATTGTCGGGAGCGATGTTCAGGTGGTTCAAATCTACCTCTCGCTACTTCTCAACGAAACAAACGGCCCAGAGGTGTATCTCTGTGCCATACTCGTTGTGCTGTCGCTGTCGTAGATTTGAAGTAGACAACGAGAGAGCGAAGCGACCGACGTTGGCGTGGTTCAAATCTATCTCCCGCTATAGTACGGCGAGGCTCGCGATTACGAACGATGGGATACGTCATCGAGAGGGGCAATAACCGAGTGGCGCAGGCTGTGACCAGGTGGGGCTATCCGTCGCCGTGCTCGTCGACGACGACGACCTCCATGTCTTCGACGTCGACGTTGATGAGCGTCTTGACGTCGAGATCGGAGTCCTCGACCTTGTTCTGGCCGCCGACTTTCTTGATGACGGCGACGATGTCGACGATGTCCGCGCCGATCTCTTCGAGTGCACCCGTGATCCCGACGAGCGTTCCGCCGGTCGAGAGCACGTCGTCGAGAACGAGGACCTTATCGCCCTCGTAGACGTCGTTGACGTACATCTCCCTCTCGGAATACCCGGTGACCTGTCGGAGCGAGACTTCCCCTTCCAGACCGTACTGGCGTTTGCGGATGACCACGAGGGGAATGTCGGTCATCAGCGAGACGGCCGTCGAGATGTGGATTCCCATCGCAGCGGGCGTGACGATCTTGTCGACGTCCTCGAGTTCTGCCTTCCGGATGATCCGGATGACGATCTCGCGAAGGAGTTCCGGCCGGAGCATCGGGACCCCGTCGCTGATCGGGTGGATGAAGTACTGGTAGTCGTCTTTCTCGATGACCGGGGCGTCGAGCAACGACTGCTTGAGCCGATCCATGCCGATGGTACTGTACCCGCGATTAAAAGCTACACTGATTTCGACGAGGCCCCATTCGGGTACAACACGGCGGCTGTGGGGCCCCTGCCCGCGGGCATGATTGACGCCCACGCAGTCCACCGGTCGGTGCGACACTGGCGGGCCAACCAGATCACGACAGCGGGAACTTTGAGAAGGATTAAGTCTACTCTTCCGGGAAATAGAAGTGTGCAATCACCGAGTCAGAGCGTCCTCCTCGCCGTGCTGGCGTTGCCGTTTCTGACTGCCGCGATCGCGCCGGTGCTGTATCGCCTGCTGGGCGATCGCATCGCCTACGTGGGTGCGGCGGTCGCGGCCATCGTATTCGGACTCGTCGGCACGCAGTACGGGAGAGAGGGCGTCGTATCGTTGCCGTGGATCCCTTCCCTTGACGTTTCGATCGCCCTGTACGTCGACGGGCTCTCGCTGTTGCTCGCGTTCGTCGTCAGCGGGATTGGCATCCTCATTTTCACGTATTCGAAGGGGTACATGCACGACGAACCGGGGAAGGCGAAGTTCTACACGACACTACTCGTGTTCATGGGCGCGATGCTCGGCGTCGCATTCGCCGCCGATCTGCTCGCGCTGTTCGTCTTCTGGGAACTCACGAGTGTCTCGTCGTTCGTTCTGATCGGCCACTATCAGGACGATCCCGACTCGCAGTACGCCGCCCGAAAGGCGATGATTATCACCGTGGCCGGTGGGCTATTCTTGCTGGTCGGATTTCTGCTCCTGTACGTCGTTTCGGGCTCGCCGGACGCCCTCGGCGCACCCACGTTCAGACTGGTCGGTGGCGACGGATCGATGATCGCTAACGCCGGGGCGATGCGGGAAGGACTCCGTTCGGCAGGCTTGCTCGTCCCCGTCCTTGGGCTACTCGCCGTCGGCGTAGGGGCGAAGTCGGCACAGGTTCCGTTCCACATCTGGTTGCCCAACGCCATGGAGGCCCCGACGCCGGTCTCGGCGTTCCTCCATTCGGCGACGATGGTCAAAGCAGGTGTCTACCTCGTCGGTCGCTTCAGGCCCCTGCTCGGATCGCCCGAGTGGGAACTCCTCTTTGCTGCGCTCGGCCTGCTGACGATGACTGTCGGGGCGATGCTGGCGATCACAGCCGACGACATCAAGGAACTGCTCGCATACTCGACGGCCTCTCATCTGGGACTGATCGTTGCCGGGTTCGGCCTGCAGTCGGTCTACGGGGCCGAAACTGGTGCGTTCCACATCCTGAATCACGCGCTGTTCAAAGCGGCACTGTTCCTCGTCGCCGGGATCGTCGCCCACGAAGCCGGGACGCGACTGCTTTCGGAACTGGGCGGCCTCTGGCGCGACCTCCCGATCACCGCCGCCGTGGCCGTCGTGGCCGCCCTCGGTATGGCCGGCCTCCCGCCGTTCAACGGGTTCTACTCCAAGGAGTTGCTGTTCGAGGCGACCTACCACCTCGCCCACGAGGCGGGCGGACTCTGGTGGGTACTCCCGGCCGTTGCGGTCTTCGGGAGCGTCTTCACGTTCCTGTATTCGATCAGGTTCCTTTCGCTGTTCTTCGGCGACCGGCCGGACGCGCTCGATCACGTCCACTCGCCACCCGTAACGATGCTTGCGCCACCAGTCGTCCTCGCCGTCCTGGCGGGCGTGATCGGACTGGGAGGCGTGACTTCGACGATGGGTATTCACTTCGAACCGCTCACGAGCTTCGTCGACCGTATCGCCGAGGGCGTGGGGGCCGCCGAGCCACACTTCGGCTATCACCTGCCCACGGCGTTGACCCCGGCGGCGGCGATGAGCGCCCTCACGATCGGGGCCGGCGCGCTCGCTTACCCGTACTACGGCCGGCTCGCGACGGTCCTCGATCGACTCGCGTCGATGCGCCCGCTGTCGCCGAACTGGTATTACGACGGGGCTATCGAGTGGCTCGACCGGACGAGGATCGTCGCCGGACGGGTCCAGACCGGGCAGCTTCGGACCTACGCGATCTGGTTGCTGACTGCGGTCGCCGGCCTCGCTCTCGCCGGCTACGCAGGGGCTGGCGTCGTTCTCCCGACAGTGTCCTCGCTGGCCGCGGAGCCGGCGATGGCGATCGTCCTCGGCGTGGCGATCGTCGCCGCCCTCGCCGTGACACGAGCGCCGTCCCACGTCGCGGGCGTGCTCACGCTGTCGATCCTGGGCTTCATGGTCGCGATCTTCTACATCCTCGCGAGCGCACCCGACCTGGCACTGACTCAACTCGTCGTCGAGACGCTGGTGCTCGTGTTGTTCCTGCTCGTCCTCGATCGATTGCCCGCGTTTTACGGCGAACTCGATCGGCTGCAGGCGTTGCGGGACGGGGTCGTCTCGGCGGTCGTCGGCGTCACTGTCTTCCTGACCGTGCTGGTCACGACCGCGGCGACGCCCGGCAAACCGATCTATGAGTACTTCATCGAACGGGCTGGGGTGCCGGCCGAACACGGCCAGACATTGTTTGACTTTGGCGGCGGTGGGAACGTCGTCAACGTGATCCTGGTCGACTTCCGCGCGTTCGACACGATGGGCGAGATCTCAGTCATCGCCATGGCGGCCCTTTCGGTGATTACGCTGATCGCGATGCGAAAACGAGGTGAAACACAATGAGTTCGGAGTTAGGACCGACAGACAGCGATACAACACTCATCGCGCGGACGATCACGCGCGTGGTCGTCCCGATCATCCTGCTGGTCGCGATTGCACTCATGTTGCAGGGCCACAACTTGCCGGGCGGCGGCTTCATCGCTGGCGTCCTCACTGTGACCGGCTTCGCGCTGATCTACATCATCTACGGCCTGCGATACATCGAACAGGAACTGTTACATCGAACTGTCGTCCCGCGATCACTGCCGATCAGTGACGGGTCAGATGGGACAGATGTCGATCCGCCGATCACCAAGGAGTTCGGCGAGATCTTCACGGTCGGACTGGCGATCGCGGCCGCGAGCGGCATCGTGGCGATGGCGTTCGGCTTTCCGTTCCTCTCCCAGGGTGTGCTGTTCGTCGAGGGGATCCCCCTGTACGGGGAGATGGAGTTCGCCAGCGCACTTGCGTTCGACCTGGGCGTGTACCTGGTCGTCGTCGGTGGACTGCTGACGATCCTCGCGGTGGTGGGTGCCGAATGATTGCCACTGTCGTCGGGACGGTAGCGGGCGTGCTCGCCAGCACGTCCGCGGGCTCCGAGACAGGCGGCCAGCCACAGGTCGTGCTGGCGGTCGTCCTCGGGCTCCTGTTCGCCCTGGGAACCTTCCTCGTCCTCCGGCGGGACGTGGTCCGAGTCGTCTGGGGCGTGACGATCATCAGCCAGGCGGCAAACGTCTACCTCGTGACGATGGGTGGGCTCCGTGGCGCGGTGCCGATCATCTCTCACGGCGGGGCCCACGGCGAAGTCACCGATCCGCTGGTGCAGGCGCTGGTCCTGACGGCCATCGTCATCGGCTTCGGGACGACCGCCTTCTCCCTCGTGCTCACCTATCGCGTCTACGAGGAGCACGGGACGATCGACCTCACGGAGGTGAGCGGATAATGAGCGGACACGTCGTCGCACCATTGGTCGTCGCGCTGGTGACGGCGATTCTGACGCTCGGGACGCGCCGGTACCCCCGCGGCCAGCGTGCAATCAGCCTCATCGGGATCGGGGCGTACGCTGTCGCGGTGCTTGCCCTGGTGAGCCGGGTGTACTCGGTCGGGATCCTGACTGGAGCCGGTGGGACGACCGAGACACTCACCTATCAGGTGTCGAACTGGCCGGCACCCTTCGGGATCTCGCTGGTGGCGGACGCACTCTCGGCGTTCATGCTCGTCCTCACCGTCGCAGTGGTCGTCCCGGCGCTCGTCTTCTCGGCACTGTACGTCGATGAGTTCGCCCAGCGCGTCTCCTATCACTCGCTGTTTCACTTCATGCTCGCGGGCGTCACCGGGGCATTCCTGACGGGGGATATCTTCAACCTCTTCGTGTGGTTCGAGGTAATGCTCATGCCCAGCTACGTGTTGGTTGTCTTCTACGGGCGGGCCGAACACACGCGTGCTGCGCTGCAGTACACTGTCCTGAACCTGCTTGGCAGTGCAGTCATGCTGCTCTCGATCGGTGGCATCTACGCGACGGTGGGGACCCTCAACATGGCTGACATCGCCCGTCGACTCGCTCACGCGGGCGAGTTCGGGATAGACCCGGCGCCCGTCCTCGGGCTCGGGGCGATGCTCTTTGCGGTCTTCGCGCTGAAAGCGGGGATCGTCCCGTTCCAGTTCTGGGTGCCTGCCGCGTATCGGGCCGCCCCGGCACCGGTCGCGGCGGTGATGGCCGGCGTCACGAAGAAAGTCGGCATCTACGCGATCATCCGGCTACTCTTTACAGTCTTTGGGGCGGCAACCGTCGGTAGCGAACTCGGGTTCGGCATGGCCGGGGAGTCGTTCCTCGGGCTGTTCGGCCCGGTCCTGTTCCTGATGGCGATCGGGAGCATCCTGCTTGGCGGACTCGGAGCTGTTTCGCGCAACGACTTAGACGACGTGCTCGCGTATTCCTCGATCGGGCAGATCGGGTTCATCGTGCTGGCGCTTTCACTCGCCGCCACGGGTACGGGTCCGGTCCGGGTCGCGGGGCTGATCGCCGCGCTGGTGTACTCACTGAACCACGCGATCGCCAAGTCGGCGCTGTTCCTGATCAGTGGAACCGTCTACGAGGCCGTCGGCTCGATCCGCTTCGACGCTCTCGGCGGACTCTCGACGCGACGGCCGGTCATCGCCGGCTCGTTTTTCCTGACAGGACTCGCCCTCGTCGGCATTCCGCCGCTGACCGGTTTCTTCGGCAAGTTACTGGTGTTCGAGACGGCCGGGAAAGCGATCGTTGCGGGCGAGCCATTCGCCGGCGTAGCGCTGGTCGTCGCGCTCGTCGGGGCCGTGCTGACGATCGCGTACATCACCAGGGCGTGGAACCGCGCGTTCTGGGGCTCGCCGAGCGATCCAGTGAAGCGGTCCTATCGCCCCACGGCGATGGTCTCCGTTGTGGCCGTGTTCGCGCTTGCGGTAGTCGTCCTCGGGATCGGTTTCGATCCCGTCTATCGGGCCGCCGAGGCCGCCGCCCACGCGGCGACGGATCAGGCAACCTACGTCAAGGCTGTCGCCCCGGAGGTGGTCGGATGAGACGTTGGCCGGTCATCGGGGCCGCGCTGGCCATCCTCTGGCTGTTCGTCCAGGGCGTCGAACCCGCACCGGTACCGGTCGCGGGTGCGCTGGTCACGGGACTGGCACTCGGACTGCCGATCGCCTTCCTCTTTAGACGGTTCTACGTCCCGAAGGCGGCTCTCGGGGACATCGTCCGTGGGCTGCCGTTCGTCGTGATCTACCTCGCGGTCTTCCTGAAGGAACTGATCACAGCCAACGTCGACGTTGCCTATCGCGTACTCGCGCCGTCGATGCCGATCAAGCCCGCGGTGATCGAAGTACCGTTGCGGGTCGAATCCGATGCCGCGATCACGACGATCGCTAACAGCATTACACTTACGCCGGGAACACTCACGATGGATTACAACGAGGACCGCAACTCGCTGTACGTTCACGCGATCGCCGCGTTCGACAGAGAAGCAATCGTCGCGCCGATCCGCACCTGGGAGGATTACGCGCTGCGGATCTTCGACGAGGAACGGACACCGTCTGACCCCGTGCCGGACCCCGACGCGGAGGCGGACGCCGATCTCGACGGGGACGACGGTCCAGGTGATCCGGACACGACTTC
Organism: Halorhabdus rudnickae; assembly: GCF_900880625.1. Taxonomy (NCBI): domain Archaea; kingdom Methanobacteriati; phylum Methanobacteriota; class Halobacteria; order Halobacteriales; family Haloarculaceae; genus Halorhabdus; species Halorhabdus rudnickae. The sequence continues at coordinate 808,733 of NZ_CAAHFB010000001.1, forward strand.
CCGACGGCAGGAGGGTGATGCCGATGGCGAGTGAGTTCCCGGCGATCCTCGGCTCTGTGATCGACGTGGCACTGGTGATCGCCAGTGCGGTCACGCTACTGGCGGCCTACCGGGTGATTCGGGGGCCGACAGTGCCGGATCGAGTAGTGGCGCTGGACACGATCGGGACGAACGTCGTCGCGATCGCGATCCTGTTCGCGCTCCGGACCGGCCAGGGTCTGTTCGTCACCGTCAGCCTCGTGCTCGCGATCATCGGTTTCATCAGCACCATCGCCGTCGCGCAGTTCGTCACCGAGGGGGACATCATCGAATGACCATGCTTGAAGCGCTACACGCAGGTGTCGTCGGTGGATTGATCGTCCTGGGAGTGTTTTTCCTCCTGATCGGGACGTTCGGCCTGATCCGTCTGCCGGACGTCTACAACCGGATGCACGCCACGAGTAAGGCAACGACGCTGGGGGCAGCTTCGCTGTTTCTCGCGAGTTTCGCCTACTTCGGGCCGCAAGGAGCCGGCCTCACGTCGCTGGTCGGTATCCTCTTTCTCTTTTTGACCGCGCCGACGGGAGCACACATGATCTCCCGGGCGGCTCAGAAGATGGGCGTGCCCTTCTTCGGCGACGCTTCCTGGCCCAAGACAGCCGAGTTTGTTGATAGTGAGGACGAACGTCGGAACAGCTAATCACCACTTGCGCGGAGTATCGAAACGAGATCCTCGGCCAGCCGCGCTCCGAGTTCGGCCTTCGAACCGACAAACGAGTCGACACCGTCCGGACCGACCAACCGGGTGTCGGTGGCGTCGTCGCCGACCACTCCGGCCTCGTTCGCGACGACCAGCGAGAGGTCTGCCCGATCGAGCAGATCACGGGCGGCTCCGATCAGGTCTGGTTCCTCGACGCCAGTTTCGAGTTTGAACCCGACCATCGGCAGCTCGGGGTCCGCCTCCCGGACGCGATCGAGCAGCTTCGGCGTCGGTTCGAGTTCCAGTGTCAGGCCGTCTTGACCGGACCTGATCTTCGACGGACGTTTCTCGACGGTATAATCGCTTATCGCCGCCGCAGAGACGAGAGCGTCGGCGCCGGGTCCAATCCGCTGGGCTGCAGAGACCATTTCGGCAGCGCTCTCGACATGTTCGACCGTGGCGTAAGGTACGTCGTCCCCGTTGTGGAGTAGCCTCACGTCAGCACCGCGGACGTAGCAGGCTTTCGCGATCGCCCGTCCGGTCTTGCCCGAAGCGCGGTTCGACAACGTCCGGATCGGGTCGACCGACTCCGTAGTCGCGCCGCTGGTGACGACTATCTCCTCGCCGGCAAGCGGTCGCTCCCCCGCAGCGCGGGCCGTCTCGAGAACGATTGACTCCTCGCTGGCGATCTTGGCCTTCGACTCCTCGATGCGCGGATCGGCAAAGGAGATACCCCACGATTCCAGGCGGTCGATCGCTTCGAGAACGCCGGGGTGATCGTACATCGGTTCGTGCATTGCCGGGGCGATCACGACTGGAATGCCCGCGCCAAGCGCCGTCGTCGCGCAGGTCGTCACCGGTGAGTCGTCGATCGCGGCCGCGACCTTTCCGACCGTGTTGGCCGTCGAGGGCGCGATCAACAGGACATCGCCCCACGGGTCCTCACCGAAGAACGTGACGTGTTCGACGCTCCCCCCGATCTCCGTGACGACGTCGCCGTCCGTTGCCAGTTCGACTGCCCAGGGATGAACGATGTTCGTCGCCGACTCAGTCATGACCGCCTTGACCGTCGCCCCTCGGCGGCGGAGCTCGTGAGCGAGTTCGACAGTCTTGACCGTCGCGATAGACCCCGTCACCCCGAGGACGACGTTCGTGTCTTCGAGCATACCTTGGATTCGGTCACCCGACCCAAAAGTCATTCCACCGGCCGACGCTGTCGGTTCGATCCGCGAGCTGCCGGTCTATGACAGATCGAACTGCTCGGCTGCGGTCTCCATGTCTTTGTCACCGCGGCCGCTCAGGTTGATCAAGATCGTGTCGTGCTCGTCGGCAATCTGCTTTGCCAGTGCGATCGCGTGGCTCGTCTCCAGAGCGGGGATGATCCCTTCGAGCGTGCTCAACTCCCGGAAGGCCTCTAAGGCTTCGTCGTCGGTAATACCCTGATACTCACACCGACCCACCGCCCGGAACATCGCGTGTTCCGGGCCGACACCGGGATAATCCAGCCCCGCCGAGACCGAGTGGACTTCGGTGTCGTCGTCGATGACACGCGTTTTCATGCCGTGGAGGACATCGTCTTCGCCGTCGGCCAGTGGCGCAGCGTGGCGGTTCGAGTCAGCCCCTTTCCCGCCGCCTTCCGCACCGTAGAAGGCCACGTCATCGTCCCGGAACGCATCGAACAGTCCCATAGCGTTCGATCCGCCGCCGACGCAGGCGACCGCGGCATCGGGCAGCCCGCCGATCCGGTCGCGGATCTGCTCGCGGGCCTCTTCGCCGATGACCGACTGGAACTCTCGGACCATTCGAGGGAATGGATCGGGGCCGACGACCGAACCCACGAGGTAGTGCGTGTCCCCGACATTGTGTGCGAAGTCCTCCAAAGCGGCGTCGACGGCGTCGGCCAGTCCCTTCCCGCCGCGGGTGACTTCGTTGACTTCGGCACCCATCAGGCGCATCCGGAAGACGTTCATCCGCTGGCGGGCGACGTCCTTCTCGCCCATGTAGATCTCGGTGTCGAGGTCGAGCATCGCACCGACCATCGCCGTCGCGGTACCGTGTTGGCCCGCCCCCGTCTCGGCGATCAGCCGCTCTCGGCCGGCTTTCTTCGCCAGCAACCCTTGCCCGAGCGTGTTGTTCAGTTTGTGTGCGCCGCCGTGCAGCAGGTCCTCACGTTTGAGATAGATGTCGGCACCGTAGGCGTCCGAGAGTCGTTTCGCGTGATATACCGGCGTCGGTCGGCCGGCGTACTCCTCGAGCAACGAGCGAAACTCCGCCTGGAACTCCTCGCTCAGTGCGATGTCTTCGAACGCCGTTGCTAATTGTTCGAGTGCCTCTTCGAGCGGTTCAGGAACGTGACGACCGCCATATTCGCCGAACGTGCCGCTATCCTCGGACATGTCTGTCCGGAACGCGGTGACGACTATAGGTGTATCGGGATCCTGTCGAAAAAGTCGAAGCGTCGAGCCACAAGACGTGAGTCGTCGTTTACCACTCGCTCAGAACGGCCGTCCGATCGCCACCGTCGCCTTCCCAGATAATCTGGACGGTGTCGCCCTGGTAGATCTTGTCGATAGTTACGCTATCACCGGCCCCAATCGAGTCTGTGCCCCACTGACTTACGATGGTTGGATCAACAGAATCATTGCCATAATTGAAACTCACCGTACCGTTATCGAGAGTATCTCCACCCGTGTGTGTCACCGTTAGGTTGTGACTGGTACTGTTCAGGTCGTAATTGAAACTCGCCTGTGGCGCTGTACTGCTGATCTGCTCGCCGAGTCCGAGGACGAACGTGGCGATGACGGCCGCCAGGATGACCGTGATGGCGACCATCAGGATCACGCCGATGACTGGACTCACCGCGCTGTCGTCCGCGAATAGCTTTTTCGGATTCATAGTTGTTCGGTACCGCCGAGATCGCGACCCACTCGGTCGTATCTCTTGGCGTGTACGAGTAGGTCGGTTGTTCTGAGACATAAATGTACGTGATGAGTTATCCTGAATGATAATAGTTGAACGCATGGAATCAAATAGTAGATCTCCAGAATACCCCCGCCAGTGATCTGTTTCAGTACTCGAAGCAGTCGAGTTTCACACTCCAAATTTGGATACGACGAATCCGCACGCGAAATCCGACAGTACGTCCATGAGGGTACGTCTCAGCAGGGCGAGGCGTCCGAGACGATAGCCCGCGACTGGGCACAGTCGAAACCCTCTTCGAGTTCTTATAGTCCGTGTGATTCGAGTGGACGCTTAGGACACTATCGGACAGGTTTCTACTCGTAGGCGTGACGAGAGGATCACGCTGGAACGCTCGACGACCGAGGAACTCGAAGAGCCCGGCAGGTCGCCCGGTTCTCGCGCGGACGGACGGAACGCAGGACCAAGGGAGGGGGCGAAGCCCCTGACGCAGGCTTTTGGTCGACCTTTTGCAAGTGAGCACCGTGGGACACCTGGGTCCAGCGGGTCTACAGGCGACTCGCCGGTGGTCCGTACAACGAAGCGAGCGCTGCAGAAGGTCATAGTGTACGCCCGGAACACTAACGACCGACCTCATCCCAGGCGGCGTGCCAGGTTGGCCGGGAAACCCTCGTGCCGGGCGGGTGGCGTACCAGCGCCACCGAATGCCGAGACGGTGAAAACCGCCTCGCGATGTCGCGTGCCCGGGTTCGCCGCGCTGTCATCGCACCGCTACGGGTACACTCGGGCGGGGACTGAGGCACGCAAGAACGACTTCTCGCCGGGGACAGTAAAGCGCTTCGCGGTGTTCAGACTGTGTATTTCGATTCCCGGAGTTGGACGTACCGATCACCGCGGAACGACCACCGTTTGCGCCGGTATCGCAGGTAAAAAGCGATCCCGTCGAATCCAGCGGCAAGCGCCTGTCGCTTGCGCGAGCCGTCGGTCTGCAACATTCGATCGACGATCCCGAAGTATCGGTCCCAGTCGCTCGGCTCTACGCTCCGGACCAGATCGGCGAACGTGACGTTCCGGCGGAGTTCGTCACCGAGTGCGTCCTCCCAGGCGTCGTTGTACCCAGTGAGGTCGCCCTCCGCGGCGAGTCGGCCGGCGATCTTGCCCGTCCGGATGGCGACGTGATCGCCGCCCTCGTGGAAGGCGGAGGTCGCCCCCATCGCCCCGCCGACGACCGCGACGTTGGCCCCGGTCGGCGACTCGATCGGACGCGTCGAGGAGATCGGATACGCCTCAGTGCCGGACTGTTTGCCGCGGTCCTCGACGATCGGAAAGTCTTCGAGGTCGTAGTCAGGGAACTCGCGTTCGAGTAAGCGGCGAATATAGATACGGCCCGGTGGAACAGCGTCGTCCTCTGGATCGAGGAGAGCATACGACTCCCGGTCGGTCACGTCGTCGATGTCCAGCCCGATGGGCATCGTCAGCCCGATACGAGCGACGTTGTCGTCGTTGGGGAAGATCCAGGGATAGGCTGTGTGACCGGGCATGACGCCCCACCAGAACTCGATGTGATCGCGGTCGAACAGTTCCTCGGGCATCCGACGGTGTTCCTGGTAGGCGATGTGATTCGCACGGTCGGGCGAGAGATAGGTCGCAGCACTCTCTCCGTCGGGCAGGAACTGATCGAGCGTGTCCAAAGTCACCGTCCGCTGTGGACCGTCCGCGAGGATGAGCGCGTCGGCCCGGATCCGTTCCCCGTCGGCGAGCGTGATATTGTGGACCGGGGCCGTCCCGGAGCAATCTGATTCGATTTCATTCACACTCGTCCCGACGCGATACGTTGCCCCTGCATTCTCGGCCTGTTCGCGGAGCCAATCGTCGAAGCGTGCCCGATGGACAGTAAACCCGAAGCCGTCGTAAGCGGCGTCGATCCCGGTGTCGGTGAGCGTGACTGACTCGTTGGGGCTGTGGAAGGTCGCTCCCTCGAGTTCGCTGAGGATCACGTCATCGGGGATCGCCGACGGATCCTCGTCCATCAGGTCGACCCAGTAGTCGAGGATGCCGGCCGCGTCCGTCGAGTCAGGGCCGAGTTCGTCCCGGTCGCTCCGGGGAACTCCTTTCTCGACGAGTACGACAGTCGCCCCTGCCTCCGCGGCGGCACGAGCGGCCGAAGAGCCCGCCGGCCCACCGCCGACGATCACGACGTCTGCTCGCTCCATACCGCTACCGCGACCTGATGTGCCTTAAAGCTCTTGTCCTGGTCCGGGCGTCGCTTCGACTGTGCCAGGATCACCACGGGAGGATCCTATCTCGTCAGGCAAAACGATGGTCTGCTCCAGCGCATTCCCAGCGAACGCAGCGATCCTCTCGAGTGGGAATCCATCGACCGTGACTCGGTAGTACTGTCGGTCGATCCGACGGGAGAGGGATCGATACGGATCGGACTCGACCAGGTCTCCACTGTTGGGGGTGTTCTCAAGCCGATGCCGTCGTGTCTCCATCGCGAACAGGTCGCGGATCGGCTCCGGCGCGTCGAGACGGGTGGTAAGTCGATCGACCAGCGAGAGGAGTTCCTCAGAATCAAGCGGTTTGGTGACGTATTCGTCGATCGGCAGGGTAGCGACGGCGGGATCCGGTCGCTCGCTGGTCACCATGGCGACCGCACCCCGATAGCCCCTCGCACGCAACTCACGGGCGATCGAATCACCATCAGTCTCCGGCAAGTTTCGATCCAGCAACAAGACGTCCTCGGCCGCGATCCGACTGAGTGCTTCTGTCCCGTTGGCGATCGTCACCACGTCGTACTCCGCCTCCAGTCGAAGACGGTGTAGTTCCCGGAGGTCAGGGTCGTCTTCAACGACAGCGACTGTCACTGGCTCGCCCATAGAGCGTTAGTCGATCCAGACTCCCCTCAACCCCTCCCACCGTTTTAACCGTTCGAAACCGTTCAATTAACTCGCTAACTATTTTTGAGTGCGTTTTAGATAGTGGAAATCGACCCCTTCTCGGCAGCGTGTCCGCGCCAGTCTTTTTGCCGTCGCCCGCCGCGTCTCCTATCATGTGCAATCGACGTGAAACCATGTGTGACGCGACCCACAAAAGTCACTGGAGGGTCGGCCGTGTCGAGTGATGCCTCCGATGTGCTCGTCCTGCGAGGCAAGCCCCACGGAATATCGAGCCGGGAGTACGCGACGGCACTCCGGGACAGGCTTCCGGCCGATATCTCGGTCGTGGCGGCTCGGACCCCGAGCGACGAGCGGGAAGGGATCGGAGAAGCGCCGATCGTGACCGGCGGGAACATCGGGGAGTCGCTACTCGAGCGTGCCGAGTCACTGGAGCTGTTCGCCTGTACGGCCGCGGGATACGAACATCTGCCCCTAAAGACGATGGCCGACCGGGGGATCGCCGTGACGAACGCCTCGGGGGTGCACGGTCCCAACATCGCCGAGCACGTCCTCGGGTCCTTCCTGGCGTTCGCCCGCGGGTTCTTCCGAGCTCGTCGCCGGCAACGGAACCACGAGTGGCGAGCCGTTCAGTCGCGGGAACTCGTCGGGAGCAGCGTCACGATCGTCGGGATGGGCGCGATCGGACGGGCGATCGCCGACCGTTTGACGGGATTCGACGTGACGACAGTGGGCGTCCGTCACACGCCAGAGAAAGGCGGACCGACCGACGAGGTCTACGGGTTCGACGAGATACACGAGGCACTTGCGGGGACAGAGTACGTTGCGATCGCCACGCCGTTGACCGAGGAGACGCGCGGACTGGTCGGGGCTGAGGAACTGGCGACGCTGCCCCCGTCTGCAGTGCTCGTCAACGTGGCCCGCGGGCCGATCGTCGATACTGACGCGTTAGTCGACGCGCTACGGGCCAACCACCTCCGTGGGGCGGCCCTGGACGTAACCGATCCAGAACCACTCCCGAACGACCATCCGCTGTGGGACTTCGAGAACGTCTTGATCACGCCCCACCAGTCCGGACACACCGCGGAGTACTTCGAGCGGCTGGCGGACATCGTTGCGCCAAACATCGAGACGATTCTGAACGGTGGCGATCCCGAATCCTTGCGGAACCGGGTCGCGTAACGCCAAGCGGATATTCGATGCCGATCCCCACAGGGAGTCGAGCCGATCGAGAGATCGCTGTCGATCCCCTCTGGTGGCCGCCTCAATATGTCAGTGACAGATCACGATTCCTCGGGGCCGTCTCTACTGGTGATAGATAGTATCCAACTACCAACTCCAGGTCACTGCTGGGCCGTTGTTGGAAGCGCAACGTTCCTTACCATCCAGGGTCGATAATGGGTATGCGAGATTCGAACCGCGAGTGGATACTCGCTCAGCGACCTGATGGAGAGCCGGACATGGAGAACTTCGAACTACAGGAGAGCGGCGTCCCTGAACCCAGACACGGCGAGCTACTGGTTCGCGTCCGGTATCTCTCCGTCGATCCATACATGCGCGGACGGATGCGCGACGCCGAATCGTACGCCGAACCGTGGGACGTCGGCGACCCCATGGAAGGGGCCATCGTCGGAGAGGTTATCGAGAGCAAGAGCGATGCCTACGACGAAGGTGACATTGTGACGGGCGGAGGCACATGGGCCGACTATACAGTCCTCGACGCCGCCGACGTAGCCCCCGTCGACCCATCGATCGCCGATCTTCCCGCATATCTCGGCGTGCTCGGGATGCCTGGACGGACGGCGTACTTCGGACTCCTCGAGGTCGGCGACCCCAGTCCGGGCGAGACAGTCGTGGTCTCGGGTGCGGCCGGTGCGGTCGGGTCCGTGGTCGGCCAGATCGCGAAGCTGAACGGCTGTCGGGTGGTCGGATTCGCGGGATCGGAGCAAAAAGTCGAGTGGCTCACCGAAGACCTCGGGTTCGATGCTGCGATCAACTACAAGGATGTCGACGACTATCAGGGGGCACTCGAGGACGCAGCGCCCGACGGCATCGACGTCTACTTCGACAACGTCGGGGGACCAATCACCGACGCCGTGTTCACGAAACTGAACCTCGACGCGCGGGTTGCGGTCTGCGGACAGATCGCTCATTACAACGACGAGGGCGTCCCGACCGGCCCCCGGAAACTCCCACAACTCATCGCACCGCGCGCGACAGTCAAAGGGCTTCTCGTCGGTGACTTCGCGACCCGATTCGAAGAGGCCAGCCAGCAACTGGGTGCGTGGGTCGCCTCCGGAGACATTGCTCACCGGGAGACGGTCGTCTCGGGACTCGAAAACGCCCCGGATGCGTTCCTCGGGCTATTCTCGGGTGACAACATCGGCAAGCAAGTCGTTGCCGTCTCGGAGTAACGACGTTTCCGCTTCGGTCCGCCGTCCTCACGAGGGGCGATGCGCCAGATACCCGTCACGCGCCTCGAGTACCCAGTAGGTGATGAGAACGATAAGACCGGCCACGGTCAGCAATACGTCTGTTTCGAGACCGCGGACTTGCCAATCTGGGCCGAAGAGGGCGAACGAACCGAGTGTGAGCCAGCATCCCAACGCGGCGAGAAACCGCCAGTGAGAGTCAACTGCGGTGTCACCTGCCTCACCGCGACGAGCCAGATAGAAATGGCCAGCGCCCACGCCGACCGCGTAAACCCCGAGAAGCCCCACGCCCCTAAGCCAGTCCGGGGGAGAAACGATGGCGATGATGCTGATCAGTGCGAAGGCCCCGACGACGGCAGTTCCGTAAACAGTGTCTTCACGTGAGCCCATACCACGCGATTGCATTGGGCCGTGAAAACGGTTGGTTTCTCGTCTTAGACGTAGTCCTTCTTAACCAGCAACTCGCCGTTGAGGATGCTCGCGCCGGCTGCCCCGCGGAGCGTATTGTGCGCGAGGCAGTTGAACTGGACGCCCGTTTCGGTCGTCTGGACGCCGCCGACGCTGATCTGCATCCCGTCCTTGCGGTTGCGGTCGAGACGCGGCTGGGGTCGGTCAGGTTCCTCGAAGACCTCGATCAGCGGCTCTGGCGAACTGTGCAGGTCCGCCGAGGGGTACTCGGCCATGGCCTCGGCGGCTTCTTCCGGACTCACATCCTCACTCAGGTCCGCCCAGACGTTCTCGAGGTGGCCGTCCAGCGTCGGGATCCGGTTACAAGAGGCTGCGACGTCTGCCTCGAGCCAGTGGACCTCCGCGCCGTCGAACTCGCCCAGGAGCTTCCGGGACTCGGCTTCCATCTTGTCCTCCTCGCCGCCGATGTGTGGGATGGCGTTGTCGATGATCTCCATCGACGTGACGCCCGAATACCCGGCCCCTGAGACGGCCTGCAACGTCGAGACGTCGATCCGTTCGACGCCGAAGGCCTCCTCGAGGGCGGCGAGCGGCGGGACCATCGTGATCGTCGAGCAGTTGGGGTTCTTCAGCAGTGCGCCATCCCAGCCACGCTCCTCACGCTGGACCTCCAGTAAGTCAACGTGGTCGGGATTGACTTCGGGGATAGTAAGCGGAACGTCCGGATCCATCCGGAAGTTCGAGGAGTTCGAAGAGACGACGTAGCCCGCCTCGGCGAAGCCGGGTTCGACGCGTTCCCCGACCGAGGAAGGTAACGAGGAGAACAAGAGATCGATGTCGTCCGGGACGGCCGCCGGTTCAGTCGCACCGACGGTCATCTCGGCAACGTGGTCGGGGATCGGGACGTCGATCCGCCACTTGGCTGCTTCGCGGTAGGACTTCCCTGCGCTGTCCTCGCTGGCGGTCAGTGAATCGATCTCGAACTCTGGATGGGGGTCGAGCAGCTGAACCAATCGTTGGCCGACGGCGCCCGTCGCCCCCAGAATTCCGACGTTTACTGGCATGACTGGAGCCTTGGGCTAGGACCGGTCAAAACTGTTTGGATCGGCGGCGGATCCGAAGTGGGAGAGACGGAGATCAGGCTTCGACGGCGCCGGCCTGCTTGCGGGTGACGTACCCCGCGATACGGTTGCGGACGCCCTTCGACTCGACGTTGGTCAGTTCTGTGACGAGGTCCTTGTTGTGCTCGAAGTCCGTCGAGAACGCTTCCGGATAGCGTTCCAACAGCGTCCTTGCGGTCTTCTTGACGTAGGCGGGTTTGATTGCCATGCTGAACCGTTACTGACTGGGCCTCTAAAAGGATTCGGAACGCAGGTCTTCAGTTGGCAGTTCGACGACCGATCGCAGCCGTTCGAGGGCCGCCCGCTCGCGCTCGCCCCCACATCGCTCGATCACGTCCATGAAGTACGCGAGTCGTCCCCGGAGGCGGTCGTCGTCGTACGCCTCGACGTCCAACCGTGAGGCCGCCACCGTCGCTTCGATCACCGCCGCGTGTCCGCGGTTGATCGTCGGGACGACCCGCTGCTCGATGCCCGTCTTGCGCAGTCGCAGTTCCCAGTCGATCCACTCCGTCCCGCCCTGGGTCCCTTCCTCACGTCGCTCGGCCGCCACACGCGCCCAGGCGTCGGCGGTGTCGAGAACGCCGTCGTCGATCTCCCTGACAGTCAGCGCCGCCTCGACGAAGTCGACAGGATCGCGGGTGAACTGGACGTATCCCTCGCCTTCGCGTTCGAAGTTCAGCCGCGTCCGGGTCCGCCCCCATGTCCGGGCAGTCACCGGGTCGCCGGCGTGCAGGCCAAGCGCGGCAACGTTGTACATCCCCTCGGGACCACGCGTTGTCACAATGGATTCGGTGACGCCACGCAGATCGACCGGCCAGTCGTCGCTCACACATCGACCCCCCGATACAACGCCACGAACAGCCCCCCGGCGAGCAAGTCGGCCGTCGTTCCGGGGTTGATCCCTTCCTCGACGAGTTCGTCGGCGAGGTCATCAGCGTCGATGTGTCCGTCACGGGCGGCCGCCGCGCGTTCGCGGACGTCCTCGGCCACTTCTGCACCGTGATTGATCGCGACGAAGGTGTCGGGGTCGGCTGCGAGCATGTCGAGAAACACGTCACCGGCGCGATCTGTGACGGGGCCATCCCGCTCCTCGATGGCCGCAGCGGCGTCGAACGTCCGCTCGAAACTGCCAGTCCATTCCCTGGCGATCTCATCATGATCAGTCGATCGTTCGAGCACGTCGTACAGCGAGAGGCCACGCTCCCGGACTGCCGGGACGGCGTCGCTGCCGTGGCGGACATCCAGGGCGTCCATATCCTCGGGCGGATCGGCGACCGCTACGTCGACGTGCTCGAACGCCCGATAGAACCCGACGGCATCCTCGACGCCCGTCCCCTCGGCGATCCGTCGCGCCCGCTCTGAGGTCACCTCGCCCAGTGCGCCGGCCCGGACCAGCGGTGCGAGCAACAAAAGACCGCCGAACTGCGTGTTCCCACCCGACTGGTCGCTCATCCCTTCGACGGCACGCTCGAAGGCCACCCCGATCGGCGGCCCGTCGGGATCGGCCAGCGCCCGGAGTCCGTCATTCGCGCCGGCGGCACCCGCCAGAAAGTGCTCGAAACGGAGATCCTCGTGATCGTGACGGCGATCTACGTTACCCGGTTTGGGAGTGGTCGCTACCTCGAGCAGCAGCGCAAGTTGGGCCTGCTGAGCGATTGTCCGGGTCACGGCTCGACCTCCCTGGCGGACGAGTTCCGTCCCTGGTCGAACCACTCCTCGGTCGCTCGTCGGATCCTATCGAGAACGGCGGGCCTATCGCTGGGTCGGCCGACGCTGACCGCATCAGCGCCGTAGGCGAGATACTCACGTGTCGTTGCCCGGTCGCGGACGCCGTTGTTGGCGATCACGAACAGATCGGTCGCCGCGACGACCTCGGCGACGCACCCCTCACTGTCCATCGCGTCGACGTGGATCGCGTCGGCGCCGGCAGCCTCGATCCGTCGCGCCACGGTTGGCAGGTCGACGCCTGGCACTTCCGTCCTGACTTTGACGCTGACTGTCGCGCCGGCTTCGGCAGTGGTTGTGACCTGTGCCGCGAGGCGATCCGGGTGGGCCAACAGTGACTGCCCGGCACCGGTCGCACACATCTCGTCCTGGCGACAATGGGCGTTGATCTCGCAGACTGCGCCGTGAGAGGCACAGACGCTCGCGACCGCCGCGAGCGGACCGAGCGTACTGGATCGGACGTTCAAACCGATCGTGATCGGGACATCCGCGAGCGAAGCCAGCTCCGCCTCGGCGAACGCGACGGGATCGTCCGGCAGAAATTCCTGGCGGTCGCGGTCTTGGACCATCGCGCTAGCGGCCGTCCGGGTCGGTTCGTCGACCGCTAGCCCGCCAAGAAACGCCGCGCCAGCGTGCGGGGCGGCCGCCCGCGCCCAGTTGGCGTCGGACTCCCCGCTGAGGCTGGCGGCTGCCACCCGCGGCTCGAAGGGAAACGGGTCGGCGTGATCCACGTCAGAACTCGGACCCGAGTGACTCACGTCACCACCTCCAGCGCCTCTCGGACGGCGCCGGACACCCGCGCTGCGTCCTCGTCGGTGTCCAGCGCCGTGTCTGTCCGGACGGTCGGTCTGTCGAGATCGGTGCCGTCCGCCGCGTCGAGAACGAACGCGTCGACGAAGGGGTACACCTCGGCGACGCCAGCGGTCGAAGGTTCGTACCCTTCGGCTCCCATCAGCTTCGCCGCGGGACCAGAGAAAACGCGATCCCCGACGAACGGCGAGACGGCGACGACAGGGGTCGCTTCGAGGGCCTCGCTGATCCCGTCGAGTGCGATCATCGGCCCGAGGCTCGTGATCGGGTTCGACGGGCCGATCACGACCGGATCGGAGAGGGCGTCTAAGACCTCGTCGGTGGCTTTCGCGTTCTCGGCCCCCCGAAACTCGACGGATTCGACGGGTGGGTCGCCGTTCCTGGCGACCCAGAACTCCTGGAAGTGCATCGGACCGTCGGGCGTGTGGATGATCGACGCCACAGGGTCGTCGCTCATCGGTAGAATCTCCCGGTCCGCATCCAGCGCATTGCCGAGGATGCGGGTCACTTCCGTCAGGGAGTGGCCCTCGTCGAGCAGACTCGTCCGCGTGACGTGGATCGCCCGGTCGCGGTCGCCGATGTGCATGAACTCTCCGACGGCGGAGAAACGCCGCCAGCGGGCGATCTCGCGGCCCGCAGTCTGTCGTTCGTCGGGGAGGTATCGCGGCCCGCTCTCGAGACCTGCTCTGTCAGCGAGAGTTCGGACGTACTCGTGAGTCTCGGCCGTGTCGTCGGCGATCCCCCACCAGGTGTCCGTATCGAGGACGTCCCCGGACTGAAAGAGACACGTATCGACGTCCGGGCAGACGAACAGGCCGCCAAGCTCCACATCGTCGCCCGTGTTTGCGACGACGGTCGTCTCTACGGGCGGGAACGTCTCGTCGGCGCCGGCGAGCAGCTTCGGCGTCCCGGTCCCGCCGGCGAGGAAGGTGACCATACCGCCCGTTGGGTGGACGCCACTCATAAGGGTGTCCTCGCCTGGCGGAGTCGTCAGCCCACGTCCACGTTTCAATCCTGAGAATCGGGCACATAGACTCAAGGGAGTAAGCTACCGTCCGTGGGGTATGGAAGACGCGTATCGGTTCGCGCCGGCCGCCCCCGGAGAGGAGTACGTTTATGGGGCGGCTGCGCCGGGCTGGCACACGGCCGCTGACCACGAGACGGCCGTCTCGGCCTGGATCGAATTTATGCACGAGCGAGGTATCGAGCGTGTCTGCTGTCTGGTACCAGGGGAATGTGACGAGGGCTGTCAATACAATCTCGATCGGTACGCCGCGTCGTTCGGCGAGGAAGACGTCGTCCACGCACCGCTGCTGGACCGACGGCTCGGCAACCAGGCCGTCCTCGAAGAGTCGATTCTGCCGTTTCTCGAGGAGTCCGTCCGCCTGGAGTCGCCAGTTGTCGTTCACGGACTCGCGGGACTGGGACGGACGGGACAGGTCCTGGCTGCGTGGCTGGTCGACGCACGGGAAAACGACCCCGAATCGGCCATCGAGACCGTCGAGGAGATGGGACGATACCCCGAAGAACCCATAGATGACGGGGACGTCACGGAGGACGAATTGCTCGATCATCTCGCCGCTGTCGACTGATAGCGCGGCGGCCACTCATTGAACGCCGAATAGTCGAGTCACTGAACGCCGAAAAGTCGAGTGATCGGACAGCTGCACAGCGAACTAGCGTGTCAGTGTGAATATTGTCGGAGAACGGCAGTCACTTTCTCAGCAGAAGCGAACAGAGATCCGCCGGCAGATCGGATGGGTGGCCGGTCGGTCGTTACTCCAGGTCACTCGGCGGTGACCCGGGGCCGGTCGGATAGTAGAACTCGTGTTTGGACTCGGTATCGAAGCTGTCGAGGACGTCCATGAGCGGTTTGGCGTACCGAGTGAGGTTCTGAGCCTGCTGGGAGACCTCCGTAAGTTCTGCGGCCTGTTCCTCGGCCGCGCCAGCGACGTTCTCGGATTCGGCCATCGTCTCGTCGATGAACCCGGCAAGGGCCTCGATCATCTCGGTCACCTCACGGAGCTGATCGAGGGGCATCTCGACGTCAGGATCGTCGACTGTTTCGAGCTGGTCGATGATCTCGTCGATCGTCGACGCCAGTTCCTCGAGTTGTTCCTGCTGTTCGTGGGCGTCGTCCGAGATGTGCTGGATGGAGTCAGCGACCTGTTCGGCGGCATCCCGGACATTCGCGGCGGAGACCTCGACGACCTCGCCAGCTTCCTCGACTTCGTCGGCGAAGTGCTTAAGCTGGCCGGTGGTGTTCTCTAACTCCTCGATCATGCCGTTGAAGTCCGTGGCGATCTCGTCCATGGCCTCGTTCTCGCCGTCGGTTTCCATCCGCCTCGTGAGGTCGCCGGCCGCACATTCTTCCATGATTTCGCTGTATTCTCTGGCCTTGGACTGGAGGTACTCGTTCATCTCCATCGCCTCGGCACGGGCGACTTCCGCCTCCTTGCGAGCCTGTTCGGCCTCGTTGATCTGCTGTCGAAGGGCGTCGCGCATGCTTGCGAACCCGTCGTACAGCCGACCGATCGAGTCGATCCGACCGGAGTGAATGTCCACGTCGAGATTACCCTGTTCCATCTCCTCGACTTTCCCTCGGAGGCGGTTGAGGTCCCGGGATGTCGTGTATCCGATCACCGCCCCCAGGAGACCGATGAACAGAACGGCTCCGAACGTCACGATCGTCCCCCACTTCGTGATTGTTCTCACGAACCCGAACGCGCTACTTTGTGGTTCGTGAACGAGAACTGCCCAATCGACAGCGGCCCGATCCACTTCCACCGGTGAATGACTCACTACGTAGGGCTGATCGAGGACCGATGGATCCGGTTGCGCGTTCGCATTGACGCCGACTCCGGTACGTGCACGCTCGATGTACTGGTTCGCGGTCCCGTCACTGTACGAATCGAACACACGGCGGCCGTCCGTGGCTATCTGAACGGTCCCATCGGCGTTGATGACGCGGGTAAAGCGTTCGGACTCCTCGCTGGGAGCCAGCGCACCAGTCAAGGAATCAGTTGTATACTCCACGACGAGGTACCGGTTTGACGTATCGGGAACGGGACTGATAAACGCCGTCAGCTGGGTCCCGTCGACCTCATGCACGTCCGTGACGCGTGCTCTGCCGACCTTGAGATCGCTCAGGTCCTGCGTCGCGATCCACGCCCGTTCACCGTCGGCCAGGGATTGCCCGTCGGGAAGTTGTGGACTGGCGACGACGCTGGTCGAGTCTTCGGTCTGTTCGAGAACGTAAATTGACTGCATATCGTAAAGACTCGCGCTGGTACGTGAGAGGTACCTCGTCATGTCGATAGCCGCTCCCGACCCCGTCTGGGTCAGTATTTCGTTCTCCGCTGAGACTTTGACTGCGATCGCGTTCCGCTGGATCCACGTTTCAACGACGCCGGCTTGCTGTTTGGCCAGTTCCTGATACTCCTGCTCGACGTTCTCCTCGACCTGTCCTGACACGCTCTGGGTCGCCACGACCCCGAGGGCGCCGATGACGAGTCCCATCACGATCAAGATCAATGCGAACTTGAGTGTGAAGCGTCGTCGAACGAAGTCCGGAACGAGTGCTCGTGAAACGGTCTGTATCAACCCACTACTCGAGGCTGATTCCGGAGAGTCTGCCATATATTTCCCTCTCATCGCCGATTCACCCTCATCCACAATAGATGTATGTGATATTGATCCCGCAAACGATGACCCGACCACGCCGTTCTTGAAAACCAGTAACGTGTAACATACTGTCGGTGACGATCGCGAGATACAGTTGCTTAAGCGGGGACGAAACGATCGGGCTGAGAAAGTCCTGTGAACGGAAGCACGCGGCTACCGGAAAGTTTCGAAGCGCGAGCGCCCATCGAGACGAACTCCCTGGAGCGATCCGGAAAAGGACCCACTTGGTTAGATGGACGACGGTGCGAGCGGACAGCGGAACGGGGCAGGTAGTTTAAACCGTCTCCGAGGGTACTCGGAGACGATGAAGACGATCAAGGATAGCGTCCACGACTACATCGAAGTCGAGGGCGTGGCGTTGTCACTGCTGGACACGCCGCCCGTCCAGCGGCTACGCCATATCAAACAGCTCGGGACCGTCACACTGGTCTATCCCTCCGCCAATCACACCCGCTTCGAACACAGTCTCGGCGTCTACCACCTCGCCGATCAGGCGCTTGGCCACCTCGGTATCGAGGGCCAGCAGGCCGAACGGGTTCGTGCAGCTGCCCTGTTGCACGACGTGGGCCATGGCCCCTACAGCCACAATGTCGAAGGGCTGATTCACCGACACACGGGCAAGTACCACGACGAGGTCCACGACTTGATCGGTGACGGGGATGTCGCACGTGTGCTGACCGAGCACGGCCTGAATCCCGATTCCGTCGCCGATCTGGTCGCCGGAAACGGTGAACTCGGTCAACTCGTCTCTGGGGAACTGGACGTCGACCGGATGGACTACCTCGTGCGGGACGCCCACCACACTGGCGTCCCCTACGGCACGATCGACCACGGTCGGCTGGTCCGGGAGCTACGTTTTCGGGACGGCGAACTCGTTCTCGCAGAGGGAAACGTCCAGACTGCCGAGAGCCTCCTGTTGGCCCGAGCGCTGATGACGCCGACCGTCTACAGCCATCACGTCGCTCGCATCGCTAAAGCGATGCTCCGGCGTGCGAGCGCTCGACTGCTCGAGGCAACCGATTGTCGTCCCGAAACGTTCCGACGGATGGACGACGCCGAACTGCTCGTCACTCTCCGCTCGACCGAGACGACCGCAGAGATCGGGCGACGGTTGACCTATCGAGACCTCTACAAGCGCGCGGTCTGGGCCGAGCGTGAGGCCGTCCCGGATGAACTGCTGGAGCAGTCCCAGGCGACGATCCGCGACCGCGAGCGGGAGATCGCCGAAGCGGCCGGTGTCGATCCGGCGGCAGTCATCCTCGACGTGCCCGACGAGCCCTCGATGGCCGAGTCAAGTTCGCGCGTGCTTGTCAATGGAACTGTGCGGCGACTCGACGAACAGTCGACGCTCGTCCGGGCGCTGCAGGCGGCCCAGCGCGACCGCTGGCGGCTTGGCGTCTACGCCCCGGCGGACGTTCGTGAGCGCGTCGGTGACGCCGCCGTACGGACACTCAGGCTCGACATCGACGGTGCGCGCGTCAGCGATACCCCCCGTGGCATACACGCGACGCTCGACGAGTTCGATTAGGGCTCTTCGAACGGTGGCGTTCAAGGGGACCGGTGTCCCAGTATCGGTACATGCAACTCGAAGGGACGATTCTACGCGGGCGCGAGTTCGATGTGATCGAGGGGCGGGTCGTCGTCGAAGACGGGGAGATCACGGCTATCGAGGAGACAAGTACCGACAGCGATCAAGTCGTGCTCCCGGCGTTCGTCAACGCCCACACGCACATCGGTGACTCGATCGCCAAGGAGGCCGGCGGGGGACTCAGCCTCGATGAACTCGTTGCCCCGCCGGACGGCCTGAAACACCGATTGCTCCGACAGGCGAGTCGGGCGGAACTCGTCGAAGCGATGGGTCGCTCGTTACAGTTCATGGAACGCAGCGGGACCGGGGCGTTCATGGAGTTCCGGGAGGATGGTCTCGAGGGCGTCGAAGCGATCCGCGAGGCACTGGACGGCCTCGCGATCGAAGACGTGATCCTCGGACGTGAGACGATCGAAGCGATGGAAGCCGCCGACGGCTTCGGCGCCAGCGGCGCACGTGACGGCGAGTTCGGGGCCGAGCGGACCGCAACAGCCGAGGCCGGGAAGCTCTTTGGCATCCATGCCGGCGAGCGCGACAGCGCCGACGTCAACCCCGCGCTGGATCTGGATCCCGACTTCCTCGTCCACATGGTCCACCTCGAGGCAGTCCACCTCGAGCGACTCGCCGACGAGGGCACGCCAGTCGTCGTCTGTCCGCGCTCGAACCTCGTTACCGGCGTCGGAACGGCCCCTGCCGAGAAGTTGCTCGACCGGACGACCGTCGCGCTCGGCACTGACAACGTGATGCTCAACAGCCCCTCGATGTTCCGGGAGATGGAGTTCGCCGCCAAACTCTACGATGTCTCGGCACGGGACGTCCTTCGGATGGCGACCGTCGCCGGTGCCGAAATCGCCGACCTGAACGCCGGCGTGATCGAGCAAGGCCGGGACGCCCGCCTGCTTGTCCTCGACGGTGACTCGGACAACCTTACTGGCGCGGAAGACGTCGTCCGTGCAGTGGTTCGCCGTGCTGGCGTCGCCGACGTCAGTGACGTGATCCTCGGCGCGTAGAGCCTTCCTGCCGCATCGCCCCACCGAGGTGAACGCTTAAGCGAGTGGGTGACAAATTATAACATACGACCATGTACGATCAGATCCTGCTCCCGACCGACGGTTCAGAGGGGATGGCCGACGTGATCGACCACGCGGTGGGACTGGCCCGGAGCCACGATGCGACGTTACACGCTCTTCACGTCCTCGACACAGCGACGATGAGCCGGATGCCGATGGAAGCTTCCTGGGAGACGATCACGGGGATGTTACGTGAAGAGGGCGAGCGGGCGCTCGAAGACGTCCGTCAGGCCGCCGAGGAGGTTCCGGTCGAAGGAGAAATAACTGAGGGGTCGCCGAGCCGTGAGATAGTCGACTACACCGGGTCGAACGACGTTGATCTGATCGTGATGGGGACCCATGGCCGTGGCGGAATTGATCGACTCCTGTTGGGAAGCGTGGCCGAGCGTGTCATCCGGACAGCGTCGGTACCGGTGATGACGATTCGAGTCGGCGACGCGCCCGAGGTCGAGGAACTCGACGGATGAGGGCTCCGGCCGGGACGATCACAACAGAACAGTAGTTGCGTCGCTAGAGAGGTATGTCAGTGAGAACGGGTGTGGCGTCCGCGACCGTCAGTGGTCGCCGACGTCCTCGTAAACCCAGGGTTCGTCCGCGCGTTCGTACTCGAGGAGTTCGTCCTCGTCGAAGAACAGCTCGATCTCGCGTTCGTTGGCACCCGGGTCTTCGTGATCCGAACCGTGGATGATATTCTGGCTCAGATCGAGACCGTAGTCGCCCCGGATCGTCCCGGGGGCGGCCTCGGCGGGATCGGTCGCGCCCATCATCTGGCGGACCTGCCGGGTCGCGTCGGCACCCTCCCAGACCATCGCCATGACGGGTCCGGAGGTGATGAATTCGACGAGATCGTCGAAGAAGGGCTTCTCGGCGTGCTCGGCGTAATGCTCGCCGGCGAGTTCCTCGTCGATCTGCATGAACTTCGCGCCGGCAAGTTTTAGCCCGCGGTCTTCGAGCCGGGTGATGATTTCACCGACGAGTCCCCGCTGGACGGCGTCGGGCTTTGCCATGACGAACGTGCGCTCGTCGTGATGGCTCATTCAGGCATCAGCCTCCGTCGGTTCTTCCGTGTCGGCCTCTTCGGCGTCCGCGTCCTCGTCGTCGGATTTGTCGCCTTCAACTGCGTCGTCAGATGCTTGGTCGGCTGCCTCGTCCGCTTGCACTTCGACCGAATCGTCCTCGACCTGTTCGGCCGCTTCGGCTTCGTCCTCTTCGACTGTTTCCGCTTCGCCGGCGGTACCGCGACCGGCTTCCGTCCAGGAGAGGTCCCGGGCTTCGCGGCCGAGGTCGGCGTTCTTCTCGCACTTCGACGAACAGAAGTGGATCGTCGTGCCGTTCTTTCGGACGAACATCGTCCCCGTACCGGGCTCGATGTCGGCGCCGCAGTAGTCACATTCGCGTGTCTGTGGCATTATTGCCCTCCAATGGCGTCGGCCTCACGGGCGGTCTCCCGAAGCTGGAGGATGTCACCTTCGCGGACCGGCCCGAGGACGTTGCGGGTGATGATACGACCCTTGTTCTCGCCCTCGCGGATGCGGCACTTGACCTGCATGGCCTCGCCGTGCATCCCCGTCCGGCCCACGACCTCGATGACCTCCGCGGGCGTGGATCCGTCGTCTTCGGACTCTTCAGCGCTCATAACTGATCACCTCAGCGAAGGTCCTCGACCTTCTCGGCGATGTCCTCGACCTCAGCCGAAGCATCGCCCGAATCGACGATCGCCGCCGCCGCGGAGCCGACCTCGAGGCCGGCGGCGTGTCCCAGATCGTCCTGCTGGCCGACGAAGACGTACGCCACGTTCTTCTCGGCTGCAAGTTCCGGAATATGCATGACGATCTCCTCGGGCTGGACGTCCTCGGCAACGAGGACGAGCTCGGCATTGCCGCGCTCGATCGCTTTGGTCGTCTCGTTGGTTCCTTTCTTTACTCGGCCTGTGTCTCGCGCGACCTCGAGCGCCTCGAGGGCGTCATCTTCGAGGTCCGCGGGAACATCGAAATCGACGTATACTGGCATGGATTGGATCACCTCCTGCACGTGGGCTCGCGCTCCCCCGCCGTGCGGAACCGACCCAGCGAACAGGTCGATCCCGGCGTCGTCCCGGAGATCGGAACGGCTCGAAAGTCCTAGATGGCTAGGAGCATCATCAACCCCGTGCAGGCTGTACCCGGAAGTGGTCCGGGGGACGTAAAAGCGCTTTCGAAGCCACTTGCCCGTGGGAGCCGAGCACACAGGCCCACAGGAACGACTACTATGACGAACCGGTCAGCCGGTCCATCGACGACTCGACCTCCTCGATCATCGCCACCTGATCTTCCGTGTTCGCGACGATTTCCTGTACTTCGGCAGCGACTGTTTCGGCTTCACCGAGCGCACTATCGATCATCGCTGCGATTTCCTCCGCACTTGCCGCCTGATCGTCGGTTGCATCGGAAACCTGACTAATCCCCTCGACCGTCGCAATCACTTTTTCGACGATCGCTTCGAAGCGAGCCATCGCTTGATCGACTTGCTCGATGCTATCGTTTACTTGCGTGGTTGTTCTCTCTAGGTTTTCGACAGTCGACTCGGTTTCGGCTTGAATGTCTCCGACCATTTCTTCGATGTCGCTGGCGTGGGTCTGGGACTCTTCGGCGAGACTCTTGACCTCGTCTGCAACCACGGCGAACCCTTCACCGGCCTCACCCGCCCGCGCGGCTTCGATGGATGCATTCAGTGCCAGCATGTTCGTCTGATCGGCGATATCATTGATCACCTCGACGATCTCGTCAATCTCGTCGATTCGTCGCTGGAGTGCATGAACGTCACCAGTTACTTCGTCGGCGGAATCGGAAGCCTCCTCCATGACACTGACAGCCTCTTTGGCGGAGTCACGTCCTTCTTCAGCGAGATGCTGGGCTTCGTTGCTAGTCTCTTCGACTTCGTCGGCCGTCGATGCAATTTCTTCGACGGTCGCAGAGAGATCGGAGACTTCGGTCGCGATCTCGCCCATGTCGTTGGCCTGCCCGCTCGCTAGGTCTGAAATCTCCTGGGAGTACTCGGCGATACCGTCAGCAGACTCCTGTAACTGCTCGATATCGCTATCGATCTCTTCGACGACTTCGTGTATCGTCGACCCCATTTCATCGACGACGTCGATGAGCGTGAGAAGTTCTTCGTTAAGAATGCTATCCGTGGCCTCGAAGTCGACGTGCGCTTGGAGGTGTCCGCGCTCGTAGGCACTGAGTGTCTGTTCGATCGCGTCCAACAAGTCAGCGCGTTCCTGCCGGTAGCGTGCCGAGTGCTCGAGGTCTTGAACGATTTCGATGACACCGATCAGTTCGTCGTCTTCGTAGATCGGGGTTGCAATGAACCAGATATCCCCACTCAGATCCGCCGTATCTTCATAGACTGGCGTCTTATCGCCTTCGAGCATCACGTAGTCTTCGTTAACGAGTCCAACACCAGCAAAGTCACTATCTGCGTTCTGTGGTGATGCAAGGACTTTCTCTGCAAGAAGTAACTCCGATGGATCATCGTACAGCACTTGGCCGAGGTTATCGATTCTCTGAACCTCCTCGCGGGGAACATCGAGGAGAGCTGCGATATGCCTATTCCAGTTAACAACTTCCCCGTCCCTGTTAAGGACTAGCGCCGGGAGGCTGATAACATCCAGGACAGTCTCACAATCTAATACGTTCGTAGGCTGGAATTGCGTATGCTCTGCCATAGTACATCAATTAGAATGGACTTCTCGCTTAGTAAATAAAACACCCGCCACCCATTATCAACCATGATAAAAGGT
This sequence comes from Halorhabdus rudnickae, assembly GCF_900880625.1. Classification (NCBI taxonomy): domain Archaea; kingdom Methanobacteriati; phylum Methanobacteriota; class Halobacteria; order Halobacteriales; family Haloarculaceae; genus Halorhabdus; species Halorhabdus rudnickae. The sequence goes on from NZ_CAAHFB010000001.1 coordinate 831,844, forward strand.
AGTGGTCAATAATCCATGATCTCCAAATATAAACCTATTGGAGCGACATAAATGAGAAATCCGGCACACCCAAGGCATCACCCGGTCTACGCACAGACGATGGCGGATTCGATCGGACGCAGGCTTCGGGCCGAAGCCCGACGAACCAACGAGCGCCGACTCATCATATTGGCGGGCGAGTCGGATTCTCATGAGCAAGCCTTGCGGAGCATCGTGGAGGAGGCTGCGCTCGATAGTCAAGATATCACGCTGCTTAGTCAGGACGCGTTGCTTGGATGTGAGCGGATTAAACCCTCCCATAGCGATACCTTGCTGGGCCAGACCCGCGACGGGATCGTCTACGATGCGAGTGAGCGATTCGATCCTGATGTACTCGCCCACGTCGTGGGGGCCATTGCAGGTGGCGGATTGGGGATTCTGTTGACGCCGCCCCTCGATGTGTGGCCGGATCGACGCGACGGCTTTGACGGGACACTCGCGGTTCCGCCCTTCGAAATCGAGGACGTGACCGGGCACTTCCGACGGCGTGTGGTCGCGACACTCCGGGCGCATCCGGGCATCGCGATCGTCGACACCGACACAGGGACCGTCGAGAGAGACGGGTTGACCGAGCCGGTTCCCCGACTCACAAAGACGGGACCGTCGACGCCGGACGATTGTGTGTTTCCCGCGGCAGCCTATCGACGGTGTCGGACAAGCGACCAGGTCGAGGCGTTATGCGCTTTCGAGTCACTTCGGGAACCGGGGCGGGCGGTCGTCGTCGAGGCCGACCGTGGCCGGGGCAAATCGAGCGCCGCCGGACTCGCCGCCGGAAGTCTCGCCGCCGCTGGGCGAAACGTGCTCGTGACAGCCCCCGAGCGTCGAAACGCCGCGGAACTTCTCGAACGGGCCCGTGAGCTTCAGGGTGATCTCGATAGAGAACGGGGAGATGGCGCCGATCGCGATTCGGCCACGGGAACGGACGGCGACCTGCCGATCCGGATCGGGGACGGCTCGGTCCGCTTTGCTCGGCCAACCGTGGCAGCCGACCGGGCCGAGAGTGCAGATGTACTGATCGTCGACGAGGCGGCCGCTCTTCCCGTTGACGTGCTTTTGACGTGTCTGGACGCCCCGGGTGTCGCGTTCACGACGACCGTCCGGGGCTACGAGGGGACTGGCCGGGCCTTCGAAGTCCGCTTTCGCGACCGCCTAGTCGAGTCCGACTTCGAAGTGACCGAGCGGACGATAGACGAGCCGATCCGCTACGCCGCAGGCGATCCGGTCGAAGTCTGGCTGTTTCGGGCGCTGTTACTCGATGCAACGCCCGCGACCGATCAACTGATCGCCGATGCGACACCAGGGTGCGTGACCTATCGACGGCTCGACTCAGCGGCCCTGCTTGAGGACGAGCACCTTCTCCGGGAAGTCTTTGGCTTGCTCGTTGTCGCCCACTACCGCACAGAGCCGTCCGACCTCGCTCGGCTGCTCGACGCGCCGAACGTCACTGTGCGGCTACTCACTTACGAGGGCCACGTTGTCACGGTCGCGTTGCTGGCCCGCGAAGGCGATCTCCCGGCCGACATCCGCGCCGACGCCTACGAAGGTGGTCGCATCGCAGGCAACATGATCCCCGACGTACTGACGAGCCAGTTGCGCGACGAGGCGGCCGGCATCCCGGTCGGCGAGCGCGTCATGCGGATTGCCACACACCACGCTGTCAGAGACCGGGGACTGGGATCGCGTCTACTCGCTGAAATTGCCGAAGAATTCGGCGACGACGTTGACTGGCTCGGAACCGGCTACGGCGCGACGCCACCACTCGTCGACTTCTGGCGGGAGAACAGCTACCGCTCGGTCCACCTGTCGACCTCACGCAACGAGCGGAGCGGCGAACACTCGGCGATCATGCTCAAGGCGACATCGCCGAACGGTCGGACCCTGCTCGATCGTCACACGACATGGTTACTCGATCGGATCGAGGGCATGCTCTCGGACCCACTCGCGGATCTGGATCCGGACATCGTCCGGGCCGTCCTCCGATCGATCGATGAGCCACCCGAATTCGATCTCAGTGATTTCGAGTGGCGCGTGCTCGCCGGCTCGCCTCACGGCGCGGGGCTGTACGACACCGCGCCGGACGCGTTCGCTCGCCTGGCGCTCCGGTACCTCGTCGACGCCGGGGAGCGGTCGCTCCTGTCAGCCCGCCAGGAGCGCTTGCTGGTGAGAAAAACCCTTCAGGGGCAATCCTGCGAAACTATCGCTCGGAAGTTGGGCTTTCACTCCAACCGGGAATGTATGCGTGCGCTGGGCGACACAATCGGGACACTCGTCGATGCGTACGGTGAGGAGGTCGCTAGCATCGAACGCGATCGGTTCGAGTGATCGTCACCACTTGATCCAGTTGTACGTGATTGATATCTGACAATATTACCGACTGAATGAATCAGTTTCGAGTGCCTGTTTGATGTTTTGCAGTCCGTCACGTTGATGCTCCCGAAGACTATCCATCATCGAACCCAGAATGGTAGTGAAAAACCATTCGACGACCGGGCTAACAGCAGGAATCGACCGCCCGAGTTCGAGACGTTCGGTCAACACGATACCCGTCTCAGTCGGTTCGATCAAAAATCGAAGTCGACCGCCAAGGATTGACCGCGGAAACGCCACCTCGTACACCAGCTGACGGTTCGGAACGACCGTCTTCACCCGATATTTGCCACCGATGAGCCGGTCACCGAACCACTCGTACTGGCAGAACACTGAGTCCTCGGTGACGGGATCGCCGGTTAGCGATTCGAAATGGATGTGATCGTCGGACATGAGCAGGTAATTGTCGTCCAAGTTCGCGGCGAAGGCAAACATGTCCGTCGGCGACGCACTGATCTCGATCGAGTCTTCGAGGACGATCACGACTGGTCTCTCCGGGTCAAACCGACGGCGACACTCCGGATCAAGACATCCCGAGCGGCCTCGTAGTTCTCGCCGATCTCTTCGCGATGGAGTGCCAGGAACGCGATCGATCGAATCGCGTCCGCAATAGCTTCCGGATTCTGCCCCGAGAGTAATCCTTGCTCTTGGCACTGGTCGATATACGGGAGCAACCGCTCAACGCTGCTCGTTCGGCGATCCTCAATCGCCTCCGGTGGGAGTTTTCGGTGGAGCAGGGCGTATTCGTCTTGGGCGAGCAGCGAGCGGGCGAGTTCGTTCGTCTCGATCGCTTCGAACATGCCCCGAAGAAACGCTTCGATAGCGCGTTCCGGATCCTCGTGAGCACCAAGCGTGTCCTCGACAAGTGGGTCGAATACCCGCTCGCCCTCGCGTTCGATGACGGCTAGATAGAGTTCCGCCTTGGAGTCGAAGAATTGATAGAATGTCCCCTGGGCGATGCCCACGTCGTCGGTGAGTTCCCCGATCGTCGTCTTCTGGAGTCCGTACCGGGTGAAGCGGTCTCGGCCAGCTTCGATCAACCCCTCACGAATCCGATCGCGGTCATCCTCGGTAAACGGACTCATGATACCCCCAGTAGCCAGCTGGTGGTGGACGTTCGCAGGGTGAGCATGTTCAGGGCGATCGTTCGATGCCCGGCGTCGAACGCCTGCGTCTGGAATCCCCACTTCTTCGATAGTCGTCGAACAGGACCCGACGGTGCAATCTCGTCGTACCGCCCATACAGTGCCAGAACGTCGTCCGGGTCGGTGGCGAGATCATCGAATTCGATCGGTGTGATGACCTCGAACGCCTGTCTGAGACGGTTCTCGGTAAATCCATGCTCGATGGCCGCGTCGTGAACGAGAGATTTCATCGGAGATTCACACATTGTTTCGAATAAGTCGACACCGGGAATCGTTAGAACGGCTCTATCAACGTCGGCGAGCGCAAGCGTCTGAGCAGCGATGTTGCCACCAAGGCTGATCCCACTCAATCCAATGTGCTCATATCCCTGCTCGCGGAGCGCGCCGATCAACGCCCGCGTGTCAGCTGCCGCCTGGAGGACACCCTCGATCATCCGTGGGATGTCTCCCGAAAGCAGGTACTGGCCCGAATAGTCGGATTCCGGGGGAGCGCGTTCCATGTGATACGGATGGGCCATCACGAACACGTCTGCGCCGGCATCCAGGAGCGGTCCGGCCAGGACTCGTTCGGCCCAGAATCCACTCGCCAAGGCACCATGGAGCATCACGACTGCCATCTTCGAATCGCCAGCAGCCGGTCGCGTCCATCGTTGACCGCTGACTTCTGCATTGCACTGAGTGGTCGTCATCGGCGACGGGAACCGGAACGGCGTCCGTCTCGTCCGGAAACGTCCGCTTGACTCCCCGAAGGACAACGTTGCTGGTTCGACTGTCTCGGGATGGATTTCCCGCGGGGATTGGTCCTTGAACTGTCTGAGATCCTCGTCAGTCGAGTTGATCGGAGCCCCTGGAAAATATCGAGCGATAAGTCCGCCCTGAGCACGGTCGACGGATCGGTGGATTGTTCCCGCCATCAACACGTTTTTGAACCTATGAATAAAAGCATTTTTCGTTCATAGAGTCTCCTCAGTTCGGGAGAATAACTCCAGCAACCGCCCAGACGAATTCAGATGTGAAACCGATCTAAGAACACAGACACCGACGGGACCAGGGGGAGGACTGAACCGAAACCTACACCCGCCGAGGTGACCGATATAGCGGTAGCAATGGCCGATGCACCAAAAGAGGGCCTCCGGAGCGCGGAGGTCACCGAGGGGGCCGACCGCGCGCCCCACCGGTCGCTGTTTCGTGCCGCGGGACTGAGCGACGAGGAGATCCACAACCCGCACATCGGGATCGCCAACTCCTGGAACGAGATCGTCCCCGGCCACGTCCACCTTGATGAACTTGCCGAACACGTCAAAGAGGGGGTCCGCGATGCCGGCGGCACCCCACTGGAGTTCAACACCATCGCCGTCGACGACGGCATCGCGATGGGCCACGAGGGCATGCGCTCCTCGCTGCCCTCTCGAGAGGTCATCGCCGACTCCGTCGAACTCATGGCCAACGCCCACCAGTTCGACGGGATCGTCGCGCTTGCCTCGTGTGATAAGATCGTCCCCGGAATGCTCATGGCGATCGCTCGGCTGGACATCCCGGCGATCGTCGTCACCGGCGGGCACATGGCCGCCGGGGAGTTCGAGGACGAACCCGCCGACCTCGTGACGGTCTTCGAGGGCGTCAGCCAGTACGAAGAAGGGGAGATGTCCGACGAGGAACTCTACCAACTCGAATGCTCGGCCTGTCCGGGCGAGGGCTCGTGTGCCGGGATGTTCACCGCGAACACGATGGCCTGCGTCACGGAAACGCTCGGGCTCTCCTGGACGGAGTGTGCGACCCACGGCGCGACCGACGACCGGAAGTTCGAGATCGCCCGCGAAAGCGGCCGACAGATCCTCGATCTCGTCCAGAAGGACGTTCGACCCTCCGATTTTCTGACTCGGGAGGCCTTCGAGAACGCTGTCGCCGTCGACCTGGCTTTGGGGGGCTCGACCAACACCATGCTGCACATCCCCGCCATCGCTCAGGAAGCCGGCCTCGACATCACGCTCACCGACTTCGAGGAGATCGCCGAGCGGACGCCCCATCTCGCGCACATGAGTCCCGCCGGCCCCTGGCGGATGGAACACCTCCGGGACGACGGCGGTCTCCCTGCTCTCTATCAGCGCATCGACGATCTCTTGCATCTCGACCGTCCCACTGTCGACGAGAAAACCATCGGCGAGCGGATGGAAGCGGGCGACGAACCAAGTGAGGTCATCCAGCCACGGGACGACCCAGTCCACGAGGAAGGTGGGCTGTCGGTTCTGCGGGGTAATCTCGCGCCAGAGGGTGCGGTCGTCAAATCCGGCGCGATGGACGAAGACATGCACCAGTTCGAAGGCCGGGCGCGCGTCTTCGAGTCCCAGCAGGCCATGCTCGAGGCCTACGACGATGGGGCGATCGAACCCGGCGACTTCGTCGTCATTCGCTACGAGGGGCCGAAGGGCGGTCCCGGGATGCCCGAGATGCTCGAACCGACCTCGAAGATCAGCGGCTCGCCGCGTCTCTCGGGCGAAGTCGCACTGCTGACCGACGGGCGCTTCTCCGGCGGAACCCGCGGGGCGGCGATCGGCCACGCCAGTCCCGAGGCCGCTGCTGGCGGGCCGATCGCACTCGTCGAGGAGGGCGACACCATCCGGATCGACGTGGACGAGGGCGTGCTGTCCCTAGATGTCTCGGACGACGAACTGCGTGAACGTGCCGCCGAGTGGGAACCGCCGGAACTCGACGCGACTGGCAATCTGGAGCGCTTCGCCGCGCTGGCGACCAGTGCAGCGACTGGTGGGGTGCAGGAAGTGCCTGACCTGCCGACGCCGTCGATCCAGGTTCCCGACGCCGGGGCAGATCCGACCAGCGCCGACGACTAAAACCAACCCTTCTCCTCGGAATCGTCGTTTCGCTGGCTGACTTTGCTACTGTTGCTTTCAGCACCAACTGTCGGCGTGTGCAGAAGACTTGCCATATACCAGCGTAAAGCATATGTATATGTCTAAAGCAAGCTCCGATGCCGGCGACGACGAACCGGAGACGGTACAGATCAACCTTCGACTTAGTGAGGCGTTCCTTGCGGACATCGACGCGACCTGGAAGGAGGAAGGGTTCAACTCCCGGAGCGAGTTCCTCCGGTACGCCACTCGTGACGCGGTGAAACATCCGGCGTTCTCCCGGGAGGGATGGAAACAGATTGCGGCGAGCGAACACGACCTACGATCAGGAGAGGCGGAACTCGTCTCGCGAGACGAGGTGCGTGCGATGATGGGGCAGGGAGACGATACCGAGTGACGGTGGCTGGAACTGAGCGTTTACACCGCAAGCTGCCGATCAGTTCGACAACCTCGACTCACACGTTCAGGATCGAATCGTCTCGAAACTCGATGAGGTCGTCGATTCGACGTGGCGTGATCCCGACGACTTCCTCGAACCGCTGACAGGGGGTCCATTCAGCAAACTTCGCGTCGGACAGTACCGCCTCGCCTGCGTGCTCGACTGCGAGCAATCCGTTCGCGAAGTCCACCGGATCGAATATCGCAGCGGCGCGTACACTGCCGACGATTAAACCCCGTCTTCCCACCGGAAGACGCCGTCTCGTTGAATGACTTCCCCGTCGACCGACAGTGTCGTGTCCTCGCTCATGTCCGCGATCAGATCGACGTGGATCGCGCTCTCGTTGCCGGCTTCCCCGTCCGGCAGGCAGGCATCGTAGGCCCGTCCCAGCGCCAGGTGAACGGTCTCGGCCATCTTCTCGTCGAAGAGGATGTTGTCGGTGTAGCGGTCGATCCCGCGATTCATCCCGACCCCGAGTTCACCGAGTCGACGAGCACCATCATCGGTCGACAGCAACGCTTCGACCGTCTCCTCGCCTGCGGCCGCTTCGTGCTCGACGACCTCGCCGTCCTCGAAGACGAGATGAACGTCTCGCAGCGTCGTGCCCCGGACCGTCATGGGGACATCGAACGTAACCTCACCCTCGACGCCAGCGGGAGCGGTAAAGACCTCGCCGCTCGGTAAGTTGTGCGAGTCATAGTCAACCGACGCGGCGCTGTTGACCGCCGTCCGGTTCTCGATCGAGAGCGTGAGATCCGTCCCTGGCGCGTCGATGTGAACCTCGCTTCCGTCGTCGAGAATTGTCTTCAGGCGATCCATCTCCGTAGCCAGCGATTCCCAGTCCCGGAGCGTGGCGTCGTAGACGAAGTCGCGGTACTCCTCGAAAGCCATCCCGGCCTGCTGGGCAAGCGCACGGGTCGGGTGAAGGGTCTTGACCCAGTCGGTCGCCAGCCTGGCTTCGCGGACTCCCTCCCTGGCCCGGGCGAACGTCTGCTGGCGGTCGTCGGGGACGTCAGCCGTTCCGGCCGTGTTTCGGGTTCCCTTCAGAACGAGAACTGCGTCCGCGTTGTCGTAGAGTGCGCGCTCGAACTCGGGATCGTCAGCGAAGTCGCTGTCGTGGGCACGGAGATACGCGCGTTGGATCTCGGCGGAGTGGTAGACGCTGACCAGGTTTGCGCCGCGTTCCCCGAGCGCCTCGGCGACAGCCACGGCCAGTTCGTGTGCACCCTCGTCGACCGACAGCACGACATCGTCCCCCGACTCGACTCGCGCACTCCAGTCGACCAGAACCTCGGCGTGCTCCCTGATGCGATCGTCCATGCGACCAGGACGGACGGCGCGAAGAAAACCGCGGCGAAGTATGCACGCGAACGAAAAGGGAACCGTGACCTGCGTCAGGCGAGGTCGAAGGCGATGTATCGCTCGCCGTTGGTCTCGCTGACGTCAGTCCCGATCGAGACGCTCTCGCCGACCTCGACGTCCTCGCTATCGGCCCGGACCTGTCCGGTTAAGCGCACGTCACCGAACTCGGCGATCCCCAGCACGAAGGGGACGTCGTCCTCGAAGGCTGGCGTCGGGACGTGCGTGACGTTGTACGTCAGCAGTTCGCCGGTCTCCGGGAGCGATGCCTCATCGAGATCCTCGCTGGCACACTCGGGACAGAGTCGACGCGGTGGTAGCGAGGCGTGCCCGTTCGCACACTCGACGTAGTAGGGTTCGCCCTCCGCTAGGGCGTCCATGAAGTCGTCGTACCCGTCGTCTCGAACCTCGTCGTCGCTCATTGTTCCACCTCCAGAACGTGAACGACAGCAGAGGCAACCGTTCCGCCCGCATTGTGCGTCAGTCCAACTTCGGCGTCCGAAACGGCGTCACTGTTGACGTGATCACCACGGAACAGCTTCGTCATCTCGCTGATCTGGGCGAGTCCCGTCGCACCGACCGGGTGTCCCTTGGCCTTCAGGCCGCCCGAGAGGTTGACCGGCAATTCGCCGTCGGCGGTCGTCTCGCCCTCGCGGGCGGCAGTGATCGCCTCGCCGCGCTCGTAGAGACCGAGACCCTCAAGCGCGAGGACTTCGGCGATCGTAAAGCAGTCGTGGACTTCGAGGAAGTCGACATCTTCGGCCGTGATCCCGGCGTCGGCGTAGGCCTCCTCGGCGGCGTCGGCCGTTGCAGGCGTCCAGGTCAGCGACTCGCGATGCTGTAACGCGAGGTCGTCGGTCCCCTGACCAGTGCCGACGATCGAGACCGGCACGTCCAGTTCGTGCTCGGCGGCGTACTCCTCACTGACGAGGATTGCCGCGGCCGCACCGTCAGTGATCGGGCTGGCGTCGAACAGACCGAGCGGATCGGCGACCGGGAAAGCGTCCAGTACCTTTTCGATGCTGATCTCCGACTGATACTGCGCCAGCGGGTTGTTCGCGGCGTTGGCGTGGTTTTTGACCGCGACGTGAGCGAGATCCTCGCGGTCGCCACCGTGAGTAGCGAAGTACCGCTGTGCCATCAGGGCGTACGCGCCGGGGAACGTGATCCCCTGCTTGATCTCCCAGAGGTCGTCGGCAGCGACCGAGAGGCCGCCGGTTGCCCCGGTTGTCCCCATGTTGTGCATCCGCTCGACACCGCCGACAAGGACGACATCGGCCGACCCCGCGCGGATGGCGTGGATTCCTTGTCGGACGGCCATGCCGCCGGATGCACAGGCACTCTCAACGCGCGTCGCGGGCACATCGAGCCCCAGCATCTTGGCCATCAGCGGGCCCATGTGACCCTGGCGCTCGGAGAGTTCGCCCATGAAGTTGCCGAGATAGAGGGCGTCTATCTCCTCGCGATCGATTCCTGCGTCCTCGATGGCGGTCTCGCCAGCCTCCGAAAAGAGGTCCCGACCCGTCCGGTCGGGCATTTCGCCGAACTTCGTCATCCCTACCCCTGCGATCGGTGTGGACATGTATGATCCTCCGTCTGGTGTCTCGGCCTACTCTGGGATATATTTTGAGTCCGACATTCGTCGAAATCCTGTCCCCGACAGAGCGACCGAGGGCCGTTTCGACAGCGATCTCGCCGCTGCCAGGGCGCGCCCAGTGGACTGCCACCGCCGAAACTGTAGAAACGAACTAATCAGTAGCCTTTCGTCATACGTCGAACCCAACGTAGACGATCGTACGATAACGCTCGACGGACGCACCGTCTACCGGGACGAATTGGGACAAACAACAGCTAATTAAACCTATGTTCCGTACGCGCCGACAACATGGTTCAAACACTTGGCGTCGTTCTCGGCGCCGGGTTCACGATCGTGGCCGTCCTCTTGCACTACGTCAGTGGGACGGGTTGGGAACCCACCGAAGACATCTCCGCGGAGTTGCTCGAACGCCGTGCGACAGCGGTCCCAGAGACGGATTTCCCGGAGCCGATGAACCGATCGATCGGCGGTGGCGGGGCCGCCCTACCGGCCGAGGGAAGCGAAGGCGAACTCGCTGAAGGCGAGGAGAACGAGGAAACAGCGGGCTTCGATCCCGAGGCGATCCCTGAAGACGAAGTCGAGCACTACGAGATCGAGTACGCCAAGGAGGGTGAGACAATCGAGGTAGCCAGCAACGAAACGATCCTCGAGGCTGGCGAGGACGAAGACTGGGACCTGCCGTATTCCTGCCGGCAGGGGCAGTGTCTCTCCTGTGGCGGCCACGTCGAAGACGGGGACGCAAACGAGTTCCTCCGTCACTCCAACAACGACACCCTGAGCGACGAAGAGTTGGAGAAGGGATACTGCCTGACCTGTACGGCCTACCCGACGAGCGACTTCACGATCGAGACCAGCGAAACGCCCTGATCCGGCTTCGTTCACGATCGAGAGCGTGAACGCTTTGACCCGCCAGAGTTCACAACCGTTTTATCCGTCCCTGGAAAACGATCACGTGAGGGCGCGTAGCTCAGTGGACAGAGTTCTTGGTTCCGGACCAAGATGTCAGGGGTTCAAATCCCCTCGCGCCCGCTTCTGCGACGAACGGACGTGAGGAGCGAAGCGGCGCGGGGATTTGAAGTAGAGAACACGCAGCGCCGAGAGAAACGAGGCGACCGTGGTCGCGTGGTTCAAATCCCCTCGCGCCCGCTGTTCTGTGCGAACGACAGTGAGCACTGTGTGCGTCGACAGGTATCGATCACTCGCCAGTGGTGCTGTCGTCCTCGTACACCTCCTCGTAGCGTTCCAGCGCCATTTCGAAACTCCGCTCGGCTTGCTCGAAGGTCGCCTGGAGATCCACAATCGGCGCCTCAGTCGCATCCACACGGAGATCGTTGTAGTAGGGATCCATCGCGGGATCCTCGGTCGACCGGACGAGCAGCGCTGCACTGTGTACAGGCAGCTCCTCGCGTTTGTCGCCGCCTTCACTGTGCCCGGCCGCCAGCGCGTCGATCAACCGTTCGGCCAGCGGTCGGTCGACGTCGTCGGCGGGGTCGAGCGACGGCGCACTGTCCTCGTAGGTCTGGGCCGTGGCCTCGATCACCGACTCCCCGGTGAGCAGGTTCCCGGCGACGGTGTAGTTCTCCCCGACGATGTCCCCGTACCAGGGCTTGCAGTCCTCGCCGGAGAAGGCGAACTCCCCGTCCGCGTCGACGCCGTGTAGTTGTCGCTGGGAGCGCTCCTCGTCGGCGTTCAGGAGTGCCTCCAGGGCGTCCTCGACGGCGAGCCCGTCGTCGAGATAGGCGATCCCTTTCCGTCCGAGTTCGACGTTGACGACGCTCTGGGTAGCGACGGCGCCGTTCTCGCTGGCGAACGGGCACAGCGTGCCGACGCCGGCAAGTCGGGTCGTCACCGCCACGCCGAAGCGCGTCTGCTCGTCGCCGTGTTCGTCCAGGTAGCGTTCACGGACGCAGATGCTGAACGTCATGCCCGACGGCAGGCCCGCCGGCCACGTCAGTGTTCGGGGAGCGTGCCGACTCCAGTCGGGAATTGGGGTTGCATTCGCGCGTCACCGATAGGCAGGGAGTGGCTGTCGCAGTCGCCACTCGTCGGTCCGGGGATCGAGCCGGGAGGGTTCGGCCCCGCGTTCGGTCAGCACGCCGGCGTGGTAGAGCATCGCCTTGAGCTGGAACACCGTCGGGGCGTGGTAGGCGGTGCCGTCCTCGAGCGCGTCCGTCCTGAGATCTCCGTCGGCGGTGAGGACGCGACTTCGAACGTCATCGTCGCCGCGAACGAACAGCTCAACGGTAAACGTCGGGTGCTGTGCGTGGAGCCACTCGACGAGTTCGACCAGCGAGGGCGAGGAGATCCCGTCGTCGTGCATCGTCTGGAGTTCCTCGACGAGCAGTTGCGTGGCAGGATAGTCGAACACGACCCGGCGGGTGAGTGCGCCCCACTTCGGGGCGACGTCGACGAACCGTCTCCGGGAACCCTGCCAGCCCTCGAAGGTGGTGATCGCGGCATCGAGCGTCCGGTACTCCCGGAGCGCGAACCGGACGACTTCCGAGCCGAGGGGCGTCAGACGGTGGGACGTCCCGCGTTCCTCGATCAGGCCCAGAAAGACCGCGCCACGGAGCGCGTCGTCGACGGCACCGACGACGTGGGACTCGATCAGTCCTCGCGTGTCCCCTTCATGAGTTACGGCCAGCGGGACGGCGAGGTAGTTCTTCGGGTGGTTGAGGCCAAAGCTCTTCTCGGCGACTCCCCGTGCGCTGGCCTGGAAGCGAATGGCCGTTGCCTCTGGGGCCGTGCGGTTCCCGACGACGCGAGGGCGCTCGAGAGTGGTGATTTCACCACCATCGTCGACGCCGAGAACGCCGACGTTGAGTTCACTCGCCAGCGTCCGGGCCGATTGTCCGATCGCGTCGGCGGGCGCAGTCACGAACGCAACGTTGGCCTCGTGTAGCCGGTCGTAGGCCTGAATCACGCCTCGCTCGACGTCGACGCCACCGTCGGCGATCTGGCCCTTCGCCTCGATGGCCACCAGCGGCGCTCGCTCGCCCAGGCGGTCGACAGCCAGGACGTCTTCACCGAGGTGACTCACGCCGACCAGATCGGGATATCCCGATCCCACGGCGACGTGGTTGAACGGCGCGAGCGTCGACTTGACCGCCGGATCGATCGGCCGGTCGTCCAGCCAGCGGTCCTGAGCGAACTGCGTGTCGGCGACGACGTAGGTGTCCTCGTCCTCAGCCGGGAAGAGCCCGTCCTTCGTTCGCGCGAGAACCTGGGGCTCGGTCAGCGCCGCACTTGCCATACTGGCACGTGAACGTCGACCGACAATGAGTGTTGTCACGGACGGGGCGGGCCGTCACAGATCGATCAGCCTGACCGATCCGTCGGGCGATCGCTGTCTCGAAGCATATAGGGAGCCGTGTCGTCGAAATTCCCGACTAGCACGCCCATTCAATGGACTTCACTCGATCGAGCCTCACGCTGTTCGTCGGTAACGTCGTCCGGACGATGATCCGCTTTCTGGGTATCGCCGTCTTCGCCCGGTTGCTCGGCGCGCTCGTTCTCGGCGCGGCCCTCTACAGTCTTGCTGTCCTGGGACACGGCGATTTAGGCCGGAAACTCCTTGGCGAGTTCCGATCGCTGGCTCGTTCCGTAAACAGGTGACCGTCCCCCAAGAACAGGCCACGTACCCGGACCATAAGACCGATAGGGAGACCCCGTAAACCGCAGGCTATGGCGACAGACCGCCCGACAGATGGTCCCCCTCCAACCTCGGAGATCGCAGCGGCGGCCGTCCCGTACGCGATCCCGGTCGGCATCGGTATCCCGCTGGTAGTCTCCGGTGTGTCGGTGATCCGCACGGTCGTCTCGAACCCGGGCGATGGACTGACGCCACTCCTCGGTGGGGTCGTCTTCGCGACGCTTGGAGTGATGGCCGCGTTCTTCGGTGTCTTCGGCGCCCTCGCCACAGTGCTGATGGCGATCGAGGGCCGAGAGTGACGAGCCGAGGACGGTCGAACCGCCAGTGCTAACCCCGCCCGGAGGAACACGCGGGTATGGACTTCGACGCGGAACTCGCCGTGGCCCGGCGTGCGGCGAGAGCGGCAGGTGAACTGATCGACAGTGAGGCCGGCACGGAGTTCCGTGCCGCAACGGCGACCGACGAGAAGAGCGCCGTCAACGATATCGTTACGGCGGTCGACCGGGAGTGTCAAGAGCGGATCGTGACGGCGATCTCCGAACAGTTCCCCGACGACCGGATCGTCGGCGAGGAGACGGGGACGGCCGACCGGCAGGACGCCGGCCGGGAGTGGATCGTCGATCCGATCGACGGAACGGCCAACTTCGCCACCGGCTTCCCGTACTTCTGTGTCTCGATCGCGTTCCGGGTCGACGGGAAAAGTCACGTCGGAGTCGTCCACTCGCCCGAGGCTGCCCTGGGTCGCACCTGGTACGCCGTGGCAGGCGAGGGGGCGTACTGTGCCACGGACGACGGCGAGGGGGAGCCGATCGGGGTGAGCGAGTACGGCGACCTCGCCGGCGCGCTGGTCCACTGCCGCGTGAGCGAACGCGACGGGGCCCGGCGAGCCCGGGATCTCGCGGTCGCGACGACGCTGCTCGAGCGGGGCGTGAAACTGCGTCGAACCGCGAGCACAGCCCTGAACCTCTGTCAGGTCGCCAGCGGTACCGCCGACGGGTACGTCGTGCTCTCGAGCAACGAGTGGGACTACGCGGCCGGCGAGTTGCTCGTCACGGAGGCCGGCGGGACGGTGCGACGGCGGTCGGCCCCAGCGATGGACGACGAAGTCGTCGCCACGAACGGACACCTGCAGGGGACACTGGAGCGACTGGTCGATACCGCGACCGGGCGGAGAACGTGATCGACGGCCCGGACTCGCCGACGCGAAACACGTAACACCCAGCCGTCCGTTCCTGTCGGTGTGGCGAAACCACTCCGGTTCCGGCGCTCGACGGAACGCTGGACCGCCGGTCGCGTTCGTTCGGACCTCCACGCCGCACTCGACGCGAACCTCGGTGCGTCGATGTCCAGTCCGTGGTATCGCCAGCCGGAGGGGTACGACGCTCGGCGCTTCGAGATGGACAACGGGGACGTCGCGCTGTTCGCCTGGAACGACGACGGCGGATTCTGGATCGGGAACACAGAGACACCGCGGGCGCTCTGGGGGACCGAGAAGTACACGTTCAGGGAGGTGCCGACGCCGGTCGCCCAGTGGGCCGAGCAGGAACTGCTTGCCCAGTTGCACGAGGAGGCACCCTGGCTGGCCAAGTACCCTGCCATCTCGCGGTTCTTTCTCCCGGTGTTGCTCTCGAAGGACGGGAGACACACTTCCAGGGAGTTCTTCCGAGAGTATGCGGCCGGGTTCCCGGACGCGTCCAGGGAAGCGGGCCTGTCCTTCTACGAGGAGTTTCTGGCGACTGAACCGTTCGAGGAACGCCACGTCATGGCGGCGAAACTGGGGACGGCCGAACATCTCGATCTGACGCGGATGAGTGCGACGATGAGTGAGTTTACCGTGGCGAAGCTACTGGTCGACGCCGGGTACGAGGTAACCCCCGAGATCGAGGTCACGACGGGCCACGCTATCGACTTCCGGGCCGACCGGGACGGGACCGGCAACCTAGTGGAGGTAACCCGGCCGATGGCACCCAGAGACCGGAGTGCGGGGTCGGCCGTTCGGTCGATCCGCGAAACCGTCGAGACCAAGACGACCGGGCAACTCGAAGCTCACGGCGGTGGCGTGACACTGTTCGTCGACTGTTCCTCGTTCGACGACGGCGAGTGGGGGCGACTGCTCTCCGAGCGCCCCTCGGTCGGCCACCGACCGGCGGTGGTTTTCAGAGTGCAGCCAGGCAATTCGACACAGGCATACACGAACGGCACAGTCCCAGTCGATCTGCCGGGATACGTGGACGTGCGGTGAGCGCTGGAGGACGGAACGCGTCGCCGATCAGAACCGAGACGTTCTTGCAGTCGAGCGGCCGAGCCAATACTGTGACCTACGTCGCAGATGTCGAATCCAACCCGTTCGGGTACCGACCGGATTGTGAACGGTTCGTGCCAGGCTTCGGCGACGTCGAGGCTGACTTCCACGTGATCGGGAACCATCCAGGCGTCCACGGCGGCACCACGTCGGGAACCCCGTTCACAGAGACACCGAGTGCCGAGGTACTCCAGGGAGCACTGCTCCGGGGAGACCTACTCCGGAAGGCGGGGACCCCGCCGACGGTCGCCTCGACGTACCTCTCGTATCTGCACCTCTGTGTCCCGGACAGTGCGCCGACAGAAGCCGATTACACCCGCTATGAGTCCTTCGCTGAGGCGGAGGTGCGGGCGATTGCAGCGCATGTGCTGTTGCCTGTGGGCGAGCGAGCGACCCGGTGGGTATTCGAGAACATGACCACCAGGTCGACGACGGATATTGACATGGAGAAACTGCACGCGACGGAGGTGATCGGCAGCGGGTGGCTGGTAATGCCGATCGCCGATCCGGACACGTGGAGCGAGGATGAAAGCCGGAAGCTCAGTGACGCGCTGACGGAACTGCAAGAACAGGATTATCGCCGCGAGGCGGATCTCGGACGCCTCGTCGGTGGCGACGAACCCTATTACGTGCGGTAGTGCCTCGAAAAACCGGTTGACACGTAACTTTTCGGCGGCGAAAGCGGGGAACGAACAGGGACACCGATTAGAGGGAGTTGAGGAAGTCAGCGAAGGGGCCGGTCAAGAATTCCATATATTCGAGAACGCCGAGGACAAGCGAGACGATCAAGACAATCAAGACTGGCACCCGCACAATCCACAACCAGACCTGTCCGTTGGATCCGAGTCTACCGACACCTTTGCTGAGTTCCTCGAGGGCTTCATCGGCGTGGATCCACGTGACGAGAACGAGCAACAGAATACCACCGCTGAGGAGCAGGATTTTCGCTGCCAGGATGTCATAGAGGTCGACCATGACGGTGTCGTAGGTGACCGGAGCCCCGAGGAAGAAGATCGCACCACCCACGACAGCCGTCGCAGTCATTCGAGTGACACCGAGTTCGTCGATGGCGTAGGAGACGACGACCTCGATCAGGCTGATCGCCGAGGAGAGCGCGGCGATCGCGACCGTCCCGAAGAACAGAACACCGACGACCGCTCCGAATGGAATACTACCGAGCGCCTCGGCAACGCTGACGAAGATTGCGCCCGCGCCGGGAGAACCCGGATCAACGTCGGCCGAGAACAGGATTGGGAACACGATTAGCCCCGTCAGAATCGAGATCCCGGTGTTGAACACGACGATGCTTCCCCCGTCGACCGCCAGGTTCTCGTCCTCCGAGAGGTACGACGCGTAGGTAATCATCACGCCCATCCCGAGTGAGAGTGTGAAAAAGCCCTGTCCCGCCGCGGCGGGAACGATACTTTGCCAGTTAGCCAGTAGGTACCCCAGATCCGGGGTGAGGTAGTAGCTGTAGGCTTCGGCCGCACCAGAGAGTGTAAACGTGTATATCGCGAGTACGGCGAAAATCGCGATGATCCCTGGGACCATGACTTTCACACCCAGTTCGATGCCGCGTTGGACGCCCAGTGCGACGATGGCGATCACGACCAGCATGAACAGCGCGTGGAAGAGTAGCGCGTCCCATCCGACCGCGATCTTACCGAAGTACTGGGCGGCCTGTGGCGTTCCGTCGGCCGCGGGGGGGCCGACGTACCCGCCAGTGACACTCCCGACAATGTACCGCATTACCCACCCGCCGACAACGCTGTAGTACGACAGGATCACGAAGCCGATGAACACGAACAGTCCCCCGAGGTACTTCCAGGCACCCCCGGCGAACTCCCGGATCGCTCCGACCGTGTTCAGCCCCGTCTTGCGCCCGACGACGAACTCGACGAGCATCGCCGGAAACCCGATCAGCAACACGAACGCCAGGTACATCACGAGGAACGCTGCGCCACCCTCCTGACCCACCTGGAAGGGGAACCGCCAGATGTTACCTAGTCCGACGGCACTGCCGACCGCCGCGAGGATGAATCCGATTCGTGTCGACCACGATTCACGAACGCCTTCACCAGTGCTCATGCGATGATATCGTTTCACACCCCTCGCAATTAAAACATCGATATTTACCGGGATGTGTCAACCGTTATCCGGTAAGTTCTCCTATGATTCGAGGCCTGAAAGTGTATATCCGTGAAGGACCCATCATCTCGTTTGACATACGTATTATCTATCGTAGTATGTCGAATTTCTTTTAATATTTGTTGTCAGTCTCGAAATAGACACAGGACCTCCCCTCGCCTTCGAAGTTCGCGCAATATTCGTCGTCGATCTCGAAATCAGCTCAGGACTCGCCGCCGATCGGGATCGACCCGCCGGTGATCGGCCCAGCGGCGTCAGTACAGAGAAACCGGATAACGTCGGCGATGTCGGCGGGAGCGGCCCACTCCGCGAAGTCAGCATCGGGCATCATCTCGCGGTTGGCCGGCGTATCGATCACGTCCGGATGGATCGCGTTCGCCCGGACGACACCCGCGTTTTCGGCGGCGATGGATTCGGTGAGCAATCGCACGGCAGCTTTGCTAGCCCGGTAGGGACCGTCGCCCGCACCACCGGAAAGCGACGACTGGGAGGCGACGGCCACGATCGAGCCTTCCGACTCCTGGAGGTGCGGGAGGGAGTACTTCGCGGCGAGGAACGCCGTGTACACGTTCACGTCGAACAGGAGAGAGACCGTACTCGGATCGGTTTCCTCGATAGGATCGCCGCCCCGCCAGGTTCCCGCAATCGACGCTACGGCATCGAGACGGCCGTCGGCCTCGATCACGTCGGCGACGGTCATCCGAACAGCTTCCGGGTCGGTGAAGTCAGCCACGTGGGTCTCGATCCCGTCCGAGCCTGGATCGAGGCGGTACGCGTCGTCGCTGGGCGCGATCACGTCGGCGGCGTGGACAGTCGCCCCGGCCGCGTGAAACGCCTCGACTGTCTCGCTACCGAGTGCGCCGCCGGCCCCGGTGACGAGCACCGTTTGCCCCTCGAAATCGAAACTGACAGACATTATCACTCAAACAAGGGCCGGGATCAAAAAAGTATGCCGCCGGGAGCAGATCGCCCGAGAGCCAAAGTATACGTTCCTTGCCCCGTTAGCTCGGCCAGCATGATCGAGGTCCGGGATCTGCGCAAAGAGTACGGCGACTTCGCGGCCGTCGAGGGCAGTACTTTCTCGGTGGACCAGGGCGAAGTGTTCGGGATCATTGGCCCCAATGGGGCCGGGAAGACGACCACCCTGAAGATGCTTGCTGGGCTGGTCGAACCGACATCTGGCGACGTACAGATCGCCGGCCTCGAAACCGACGACACGGCGATGCGTCGTCGGCTCGGGTTCCTTCCCGAGGAGTCACCTCTCTACGAGGAGATGACGCCGATTTCGTATCTTTCCTTCTTTGCAGACCTCTATGACGTCCCGGAAAACCAAGCGACCAGGCGAATGCACGACACGCTCGATCGACTCGACCTCGAACACCGCGAGCGGCCCCTGGGCGACATGTCGAAGGGGATGAAACGGAAAGTGGCTATCGCGCGGTCGTTGATCAACGATCCGGACGTGTTGATCTACGACGAACCGGCCAGCGGGCTGGACCCGCTGACGACGAACTTCATCATCGACT
Source organism: Halorhabdus rudnickae (assembly GCF_900880625.1). Taxonomy (NCBI): domain Archaea; kingdom Methanobacteriati; phylum Methanobacteriota; class Halobacteria; order Halobacteriales; family Haloarculaceae; genus Halorhabdus; species Halorhabdus rudnickae. The sequence goes on from NZ_CAAHFB010000001.1 coordinate 851,285, forward strand.
TTACGACCGAACTCGCCGCGGAGGGCAAGACGATCGTCTTCAGCGCCCACAACCTCTATCACGTCGAGTCGATCTGCGATCGCGTTGCCATCATGAACGAAGGGACGATCGTGGCGAAAGGTCCTCTCGACGCGCTGCAAGACGAACACGGCGAGACGACCTATCACGTCTACACGACTGTCGAGGTGCCCGACAGCGTCCGGGAGAACGGCCGGTTCAAACGCAGCGTCACCTCGATGGCCGCCGTCGAAGAGACCCGGACAGTCGCCGCCGAGAAGGGGGGAGAGGTCGTCGACATCCGCACGGAGGAGTCGAGTCTCGAGGAGGTGTTCCTCAACGTGGCCGAACCGGGCAGCGGTGAGGAGCAGACGGTCGATGCAGAGAGTGCCAGTTCGGGGGCCTAAACGTGCGGGCGAGGAAGGTCCTCCGCATCGCCCGCTGGGAGGTCACCAAGAATGCGGGCGGGATCGACCGCCGGACGGTCGCCATCGCAGCCGCGGCAATCGTGCTGGTCGGGGCGCTTGCACCACTCATCGCCAGCCAGGGGATCGCACTAGATCAAGGCATCTATCGGGTAGGCGTCGACGAAGCCAGCCCATATCACGACGTCGTGACCAACGAGTCGACGTTCGCCGTCCGCCCGCCGGACCCGGACGGCGTCGAGGACGGACGGCTCGACCTACAGATCGACGGTGAACGTATCGTCGAGACGGCAGACTCATCGAAGGGTCGAGCCGCACGATCAGAGCTGCGGAGTGCGACCCAGCGCTACAACGACGAGGTCATGGGTCGACAAGACAACCGGACAGCGGCCTTCCCCGTCTCAGTGTCGCTGCGCTACGTCGACCGGTCGGTGTCGACTGGCCCAACGGGCGGAGCTGACGGGACTGGTAGTGGTAGTGAGGACGGCACGGACGGAGACACGGGGAGTTCGGGATCCGGTAGGAGTAGCGGCGAGACGGGTTCCAGTGACAGCGGCAGTTCGGTCTCCGAAGGCGAGGGGGGCGGATCGCTGGGTGGCCTCGGCGGGCTGTTTGGTGGCCTCGGCGGCGGTGGAACGACCGGGTCGCCGTCGGACATCTCGCCGCCGTTCCCCTTCGGGTCGCTCGTGTTGGCGTTCGTGTTCGTCCTGCCGCTGAACTTCGTCATCCAGGCCTACGGGAGCACGATCCTCAGCGAGCGTATCAACCGACGGGGGGAACTGATGCTCGTCTCGCCGGTCTCGCGGGGGGACATCATCGCCGGAAAGACGCTGCCGTACTTCCTCGGTGCGATGGCCTTCGAGGTGCTGATCACGCTGGGATTGCTGGCGGTCGGGCCGTCGGCGGCGACAGGCTGGATCTCGCTGCTGGCGGTGATACCGCTGGTCCTGCTGTTCCTGGGGGCGACGTTCACCGGGGCGATGTTCGCCCGGTCGTTCAAGGAACTGACCTTCGTGACGGTGACGATCACGGTCGCGCTGACGAGTTACGCCTTCGTACCGGCGATTTTCACCGACGTGACACCGATCGCGCTCATCTCGCCGCTGACGCTGGTCGTCCGTGACCTCCAGGGTCAGGCAATCAGTCTCGTCGAGTTTACCTTCTCGACGTTGCCGCCGTTCCTGACGGCCGTCGTCACCTTCGGACTGGGTGCCGGACTCTACCGCGAGGAAGACATGTTCACCCAGCGGCCGATCCCGCTGAAGATACTCGATTCGCTCTCCGGGCGGATCAAACGTCGGACGAGCGCGGCGAAGCTCTCGATCATCCTGCTGCCCTTTGTGCTGGTCACGGAACTGGTTGCGGTCGCGATGCTGTTTGCCGTCCCGCAGTCGTTCTCGATCCCGGCGATCCTGATCGCAGTCGCTGTCATCGAGGAACTCGCAAAGAGTCTCCACCTTTATGCCGGGTTCGTCCACAAAAAGTACGCCCGGACGGTTCGGAACGCGATCATCGTCGGATCGCTGTCGGGACTCGGATTCTTCATCGCGGAGAAACTCGGTCTCATCGTCCAACTGCTCGGGACCGACCTCCCGGAAGTTCAACAGGCGGCCTTCGCCACGAGTGGGGCGCCCGGTGAGGTGTCGCCGTTGCTCGCCATCGCGCTATTGCTGGCACCGCTCGCGTTACACGCCGTGACGGCGAGTGCCTCGGCGCTCGGCGCGGTCTATAGCCGTCGAGGATACGTCGTCGGATTGACAGCGGCAATCGTGATTCATCTCGCGTACAACCTAACGGTGGTGACCGTCCTTGTCGGGTGATCGTTCCATCGACGAGCAGCGTGGACAGTCCGGCACCGACGGCTGGCTGACCGACGTTCGATTGCGGATCGCCCGCCGGGACGTCGCCTCCCTGTCCCGGGAGAAGACGATCGTCCTCGCACTGTTGATCCAGTTGTTCATCGCGGCGTTCTCGTCGTTCCTCGTCGTCGGGCTGACCTCGCTGTACGATCCCGGCTCGGTCGAAGCCGGGGGCCTCGAAGTCGGTGTGTCGGGCGACGCCGCCGCGGAACTCCAAGAGGCAGCGGCCGAGGTCGATGGCGTGCGACCGGTCCAGTTCGGAAGTTACGCCGACGCGCAGGCCGGCTTCCAGCGTGGCCGGGTGGATGCACTGCTCGACGGAAACACGGTCAACGGGACGATACAGGTGACGGCGTCGATCCCGGAAGGCAGTATCCGCTCGACGCTGGCGGTGGTTCAGATCCGCTCCGTCCTGGAGAGCCTGGAGCGAACCGAGCGGAGCGAGCGAGCCGAGTGGCTGACGCGCCAGCCGGTCGACCTGCCGCCCGAAGAAAATGCCAGTCCGTACTTCGCGTTCACCTACACGGTGCTCGTCCCGCTGCTGTTGTTCCTGCCGCCCTTTATCAGCGGGTCCATCGCGGTCGACGCCATCACCGAAGAGATCGAACGTGGGACGCTGGAACTCCTGCGCGTCGCGCCCGTCTCGCTCACGGACATCGTCGACGGGAAGGCCCTCGGGATGGCGGTGCTAGCGCCGTTGCAGGCGATCCTCTGGATCGTGCTGCTCACGCTCAACGGGATCACGATCCGGAACGTCCTCCCCCTGATCGCTCTCGTCTCGGCGGCGGCAGTGCTGGTCGTCGTGATCGGCGTCGTGTTGGGGCTGGTGACGGCAAAGCGCCGCGAGGCCCAGTTGCTGTACTCGATCGTAGTGCTTGGCGGGTTCGCCGCGATGGCGTTGCTGCCCGAACATCCCGCGACCGTGGCGGCGAAACTCGCCGTCGGAAGTGCGACGACGGTGACGACCGCGACGGTCGTCGGTCTGGTCGTCGCGGCGGTCGCCCTCTACGCGGCGATGCGACGCTACGCCGGGACCATCGACCCCGAGCGATACTGAGTCCCGGGAATCGACCGTGGACTTTAGGCCGTCGGGCACCCACCTCCAGCGGACTGATGTCAGGGGATCACCCGTACGGCGAGCGATCGCAAGCAGGCTCGAACGGTCACCCAGAGTCCTCAATCGAAGGCCATCCCGGTGGTCAGCCCGGCTCGTCGGACAGCGGCCATCCGGGTGGCCATCCCGGAACCCGGAACTACGACGAGCGGCCACTGATCGTCACCTGGGAGGTGACCCAGGCCTGTGAACTCGAGTGTGACCACTGCCGGGCTGAGGCTCAGCCCGACCGCGATCCGGCCGAACTCTCGACGGCGGAGGGACAGGCGTTCATCGACTCGATCGCGGACTTCGGCCACCCCCAGCCCATCCTGGTGTTTTCCGGCGGCGACCCGCTAGAGCGGCCGGATCTCTTGGAGTTGCTCGATCACGCCGACGATCGGGACGTGACGACGGCCGTCACGCCGGCACCGACGGAAAATCTGACCGGGGACGTAATCGGACAATTGGCCGACACCGGCGTCGAGCGGATCGCGCTCTCGCTGGACGGCGCGACACCCCAGACCCACGACGAGTTCCGTGGCGAGGAGGGATCGTTCACCCGCGTCGAGCAGGCCGCCCGGCAGGCCCGCGAGGCGGGCATGGAGATCCAGATCAACACGACCGTCACCGCGAACACCGTCGAGGACCTGCCCGAGATCGCCGACATGGTCGAGGAATTCGACGCCGCGATGTGGGAGGTGTTTTTCCTCGTGCCGATCGGCCGCGGCGAGGAGCTGGCCCAACTCGATCCCGAACGAACAGTCGAGGTGATGGAGTGGCTCTACCGCCGCGGCCGTGAGGCTTCCTATCGAGTGATTACCGTCGAATCGCCACATTATCGACGTGTCGCGGACGAACTCGAACGGCGGGAGTCCGGCGAGGGCGTTCGCGTCGGCTCGACGCGGGCCGGCAAAGGCTTCGTGTTCGTCAGCTACGAGGGAGAGGTCTATCCGTCGGGCTTTCTCCCCGAAAGCGCCGGGAACGTCACCGAACGGAGTCTGGTGGACATCTACCGGAACGCCGATCTCTTCGAGCGACTCCGCGATACGGACCAGTTCGTCGGCTCCTGCGGGACGTGTGAGTATCTGGACATCTGTGGCGGGTCACGTTCGCGGGCACATGCGGTGACGGGAAATCCGCTTGCGAGCGATCCGCTGTGTCCGTGGGTCGAACAGGTTCGAGACGTCGTCTGACTCTCTTTGGTGGGTCACCCGGTCGTTCTCGGCTAGTAACGTCACGATCAGGTGTCCCAGCGGACGTCCTCGATCGTCTGGCGATCGTCACTCGCCACCACGGTTCCGACTGCTTCGCCGTCGGATCGCTCCTCGATGTCGATCCGATTGTAGCCTTCGGTGACCACCTCGCGGACGTCCGCCGCGAGGTCGTCGGCCTCCTCGACACCCAGCCGGTTCTGGCCGCCGATCTCGCGGACGACGATCGGATACTCTGGCATACCGACAACTAGGCAAGTCCCTCAAAAGAGTCTGTCGTGGTCGCGACGAGTAGGGGGTATCAAGGCATCCCGTTCCGCCGGCGCGTCACTCAAGTATCCGACCGACCTCGATCAGGCTATGCAAGGTGAATACGATCTCGTCATCGTCGGGGGCGGCATCAGCGGGGCCTCGTTGCTGTATACGGTCGAGAAGTTCACCGATGTCGAGTCCGTGGCGCTCTTCGAGAAGGAACCCGAGATCGCGGCGATCAACTCCCACCACACGAACAACTCCCAGACGCTGCACTTCGGGGACATCGAGACCAACTACTCCCTGGAGAAGGCCGAGGAGGTAAAAGAGGGTGCGGAGATGGTCGCCGGCTACCTCGAAGACAACGACCCCGACCGCGAGATGCACGCAAAGCGCAGCAAGATGGCGCTGGCGGTCGGCGACGAGGAAGTCGATCGGCTCGAACGCCGCTACGACGAGAAAGGGTTTGGCGACCTCTTCCCGAAACTCGACGCGATCGATCGCGAGGAGATCGCGGAGATCGAGCCGAAGGTCGTCGAAGGTCGGGACCCGAACACCGAGATGCTCGCGCTGCAGACGCCCGACGGCTACACGGTCGATTACGGCGAGCTTGCGATCGACTTCGTCCGGGCGGTCGAAGGCGAGGACGGGGTAGACGTCTTTACGGGGACGGAAGTACAGAGCGTCAACGAAACCGACGACGAATTCCTCATCGAGACTGAACGTGGCTGGTACCAAAGCGACGCGACAGTCGTCGCCGCCGGGTCTCACAGCCTCCAGATCGCCAAAGAAATGGGCTACGGCGAGGACCTGTCCTTGCTGCCGGTCGCCGGCAGTTTCTTCGTCGCCGATGACGGCCTCCTGAACGGCAAGGTCTACACGCTCCAGATGGCGAAACTCCCCTTCGCGGCGGTCCACGGCGACGCCGAAGTCCACGATCAGGGACTAACACGGTTCGGGCCGACGGCGAAGGTCGTGCCCGCCTTAGAGCGCGGTCGACTCTCGACGGTCGCCGACTTCTTCGACGTGTTCGAACTCACCCCGGACTCCGTGTTGAGTTACGCGAACATCCTCGCCGATCGGACGCTGCTGCCGTACGTGCTGGAGAACCTGCTCTATGATCTGCCCGCCGTCGGCAAACGGGCCTTCCTCCCGCACGTCCAGAAAGTCGTCCCGACGATGGAGGCCGACGACATCGGGCGCGCGAAGGGATACGGCGGCGTCCGTCCACAGATCGTCAACACGGAGACGAAGTCCCTGGACATGGGTGAAGCCAAGCTCACCGGGAACGCCGTCATTTTCAACATCACGCCCTCGCCCGGTGCCTCGACGTGTCTGAAAAACGCGATGCGGGACGCCGCACAACTGACCGAGTGGCTCGACGCAGACTTCGACGAGGATGCCTTCCGCGAGGCGACGATCGGGAACTTCCCGCGTGGCTCGGCGGAATAATCAACTACTGGACACCCGCCGGCCGAACCCTTTTCTCCGCGCCAAACCTGGCCGTCGGCATGGAGTATACGACCCTCGGCTCCACAGGCATGGAGGTCAGCCGGATCTGTCTGGGCTGTATGAGCTTCGGATCGAGTGACTGGCGTGAGTGGGTCCTCGAGGAAGACGAATCCCGTGAGATCATCGAGCGCGCGATCGACCTGGGGATCAACTTCTTTGATACAGCCAACATGTATTCGCTGGGCGAGTCCGAGCGCGTCCTCGGGAACGTCCTGGCTGACTACGACCGCGACGAGCAGGTCGTCGCCACGAAAGGGTTCTTCCAGATGGACGACGAGAATCCGAACTCGGGTGGCCTCTCCCGGAAGGCCATCGAGCAGGAGTTGCAGAACAGCCTCGACCGGCTGGGTATGGAGACGGTCGATCTCTACCAGACCCACCGCTGGGATTACGACACGCCGATCGCAGAGACGCTCGCTGCGCTGGACGACGCCGTCCGTCGTGGACAGACGCGATACGTCGGCACGTCCTCGATGTGGGCCTACCAGTTCGCCGACGCCTTAGCGACCAGCGATCGCGAGAATCTCGAACGTTTCCAGACGATGCAGAACCACTACAATCTGCTGTATCGCGAGGAAGAACGCGAGATGCTCCCGCTCTGTGAGCGAGAAGGGGTGGGCGTCATCCCATGGAGTCCGCTCGCGCGTGGCTATCTCACCCGACCGCACGAGGATTTCGACACCACGACGCGTGGACAGACCGACGACTACGCCCGCGAACACCCCTACTTCGAGGGCGGTGGCCGGGAGATAAACGAGCGCGTCGCGCAGCTGGCAGCCGATCACGGCGTGACGATGGCCCAGATCGCGCTGGCGTGGTTGCTCGAACAGGATGCCGTCGATGCACCCATTGTCGGCACGACGAGTGTCGAGCATCTTGAGGACGCCGTCGAAGCGTTGGAGATTGACCTTAGCGAGTCAGATCAAGCGTATCTGGAGGAACCGTACGAGCCGGTTGCGGTCTCCGGACACGAGTGACACCCCCGAGTGACATAGGGATACACTGTTGGAGACGAGTCACCAACATTTTTGCGGGCGCCGTCTCTCGGCTGAGGCATGGTCCTCCAGTTCGTCTTGCCAGCCATCGTCGTCTTCGCGTTCATTATGATCTCTGCGTACGCTGGCGCGCTCCGCGCGCTGGAAGTGTACTTCGACCCCGACCTCGATAGCATCTTTCTCTCGGACGACGCCGAACCACCCAAGTTTCGACGAGACTGATTGTGATGGCTATCGGTCGGATGATGCCAGCCTGAACCCACAGTATTTAATCGAACCGGCCGTCCAACCGATATATGACAGGCATCGACAGTCTCGGTGGCGACGGGTCGGGCTCCATCCCGTCGTCGGGGTCCCGGTTGCCGTACTTCCTGGGAACGCGCATGCTAATCCTTACGATCGTCGTGGGCATCCTGTATCTGGTTCGGCCACTGGTCCACGGTGTGGTCTACGCCGCGTTGTTTTCGCCGTCCGGACTCGTTTTGATCGGCGGAGGCACTGTCACGGCATTGGTACTGTGGTTCTATCCGCCCTGGCGTCTCGATGGGGGCCAGCGCGACTCCAACGGCCCGACGGTGGTGTTCGGCTCTGAAGAAGTCCAAATCAACACCGCCTTTTCGGGGAGCGGGACGGCGATGCGAAAACTCAGCCTACTGGGTGGCGTCCTGGCCGTCCTCTTTGTCCTCTCGATGCTCGTGAGTCTGCCGGCGGGGGCGCTGGAAAAGCGGACGCTGGCCCAGCAGACCATGGCCGACGCGACCGAACTCGAAGAGTTTCCGCAGTCCAATCCTGCCAACCCACGCGTTGTGCCGCGTGCGGTCTCGGACGTAACTACCCGTGGGTCAGTCTCCTATCGAACGCACCGTCTGGGGACGAGCGACATCGCCAGACAGGAGGACGGTTCGCTGGCGTGGTCGTACCCGATCGAACCCGATGGAGCCCGGAACAAGTTGCTGGAGAATCAACGTGGTGTCCTCGTCGCAAACATGACGTCTATGGATCAACAACAGATCGATGTCTACGAACAAGACTTCGAGCACGGAGAGGGCATGTGGCTCCACCGCTCGGCCCGGTGGAACGTCAAGCTCGGCGGGTATCTATCGAAGTACAACGACGAAGCCGTCGAGTTTAGCCACGACGGACAGCCCTACCTCTATTACCCAAAGACGGGCCACGAGTGGCACCTGCTCCCGTTCCCGCACACGACGCCGAAGTGGAACGGAGGTGCCTTGGTCCGTCCCGACGGAACCATTGAGCATCTCTCACCCGAAGCGGCACAAGCGAACGAAATCCTCGACGGCCAGCGGCTCTATCCGATGACGTTGACCCGAACCGAGATGGGATCGCTCGGGTACCGTGAGGGGATCATCAACCAAATGTCGGTGATCGGCACCCACAAGGGAGAGGTCGAGGTCGCGACCCTCCCCAAGAATGCCGATAACGAACAGCCGTTCGTGATCGACCTCGAAGGCGAGCGGATGTCCTACGTCACGGCGATGGAACCGTACGGCGAGGATACGCGTGGGCTGGACGAAGTGTGGTTCGCCGACGCCGATACTGGCGAGTATACCTATTTCGGCACCAATGAAGAGACGCTGACTGGTCCCGAAAAAGCGATGGGGAAGGCCAAATCAAAAGGTCCCCAGACTGGCTGGGGGGACAATTTCGTCGTCACGGAACCGGTCCCAGTAACCGTCGACGGTGACCTCTGGTGGCACATCAAGGTCGTGCCCACCGACTTTACGGACGTGACGCGGAACGTCTTCGTCAATGCTGACTCCGGTACAGCAATCGAACTCAGCGACGACACAGCGATCCGAGAGTTCATTCGCGGTGATATCGACCAGGATCAAATCGATACTGATGAAAACGGCACCAACGTCCAGCCGGCACCGGACGGCGAAGACGTGCTCTACTACGTCCTGATCACGAACGACAACGGGGAAGTCGTCGATCGGATCCCCGTCAAAGCAGGCCAGGATACCCAGATTGTCGCGCCGGACGACGAGCGCGCGACCGACAACGAGACGGCAAACTGACGGGGCAGTCGAGACACTGATCGTTCGAAAAAAAGTCCAGTCGCGTTCCCTACTCGGCGTCGGCGGGCATGTCGAAGTCGTGGAAGTGCTCGCCCTTTTCCTTCGAGAGGATATGCAGCGCGGCTGCCGCGCCGTCACCCGCAGCGATGACGGCCTGCCACTCTTCGGCCCGAACCATCGCACCCGTCGCGTAGACATCCGCGACACTGGTCTCCATGTCGACGTCCACGTCGACGATGCCGTCCTCGGTGGTCGCACAGCCCAACTCTTCGGCCAGCGAGCGATCCGCGCCAGTCGCCAGCACGACGTACTCGGCCGCATACTCGCCGTCTTCGGTTTCGACGGTGAATCCGTCGTCCGTCTCCGTGACGGCCGTTACCTCCTCGCTCTGGTTTCGTTCGACACCGAACTCCTGGACTTGCTCGCGTGAGACATCCATGAACTCGCTGCCGTCCATCGACTCGATCCCGAGATAGTTGAACAGATGGGCCTTGTGCATCCAGGTTTCGTCCGTGTCGAAAACGACCGTCTCCAGATCGTTCTTCGCAGTGAACAGTGCGGCACTCAGGCCGGCGGGACCGCCGCCGACGACAATTACGTCTGCCATGTCCGGACAGTGCATCGCTGACACAATAAGGCTTGTTCGGCTGGGTCAGGCTGGACGAAGGTCCTCTCACTTCGAGAACACGACCGCGCAACGAAGACGATTTGAAAACCCGATCGCCGTTCGCTGTTCATCGCGCGATCCGGGTGCGGTGTTGGCCGCTCCCGGGTTCGTTCGCCAGCCTATTGCCACGGTTGAGAGCACCGTCGGCCGTCCCGACGCAAGCGAGATAGTGACTTCGTGGTCTGCAGTCCGGCAGCACCATTAAACCCCTCGCTATCGGAACGTCCAAGCATGACCGAAGACGATCGGCCGCCCAGTGAACGTGCGTCCGAGACCGATAAAACGGGTGAATACGTAGACCAGGGGTCGACGGAGGTCAGAGCGGAAGTCCTGGCGGAGACCGACAATAACGGAGGAGGCGACGGGCTATCGGACGGCGAGCGGGAGCCAGCGCAGGAACTGGTGACAGGTTCCCGGAATATCGAGGGGGCGATCCGCTTGAAGTGGGGGATCGGGGCGCTACTTACGGCAGCCGTCGTGGGTGCTGTCGTCGGGGCGATCAGCATATTCGCCCTCGAATGGGGGCCACTCCCCGGCGTCGGTGTCGGGGTCCTCGTCGCGATAGTGGGCATCGGGCACGTCTTGTGGCTGTATCGCACCTGGCAATACGAGGTACGCGAGGACGCTCTCTACCTCGAGCGTGGGGTGGTCACCCACGTCAAAACCGTCGTCCCGTTCGTCCGCGTCCAGCACATCGACACGAGTCGTGGCCCCATCGACCGGGTGATCGGCCTCTCGTCACTGGTCGTCTACACGGCCGGCTCGCGGGGGGCCGACGTAACGATCCCCGGATTGACCCCCGAGGATGCCGAGGATCTCCAGGATCGCCTGAAGATGCTCGCGAAGGAATCGACTGGTGACGACGCCGTCTAACCATGCGACTCGATCCACTCTCGATCCCCTACCGAATCGCCGAGAACAGCCTCCAGGTCGGCGGGGCGATCGTCTTCGGTGCGGTCGCCGGTGCTGGTAGCAGCGACTTCCTCGAAGGTGCGCTCATCTTCGTCGGCATCGCGCTCCTCGGCGTCGGTCTCGTCGCCGGCTGGAACGTTGCCTACCACCGGCGGTTCCGCTACGAACTCACTGAGGACACGTTCGACATCCAGTCCGGGGTCTTTTCACGTCGTGATCGAGAGATCCCGTACTATCGGGTCCAGAACGTCGACATCCGACAGAACGTGATCCAGCGGCTACTGGGCATCGCCGAAGTTCGCCTGGAGACCGCTGGCGGCGGCCAGACGGAGGCCACACTCGAGTACGTCTCCCGTCAGGAGGCCGAGCGCCTCCAGAGTGAAATCAGCCGACGGAAGCGCGCGGAGGAGCCAGAGGGAGACTCGACTGACGAACAGGAATCGACGACACTCTTCGCCATCACACCCCGCGAGTTGGGCATCCTCGGTTTTGTCTCGATGGATCTGCGACTCGTCCCGCTCGTTCTGGTCGCGCTGTCGGTGTTCGGCCCGGCGGCCATCGCCAGCGTCCTCCCGGACGTCGATCAACTGTTCCTGATCGGCCCGCTCGTCGGTCTCGGAACGATCGTCGCCCTGGCGATCGTCAGCGGTATCGTCTCCATGCTGCAGTACTACGACTTCGAGTTGCACTCGGTCGGGGAAGAGTACCGCTACGAGCGTGGACTCATCCAGCGCTACAGTGGGTCGATCCCCGTCGAGAAGGTCCAGACTGTCTCGATCCGGGAGAACGTACTGGCCCGCTGGCTGGGATACGCCAGCCTGACGATCGAGACAGCAGGATACGCACCCGGTCAGGGCTCGGGCGCACGTTCCCAGTCGGCGATCCCGATCGCCGAACGCGACCGGGTGATTTCACTCGCCCAGTCGATCGAACCGTTCGGCGACGTGACGTTCGAACGGCCGCCCAAGCGAGCGAGAGAACGCTACGCCGTCAGGTATCTGCTGGTCGCACTGGCGGTGATCGCGGGCGCCTACGCAGTGACGCTCGTCCCGGACATCTCGGGGCCGTGGTACCTGGCAGCGGTCGTGCTGGTGCCGGTACCGATCGCGGCCCACCTCAAATGGCGAAACAGGGGATACGTCCTCGGTGAGGACTATGTGATCACCCGCAATGGGTTCTGGTCGCGCCGGATCACGGTCGTCCCGAACTACCGCGTCCAGACCGTGATCTCCTCGCGGACGATCTTCCAGCGACGGCGGCATCTCGCATCGGTCGTCGTCGACACGGCAGGCTCGAGCAGTTTGATGGGTGACGACGCCGTCGCGGCGGACATCGATGCCGACGCGGCCGACCGTCTCAGAGAAGGGGTTGCCGACGGCCTCCAGGAGGCGATCCGCCACCGTGGGCTCGGTGACGACACCACCCCAGGAGAAGAGCCGATTCTCGGCTAACCAGCCCACGCTCGTCCGTACGGAACGGGACCGACAGCCGTCATGGGGATAAGTTGATAAGGCCGTCAGTTCAGCGTTCGGCCATGCCTCGGACTCGCCGTAGCGGAGTGACAGGCCGACTGATCGGACACCGGAGGGCGCCCTGAATGGTCGCCATCGAGACGGACAGGCTCACGAAACGATACGGCGACCTCACCGCCCTCGCGGAGCTGTCGTTGTCGGTCGAGTCGGGTTCGCTGTTCGGTCTGCTCGGGCCGAACGGTTCGGGCAAAACCACGACGATCGAGATCCTGACGGGCCAGCGCCGCCCCGACGCCGGGACCGCACGCGTCCTGGGCATCGATCCCGTCGCGAACCCGCGAGAGGTACGCGCGGCGGTGGGGATCCTCCCCGAACGCGAGGACCCGCCGAGTTTCCTCACGCCCCGTGAGTATCTCCGGTTCGTCGGCGACGTCAGAGACCTCGATGACATCGACGATCGGATCGAACGGTGGGCCGGCCGTCTGGAGTTCGCAGAGACCCTCGATACCGTCGCCGCGGACCTCTCAGAGGGGCAGCGCCAGCGCGTCATGCTCGGGGCCACGTTCGTCCACGATCCCGACCTGGTGTTCATCGACGAGCCGCTGGTGAACCTCGATCCGATCCTCCAGGAGCGAGTCAAGCGTGAGTTGCGGGCCTACTGCGACGCCGGGAACACGCTCTTTCTCTCGACGCACTTCGTCGACGTCGCGGCCGACCTCTGTGATCGGGTCGGGGTCCTGGACGGCGGGCACCTCCGGGGGACCCAGGAGACGGACGCGTTCGACGACGATGATCTGCTCGCGTACTTCATGGAGACCGTCGATGGCGGCGGCGTGGCGACGACAGGTGACCGCTCGCGCGGGGTCGATGAACGGATGACTGCGACGCCGGGAGCCGGCGAGGGGGACCCCGATCCGTGAATCTGCTCGGCGCGATGCTCCGCGAGGAGTGGCGACTGCACACCCAGTTGTTCGGCGGGCGGCGGTTCGCAGCTTTCCCGGCGGTCATGTTCGTGATCGGGACCGCTGGCCTGACGCTGCTCGCCGAACTGGGTGTCGCTCGCGGGACTGTCGTCGGTGGGCTGCACGCGGTCGTCGCGTTTCTGGGCCTGCAGGTCGGAACGATAGGGCTGGTGGGCCGTGACGCAATGCGAAACGTGCTCGGCGACGTGTCGCTACTCCTCGGGAGTTCCCGATCGTTGCCGATCTCGTGGCGACGCGTGTTCGCGACGTTTCTCCTCAAGGACCTGCTGTACTACGCTGGCCTAATCCTTGGGCCGCTGGCGCTGGCCGACGCCGCTCGTGCAACGCTGCTGGGCGGGAGCCTTATCGACGTCGGATTGCTGTGGGTGACGCTCGTCTTCGCGTTCGCGATGGGCGTGACCGTGAGCCTCGCAGTGATCACCGTCGCCACGCGATCCGCGATCGCTCTCCTGGCCATCGTAGCCACGATGGTCGCGCTCGTCGTCGCCGGAAACGTCGATCCGATCGCGTTCACGCCGGCGGGACTCTACGGAGATCCGACCCTCGGGAGCGTACTGCGAACCCTGGCGCCGATCGTCGTCAGTGGGGCACTCGCGCTCGCCTTCTTCGAGCCGATCGAGACGAGCGAGCGCGCGTCCCGCGTGCCGCCGCTGCCGGTGGGGTACGGCGTCGCAGGCCGGACGCTCCGTGAGGTAGCCCGTTCCAGCGGGTCGGTCTGGAAGGTGCTGTTCTCGCTGTCGCTGTTCGGCGCGATCACAGGCTGGCTGCTCGTGGCTGTCGCCGACGCGGCCGGACTCGAACTCGCGCCCGGCATCGCTTTCGGAACGATACTCGGCCTCGGGACGTTCACAACCTACGCCTGGGTGACCCAGTTCGACGATTCCGCGGAGTTCGATCGCTATCCGCTCTCACCCCGTCGATTGTTCCGCGGGAAGTTGCTCGCATTCCTCGCGCTGGCGGTCCCCGGTGGTCTCGCCGTGCTCGCGGTCGCCGCCGTATGGTTCCCGCCAGCCGACCTGCTGATCGGCGTCGCCGTCCTTCCCGCCGTCGCGATCTACGTCTTCGGCGTCTCGGCGACGGTTGCCGGACTCTCGCCGACCGCGCTGCTGTTCGACGTGGTCCGCTTTGCCGTCTTCGGCGGGGCGGTCATCCTCGTCGCAGTACCGCTGGTCGTCCTCGCACTTGTGGCATGGCAATATTCCACGATCGCTCCGACGCTCGCGCTGGCGATCGCGGCAGTGGCTGGACTTGTCGGCGTCGTACTCGCCGAACGGGCAGGTCCGCGATGGGACCGAAAGCGACGGTAAGCTTCCGCCCGAGAACATCCCGTCGCCAGCCACGACCTGCTCACTGTCCACACGAACGTTTATCTAGCAAACAATCGTTATAGAAGTTGCGCACGAGCGCGTGATTCACAATGGATGGGAAGCAACTCCTGATGATCGTCGGCGACTTCGGGGAAGACTACGAGATCATGGTGCCGTTCCAGGCCTTACAGATGGCCGGCCACGAGGTCGACGCGGTCTGCCCGGAGAAAGAGGCGGGCGAGACAATCAAGACCGCGATCCACGACTTCCGTGGCGACCAGACGTATCTGGAGGAACGGGGCCACAACTTCGAGTTGACGGCGACGATGAGCGAGGTCGATCCGACCGAGTACGACGGCCTGGTGGTCCCCGGCGGGCGAGCACCCGAGTACCTCCGTGGCTACGACGCGGTCATCGAGGCGGTACAGCACTTCTTCGAGGCCGAAAAGCCGGTGGCGTCGATCTGTCACGGCCCGCAGATCCTCGCCGCGGCCGGTGTGCTGGACGGCTACGAGATGACGGCCTATCCCGCAGTGCAGGCTGAAGTAGAGGCCGCCGGCTGTTCGTGGGTCGACGGCGTCACCCGCGATCGGAATCTCGTGACCGGGCAAGCCTGGCCGGATCACCCCGAGTGGCTCGCGGAATTCCTCGATCTGCTGGGGACGGACATCGAACACGGCGCGGTTGCGGCGGCTGACGACTGATCGGTGAGCACCGGCCCCGTTCAGGCCGGCGTCAACCGATACACCGCGCCCGTCGATCCGGCCACCTGGGGCCGTTCGGTCGTACAGACGTAGATCTCGCCCGACGGATCACGGCCGAAGCCGAGCACCATCGACCCGAAGGACCCCTCCACCGAGAGTCGGTCGGTCCGCCAGGGCGTCTCGTCGGTCGGCGTCCCCACGAAGAGGCTCCCGTCGGCCTGCCAGTCGGCGAAGACGTACCGGCCGGCCAGCCCGGGGATCGCCTCCCCGGCGTAGACGTACCCGCCGATGACCGCCACCCCGCTGATCGGCTGGCCCCCGTGCGGGTACTCGATCACGGGGTCGATTAGCGACTCGCTGTCCGCCGTCTCGTCCGGGCACGATTCGGGGGGTGAACTCGGCGCGTCCGTGCTGAAGCAGTGGGCACCTTCCCGGACGTTCCAGCCGTAGTTGCCACCCGCCCGAACGTGATCGATCTCCTCGAAGCGGTTCTGGCCGACATCCGCCGCGTAGAGTTCGCCCTCGTGGAAGGATATTCCCCAGGGATTGCGAAAGCCCCAGGCGAAGTGTTCGTCCAGCCCGTCACGACCGACGAGCGGATTGTCGTCGGGGACGGTGTAGGGTTCGTCGCCGGTGTCCGTGACGTCGATCCGCAGCACGCTCCCCAGGACGTTCTCGGTCACGTCCTGTCCGTTGCCGCCCGCGTTGTCGCCGTACCAGTCAGTGACGTGTCCGTATCCGGTATCGTTGCTGTCGCCACCGTCGCCGACGCCGACGTACAGGTAGCCCTCCGGGCCAAAGGCGATCGCTCCCGCGTTATGGTTGTCCTGTGGTTCGGCAAAGTCGAGGATCGTCCGCTCGCTATCCGGATCCGCCAGGAGCGTATCCGGATCGACCTCGAAGGAGGCGAGAACGAACCGGTGGGAGAACCGTGCCGGCATCCCCGACCGGGGCCGGGCGCTATATCTGACGAAGATCCGCTGGTCGTCGGGGTACTCCGGGTGAACGGCGAGTCCCAACAGCCCACGTTCCTCGTAGCCCGATAACGAAACCATGCTGTCGCGGACGTCGACGACGGGGCGATCGCGGAGAGTCCCGTCGGTGACGACGCGAACGACTCCTGCCTGATCGGCGACCAACAGCGTCGATTCGCCGAAGAATTCGACGGCGAGGGGTGCCGTAAATCCCTCGGCAACGAGGTCTCCCCCGACGGCGTCGGGTAGATCCGAATCCCCGTTCGACTGAGTCGACGATGACCGATCGGTCGTGGTCACCCCGGGAACAGTCGTCGATCGCGTGGTCATCCCCGACCGTTCGGTACATCCGGCGACGCCAGCACCGAGCGCCGTCACTCCGGAAGCGAGGAAGCCCCGTCGCGTCAGGCGTGAACGCATGTCAAAGTACTGGGCTGCGTTCGGGGTTAACCTTTGGTCAGTCGGCAGAACGGGGCGATCGTGCCTGAGCGTCGCCGAGCAGGGTGCGAACGGCCAAAGAAGTAAACGCCGGGGGAACGAGGCTCGAATCATGCGCGGACTCGACGACACCGATCGGGAGATCCTGCGACTGCTGCTCGAAGACGCCAGACGTCCCTACAGCGACATCGCCGACACGGTCGACCTTTCGGCACCGGCCGTCTCGGATCGCGTCGAACGACTCGAAGAGATCGGCTTGATCGAACGGTTCACGCTCGAGGTCGATCGCTCGATGCTACGAGACGGCGTCCCGGTGCTGATCGAATTGCAGACGCGACCCGACGCGGGAACAGTCACAGACAGGGTCGAAGAGGTAGATGCGGTCGAGCACGTCTTCCGGACTGCCGAGGGCCACGTTCTCGTGATTGCCCACATCGATCAGCGAAACGTCAAGGCGTTCCTCGCCGAGCACGTCGACCTGGCGACGGTCGAAGAGATCGACGTCCGGTTGCTGGCCGACAGCGAGTGGACGCCACGCCTCGGGACGGGCGAACTCGCACCGGAGTGTGCAGAGTGTGGCAACACCGTGACGACCGAAGGAGAGACCACGACGCTCGACGGCGACGTCTATCACTTCTGCTGTCCCTCCTGTCGGTCGAAGTTCGTCGATCGCTACGAGGAACTGGCTGCGGGCGTCGACAGCTGAGACCGAACTCACCCACAGGCCGGTACTCTCCCGAGTGGTGTCTAGACCGTATCGGTCCGAAGGCAACGGACAATGCCCGGGCCGAATGACCGCCGCCGTCGACGATTCACGTCTATCGAGAACCGGAATCGAAGAGGGAGATGGCAAAAGTCCCACCATGACGATCTCCTGGAAGACTGTTATTGCATATAACTTGCAAGACTAACTTTCGAACCTGTGTAGTGTGCATCTGGCATCTGCCTAAATATACCCAAATATAGAGGTATTAGAATATCTTATACGTATCTATCGACGGACTGGCCGGAACGACAACCCATCTAGATTGCGGATAAAATTGTGTGTTTTTTCCAAGACTATGAGAACGCTTATATGTAAGCGGGCAGTACGACCGGGTGACATCAATGACTGACGTTGACTTCCCCGAACCGGACGTTTCCGCAGCGACAATCGAACCAACGACGCTTAAATCCCGGATCGAGGCCGGGGAGGCGGTCACGATCCTCGACGTTCGCATGAGTGGCGAGTACGAGGAGTGGCACATCGAAGGCGAGTCAGTTGAGACGATCAACGTGCCCTACTACGAGTTCCTGGACGACGACATCGGCGAGGGCGTCTTCGAGCAATTCCCCGAGAGCGAGGAGATAACGGTCGTCTGTGCAAAGGGCGAAGCCAGCGACTACGTCGCGGGTCTGTTGAAAGAGAAGGGCTACGACGCCGTCAACGTCGCCAAGGGGATGAACGGCTGGGCGGAGATCTACGAGGCCGTCGAAGTCACGAGCTACGAAGGACAGGGAACCGTCTACCAGTACCAGCGACCCTCCAGTGGCTGTTTGGGCTATCTCGTCGTCGACGGTGGCGAGGCCGCAGTAATCGATCCCCTCCGAGCGTTCACCGACCGCTATCTGGAGGACGCCACGGAACACGACGCGGATCTCGTCTACGCGCTGGACACGCACGTCCACGCCGACCACGTCTCCGGGATCCGTGATCTAGCTGAGGAGGGTGTCCAAGCCGTCCTGCCGGCAGCGGCGATCGACCGGGGCGTCGAAGACGCTGGGGACCTGACCGCCGCCGAAGACGGCGACGTCTTCACCGTCGGCGATGTCGAGATCGAAGCGATCCACACCCCCGGTCACACGACCGGGATGACCTCCTACCTCGTGGGAGACAGCCTCCTTGCGACCGGTGACGGGCTGTTCGTCGAGAGCGTCGCCCGACCGGACCTGGAAGACGGTGACGAAGGGGCCGAAGACGCCGCCAGGCAACTCTACGAGACGCTGCAGGAGCGCATTCTCACACTGCCCGACGACGTGTTGATCGCCGGTGGCCACACCAGCGACGTCGCCGAACCCGCCACCGACGGGACCTATACCGCAACGCTGGGCGACCTCCAGGCTAAAATGGACGCCCTCTCGATGAACGAAGACGAGTTCGTCGAGTTGATCCTGTCCGATATGCCACCCCGCCCGGCCAACTACGAGGACATCATCGCGACCAACCTCGGCCAAAAGCAGATCGACGACGACGAGGCCTTCAGCCTCGAACTCGGCCCGAACAACTGCGCGGCAAGTCAGGACTCACTCGCCGGAGACTGATCGAAGCGCATGTTCCCGGATCTGATCGTCCTGTCGCTGTTCGAGACGCTGTTCCCGGAAGGGATCGCCCGCTACGCGATCGGTGGGCTGTTTGTCGGCCTCGGGACGGCCGTCATCTACGCCGCGACGGCCATCGCCCCCGGCGCGAGTTCGTTCCTCGAGTCGACGCTGACTTACGTTTCCGACCGCCCGCGCTTCCAGCAGTATCGCGCTTCCCGTGACTGGCGGATCGTCTTCACCGTCGGGATCGTCCTCGGGGCGGCCGTTTATGCCGTCATCTGGCAAGGCGAGGTCTGGACGACCGACGTCCAGTGGTGGCGGCTCCTGGCCGGCGGGATCCTCGTTGGAATCGGCACTCGAATCGGGAAGGGCTGTACCTCCGGGCACGGCGTCTGTGGGATCGGCTCGCGCTCGAAAACGTCACTGGTTGGCGTGATCACCTTCTTGGCGGTCGCCATCGCGACGGCTCAACTCGTCATGGCCGTGGGGGTGAGCCCCTAATGGCGGGCGCAAATGGACCCGACGGTGGTCGGCATCCACTGTTCATGCCGGTGATCCTGCTCGGCGGACTCGTCTTTGGCTTTGGACTGGCCGTCAGTCACATGGCACGGCCGGAGGTCGTGCTGGACTTTCTGCAACTCACGGACCTCGGCTTGCTGTTCGTGATGTTCGGCGCGGCGATCGTCTCGGGGATCGCCTTCGCGGTGATTCCACAGCTCCGCGAGCGTGCGCCCCTGACGGGGGACACCTACGGTCGTCGACTGAAGTCCTTCGATCGGAACGTTCTGATCGGCGGGGCCATCTTCGGCCTCGGTTGGGGCATCTCCGGGGTCTGCCCGGGATCGGGGTACGCCAGTCTCGGAATCGGCAACTGGCCGATCCTGATCGCGATCGGCGGCATGTTCATGGGCGCGTATCTCCAGGGCGTCTGGCGCGAACTGATTAGCTGATCGTCTTTTCTCTCTATCACGTTATGGATCCAGCCACGATCGGACTGTTTGTCGTCGCGAGCCTCGCAAGCCTGTTCATGGCGTGGGTCATCGGCGCCGGGTCCAGCGGCGCGACACCCTTTGCCCCCGCCGTGGGTGCCAACGCCATCTCGACGCTCCGGGCGGCGCTGGTCGTCGGTATACTTGGATTTCTCGGCGCAGTGACCCAGGGTGGAACCGTCTCGAAAGCCGTCGGGAGCGGGCTCGTCGAGGGAGTCACGCTCCCGCCGACGGGCGTCATCGCCGTCCTGTTGATCGGTGCCGGATTGATGGCGATCGGCATAAAGACGGGCTACCCGATCGCGACTGCGTTCACCGTTACCGGCGCGGTGATCGGTGTCGGGCTGGCACTGGGAGGGGATCCCGCGTGGGCGAAATAC
Organism: Halorhabdus rudnickae; assembly: GCF_900880625.1. Lineage (NCBI taxonomy): Archaea > Methanobacteriati > Methanobacteriota > Halobacteria > Halobacteriales > Haloarculaceae > Halorhabdus > Halorhabdus rudnickae. The sequence continues at coordinate 871,798 of NZ_CAAHFB010000001.1, forward strand.
CGGGAAGTCGGTGCACTGTGGATCCTGACGCCGCTCGGCGGCGGCGCGGTCGCGTTCGCTATCGCCCGGACGCTCCCGCGGCCGGACATCCCCGAAGACGTGAGCGTCCCGATGCTCGCCGCGCTCGTTGGAGCCGTCGTCGTGAACCTGGAGTTCGCGTTTCTGGCGAGCGTGGGCGGGACGATGGCTGCCGCTGGCGGGCGCGTGATACCCGTCGGTCGCGGTCTGGCAATGGCGCTCGTCACTGCGTTCACTGCCGTCGCGAGCGCGTTCGTCGTCCGGTGGGACATTCGCCGTGATCTGACCGGTGGACTCCGGCGGTTCCTGCTCGCACTCGGCTCGCTCGTCGCGTTCTCGGCGGGCGCAAGTCAGGTCGGCCTCGCCGTCGGGCCGTTGGTTCCCCTGTTCGAGGGGCAGTCGGTCGTTCCGACGGTCGCCATCCTGTTGGGTGGGGGCGTCGGGATGCTCGTCGGGTCCTGGACCGGCGCGCCGCGAATGATCACCGCCCTCTCCCAGGAGTACGCCTCGCTGGGGCCGCGCCGGTCGATCGCGACGCTCGTCCCCTCGTTTCTGATCGCCCAACTCGCGGTGCTACTGGGCGTGCCGGTCTCGTTCAACGAGATCATCGTCAGCGGGATCGTCGGCAGTGGCCTGGCCGTCGGCGGAGCCGACGTCAGCCGCCGGAAACTGGGCGTGACCGTTCTCGCCTGGATCGGCTCACTCGCACTGTCGCTGGGACTTGGCTATGGAACAGCGACGCTGTTCGTTGCGGGATGACGAAGTGTGCTCAGGACCCGGTCATGATCTCGAAGCGAGCGCCGCCGTCGTCGCCCTCGGTGACGGAGACCGTCCAGTCGTGTGCCTGGGCGATCTCCCGGACGATCGCCAGCCCGAAGCCGGTCCCGTCCTCGGCGGTCGTATAGCCACTCTCGAAGACCTGACCCCGCTGCTCGGATGGTATTCCCGGCCCGTCGTCCGCGACGAAGAAGCCGTTCTCGAGCGCGCCGACAGTGACCGTGACGTCCTCGCCGACGTGGTCGATCGCATTGCGAAACAGGTTCTCCAGCAGTTGTCGAAAGCGGCTTCTGTCTGCCTGCAGCGTCACGTTCCCCTCCGTCTGGAGTGTCGCCCGGTCGGTCTCGACGGTCTCCCAGGATTCGGCGGCGATAACCGATAGCTCGACGGCTGTGGTGTCGGTAACCGTCCGGCCGCCCTCGGCGAGCGTCAGGACGTCGTCGATGAGCGTGTCCATCCGATCGAGCGCGTCGGAGACCGTTTCGAGGTGTTCGTTCTCGGATTCGTCCCGGAGTATCTCGACGCGACCCGTCGCCACGTTCAGCGGGTTCCGGAGGTCGTGGGCGAGGACGCTGGCGAACTCATCAAGGCGTTCGTTCTGGCGTTCGAGTTCGGTCGTGACCAGGCCGGTTTCGAGTTCGTAGCTCACCCACTCGCTCATCAACCGGACGAGCGTCTGCTCGGCGTCCGTGATCGGCGTCTCGCGTGGTTCGCTCGACGCAAAACAGAACGTGCCGTACAGTTCGCCGTTGGCACGGACTTTGCCCCCGACGTAACTCCCCAGTTCGAACGTCTCGTAGGCGGGATCGCTCTCCCATCCAGCCTCGACGGCGTCGGCGACCACCAGCAGATCTTCAACCTGAATCGTCTTTCGACAGTACGCTTCCGAGAGTGGGCACGTCTCGCCCGGCTGGAGCAACGGGTGCGTGCCGTGTGCATAGACGATCCGTTGAGTGCCGGACCCCTCGCCACCGTCCGGTCCCGGCTCGATCCGAGAGAGAAAGCCGTACTCGAAGTCGAACCGCTCACAGCCAAACTCGAGCAGGCGGGTGACTTTCTCCTCGAACGAGCGGTCTGTGTCGGCCGTGATCTCGTACAACTGCTGGAGGGCCTGGAGGGTCTCCGTGCGCTGGCGTTGCTGTCGCTTGCGTTCGGAGATGTCACGGACGATCCCGGTAAACCGGCGTTCGCCGTCGATCGTCGTCTCGCCGAAGGAAATCCCCAGCGGAATTTCCGTGCCGTCGCGGTGGCGACCCGGGAGTTCGATCCACTCCCAGTCGAGCTGTCGGTCCCCACTGTCGAGATAGCGAGCGATCGCGGCACGATGATCGTCGTGGAATCGCTCGGGTATGATCGTCAGTAACGACTCGCCGACCATCTCCTCGGGCGGATAGCCGAACAGTTCCGTGATGCCGTCGTTTGCGTACTGGACGACGCTCTCGGCGTCGATGGTCAGGACGCCGAGCGTCGTCTGCTGGGCAAGCGCCTCGAAGCGCGCCTCGGTGCGTTCGAGTTCCCGCAGGCGCGTCGCCCGCTCGTCGGTGGACGCTGACGTCTCGGCGTTTCCGGACGACGGCCCCGGCACAGCAGTGTCACTACCTCGAACGGCATCGACGATCCGCGCCGCGAGTCTGTCGTATGCGTCTTGTTCGTCCCGGCGGACGTACTCGGTCACGCCGGCCGAAATCGCCTCGCTGGCAACGGCTTCTGATCCATCAGCACTGAAAAGCACGAACGGGATCTCCGGGTAGTCCTCGCGAACAGCCTTGAGAAGAGCCACGCCGGTCGTTTCCGGGAGCGTGTACTCGGCGACGACACAATCGACGACTCCAGTAGCAATCGAATCCACTCCGGCGTCGGCGTTCGGCACGCTCTCGACGGTGAGTCGGTCGTCCGCGTATTCGAGGTGCATCTCCGGCGGTGTGTCCGCATCCCGATCGCTGCCGACGTAGAGGACGCGGATCGTCTCGACCATAGACAGCCCACCCACCGACCGAAGTTAAACAGTTCGGCGTCCGGTACGCGGGTGACTGGTCTCCGACGATCTACGCCACACGCTTTGGATCGTTTGGCCGAAACAACCCGGATTCGATATTTTCAATCGCCTGGACGCAAAAGCGAGAAGATAATGATTGACGATGCCGTCAAAGGAGGACGTCAAGAGCCAGACATCGACGTCCCGACGCTCCTCGGTGAGGATCACGAGGCGTTCACGGCAGTCCTCTCGGGCGAGGAAGCCGGACCGGTTGCCGTCGTCGGCGAACCGTTCTCCGGACGCGGGGCAGTCTTAGACCGTGCTGTTCAGGAACTAGACGCAGAACGGGTCAGCCTTGCCCCCGGCGACGGGATCGACGAAATCCGGGCGAAAATCAACGGGGGACCTATCGTGATCGAAGACTGCCAGCACCTCTACGAACGTCGAATTGGGGGGTTCGAGGAGCTGTCTGCGTTTCTCGAGGACCTGGTGAGCATCGATACGAGAGTGGTGACCGGCTGGAACCAGTACGCGTGGGCGTACCTCGCGGCGGTGCAAGAGCTCGACCGGGAGTTTCCCGTCGTCGCTGAGGCCCAGCCCCTTTCCGCAGAACGGATCGCTGAGCTCGTGCTAGATCGATACGACGAGATGCCGACGTTCGTCCCAGAGGATCCGGATGGAGGGAGCCTGATCGTCACGACGCGACACCAGTTTGGCTGGCGGGACTGGTCGGTATCGGTTCCGATTCCGAAGCTAGACCCAGTCGCAGTCAAGAGCCAGTTTTCGGATGGGGAGTTGGATCCAAAGGATGTCACGTTCGGCCGACTCGCTGCGGTCTCGAACGGGAACCTCGGTGTCGCCACGGCGATCTGGGAGACCAATCACGGGCTGGAGGTGCGGCCGAGCGATGCCGCGGCCCCCACATCCGATCGGGACCTGGATCGCGAGGAGGCATTCTGTCTGCGGATCGTCCTCGCGAAAGAGCGGGTCACCCGGACACAGCTCACGGGAATGGTTGACCGACTCGACCGGGTCCTCGGGCGGCTTTCGCGCGATGGCCTCGTCACGGTCGAGGATGGCCTCGTGGAACTAATACCGGCGGCGGTGCCGGCTGCCACCAAGAAGACTGAACGGGGCCAGATACTATGATTCCACTGCAGGTGCTGGTGGAACTGGGGATCGACCAGGGGACGATCGTGGGGATCGTGGGTGTGGTCGTGGCCGCGTATCTGGCCAGTCGCCTCGTCGGGTATGGGCTTATCGCTATCGCCGAGCGGAGCCCCACCCGGCGGATCAGTATCAAGATGGTGGTTCCCATCGCGCGGTTTCTCATCTACGGGATCGCAGCGTTTCTCGTTCTGGGGCCGTTGCTCCAACTGTCAACGTCACAGTTGCTCGCGGTATCGGGACTGCTCGGGGCGGCCCTGGGGTTCGGCCTCAAGGACCTCTTTGCTGGGATGATCGGCGGGCTGGTACTCATCACCGAGCGTCCGTACCAGGTCGGGGACAAAGTCACCATCGACGGGGACTACGGCGAAGTGACCGACATCGGTCTCCGGGCGACGACGGTGGTGACGCCCGACGACACCGCCGTCAGGGTGCCAAACGCCACGCTGTTCACCGCAAACGTCTCGAATGCCAACACCGGCAGCCCCGAAATGATGGTCGTTATCGAGCTTTCGGTCACATCCAAGGCCGACGTCCAGCGAGCGAGTGCGATCGTCGAGGAGGCCATGGTGACCTCGAAGTACGTCTACGTCGACGATGACCATCCGTTCGCGGTGATCATCGAAGACGAGTCCTACTATCGGACAATCCGCGGCAAGGCCTACGTGGCCGACCTGCGAGACGAGTTCGCGTTCGCTTCGGACGTGACAGAGCGTTCGATGGCCGCCTTCGCCAGCGAAGGGATCGAAATGCCCGAGACGTCCGTTCGCATTTCCGAGCACCGCTGACTCTGCATGTCGCCTATCAGTCTCATCTGATCGAAACGAATGTCCCGATGGACAATGCTGGAGGCAATTGTCTACACCCGGTGAATACCAGCTCATTGTGACGGATTGGCCCACTTCCAACTCCCTGAAATGAACGTGTGATTTTGCGGAATAGATAGGTTATATCTGGCACATCTTTGGTGATGAGTATCGGATAGGCAACGCCTTCCACTTCAGATCGTATACCACATCTTTCAAGAAATGTGTGATGGAATACAAAACGCCCTCAATCCGTTCTCTACAGATCCACCAAGAGCAGGAAACATCAGGCCACCCGCTTCGGCGGAACGAGCATCACGTTACCGTCGGCCTTCGCAACGATGTCCTCGGAAACGCTCCCCAGCAGCAGCCGTCGCAGCCGGCTGTGGCCCCGCGAACCGACCAGCGTCGTGCTCGGGTTGTGATCGGACTCGGCGGCGAGGATTTCCTCGACGGGATCACCCTCTCGCACGTCGATCCGTGTTTCGATGTCCCACCCCGCGAGTCGGCCAGCCAGCTCGTCGAGCTGATCGTGAGGGTCCTCGTCCGTGTCCGGATCGGCGGGTGTCCGAACGTGGACCAGCGTCGCTTCTTCGGTCGCGTGCCGGAGGTACGAAAACGCCTTGAAGGCCTCCCCGGCGTTATCAGAGAAGTCCGTCGCGTAGAGCATCCGCTGGAAAAGGTGTTCCTCCAGTACGTCAGGATCGTCAGTCGCTCGCTGGATCCGGTTGACCAGCAGCGGCGTCACGGACGTACGCGCGAGGTTCCGGGCCGTCGAGCCGATAAAGCGGTTCTCCAGCGGACTCGACCCCCGTGATCCGACGATCGAGAGGTTCGCGCCGATCGACTCGGCGATCCCGTTGATGCGACGATGCGGTGTCCCGCGCACGACGTGGGTTTCGACCCCGAATCCGGCGTCCTCGAAGGCCCTTCGATAGCGATCTAACGCTGTCTTGCGGCGCTTCTCGAAGTCCATCCCTGGCATCCCGGAGTGGACGTTCGACGGGACGACTGTCACGAGGTGAAACTCCTCGACGCCGATCCTGTCCAGACACTCGAGACACGTCTCGTTGGCGATCGTCGCTTCGCTCGCTGCCGAGAGATCTGTCGCGTAGACGGCCTTCATACGACACCCTTGACGCTGGCCCCATAATATTGCTTCGATTAGACAATACTATATCCATCACCGGCCGACCCACCATCGGGACCCTGTGCTTGCACTGCAGCGTAGATAGTGATACCGCGAGAACTGAAGGATCGTGAACCAGGGCGGAATAGCCGGCAAATATCTCCTATCGCGGTTTTTGACAGGCAGTATCAGACGGCTCCTGCCGCATATTCTATATCCATATAACTTAAGAAAATATTTTCGTCGGTTATGTGGCAGATACGCGTTTGTAATATTGTGTGGTATGTTCAAAAGCATTTTACGCACCCGTGGAATAGGAGTATTGAAGGGTCAACCATGAGCCGCACACAACCGCTGGCACTGGAGAGGGGAAACGCATGATCGGACTCGGATCGCAGGCCCAGATTCTCGGGGCGGCCGCACCCGTGGGCGCGGTGTTGCTCGAGGCGGTCGTCCTCTATCTGGGATACGGTGCACTCTCGAACGTACTCGCCGAACCACTCGTCGAACGCATTCGCACTCTCTGACCCATGGAACTGTTCGGACTCGCCGCGAGCATGCTACTGCTGTTCGTCGGTTTCGGCTTCATGGTCGGTGTGCTGTTCGGGTTCTTCGGGATGGGCGGGTCGTTCCTTGTGACGCCCGCGCTGATGATCATGGGCTTTGAGACGACCACAGCCGTCGGGAGCGGGATGGCGTTTGTCTTCGGGACGGCGGTGATCGCGACGCTGAAGCACCGTGATCTCGGCCAGGTCGACTACAAGCTGGGGGGGCTGATGATCGTCGGGACGACCGCTGGCATCGAAGTCGGACGGATCGGACTCTATTTCCTCCAGGACCGGGGGTTGGCCGGCCTGATCGTCGGCGTCACGTACGTCGTTTTGCTCGGCGGCGTCGGCCTGTTCGTCACCCGGAACGCGCTCACGGACGACCGCGAGGAGAGCGATGTCGACCACCACGATGCCAACGCAGAGATCGACCCCGACGATATCCCGGACATCGCGAAGAAGATCCAATCCTACACGATTCCGCCGATGATGACGATCGGCGGCGGCATCAAGGTCTCATTGTGGATGGTGCTCGGCGTCGCCTTCGCGACGGGACTGCTCTCCGGGTTTCTCGGCGTCGGCGGCGGGTTCATCCGGATGCCCGCGATGTTCTATCTGATCGGCGTGCCCGTCCCGATCGCCGTGGGGACCGACCTCTTCGAGATCGTTTTCTCGGGCGGTCTCGGCTCGTTCCTCTACGGATTGGAAGGGGCTGTCGACCTCTCGATCGTCGTGCCTTTGCTCGCCGGGAGCGCACTCGGCGCCCGGATCGGCTCGACGGCGACCAGTCTGGTCGAGGAAAGCGAGATCAAGATCTACTTCGGGCTGATGTTGCTTGGAGGATCGATAGCAGTCGCACTGCGACAACTCGGCAACGCATACGGAATCAACGAACTCAAGCTCATCAGCTTCGTCCTGATCATGCTCTCGGCCCTGGCTGTCGGAAGCGCCGTCATCTACAGTGCCGTCAGCGCGATCCGTGAAGAGGGGGAGTCGACTGACGTCGTCCCGGCGGACTGATCAGCCGGTCGCCGACCGGTCACAGTTCGCCGTCGCGCGCCGCCTGTCGAATCGCCGCCGCTCGATCGGTGATCGCCTCTCGCTCTGTTTCGTCTTTGTCGTCCCAGTGGCTGTAAACCAGTCCCATCCGGTGGTTCGACCGGAGTCGATCCTCGTTGCGCCCCAGAAAGTCCCAGTACAGTGCGTTCAACGGACAGGCGTTCTCGCCGGTCGTCTTCGTCTTGTAGTACGGGCAGGACCCACAGTAGTCGCTCATCCGATCGACGTAGTTACTCGAAGCCGCGTAGGGTTTCGTCGAGAGGGCATCGCTGGCAAACGTTCCCATCCCGACGACGTTCGGCGTCGTCACCCAGTGGAACGCGTCGACGTAGGCGGCGTGGAACCAGCGGTTGATAGCTTGCGGATCGATCCCGAACGTGGTTGCGAAGTTCGAGAGCACCATCAGCCGCTCGATGTGATGGGAGTAACCCCGTCGTCGAACGCCGTCGATCACGCCCGCGAGACACGCCATGTCGGTCTCGCCGGTCCAGAATAACTCGGGGAGCGGTTCGGTCGCGTCCAGCTGGTTTGCCCCGGCGAAGGTGTCCTGCTCTCGACGATAGACGTGACGCATGAATTCCCGCCAGCCCAACACTTGCCGGACGAACCCCTCGACGCTGTTGAGCGGCGCCTCGCCCCGCTCGTAGCGCTCGATCGCCTGCTCGATGACCTCGTGGGGATGGAGCAACCCGAGATTCAGGCTGCTCGACAGCAGTGAGTGACTCATCGCCCATGAATCACGCCCCATTGCATCCTGATACGGACCGAACTCCGCGAGGCGGTTCTGACAGAAGTCCTCGAGTCCCACAAGTGCCTGATCGCGGGTGACGGGCCACCGAAACGGTTCCGGATCGGCCCAGGACCCGCCGTAGGGCGCGTCGTGGTAGCTGCCGTCGAACCGATCGGTCACCCACTGGCGTACTTCGCGAGTGGTCGCGTCGGGATCGAATTCGGGTGTATCGGGCGGCGTCCAGTCGTCGGGTGGCGTCTCGCGGTTCTGGTCGTCGTAATTCCACTCGCCGCCGACCGGTTCGTCGCCGTCCATCAGATAGCCCGTCTCTCGACGCATGAACCGGTAGAAATCCTCGTGGCGGTAGCCATCGCCGGTCCTGTCGGCTGCCCAGTCGTCGAACTGCTCGTTCGAACAGCAAAAGAGCGTGTTTTCGACGACGTTCAGCGAGCCTCCACGATCTTCGACCATCCCTTCGAGACGATCGGTTCCACCCCCGGCTGGACGCATGAGAGTCAATTCGTCGTCGGGATACTCTTCGAAGTGCATGTCAAGCCCGTCACCGAAGGTCTCTGCCTGGTAATACCGTACTTCGCGACCGCTCTCGCGGAGTTTGTCTCGGAAGTGACGCATGGCGCTGAACACCAAAACGAGCTTCTGGGGATGGTAGGGCAAGCGCTTGGCGAACGAGTGGGCCTCGATCAGCAGAATCGACTCTTCCGGACGATCCTCAACAGGCCCGTGGTGGGTCGTGAGCTGGTCACCCAGCACCCAGACCGTCACTGGGGACACCTCACTGGCATAGGCCGAATTCTCGCTCCCGCTCCCTAAATGCACGCCTGGGACGAGTGGACGCGAGGAACCGCGACGGACGTGGCGGGAGTTCGCTGAGTGAAACGAAGCGAACGTCGATAGACGAGCGTATGCGAGTCTATCGGAGATTCGAACCCGATGGCGAGACTTGCTGTGTTCGTCTCGCGTGATTCGAATTCCTTGGTCCTCCGCTCCTCACTTTGTTCGTTGCTACGGACGCGGCGGGAGTGAGCAAACGCGAAGCGTTTGCGATCTACGCCGCGACCGCTTTGTTCCTCACTGCGTTCGTCACTCAGCGGTCGCGGCGGGACTGAGCGAACGCGGGGCGTTCGCGAAGGTCGCCGCGTCCGTCGTGTGTGACGAGCGGACGCGAGGAACCTTGACGGACGCGGCGGGATTCGAACCCGCGATCGAGGGGTTAGGAACCCCTCGCCCTGTCCCCTAGGCCACGCGTCCTGCCCCATGGTATACCTGGCCAGAGAAAAACGGTTGTGATACGCCGCGAAAAAACGATAGGACTTATTCCGAGGTCGTGTTCGTTTCGGTGGACTCACTGGAAGAGTCCGCGGTTCTCGTCGTGGTCGTCCCCTCGCTCGCCGTGTTGGGCTCTGCCGGAGAGTCGTCTCCACCTTGCATCTCTTCGAGTTCCTCCTCGACCTGCTGGCGTCCTTTCTGGAACTCGCCCATCGCCTGACCCGTCGATCGGGCGAGTTTGGGGATCTTGTTCGCGCCGAACAGGAGCACTGCCAACAGTAGGATCAGCAGTACTTCGGGCCCGCCCGGGATGCCACCGAGTTGCAGGATCAATCCATCGATCATCGCTACTTGGGATTTACCTACTGTCTATTATAGTCTTTTTGCTCCGCTCAGTCCCAACGGAGTCCACTGACAGTTCCGAGCGGCCGCTTCGCCTATTGTCGCGAGCGGCACATCTTTTGGGTCGCCAGTCATACTCGGCAGTGCAATGGTTACCGAAGGCGACACAGCCCCCGATTTCACCGCACCGCTCGCGAACGGCGACGTCGATTCGTTCACACTCACGGAAAATCTCGACGATGCACCGCTCGTGCTGGCGTTCTTCCCGGGCGCGTTTACCAGTGTCTGCAGCCACGAGATGACTGCGTTCCGCGACCGGATCGAAGAGGTCGAGGACACCGGCGCGACGCTATACGGGATCAGCGTCGACTCGCCGTTCGCACTCAACGAGTTCCGCGACAAGCTCGAACTCCCGTTCGGCCTGATCAGTGACGCCGAGAAGGAGATCGTCGAGAAGTACGATCTGACGATGGACTTCGGCGAACTCGGCGTCTACGACGTCGCCAAGCGCTCGGTGTTCGTCGTCGACGAGGACGGCGAGGTCACGTACGCGTGGGTTAGCGACGATCCCGGCGTCGAACCGGACTACGACGAAGTAATCGAGGCCGCCACCGACGCAGCCTGATCGGCTCGCCGACCCGACCGACTTTTCTCGATACGACTGTTGGGTGTTCGTATGAGTGATACGACAGACGTGGGCACGGGTGACGAAGGCAAAACCGAAGGACGGATTTACGATCCCGACGCCGAACACGCGTTCCCGGACGAACGACTCAACGAAGTCTTGGAGTACCTCGAGGACGACCCGGAGATCCAGGCGTACCTCACTGCCCAGAACGTCAACCCGGTGACGCGCAAACAGTACAACGACCACGGCACGAAACACGTCGAGATCGTCCGCAATCGGGCGCTGTGTCTGTACGACCTGCTGAAACAGGGTAGTGTCACATTCAACGGTGCGCGAGAACAGGATCTCGGGGAAGCTGACGAACCCGTCATTATCGCGTTAGCAGCCACGTTACACGATATCGGCCATGTCGTCCACCGTGACAACCACCCCTATTACTCGATCCCACTGGCCGCGGATCTGCTCGATCGGATCCTCCCCGAATTGTCTTTCTACGACGTGGCCGAGACAGTCCGCCTCAAAGCCGAAGTTCTCCACGCAATCCTCTGTCACCACACCGAGGAGGAACCCCTGACGCTGGAGGCCGGTGTCGTTCGCGTTGCCGACGCCCTCGACATGGAGAGTGGCCGATCGCGGTTCCCATACGAACAGGGCGGGCGCGGGATCAACACTGTGTCAAGTCAGTCTATCGAGGCAGTGAACCTCCGGCCAGGCGAGGATGTTCCGGTCCTCGTCGAGATCGGAATGACCAACGCGGCCGGCGTCTACCAGGTTGACAACCTCTTGAAGGCGAAGCTTCACGACTCGGGACTGGAAGCGTATCTTCGGATCGTCGCGATAAACACTCGCGAGGATGCGGATCGAATCGTCGAGCGAATCGAACTGTGAACCGACCAGCCCCTGGAACGGACACCGGACGGTTTTAGGGCGTCCGGGTTGTCTATTACATTGTTATGGGCTTTGGTAGCTACGATGAATCCGAACAGGGGAACCAGGCCAACGGGGCAGACATCGACGACAGCGAGAGCGTCGATGTAGACGCGACCGACCACGACGGCGAGGTCAACTTCGAGTCCAACGCGTCCCAAGACGAACTTCTGGACAAACTCCAGGACATGAAGGACTGACGCAGCCGAGAACTCTCTTTCCGCTCTCTACTCTGTTTCGTATTTGTCCGCGAGTACATCGAGCGTTTCGTGGTGTTCGGTCGTGTGCGGTGCAGTCAGCGGCGAGACGCTTACCCGCCCCTCGAAGACGGCTCGCCGGTCTGTTCCATCCGGGTCGGGAATGGTCCCGTCGGCCATCCACTCCCAGATACGATCGTGGAGTTCGATCTCTTCGCCCTCGCGGATAGCGCCCATCTCGTAGACGTCAGACGGTTCTGTGATCTCCACAGGGGCCGTCGCCACGCCGTTTTCGGCGAGTGGCGCGTTGACGTTGAGGTAGTCGGCTTGTTCGAAGACGCCGGCATCAGGAGCGTGCTCGACCAGATAGCGGGCCACGCGAGTCGCGTTGGCGTAGGAGGCCGGATCCTCGGTCAGTGGCTCCCACTTCTCGTCGTCCCGAACAGGGACGTACATCGAGACGGCGATGGCAGGGACGTCGAAGAATGTTGCCTCGACTGCCGCACTGACTGTGCCAGACCGCCCGAGGACGTACGCCCCGAGATTGGCGCCGTCGTTGCAACCTGCCACGACGATGTCTGTCTCGGGGACGAGTACCTCCAGGCCGGCGACGACGCAGTCGGCCGGTGTCCCGTCGATTGCATACCCCAGTTCGTGTTCGCTCACCTCGACGTTGGTTGAGATCGATCGTCCGACTGCACTCCGATCGTCGGCCGGCGCGACAGCCGTCACTTCGCCGACGGCCGAGAGTGCCTCATAGAGCGCACCCAGGCCGACGCTGTCGATCCCGTCGTCGTTGGTCAACAGAATCCTCGGCTCCTCGTCCATGGGTGGGTTCCGATCCAATCGGGCAAAAGCCTGTCCTCGCTCGACCGTGGGCAGCGTGACCATCCAGCGTCCGAGTCGGCCTCACACCGGGATCCGTTCGACGACCGTCTCGGCCTCGACGACCAGATTGTAGGCGCCCTCGTCGTCGTTCCACAGCGCAAGGACGTTCTCGAAGGAGAGGAGATCGCCGTACTCGCTCGTCCGCAGCTCCTCGTTGAGGACCGACTCGCGAGTCAATACGGCGAAGTGATCGATCCGCTCGCTACCGTCGCCGACGAGAAAAACCGGGTTGGCGTCGGGATCCTCGCGCAGGTCCGGGCTGAGTTTGATCCCCACGACGTTGATCCGGTCGGTAACGTATCCCTCCGCGTCGGCCATCCTGGCGACGCGTGACTGATCGGGCACGTAGTCGATGGCCCGCTCGTCGTCCCTTCGGAGGATCGAGTAGGCGTACTGGACATCGACGTTGACGAACTCGCCGGGATCGTGGTCGTGGTCGTCGCAAGCCTCGTCGAGTCGCCGCTGGAACGGGGGGATCGCCAGATCGCCCTCGCGGGTGAACGACCAGCACTCGCCGCCGGGCGTCTCCCCGGGCCAGAGGCGGACCGTCGGCTCGTAGACCGAGTAGGTGTCCTCGACAGCCCGTTCCGTCTCCCGGAGGCCGGTAGCGGTCCGCCTGTCCGCCGGGGAGAGCGCCAGGATCGAGCCGTCCCCTGCCAGCGCGTCCGCGTAGCGACGGAGGACGCTCGACGGCTCGTCCAGTTCGTCGAGGACGTTTGCGAAGACGATCAAATCGAACTCGCCATCGGCTTCGAACGTCTCGGCACGGTCTCGATGGATCGTCGTGTGGACGTTCGGTCCCGTCTCCGCGAGGACCGATTCGAGGACCGTCGCGGCCCCGTCGCCCGGTTCGACGGCGTGGTACTCGACGATCCCGCCGGCATCGGTCAGGAGATCGAGTAGTCCGAGCGCGGGGCCGCCCACGCCGGCACCCACGTCGAGGACGCGAACCCGAGACGGAAGCCGATCGTCTTCCACCAACGAATCGAGTGCGTACTGCCCGACGGCGTAGTAGTCCGGCAGATGATAAACCGCGTAGGCCAGAGCGGTGAGCCGGTCGTACTCGACGGCCGCATCCTCGAGGTAGGCCGCCTTGACCTCGCGGATCCGCTCGCGGAGTCGATCGCCCGACTCGCCCTCGGGCCACCCGGCACCGAATTCCGCAACGAGCAGGTCTTCGAGGACGCGTGCGTACCGTTCGGGGAACGCTTGGACGTGTTCGACCGACGCATCGAGCGGCCCCGTCGGCGCCGGAACGAACGTCCCGTCCTCGCGCTCGCGCAGTCCCAACTCGAAGGCCTCCTCGCGGAGCGTCCGCTTGATCACGCCCGGGTGGGGCTGTTCCTCGACGTAGTCCTGGATCTCCTCGGGATCGATCGGCCGGACGTTCTGGAGGTACTTCGCCGTGTCGACGATCGCCTGTCGCTGGTCACTCATCGTCGGGATGGCTCCGGCGTGTGGCCTGTTCGTACAGTTGCTCGAAGGTCTCCTCGTCGGCTGCGGCCAACTCCTGAGCGGCCTCGGCCACGTCAGCGCCCCCCTCGAAGGCGGTCTGGATGTCGGCGTAGACGCGGGCCTCCCCGCCAGTCACTCCCTCCAGAAGATCGAAGAGGCCGGCCGAAATCGGTGTCTGGAAGCGCTCGGGGATCGGCTCGGCGGCCAGGCCGAAGGCGAGAATCGCAGCGTGAACGCGAGCCTGGACGGTCTCCATCGCTGCGTCGTGTTCGGCTGGCGTCGTCTCGAAGAGGTCGTTGCCAGCCGCCGCGAGCGCCGCGCGGACGCGGTCGGTGACCGGTCCCGCTTGGTCGGCCACCAGCGGGACGTTACCTGGCGCGTTCGCCGGCGCAAACAGCGGATGAAAGCTCACACGCTCGCAATCGGGAGCGTGTTCGGCCATCGCTGCAACGGGCTGGGCCATGACGCCCGCGAGGTCGCAGATCGCCACACTGGCCTTGGATGCGTGGGTCTCGATCGTATCGGCCGTCACCGGGATCGGGACGGCCACACAGACGAGATCGAAGCGCTCGTCGGTGTCCGGGGCGACCGCGCGGCCGTTGAGTTCCTCGGCCGCAGCACGAGCCACAGCGGAGTCGACGTCAGTGAAGGCGACGGCTGGCGGATCGTCGAGGTGATCGTCGAGCGTGCGGGCAAACCACCGGCCCATCTCCCCCGCGCCGACGACGAGTAGGTCCATGTCCTGGCGTACCGCTGGATGAGTCAAAAGCCGTTCGTCTGCCGGGCCAGCGGCGTCGGTCCGGGTCGAAAACGCTAACAGGCCCGACGCGATAGCGAAAGACATGAAACGCGTCCGCTTTCGCGACCCGACGGGTACCATCCGCGGCGGTCGATGGCTCGTCGAGGACGGCCAAGAATACGTGACGACGGCACTGGGTGAACCGGAGACGGTCGCGACGGACGAACACACGTATCCGGCCGAGTCGGTCGACGTACTCCCGCCCGCCGAACCGACGAAAATCGTCGCGATCGGTCGCAACTACGCCGACCACGCCGACGAACAGGACGCCGATGTCCCCGATCGGCCGCTACTCTTTCTCAAACCCCCCAACACCGTCGCCAGCCACGGCTCGACGGTCTCGTTGCTGCCCGACAAGGAACGGCTGGACTACGAAGCCGAACTCGCAGTGATCATCAGCGAGACGTGTCACAACGTCGACGCCGACGACGCCGAGGACGTCATCGCGGGCTACACTTGCTTCAACGACATCTCCAACCGCGACGACCAGCGCGTCGAAACCAACTGGGTCCGCGGGAAGGCCTTCGACAACGCCGCGCCGATGGGACCGGTGCTCGCGACCCCCGATGAGGTCCCGGCAGATGCGACCATCGAGTGCCGCGTCAACGACGAGACGCGTCAGTCGGGCAGCCGCGAAGACATGGTCTTTGCCGTGCCCGAACTGATCGAAGAGATCACCGCCTACATGACCCTTGAACCCGGGGACGTGGTCGCAACGGGGACGCCCGAAGGTGTGGGTCCGCTCGCCGACGGCGACACCGTCGAGATCGAGATCGAGGGCATCGGGACGCTCGAACACGGCGTTCACATCCCGTGATCGCAGCTCTCGCCCAATCGAAACCGCACACGACGTGTTGATGGGGCGATAACGACGTTTCGTGGCTATTTTTTGCTCGAGGAACGCACCACCGCTCATGGCATCCCGACACTGGCTGTACTTCGGAGGGTTTGTCCTCACGGGACTGGCACTCGTCGTAGTCGTTCTGATGGGGGTGCTCGACGCGCTGGCAGTGCTCTCCAGCGGCGCGGTTGTCTATGGCGAGGAGTTCGTATTGCTGGCGATGCTCGGACGGGCTGGCGAGTGGGTCGTCGCGGCCGTAGTCGTTGGTCTCATTGCCGTCCTGTTCCTCGTTGCGACGATCGTCTCTGTGCTCCGGAACACCTCGTTACATCGCGATGACCGACTCGCCGCGATCGTCGAGCGACTCGAACACGAGTATCCCCTCTTGAGACAGTTCGATGTCTCAAAACGGGTCGAACCGACAGTCGAGGACAGACAGCAACAACTCAAATCGCAGTACGTAGACGGCAAGATCAGCGACGAAGAGTTCGAGCGCGAGATGGAGCACCTGATGGACGAGGAACGCTCGACGTGACGAACTCCAGTGGAGTACCATCACCACTCGTTTCCGGGCACCCGCCTGTGAGGTTCACAACGTGTCGACGATGGGCCGACGGCGTTCAGTCCGTCCGCAGTATGGTCGGTCAACGAGCCGATCGCCCCGGCAATGTGGCTCCGTCGCCGTAATCGGATTTGCATCCAGGCAGCCGGCCGGTAGGAAACGTTACCACTGTCCGAACGGCTATCAGGCTCGCGAACGTTTCTCGACCACATGCGCGACATCCCCGGTATCCACCACGTGACAGCGATCGGGAGCGATCCCGGTGAGAACCTGGCGTTCTACACCGAGACACTCGGCCTCCGGCTAATCAAACGGAGCGTCAACCAGGACGACACCTCGGTCTATCACCTCTTCTACGGCGACCACTCGGGATCGCCGGGCACCAGCATGACCTTCTTCCCGTACCCCGGCGCACGGCCGGGGCGGGTCGGCACCGGGCAGGTCAGCACGACGCAGTTCCTGATCCCTGCCGAAGCCATCGATTACTGGGTCGATCGCCTCGCCGAGGCAGGCGTCGACGCGGGAGACCCCCACGAGCGCTTCGGCGACACTGTCCTCTCATTCGAGGATCCCGACGGCCTCCCCCTGGAACTGATCGGCGTCGAGAACGCTCCTGCCGGCGATCCGCCGGAGGGGCCGGTCCCCGCCGAGCACGCGATCCGCGGGTTCTACGGCGTGACGCTCGCGCTGTCGGAGACCGACGCCACGGAACGGGTCCTCGAGACGATGGGCTACGAACGGACGGGAAACGAGGGGAACCGGCTCCGCTACGAAACCGACGGGGACCTCGGATACGTCGTCGAGTTGCTCGACGATCCCGACGTGGCCGACGGGCGACCTGGTGCGGGGACGATCCACCACGTCGCGTTCCGCGTCACCAGCGACGATCAGGCCGATTGGCGCGAGAAGTTACAGCACCTGGGACTGCGCCCGACGGAGATTATCGACCGCAAGTGGTTCGAGTCGGTCTACACCCGGACACCGGGCGGTGTCCTCTTCGAGTACGCCACGGAGGGGCCGGGGTATACAGTCGACGAAGACCTCGAAGGGCTGGGCGAACGGCTCGTCCTGCCCGAGTGGCTCGAGGACCGCCGCGGGCAAATCGAGAGCGGACTGCCGTCGCTGTCGACTGACGGTTGAAACGTCGTCTACTCGGTGCTGTCGGACTATTCGCAACTATCGGGATGGTCTCAATCCGGATTAGAAGAGACCGACGCCGACGCTATACGTCCAGGACTGGCTGGCGACCGCGGCGACGATAAGCGCCCCGCCAGCCATCACGACGTTCTTCAGGAACTGTGTCATCTCGTCTTGCTGCTGGTCCTCGGGAACTGCCCAGAAGTCGTGCATCGTCGCCGCGGCGACCAGCAGGAACCCGGCGATGGCCATCGCACCGACGACGGGATAGAACCCGACGACGATACTGAGTCCCCCCGCGATGAGGACAACAGCCGACGCGATTACCGAGAAGCCGGGGGCGGGCAAACCTTTGTGCTCGGCGTAGCCGGTCATCGCCTCGCGCTGCTGGAAGTGATTCAGCCCCATGAACGCCAGGACGACTCCAAACAGCACGCGACCAGCGAGGAGGATTGCCCCCTCGGTTCCAGTGAACGCCATCAGACGACCACCCCTCGTCCCGGTGTGTCGATATCAATCCAGTCTCTCGTGGCTCCCATAGTCAGTGTCATTGCGTTAGTTGGTTCGTTTCCGAACCTACTTATGATCTCGGCGACAATATCGTGACCAGATAACACCGATGTCACCCGAGACAGTCACCGGGACAGAGACGATTGACGAACAGAACGCCGAGGCCTGCCCAGTCGTCGAGGCGGTCGAACAGATCGGCTCGGAGTGGCGCCTGATCGTACTACAGAATCTGACCGACGGCGAACAGCGGTTCAACGAACTCAAGCGCTCGACGGGCGCGAGCTCGCGGACACTCTCGCGAGTCCTCGACGACCTCGAGGATACCGGGTTAGTCGACCGTCGTGTCGAGGATCGACCGATCGCGACGTACTACTCACTGACCGAGAAGGGCGAAGCGTTGTGTCCGGTTTTCGCGGAACTGGAATCCTGGGCGGGAGAGTGGATCGAGAGCGTCGAGGGGTGAAGCGTGGTCCGGGGTGGGACGGTCGGACGGAATGGAGCCGGTTGATCCACTGGACACCAGCGACCACTGATCGGCTGCGGAACGTCCCGCCGGACAGTGTCACGAGGCCAAAACCTTTGAGCAAGCGACGTGGACAATCGATTATGGAAGTCCTGGTGGGTGTCGGCGGCACGGGGCGGTCCTTCGAGGCGCTTGAGAGTACCGTCGAGCGGGCAAAGCAGGCGGACGATGAACTTACAGTGGCGGTCTTCGACGACCCATCGGCGGGCCTGACCAGGGCACAGGTACGGGATCGAGTGCGGGAGATCGTGACCGAGCGCGGGGTTGATCCACCCCTCATGGAGGTCGACGGCGATCCCGGATCACAGCTCGTACAGATCGCCGAGACCGGCGGGTTCAACCAGTTGGTGATCGGAAACGGGGCGCGGACGCCGATGGGGAAGATCCAGCTGGACAGTATCGCACAATTCGTCCTCTTTAACTCCCACGTCACCGTAAAGCTCGTTCGATGAACGAGTCTCCCCCGCTGGAGCCACCGCCGGTGACGTTCGTCGACGAGGAGGGGCGACCGATTCGGATCGAACGGAGCGAGGGGGACCGGGACGCCCTGGTCACCATGTACGACAGCTTCGCACCGCACCAACGCGCCCAGGGACTCCCACCGGCCGGTCGCCAGCGCATCGAAGAGTGGCTGACGACGATCGAGGCAGGGCTGCACGTGATCGCCTGGCACGACGATCGAGCAGTGGGTCACGCCGCATTGCTGGCTGGCCCGGAGGATCACGAACTGATGATCTTCGTCCACCAGGACTATCAGCTCGCAGGTATCGGTTCCCGGCTGATCCGTGCGTTACTCGCGTGTGGACGCGAGGCCGACGTCGAGGATGTCTGGTTGTGTGTCAGGCCGAGCAATTCGGTCGCGGTTTCGCTGTACCGCTCGGTCGGGTTCGAACCGGTCGAGTCCGGTGAAACTGAACTCGAGATGAGCCTGACCTTCGAGGAGAGCTAGAAGGAGGAGTCTCAGCCGTGTTCTGAACGCGTTCGCGCCCCGACGCGGGCGTTTGATGTGGACTGCCTGCCGTCGGCAGCGCGCTCGGGAACACCCGTCAACCGTCTGGCCGTCTCCCGGAGGGAACGACCGTCCCCGAGCAGCGTCGCCGCCTCCGCCACGGACGCCTCGACGTCGAGGTGGACGCCGTAACACGCCGCGTAGAGTTCGATCCACTCCTCGAAGACGCAGTCCAGTCGCCGCGATTCGGGAGGCGAGAGCGTCTCGGCCCCATCGATCGACGCTTCCTGGTAGAGCGCCACGGCCGGGCCGACGCCGTCCCGGAGATACTCCAGCGCCCGGTCGCGAGCCGGCGGCTCCTCGGGCGGAAGGAAACCGCTTCGTGCGCGCCCGGCCCGCTCGGCGAGGGCCGCAATGCGGATGCGATACGTGCGACACATATCGGTATCCCCCTGATCGAGACACGCATTCTTCACATTATTTGCTGACGGATACCCCACGAGATTACCGGATCCGCCGTAGTGGGACCCGACGGCGAGGTCACTCCGTCGCCCGGGTCGGATCGACGTCGATCGCGTCGACTGGGCAGACATCGACACAGAGCATACAGTCGATACACTGGGATTCGTTCGCCGGATCTGCCTTCCGCTCGCTAACCGGGTGGTCTGGTGTCTCGACCCACTCGAAGACGTCGACGGGACAGTCCTGCAGGCACGCCCCATCGGCCAGACAGGCGTCGAAGTCGACAGCGACGTGTGTCCCGTGGATGCCGAGCGTTTCGGGTTCTTCGAGTGGTCCCCAGACGTCGTGACCCTCGTGTTCGTCGACGACCTCCCGGTTCACGCTGAACGCCGGATCGATAGGCACAATGGCTAGTACTCGCACGTGAGCCCCCTTAAATCCACGTCAGCGGGAAGATTCGACCGGGGAACCACTCGTCACGTCGTCGGACTCGGGCGCGTACAGGGACGATCCCGGATCGCACTCGTCCCAACAGACGGATAAGTCCGGTCCGCGAACGAGGCCCATGGCAACAGACGAACTCGAAACGACGACGGTAACCGTGGAAACAGACGATGCAACCGATACGCTCGAGATCCCGATCGCGCTGATCGACCTACTGACCGACGAGGACAGCGAAGATGTCCCGACGGTGGTCGGTGACATCGCGATGTTTGGACTTGCCCAGCGGGTCCACACGGCAGTCCACCACAGCGACGGCGACCCGAGTGCGGGCCTCGACGCTGACCTCGAAGCCATCGAGGCCGCGACCGACGAGGAGTTCCAGAAACGGTTCGGCTCAAGCTTCGAAGACCTCCTCGACCACAGCCACTGACGACGCCCGGATAGTCACTGACCGCGCCTGCAAGCACGGATCACGACCGGTCAGTTTTCGTCGACCCCGGACAGTACGGACCACGCCCGGACAATCTTCGACGACCCCGGACAGTACGGACCACGCCCTATCAGTCACTACCGGTGATGCCTGCCAGCCGAGAGGAAACTCACGACCAGAGCAACGAACGCAACGAGTGTCGACGCAACGTCGAACCCGGGTCCGTTCGTCGTCGTGGTGGCAGTCGCAGTAGTGTCACGCTGTGGTGTCTCTCCCGGATCGACTTCGAACCGGTCCGATAGCTCGGCCAGCGCCGACCGGTCGGGAGCGTTGGCGATCGTCACGCGCGTCCCGTCGTGTCGAATGTCGAACGCGTCCGCGAAGGGACCGTCCGTAATGACGTACTGCGAGTCGCCGACCCCGAGGGGCTCGTAGCTATCGAGTACAGCACGGTAGGCGGCCGCAAACTCCGCGGCATCCGTCCGCGAGTCCCACTCAGTCACCCAGACGTAGCCCTCGTGGCTGCCGTTCGTGTACGTGTACAACGAGTCGTTTTCCCACCCGTCGGCCAGCGACGTGACGACCGTGCGAAGACTGGCTGTCCCGTTCGGGCGCGGGAGCGCCACACGTCGAGTCGCGTTCTGCCGGGCGAACAGCGTCCGGATTCCCGCCTCGCCGAGGCGTTGGGCGCCGTCGGTTCGAGACCACTCCGAACCGGAGCGATCCGTGTATTCGATCGGTTCTGAGAGGACCGCGTCGCGACCGGGATGCAACACCGGTTTCACGGTCGACGGTGGTGACTCGTGGGCGGCGACGACGCTCTCCCAGCCGCGACGGTCCCGGAGTGCAGCAACGTAGCTCGCCCCTTGCCGGTAAGGCATACTCAGGAGGCTAGCGACTGCCGGTGTGACCGAAGCACTCGACGACGGCGCTATCCCACCGGAGAGACACGACCACTCGCCGCTCGCACACTGGCGCCGATAGAGGCCGTCGATCAACGAGGCCTCGCCTTCGACGAGGCCGTCCTTTCCGAGTTCCCCGTCGAGCGTCGAGCGTCGGTAGCGGGGCCCAGAGAGGTCGAAGTGCTGGTCCTGGAGGACGTGCACGAGTTCGTGGGCGAGGACGTATCCCGAGACCTGGGGCCGTTCGGAGTCATCAGTCACGAGAACGACGTGATCGACCCCTTCCTCGGCGGCCATGCCACCGACGCTCGCGAGGATCGTCTCCCGTACCGCCAGACGAGCGTCGGTATCTTCACCGAAGACGAACAGCGCTTCCCACGTCTGGTTCCCCCCGGGTAACTGCGTGACGTTGCGGTCGACGTAGGTTTCGACACCCTCGCGGGAGACGAACTTGATCCGGGGAGTCTCTTCGAACTCCAGTCTGCGAAGGTGCTCGACTCGCGCCATCGTCCGGGCGAGAAGCCGCTCGCGCTCGGGCGCTGTGAGACCGTCGGACTGCTCTACATCGATCGACTCGTTGTGCCAGTACCGGTTCTCCCACCCGAGTACGTCCGTCTCGGGATCAGCCGGGGCGGTGGCGTTGTCCACCTGTGCGGCCCCTCCCATCGGAATGGCAACGAGAGTTAGAGCCCCGAAAACGATCAAGACAACAACTCCGAGGAAAGCACGTCGAACGTCTGCCTGTGGCCGAAACTCACCGACTGACAGCCGTCTCATCGAACCCGCCACCGCATCAAGACGCCCCCGTCCAGGCGCTCGACGTCGTGCAGGTCGAGGTCAGGGAAGTCACCCACGAACCCTTCACCGTCGGCCAGGGTCGGGGCCTCACGGCCGCCGAGAACCGTCGGGCCGACAAACGTCGACAACTCGTCGACGAGACCAGCCTCGAACAGCGAGAAAATGAGTTCGCCACCGCCCTCAACCATGAGTCGGTCGACGCCGTGTGCGTCGAGTTCGTCCAGAGCACCATCTAGGTCTACCCGCTCTTCGCCGGCCACGATCACAGTCGCGTCGCTGGCCAGCCGCTCGCGTTCGTCTTCGGGGGCCGCCTCGCTCACGAGGACGTACGTCTCGGCGTCGCCGTTCAACACGCGGGCACCAGCGGGGGTGCGGCCCCGCGAGTCGGCCACGACGCGGGCCGGCTGTGGCGCGTCGCCACGGTCGCGCCGGTCAGCCACACGCTCCTCGGCGTCGACCGTCAGGGATGGGTCGTCAGCGAGGACGGTCCCGATCCCGACCATTACGGCGTCGCTCGCGGCTCGCATCCGATCGACGCGCTCGAAGTCCGCCGGGCCGCTGATGGCGATTTGCTCGCGGTCGCGCGTCGAGAGCTTGCCGTCGGCGCTCATCGCAGCATTGACGACGACGTGCATCGGTGCCACGTCGGGGCGGGGGCCGAAAACCACTTTCGACGGCGAGCAGTGAGCGCGTCTCCGGGACGCTGGCTGCGAGGACGGCCTTTTTATTCACTCCGGTCGAACGGTTCTGCATGGATGTCGAAGACAAAGCCGAGGAACTCGCCTCCGACCTCGGCGTCGACAAAGAGGAGGTCAAAGAAGACTTGGAGAATCTCGTCTCCTACAGCGTACCGCTGGAGGAGGCCGTCGGGAGTCTCCGACGTAAGTACGGCGAGGGCGGAAGCGGCGGAAACGACGCACCGCCGGAGCGTGACGTCGCCGAGATCACGACAGCGGACGACGGCGTCACCGTGGGCGGGGTCGTCCTGACCGTCGGCAAGCGCTCGATCCAGTATCAGGGCACAGAGGAGGTCATATTCGAGGGGGAGTTCGCCGACGAAACGGGGAAGATCTCTTATACGGCCTGGAACGACTTTGGAATCGAGCCCGGCGACATCGTACGGATAGAGAACGCTGGCATCCGCGAGTGGGAGGGCGATCCGGAACTCAACCTGGGCGAGCGTACGACGATAGCCGTAAGCGACGAGGACCTCGATATCCCCTACGAGATCGGTGGCGACCGGGCGCTTGCTGAACTAGCAGCCGGTGATCGCGGCGTCAACGTCACGGTACAGGTGCTTGAGTGCGAACGTAAACTTATCGAGGGCCGTGACGGTGAGACCGAGATATTGAGCGGGGTGGTCGGCGACGAGTCGACCCGATTGCCCTTCACCGACTGGGAGCCTCACGACGCGATCGAAGAGCGTGCGTCAGTCCGGATCGAGGACGCCTTCGTCCGGGAGTTCCGGGGCGCGCCGTCGATCAACGTCTCGGAGTTCTCGACGGTGACGGCCCTGGACCGAGCAGTCGGCGTGACCGAGGAGGCACCGCGAATGACGATCCAGGAGGCCGTCGAGAGCGGCGGGCTCTTCGACGTGGCGGTAGTGGGGTCGGCGATCGCCGTCCGGGACGGCTCGGGACTCATCGAGCGCTGTCCCGAGTGTGGCCGGGTCGTCCAGAACGGCCAGTGTCGCAGCCACGGTGCGGTCGAGGGCGAGGACGACCTCCGGACGAAGGTGATCATCGACGACGGGACGGCAACGGTAACGGCGGTTCTCGACGAGGACCTGACCGCAGACGTCTACGGCGGCGGTCTCGAGGACGCCCGGGAACACGCACGCGACGCGATGGATCGAGAAGTCGTGACCGACGCGATCCGTGAAGCGATCGTCGGCAAAGAGTTCCAGATCCGGGGATCGCTGAGCGTCGACGACTACGGCGCGACACTGAACGCCACCGCCTTCGACGCCTGCGAGGACGATCCGGCGGATCGCGCCCGCGAGTTGCTCGCAGAGGTGGGCCGATGAGCACCGACGACAGCGAGGGCAGTGGCACAAGCCCGGGCCGTCGCGAGGTCGCTTATCGGCTGTTCGCCGCCGAATTCGACGACGCCGACTATGGGTACTCAGAGAGCGACGAGGAACGGGCACCGAACTACGTGATCACGCCCACCGGCGGGAGAGTCAATCGCGTCTTCGCCGTGGGCGTGCTGACGGAGGTCCAGCCCGCCGGCGAGGAGGTTCTACGCGCCCGGATCGCCGATCCGACGGGGACGTTCGTCGTCTACGCGGGCCAGTACCAACCGGACGCCCAGACGTTCCTCGAACGCGCCGAGCCACCGACATACGTGGCCGTCACCGGGAAAGCGCGAACCTTCCAGCCGGAGGACAGCAGCGTGGTCTACACCTCGATCCGACCGGAGAGCCTCAACGAAGTCGACGCGGCCACGCGCGACCGCTGGACCGTCGGGGCAGCCCGACAGACCATAGAACGCATCGGGACGATGGCAACCGCGATGGAGCTCGACGCGGACGGCGAGGAATTGACCGCCGCACTCAGCGAACGCGGCGTCCCCCAGGGATTGGCGGCCGGTATTCCGCTCGCCCTGGAACACTACGGAACGACGTCCGGGTACCTCGCTGCAGTGCGGGAACTGGCCCGTTCCGCGGCAGAGATCGTCGCCGATGAGCGAGAAGAAGTCGAACCACTTGCGCTATCCCCCGACGAGGGCGGCGAAGCTGCTCTCGATGCCCTGGTGGCGGCTGCCGACCTCGGAGCGACAACGGAGTCGGCAACAGACACTGCTGGGTCGGAAGACACGACGACGCCTGCGGGAACTGCCACGGAGTCAGACCTAACCACGGAGGCCGAATCAGCGACGGGTACCGAGACCGGGGCGGAAGCCGGGAGCGAAGACGCCACCGCTACGTCCAAAGCGGAGAGCAAGACCGCCGAGTCAACGCAGCAAGCGGAGAGCAAGACCGCCGAGTCAACACAGCAAGCGGAGAGCGGAGCGGCCGAAGCGACATCGGAACCCGAGACGGGAACGGAAACCGAAGGCACGCCTGAACCCGGGTCGACCGAGACGGATACCGCCACCGAAGCCGATCCCACGACGGCGGCCGAAAGCGGCGAGGACGGCGGTGACGAATCCGCCGACAGTGCCACCGACGCCTCAAGGAGTACAGGCCGCGAAGCCGACGCATCGAGCACCGTCGAGACGGCGGACGATGGGGCGGCGGTCGGCGAGGGGGCCGAGCTCGGCGAGTTCGACGGCGAGTTCGAACTCGACGACGAGGAGCGCGAGGAGATCAAATCGGAGTTCGGTACCGAGTTCACGTCCGGAACGGAGGTCGAGGAACCCGGCGAGGCCGGCATCGACACGCCCGATCCGGAGCCGGAAACCACCGACGAGGAGACGATAGAACCAGAGACGACCACGGAACCGACGACCGAATCCAACGCGCCGACCGATACGTCCGTCGAGCAGGACGAGACGCAGGGAGACGACGAAGACACAGCGGTCGACCTCGAGGACGCGGTGATGGACGCGATGGCGGCCCTCGACGAGGGCGACGGTGCCGACCGGGAGGCCGTGATCGAACAGGTGAGCAACGACCACGGCGTACCGATCGGGGATGTCGAGGACGCCATCCAAGAAGCGCTGATGAACGGCCGGTGTTACGAACCGGGTGAACGGACGCTGAAGCCGATCTGATGGTCGTCGAACCGGTCCCCGACACCCCCGCCGCGCTGGTTGAGCTCCCGGATGGACGCGGACTGTTGCTCGCGGACATCCACGCCGGCATCGAGGCTGGACTCCGCCGAAACGGTGTCGAACTCCCGTCGGAAGCTGGAAAACGTCGCGAGACGATCTTGAACCTGCTCGCGCGGACGGACGCCGACCGCCTGATCGTCCTCGGAGACGTCGGCCACGCGATCGGGAGTCATTCGCGCGAGGAACGCAAGGAACTCGAGACGCTGGTCTCGGCCGTCACCGAGCGCGTGCCGCTGACGATAGTGAAGGGCAACCACGACGGCGAGATCGAGTCGTTACTGGCCGATCGCGACGGGGTGACGATCACCGGCGGCGAAGGCATCCGATTCGGCGGCCTCGGCCTGGCACACGGCCATACCTGGCCCGCCCGGGCTGTTCTCGGTGCGGAGACAGTGTGTGTCGGCCACGAACACCCTGTGGTCCGGCTGGAGGACGAAGTGGGAGGGGGCCGCAAAGAGCGAGTGTGGCTACGGGGACCGATCGATCCGGCGCCGTTCGAGGCGCACTACGGCGAGGACTGCCCGGAAATCGACGGCGAACTGGTCGTTTGCCCGGCGTTCAACGACCTCTCCGGCGGGACGTGGGTCAACGTCGAGGGGCAATCCTTCCTCTCGCCGTTCCTACCGGACGCCCTCGAAGCGGGCGACGCCTACCTGCTCGACGGGACGCGTCTGGGTCCGTACGACCAGATCTAAATCATGCGAAGAGCCGAGTGTGAACGCAGACACCGAGACGGGCCTGAACTCAGAGTGCGAGAAAGACGAGGCCGCTCACGATGACGACGCCCAGCACGGCCGAGACGAGGGTGCCCAGACGACGGGTGCCGAGGATCCACACCAGAGCCACCTTGACCAGCGTGTTCGCGATCGCCGCGATCACGATCGCCGTCGTCGCAACCGGCGTCGAGACGGCCCCCTGGGAGGCGAGTTGACTCACCGTGATCGTCATCGCGTCGACATCGGCAAGCCCCGAGAAGAACGCGGTCGCGTACAGCCCCGAGGATCCGAACCATTCGGTGGCATACTCAGAGACGAGCAACACGACGGCGAAGACGGCCCCGAACAGCAACGCCGGCCTGAGACGGAACGGATTCTTGAGGCGATCGGGTTCGACCGTCTGCTCGGCGGTCGTCCACCAGTAGAGTGCGGCGGCGGCGATCGCGCCGACGACGGTCATTCCGCCGAGCGGGAGCGCGACACTGGGGGCCAGCCTCGGATTGACGACGGCGACCTCGACGAGTGCGCGCGGGAACATGACGATCGAGGCCGTGACGACCGCGAAGCCACAGACGTGATACAGCGTCTCGTTTCCGATCGTCTTCCCGGCCATCGAGACGGTCGTCGCGGTCGAAGAGACGAACCCGCCGAGGATCCCCGTAAGGGCGATGCCACGCTCCGGCCCGACGATCCGGCCGAGCACGTAGGCGACAAAACCCAGTCCGGTCACGAAGACGACCATCAGCCAGACGAAACGAGGGTTGAGTCCGTGGAGCATATCGACCGAACGATCCGGCAGTGCCGGCAAGACGACGAGAGCGACGAGGATGAACTTCGCCGAGGCCCGGCGCTCGCGCTCCTCGATCCGGTCTGCGAACTCGTGGATCGGGTCCTTGACCGAGAGCAGGATCGTCACGGAACCGCCGACGACGATCGCGACGATCGCCCCCCGATCGGAATGCATCGACAACGCACCCAACAGAACAGTCACTAGCGCGGCCAGCAACGTGGTCAGACCGATATCACCCTCGGAGACGACTTTCCCGACGTAGGCGACAGTGAGTGGCACGACGAGTGCGGCGATCGCGATGGCCAGTGCGTCCGGGAAGAACGCCTGGACGAGTGCTCCGTACAGCGCGAGCAGCGGGAACGTTCGACTCCCGGCGAAGGTCCCGCCCGACTTGCTCTGCTCGCGTTCAAGCCCGATCAGTGCACCGAGGCCGAACGCGAGTGCGAGATGAAGGACCACCCCGAACAGTGGGGCCGTTGTCGGATCGACCATCGTCTAGACGTCTCGGGGGAACGCTTGTCAAGATACCCCATGCGGATCGACCTCATTGGAGGTCGAGTTTTATTGTCGCCGCGGTCCGAGCGGTCGTATGGCAGTACTGGTCCCATACGACGGGTCACAGCCGGCCCGCAAGGCAATCGAGGAAGCAGTCACAGAATACGGCGAGGAGACGATCGTCCTCCTGCGTGTGATCGAGGTCGCGGACGGATCTCTTGGGGCGGGGTTCAATCTCATCCGGGAGAGTCTCGAAGACGAACCCGAGGAACTGGCCGAGGGTATCGCCGACGAGGTGCTCGAGACTCTCGAAGCGACGGACGGCAACTACGAAGTCGAGACGGTGATCGGCAACGCCGCCAGAGAGATCGTCGAATACGCCGAAGAAAACGACGAGATCGAGCGGATACTCATCGGCAGTCACGGCCGCGAGGGGGTCTCCCGAATCCTGCTCGGCAGTGTCGCCGAGAAAGTCGTTCGACGGTCCCCGGTGAGCGTCACCGTCGTTCGGTAGACGGACCACCGGTGAGCGTCACCGTCGTTCGGTAGACGGACCACCGGTGAGCGCCACCGTGGTCCAGTAGACGGAGCAGCGACTTACGCGTTCAAACGTGCTCTTTCGGCATGAGATCGCGGAAATCTTGGTCGGCCAGCCACTCCGCCAGCGCCGCGAGTTCGTCGCTTGCGGCCGCGAACAACTCGGCCCCGATCTCGGCGCTGGCGTCGGTCTGGTCCCCGAAGACGCCGTTCTCGCTGTTGTCGATCGAGTCGTAGAACGTCCGTGAGCCGTGTGTTCGACCGATTCGGTCGTCGACCTCGGCGAGTCCCCCGTCGCGTGCCTCTTCGAGACGGTCATCGTGGACGAGGTCCGGGTGGAGGTGCTGGATGAGTGCCGTCTCCTTGGGCCCGCCGTGAGGGCCGTTGTGTTCGAAGGCCTCGTCGACGGTGTCGGGGATACTCTCGTCCCACATCCACTCGACAGCGTAGGCAGCCTCGTCGTTGCGGAGGCGACGACCGACCTCCCGCAGGTGAGTCACGTTCCCGCCGTGGGCGTTGACGTAGATCACCCGGTCGATCCCGTGGGCTGTCAGACTCCGGGTAATGCTTTCGACGTAGTCCCTGAACGCGCTCGGATCGGCCGATGCCGTCCCGGGGAACTGCAAGTGATGATCGGAGACACCGATTGTGACCGTCGGCGTACAAAGAAACCCAGTCCGGTCGGCCACCTCGCGGGCGAACGCTTCGGCGATGAGGTGGTCAGTTCCCTCTGGGAGATGTGGACCATGTTGCTCAGTCGATCCCAGCGGCACCAACGCTAACGATTCTGACTCGAAATACGATGCGAGGTCAGGCCAAGCCTCGTCCGGAAGATACATACTCCACTTTCGGGGATGCGTGCCCATGAACGTGTCCCACGCTGTCGAGCGACCGTTGGGTCGTTCAGGTGAAGAAATGATCGAGACCACTCCTCCCTCAAGCTGGTCGAGAAACGACCGCACACTCGGTGACCACCGGCGATAGAAACACGCGACGCAGGCTCACCGAACCGTCAAAGCCGAGAGTGGCGGGCATTGTGGCTCCGGTCTAGGATGTCCACCCCAAAGATAGCCTGCTGATCGGCGGTAGTCACATAAGCGCCCAAAACAATATATAACGATGTCAGACTCAGCGACGGTACTCGTCATCGGAGGCGGAGCGACTGGCACGGGCATCGCACGGGACCTCTCACTTCGCGGGATCGATGTGACGCTCGTTGAGCGAGGCGGACTCTCCAGTGGCACTTCGGGGCGCTCGCACGGACTGCTCCACAGCGGCGGACGCTACGCCGAGTCCGATCGGGTCGGTGCCGAGGAGTGTATTGAAGAGAACGAAGTCCTCCGTTCGATCGCCGGTGAGTGTATCAGAGACACCGGAGGGCTGTTCGTCCAACTCGACGAGGACGACCCAGAATACTTCGAAGAGAAGCGCGCGGCCTGTGAGGATATCGGGATCGAAACGGAATTGCTCGATGCCGATGAAGCCAGGGAACGCGTCCCCGATCTGACGCCGGACGTAGAGCGGGCAATGTGGGTCCCCGATGGCGCAATCTATCCCTCGCGACTCGGGGCGGCCAACGCTGCGGCTGCCGAGGAACACGGTGGGACAATCCACCCGCACGCACCTCTCGAAGCGGTGACCGTCACCGACGGTCGAATAACCGAGGCCACGCTCGGCGGAACGGTCGAGAAGACGATCGAACCGGAACACGTCGTCAACGCAGCTGGCGCGTGGGCCGGACAGGTAGCTGATCTCGCGGGTGTCGATGTCAATATGGCGCCTTCCCGTGGCGTGATGGTGGCCGTGGAGTACGACGAGTTGGCCCCCGTATTGAACCGCTGTCGGGACCCCGACGACGGCGACATCGTCGTCCCTCACGTCGGGGAAGCAGTCCTCGGGACGACAAGTGTCCCGGTCTCGGACCCCGACGACTACGAGACAGCCGCCTGGGAAGTCGAGAAGTCAATCGAGGAGTGTGCGGATATGCTGCCGCCGGTCGCCGACGCCCCAGTCGTCCGGGAGTGGTGGGGCGTCAGGCCGCTGTATGCCCCCGACGAAGGCGAGGGAGACCGGCGCGGCATCTCTCGGGGCTATTTCGTGTTGGATCACACTGGGGAGGGTGTCGAGAATTTCACTAGCATTGTGGGCGGGAAGCTGACGACCTACCGACAGATGGCCGAGACAACTGCCGACCACGTTTGTGGGAAACTCGGTGTCAACGCTGACTGCGAGACCGCAAGACGCCAACTGCCAGGCGCAGAAGATGCCGACCGGCTGGACGAGTTGGTCGAGCACTACGATGGACAGGGGCCGACCGACAAGGACGTCGTCGCGCGGTGAAAGTGGCTATCCTCGGCGGTGCCCAAAGAAAGTCCTGGAGTTCGTGTGTCTGGTGACGTTCCTGTCAGTCCCCTCGGGTCGTTCCATGACGCCGAGCACACCAAGGTGTACTGCCTGGTCCCGTCTCGCTGGCCGAGGAAAGAGGCGTCGTGTCACGCCAACGATTGTGGGCTATCGGGGCTATGTAGCTACTTTCCATGCGTACAGCTACATTGGATGTCGGCTCTAGGGAGGACCGTCGTGAATCGGCTAGATATGACGCTCTATCGCACCCTATACAAATGCGTCCGACTGTGATTCTGTCCGCACTCCACTGAGTAGCCGTGGTATCTGTTGCCACTACCCCGACGCGTTTAATCGGCTGAATCCGCTAGAAACAATCGATGAGTGAGGCGACGCGTGACGGGGATGCCGCGTTCACCCACCTCGGGGAGGCCGTCCGTGCGGCCCTGTCCGAACGTGGCTTTTCCACGCCGACGGAGCCACAACGCCGTGCGATCCCGCCGCTGGCTGACGGCGAGAACGCCCTCGTGATCGCACCCACGGGCAGCGGCAAGACCGAAACCGCCATGCTGCCCGTCTTCGACGCGCTTGCCGCCGATCCGCCCGAGGGGTTCGGAGCGCTGTACGTCACGCCCCTGCGCGCCCTCAACCGGGACATGCGCGACCGTCTGGAGTGGTGGGGCGAGACCCTGGACCTCGAGGTGGACGTTCGCCACGGCGACACCTCCGATTACCACCGCCAGCAACAGGCCGAGAATCCGCCGGACGTTCTCGTCACGACACCTGAGACGCTCCAGGCGATCCTGACCGGCGAGAAGCTGCGTGGCGCTCTCGAGAGTGTCGAACACGTCGTCGTTGACGAAGTACACGAACTCGCCGCGGCCAAGCGTGGCGCCCAGTTGACCGTCGGCCTCGAACGCCTCCGCGAAGTCGCGGGCCCATTCCAGCGGATCGGTCTCTCGGCGACGGTCGGCGACCCCGGCGAAGTCGGGAAGTTCCTTACCGGCGACCGCGGCTGTGCGCTCGTCGAGATCGACGCCGGGAGTTCCCTGGAAATAGACGTGGTCCGTCCGTCACTCCGGGACAGCGACGAGGAACTGGCTGGTCAGCTAGTTACCGACCCCGATGTCGCCAGTCACGTCCGGAAGATCGACGAGCTGATCGACGAGAACGAGTCGACACTGGTTTTTGTCAACACTCGACAAACTGCCGAGGCACTGGGCTCCCGACTCAAGGAGTACGGGACGGACGTGGGCATCCACCACGGGTCGCTGGCGTCCGACTCCCGCGTCGAGGTCGAGGACGCGTTCAAAGCCGGCGATCTGGACGCTCTGCTGTGTACCTCTTCGATGGAACTCGGCATCGATGTCGGCCGAGTCGATCACGTCGTCCAGTACAACAGTCCCCGGGAAGTCGCCCGACTCCTCCAGCGCGTCGGCCGCGCCGGCCACCGCCGAGACCTGACTTCCCGTGGGACGATCGTCACCACGAGTCCCGACGAGACCTTCGAGGCGGTGGCGATCGCCCGTCAGGCGCAAGCGGGCGACGTCGAACCCGCGGAGATCCACCACGGCAGCCGCGACACCGTCGCCAACCAGATCGCGGGGATCGTCATGGATTTCGGCGAGATCGACGCCCGACAGGCCTACGAGATCGTCACGCAGGCCTATCCCTTTGGCGACCTCTCGGAAGCGGCCTTCCGGGAGATCGTCCGCGAACTCGCCGAGAATCGCGTGATCTGGCTCGAGGAGGACGAGGACGAACTCAGCAAGCGACGGGGGACCTGGCAGTACTTCTATCACAACCTCTCGATGATCCCCGACGAGGCGACCTACGACGTGAAAGACGGCGCGAGCGGCCGGCAAGTCGGGACCTTAGACGAGCGGTTCGTCGTCAACTTCGCCGCGCCGGGGGAAGTGTTCATCCAGCGCGGGGACATGTGGCGGATCACTGAGATCGACGAGGACGACGAGACGGTCCACGTGACGCCAATCGAAGATCCTGCCGGCGAGGTACCCTCCTGGACCGGCCAGGAAATCCCTGTCCCCGAAGCTGTCGCACAGGAAGTCGCGGAGATCCGAGAAGTCGCCGCCGAACAGATGCGTTCCGGGGGCGATCGTGAATCCGTCGCCAGTCATCTCGCCGGACGATACGACGCCGACGTGGCGACGCTGGAGTCGGCACTCGAGCAGATAGCCTACCACGAGGGACCCATTCCCGGTCCCGACCGCATCGTCGTCGAATTCGAGGGCCGGGACGTGGTCGTCAACGCCGCCTTCGGCCACAAGGTCAACGAGACGCTCGGCCGATTGTTGTCCTCGCTTTTGGGCCAGCGGACGGGATCGTCAGTCGGTCTGGAGGTCGACCCCTATCGGATCTCTCTGGAAGTACCCCGGACGGTGACCGCCGGCGACGCCGTCGAGGTGTTAGAGACGACCGATCCGGCCCACGTCGAGGGGCTGATCGAGTTGAGCCTGAAGAACGCCGACGCCCTGAAGTTCCGACTCGCACAGATCGCGACGAAGTTCGGGGCGTTGAAAGGCTGGCGCGGCCGGGGAAGCAATCGCTTCGGCCGCGATCGCTTGCTGGAGGCCCTCGAAGACACGCCGATCTACGACGAGGCCCTCCGAGAATTACTCCACGAGAAACTCGCCATCGGGGCGACGGCCGACCTGCTCGGGGATGTCCAGTCGGGAGATCTCGCAATCGAGACTGTCGGTGGCCGGACGGCCATCGGTCGCGGCGGTCGATCGGGGAGCAAAGAGTTGCTCGCGCCCGAGAACGCCGACGCGAGCGTGATCCAGACGCTGAAGGAGCGACTCCAGGAAGACCGCGTTATCCTTTTGTGTGTTCACTGTACATCCTTCGAGCGAACGAAGCCGATCAAGCGGGTGCGCGAGCAACCCCGCTGTCCCGAATGCGATTCGACGCGGATCGCTGCGTTAAACCCCTGGGACGAGGAGACGGTCAAAGCGGTCCGGGCAGCGGACAAGGACGACGAGCAACGGCGCCGGACCAAGCGCGCCCACCAGGCGGCCGATCTGGTCCAGAGCCACGGCAAGCAGGCGGTGATCGCGCTGGCTGGCCGGGGCGTCGGGCCAACGAACGCGGCCCGGATCATCAACAAACTCCGGGAGGACGAAGCCGACTTCTACCGAGACATCCTCGAGCGCGAGCGGGAGTACGCCCGAACGCGTTCGTTCTGGGAGTGAGTCGGCCGACTCGGCCGGTACCGGCCAGTCACCGACGATCGAGCGACTCGGTCGTGGCGTCGGCCTCGCGCCAGTTCCCGCGTTTCCGAACTGCGACTCTGGAGACGACGATTCCCAGCGCGAGCACGACGACGCCGAACAGGAGGAACGACCCGATCAACGTCCCCGATCCGTGAATAAGCGGGTCGGTGGCCGCCGTCTCCCCAACCAGCCAGCGGCTCCCGACGACGACCAACGGTGATACGGTCACGACAACCCCGAGAACGACGAGTCCGCGGCCCACGATCAACGATGGGACCGTCGCCCGGGCCAGGACACCAGCAGGTGCCATCCACCCAACGATGCCGACGAGCACGACCGCGATCGGGTGTGCTGAGACGATGCTCACGAGCACGAACGCCGACAAGGGTGCGAACGGGACTGATATCGCCAGCGCGATGCCCAATCGCAGTGAGTACGGAACGGCGTGGCCGGCCGGCGATCGGATGTCGTCGGCGCCGGCCAGTGCGTCGTCGACGACCGCGCTGATGGCGTCGTCGGTCAACTCGTCGTCTGCCGTCCGGATCCGGAGCCCGCAGTCCGGACAGCTCCGGGCACCGTCCAGGGCTGCCCCACACTCGGGACAGGTCGCGTCGCCTGCATCGGCCATTGGACGCCCTTCTCAACGGAGGCATTTGACCTTTCCCCGTTGTCTTTGCAAAACACGGTGATCAACCTCGGAAAGGGGCCCGTGGGCTCCGGAAGACACACTGACGCGCCCCGGCAGGGATAAGCTCTTAACGGCCGCCGGAACACGTCCAGACATGGATCTTTCGGACTACTGGGGCGTCGGGCCGAAGACCCGCGATCTCCTGGCTGACTCGCTGGGCGTCGAGGCGGCCGTGGCGGCGATCGAATCGGGTGATCTGCGAACGCTGACCGCCGCCGGCCTCTCCCGGGGCCGGGGGACTCGCATTCTCCGGCGAGCCCAGGGGGGCGCGATGGACGTGCTGGCGACCCGGGACGCACGCGACGTCTACAAGACGGTACTGGACCTGGCGAGTTCGTTCGCCGTCACCCAACACGCCGCCGACAGTATCAGGCTGCTCACGCCGAAGGCCTCGCTGTCGGAGATGGAAGACCACCTCGCTACTGTCGTAGACGCCACGGCCGCCTGGGAGGAACTCGACGGGGACATCCGCGAGACAGTCCTCGAAGCCTTCGAAGGGTACGACAGCGTCGAAGGCGGGGATCTGGCGGGCGTTCGAGCGGCGCTGGCGCTGAAGGACGCTGGCGTGACCGATGGGGTGTTCGCCCCTCTCGCCAACCTCGACGGGGACCGCCTCGAAGTCGGCGCGGAGGCCCTGGAGGCTCTCGCTGGCGAGGGCGTCGCCGAGGGAGCCGACGAGCGGCTCGATGCGCTCCGGGCACAGCGCGGAGCCGTCGAAGACATGGCGGCCGACCCCGAGTCCGTGATCGCCAGCGTCCGTGGAGAGGGCATCCGGGGCGGCGACGCGTTTCAGGAGGCGTTCGTCCGATACGTCGTCGAGGAGGCCGACGTCGACGTCGAGGCCGTCCGGGAGTCGGCACCGACCGACGCGGCCGACGTCACCGACTTCGTCGCGGCGGCGTTGCGCGAACTCGCCGCCGACCGCCGCGAGACCGAGCGCGAACGGGAGGTCGAGGTCCGTGACCAGTTCGAGTCGACGCTGTCGGCAGCCGACGAAGAGATCACGCGTGCGGTCGAGACCGTCGACGAAATCGCGCTGTACGTCTCGCTGGCACGGTTCGCAATCGAGTACGATCTCCAGGCCCCCACCTACGTCGAGGATCGGGACGTTCTGGCAGTCGAAGGGGCCCGCAATCTGGCGCTCACGGCCGCAAGCGAGGACGTCCAGCCGATCACCTACGCGGTGGGCGAGCACACACTGTCGACACCGGAGGCGACTACCCCGCCGTCGGGGGATCGCGTGACCGTCCTGACCGGCGCCAACAGCGGCGGGAAGACGACGCTGCTGGAGACGCTCTGTCAGATCCAGTTGCTCGCACAGATGGGACTACCCGTTCCGGCCGAGCGTGCGGAGGTAGGTATCGTCGACACCGTCGTCTTCCACCGCCGGCACGCGAGTTTCAACGCCGGTGTCCTCGAATCGACGCTTCGATCGGTGGTCCCGCCACTGACCGAAGCGGGTCGGACGCTGATGCTCGTCGACGAGTTCGAGGCGATCACCGAACCCGGAAGCGCCGCCGACTTGCTCCATGGCCTCGTGACGCTGACCGTCGAACGCGCCGCACTGGGCGTGTTCGTCACCCACCTCGCCGACGACTTAGAGCCACTACCGCCGACCGCCCGGACCGACGGCATCTTCGCCGAGGGACTGACGACGGATCTCGAACTCGAGGTGGACTACCAGCCCCGCTTCGAGACGGTCGGACGTTCGACCCCGGAGTTCATCGTCTCGCGGCTCGTCGCCGACGCCGAAGAGCGAGCCGAGCGCTCGGGTTTCCGGACGCTCGCGCAAGCGGTCGGCGAGCAGGCAGTCCAGCGGACGCTCTCGGACGCCGAGTGGTCGGCCTGAGAGTGCCGCCCGAAGGCGACTCTCTAAAAGCCCACGATGTTGGGGGTCGACGGGTACGTGCGTCGAGAGCATAGAGACGACCGATGCCCACCGGCGAGGAAACCGGTCGCCTCGACCGCCAAACCGGGAAGCGACTGCTCGAACACACCCGATCGATCGTCGGGGCCGCCGCCCGCGACGACCAACCACCCGACCCCCCGGTGTTGCCGGTGCTCGATGAGGAACGCGGCGTCTTCGTCACGCTGAAACAGGACGGCGAGTTGCGGGGCTGTATCGGGCGTCCCCAGCCCGAAAGGGTGCTCACGGAGGCACTCGAGGCGGCGGCGACAGGCGCGGCAACATCGGATCCTCGCTTTTCGCCCCTCTTGCCCGACGAGATCGAGGACGTGACGATCTCGGTGAGCGTGCTGACGCCGCCTGAATTCTGTTCTCACCTCGATCCGGACGCGATCGAGGTCGGCCGCGACGGGCTGATCGTCTCGGATGGTCGACGGAGCGGTCTCTTGCTCCCGCAGGTGGCCGTCGAGCAAAACTGGACAGCCGAGGGGTTCCTCCGTGGCACGACCCGGAAAGCCGGGCTTCCGCCGGACGCCTGGCGGACCGAAGAGGTCATCGTCAAACGTTTCTCGGCGCAGGTGTTCGCGGAGAAATCTTCGGGCGGTCCTATGACTGTCGAGGACTACACCCGGGGGCCTCCGAACGGACAGCCGACAGACTGAGGGGGAGACCCCGAGAATCCCAATCCATGCCAGCCGAACTCGCAGAGAAGACCGACCGTTATGAACAACTACTCGCCGAAGCCCTCGAAGCGGCGACCGTCCAGCCACCCGCCGACACGCCACTGGGAGAGGCAGCAGGGGAGTTCCGGGAGATGGCACGTTCGTATCTCGAAGACGGCCGCCACTTCAAGACCGAGGACGACCCAGTCAACGCCCTGGCGGCGTTCTCCTACGGCCACGCCTGGCTGGACGCCGGCGCCCGGATCGGCCTTTTCGACGTTCCCGAAGAGGGCCATCTCTTCACCGTCTGAGCGGGACGGCTCTACGACCGAAACGCTACGCTAGATAATATTTCCCGTGATATAAAGGCCGTGAGCCTATAAGGGTTGGGGAAAGGCTTAAATACACACCTCCCTTACTACACGTCAGGAAGGGTAGCTCGACGGTATTAATATTTTCTCCGTTGGGCGCCCACGTCCCCCCCATCATGAGTGAAACGACGACTCCCCTGTACACCCGAGAAGGAACGAACGAAACATCAAACGACGAGCGCGAGCGAACCGAACCCGAAGCGGAGAGCGAGAACGAACAGACCGAGACCCACGTCTGTCCGGAGTGTGGCGGAACATTGCAATCGGACTCCGAGCGGGGCGAGACGGTCTGTAGCGAGTGTGGCCTGGTCGTCGAAGAAGACGAAATCGACCCCGGCCCGGAGTGGCGCGCTTTCGACGCCAAAGAGAAAGACCAGAAGAGCCGCGTCGGTGCCCCCACTACCAACATGATGCACGACAAGGGGCTCTCGACCAATATCGGCTGGCAGGACAAAGACGCCTACGGCAACTCGCTGTCCTCGCGACAGCGCGAGAAAATGCAACGATTGCGTACCTGGAACGAACGCTTCCGCACACGTGACTCCAAAGAACGCAATC
Organism: Halorhabdus rudnickae; assembly: GCF_900880625.1. Taxonomy (NCBI): domain Archaea; kingdom Methanobacteriati; phylum Methanobacteriota; class Halobacteria; order Halobacteriales; family Haloarculaceae; genus Halorhabdus; species Halorhabdus rudnickae. The sequence goes on from NZ_CAAHFB010000001.1 coordinate 910,164, forward strand.
TCAAACAGGCCCTCGGCGAAATCGACCGCATGGCCTCCGCCCTTGGCCTCCCCGAAAACGTCCGCGAGACCGCGAGCGTCATCTATCGCCGCGCCCTCGACGAAGACCTCCTGCCCGGTCGCTCCATCGAAGGCGTCTCGACGGCCTCCCTCTATGCGGCCGCCCGACAGGCTGGCGTCCCGCGGAGTCTCGATGAGTTCACGCGGGTCTCCCGCGTCGAGCGCATGGAACTGACGCGAACCTACCGGTACATCGTCCGTGAGTTGAATCTGGAGATCAAACCCGCCGATCCCGGGAGTTACGTCCCCCGCTTTGCATCGGACCTCGACCTGCCCGAGGAGGTAACCAACCGGGCCCGGGAGTTGCTGTCGGGAGCCCGCGAGAACGGAATCCTGAGCGGGAAGAGTCCGGTCGGCCTGGCGGCGGCCGCGATCTACGCGGCAGCGCTTTTGTGCAACGAGCGAGTCACCCAAAGCGACATCTCCAACGTCGCGAACATCTCCGAGGTCACCATCCGTAACCGATACAAGGAGTTGCTGGAGGCCGACACCGACGACGAGCAGCCGTAGTCGTCGGCGACGCAACGTACCGACAACGAACAGCGATAATCTCCAACGACGCCACAAAAGCCTTAACCGCCGGTCGTGACGGATCCGGTATGGTGGAATTTAGCCTGCCACAGATCGGTCTCGAACTGGGGGGCGGTGCGCTCATCGGTGCCGTGATCGGCTTCGCGGCCAAGAAGCTCGCAAAACTCATCGCGATCATCATCGGTCTCGAACTTGCGCTGTTCAAGTTCCTCGAAACCCGCGGCATCCTGAGCGTCAACTGGGACGCTATCGGCGGCGCAGCCGGCAACGCGACGGCGGCGGCCGGAGACGGTGGATCCCAGGTCAACGGTTACCTGATGAGCCTGCTCGCGACGCTTCCGCTCGGGGCCGGCTTCACCGGCGGCTTTCTGTTAGCCTTTAAGAAAGCCTGAGCGGACACAGGCCGAGATAAAGAAAGTCAACAAATAGGAATCACAGCGCCAATGAATTTTATTAATAGTTTGAACTAGATTAGAATCCAATAATATACAATGGAGAGATTGCATTTAATATTGGAGATACTACGAATCCGCACTCAGAGGTCTGGAAACCAGTCCATTTGGGGTTTTAGCGGGTATCGGCGGATATTCATCACGATATAGTACAAGTAGATCCCGCGCGGACGGCGCGAGGACGGTTCCAATCAGAACGGCTGTGACGACGATCCCGTAGGTCGCCAGGGATTACCCCGTCGCACCTTGTGTCAGTTGACATGCTAGCAACACTGGCTGGCAGTCTGACGAACAAAGAATGGATTCATTTCGGAGATTCTGAACGAAAGACGGGGTCGAAAAACCCTTTAGACCGTGCCGTCGGTCTCAGAGACGGCGTCGACCGGGAGTTCGAACAGCCGTGTGCCACAGTCCACACAGGAAACTGTGGCGACCTCGTACTCGTGACAGCACGATGTCGTCGTCTCGGTGTCGAAAGCGGTCCGGCCCGCACAGGCCGGACAGCGATCGAGGTACAGTCGCAGTCCCCCGGCAAGTTGACTCCGTTCGGCAGCCGAGAGACGTGCCCACGCGTCGGCGCGTTCGGCCAGGACGCGACAGGCCGCCAGATCGGCGACCAATGCCGGCCGGGACTCCCACTGGGCGAGCAGCCGATCGTCCCGATAGACCCGCACCGCCCCGGACGTTTCCTGTACCGAAACGTCACCCTCGACGGCGAAGACCGAAGTGATCACCGCCGAGAGTGGTTTCTCACCGATAGACTCGATCTCGCGATGCCAATCTTTTCCGAAGGTCTCGGCGAGTTCGAAATCCTCGCGAGACTCCGCCGGACGGAGCGCACCAAGTTCGCGGAGAAGGCCCTCGACATCCAGCTCCGAGTCGGTCCCGGCAGGTGCCCCGCTCTCAGGGTCCGCTTCGCCTACCCGCCGATCACGCCGAGATACCTCGACAGCTGCCTCCGCGGCTCCCGGCGTAGGATCCTTGCCGAACCAGCGGAGGACCCGTCCCGGCAGGTACCGCTTCGTGAGCGTCGGGGTTCGGGGAAGCAGGTACCCACGGAGCCAGATCTGGACGCCACAGACGACGAGGATGGCGACCTCGACGGCGAAAGCGAGCCACAACGATCGATCGAGGGTGAGCAGTCCCACGAAGGCGATCATCCCGATCAGCAGGGCAAACATAGCGTTGACCACAGTACACGCCAGACATCGGTTCTCGCCTGTGTATTCCGGCTTGCGATACCGGTCGACGATCGACAGGGGAACCATTTTGGCGGGATAGACAGCAGCTACCTAATTAATCCTCCGGACCGTTCATCGGGTCCAGAGGGCAAGTGCCGTCGCAAACGAGTCATTACGCGTCTGAACGAGCGCCACAGATTCGGCCGGAAAGAGCAGCGCAGGCCAAGCGGAAGCGAATCCACAGCGCACCCACACTCGACATAGCGGGGTCGTAACCGTCCTCAGCGCGTTTTGATGTCGTCTTCGTCTTTGATGATGCGAGTCTCGGCCTCGCCGCCGGAGACCTCGTTGGCGAGTTCGTAGAAGTCGTTCTGTAAGCCCGCCGGGAACGTCACCACGCCGACCCAGGAGCCGTCAGCCTGCCACTCCTCGCGTTCGAGATCGCCGAACTCGCGGATCTTTGCTTGCCCACTGCCCGCGTTCTCCGCCGGGAGTTGCACCGCCACGGTCACTTCGTCGAAGCGAATCGGGATCACGGGCCGCAGGGCTTCCAGGGCGTCCTCGACCTGGTTCTCGACGGGTTCCATCGGATCGACCTGGAAGCCGGCCTCTTCGAGGGCGTTCTCGATCCGGTCGGGCGGATGCGGGGCGTCGTCCATCTGCGGGTTGACAGCGTTGCGTGTGATCCGCTGGACGAGTTCGCGGTGCTTGCGTTCCTGCATCTCGCGGCGCTGCTCGGCGGTGATCTGGATCTCGCCCTCGCGGACGACCTCGGGGATGATCTCGAGTGGATCGGTTGTGTCGAAAACCTCCTCCAGTGCGTTCTCCGGCGGTCGGTCCCCCCGAGAGGCGTTCTCGAAGACGTCCTCAGCAGCGATGACGTCCTCGAGTTCGCCCTCGAAATCGCCGCGTTTGATCGCTAAAGCCGCGTCGGGATCGAGCAGTACCTCGAAACGCTCGCCGTGAGATTCCAGGCGAGCCGTCACAGCCTCGTCAAGCGATATCATGCCGAAAGCTACAGGATCCCAGGACAAAGGTGTTTCCGAATACTATGAACGGACGCCAAAACCGATGGCACGCGCGTCCTCAGAAGCGTCCCGGCGTGTTGTTTGACTCGGGCCATTCGTCCGCTGACTCGTCACTCTCCGCGTCGTCCGACCCGGGTCACTCGTCGTCCGACTCGTCGGTCTCTTCGTCCGCTGACTCGTCACTCTCTGCGTCGTTCTCGTCGCCGTCCGCACCTTCCGACTCATTACCCTCCGCGTCGTCCGACTCGTTTTCCTCGGCGAGTATATCGAGGTCCTCGAGATAGGACTCTTTCTCGTCGTCAGTGAGTTCGTGGAACTGAGCGTCCTCGACGCCGATGGTGGCGACGCCGATGCCGACCGGCGCGAGTTCGTCGTCGTTGACCGAGGCCAGCGCCGAGAGAGCCACCTTGACGCCTTCCTCAAGGCTCATTCCCTCGTCGTAATGGTTCTCGAGATACTCCCGGATATCACCCCGGTCGGCACCGACAGCCAGGGCCTTCCACTCGTAGGGCGTCCCCGACGGGTCGGTCTCGTAGAGGCGGGGCTCGCCGTCGCTGACGCCCGCGATGATGAGCGCGACGCCGAACGGTCGGGCACCGCCGATCTGGGTGTACTGCTGGATGTGGTCGGTGACCTCCTTGGTGAGCGTTTCGACGCCGATTGCCTCGCCGTACCGGAGCTGGTTGATCTGGGCCTGTCGGCGCGCGAAGTCGATGAGCTGGCGGGCGTCAGCGACGTGGCCGGCGCTGGCGATGCCGATGTGATCGTCGGCCTTGTGAATCTTCTCGACGCTCGATCGTTCCATCAGCGGCGAACGGATCCGTTTGTCGACCGCCAGGACGACGCCGCCCTCCGTCCGGACGCCGATGCTTGCGGTCCCGCGCTTGACGGCCTCTCTCGCGTACTCGACCTGATAGAGTCGGCCGTCGGGAGAGAAGATGGTGATGCCGCGGTCGTAGGCCTGCTGTTGGGTTTGCCCTTGCATAGTTACGAGATATCACGTTGCGTCGCCCCGACGAACCCCTCGCCGACTCGCACGTCGACGCGGCCGTCTCGACTGTCCGCAGGCCGCTTGGCGCCCTCGAAGGCGACGTCGCCGTGCTCGATGGCTTCCCCCGGCCCTCCTAAATACTTTTCCTCACAGGCGCGTACGGTGCCGCTGACGCCCCGAACGCGCAGTCCGATCGGATTCCCATCGATCGCGTCAAGACACGTCAGCACGGCACGGGCATCGCTCTCCGCCCCTCGGCGCGTCCGGACGACCGCCGAGGCGGTCCCATCGGTGTAATCGAACCGCACGACCGAGAGATCGGTTTCGGCGGAGCCGACATCGCCAAGCAGGTTCTGGGCGGCGAACCAGAGGTGACGCTGGAAGTCCCGACGGTCGATCGCGGCACCCGGCCATGTTTCGATACCGACCGCGAGGTATCGCCAGCGCTGGCGGACGTGCTTGGGCAGCGGGTTCATGCGCTCTCGCTCTCCGGGGGTTCCGAGCGCTCGGCGACGAGGACGCCCACCTGCTCGTGAACGGGTTCGACGGCCGTCAGGGCGAAGCCCGCGTCGGTCAGCGCGTCGGCGAGGATCCCGACGGTCGCCGGGTCGTCCACTTCCGGCGAGTAGAACGGTTCGTCGGGATCGGCCTCCCCGAACAGCATCACGTCCCCGAGGACGAACCGGCGGGGTTCGAGCCCGGCGATCGTCTCGATGGCTTCGCGCTTGGCGTCGTCGTCGAGGTGATGCATCGCGAAGTTCGAGACCACCACGTCCACGGACCGATCGTCGGGGACGTTCGGCTCGCGGAACCGCCCCTCACCGAACGTGACGGACTCGATCCCGCGTTCTGTGGCCTTCTCTCTGGCCTGTTCGAGCATCCCCTCGCTGATGTCCCGGCCGATCACGTCCCCATCCTCGTCGGCCAGCGCGAGCGCGATCGCCCCCGTTCCGGTTCCGAGGTCGAGCACGACGTCACCCGGTTCCGGCGCGGCGTGCTCGATCACGAGGTCGGCGGCCGCGCGATACTCCGGCGTCCCGTTCTCGTCGTAGGAGTCGGCCGCCCGATCGAAGCGGGCAGCGTGATCTTCCACCGATCGTTTCATACCGGACCGTTGCGGACCGAGCAGTATCAAGGCCTCGGGACGACTTGGGTCTGTGCCACCCTACACTGACCCGCGACCACCGGAACGCTGAATGGGCCGGTCTCCATTGGCCAACGCATGGAGTCACGCCACTTCTACGGGACGACGTTCGGACTCGTCGGCGCGGTGCTTGCGGTCGTGCAGGTGAGCCACGCCGTCGAGCAGACCGACGTAGCGATCGCGATCGCCGTGGACGGCGTCCCGTTTGCCCTGCTCGGACTCTCGCTTTCGTTCGTGGGCTACTGGCTGGCGACCCACCCGGCGTTCGAACCCGACTTGCCCCGGATCGCCACCTGGGCACTCGGCGGCACCGTCCTGTTGGCGGCGGTGGCGGCACTGATACTGTTCAGTCAGCGCGTCGCAACGGGATCGCCCGGCCGGATCGCTTACGTCACCATCGATAGTGTAACCGTCGGGGCCGTCGCTGGAACGGTCGTCGGTCTCTACGACGCACAGGGCCAGCGCCACCTGCGGGAGCTAGAACGCGAACGCGACCGGACGGCGGCGTTCGCACGCAAGGCCGCAGATCTCAACAACTACGGCCGGGCGCTGGCCCAGGCCACCACCGTCGAGGAAGTGGGCGCTTACTGCATCGAAGGGCTCTCGGCGTTGCTCGATCACGACGAAACGGCGTTCGTCGAGGTGGACGCCGACACCGAACACGTCACGAGCAGTACTGTCACGACCGTCGAGGACGGGACGCTTCGATCGCTCGCCAGGACGGCTGCCGAAGACGACACTGTCGTTTCCCACCGGGAAGATGAACTCCCGGAACCGACGGCGTCGGTGCTCACTGTCCGTCTGGAGAGCACGGCGTCGACGACCGGCATGCTGATCGCTGTCGGCGAGGGGACGGAACCGCTATCGACGGAGGACGAACAGTTGCTCGAACTGCTGGCGTCGCACGCCAGCATGGTGCTCGATCGGATCTACCGGGAGGAATCCGGCGGAGTCCTCGAGGAGCAGCACTGATCGGCCTTACTCGGAATCGTCATCTCGACCACGTCTGACGCCGGGTTCGACGAAGGCATCGCTCGCCCGGTCGCGGTTCCGCGTCGCAATATCTCCCCACGCCGAGAGTCCGGTTTCGACCCACGCCGCCGTGTAGCCCAGCGCCTCGCCGACGGCCACCAAATCCCGCGGCGCCCGCAACTGGAGGTGACTGCTCGGATCGCCGCTGACGACGTAGGGGGCGTCGTACTCCACCAGCAGATCGTGCAGTTTTCCCAGATCCCGAAGCGCTTCGACACGTCGCCCGCCGTCGCTTCGCAGAACGTCCCGGAGGGACCACTCCAGATGGACGCCATTCTCGGCGGCTGTCTTCACCGTGACGTGATCGACGTCACCATCACCGGCCAGCGGGTGAGCGAGAACGTCGACGGCCGGTTGTTCGACGGCGAATCGGTTCATGTCGGGATCGCCACCGTGGACCGCGACCAGCGTCCGGCGGTCCCGGTGGTTGCCGACGAACCCGCTCGCCCGAGAAGGATCCTCAGCCCGGATCTCTACGCCGTCGACGACATCGATCCCGTAGGTGTCCGCGATCCCCTCCCGATCGTCGTCAGGGAGGGCATCGCCGTGGTTGCGGATCACCAGGCCGTCGAAACCGTACTCGGCGGCCGTCAGGGCGAGTCTGGCGACGGTGCTGTCGCCGTCCGGTCGCGCGTGGACGGCAGCGTACATCACAGTCTCCCGTGCTCGTCCATTAGAGACCCTCGCGTTCGTGTATCATGATTCCACGATCCCGTCCATCACAGTCCTCACCGCCGTCACAGTTCTTCGAGCGTCTCCCGGACGTGTTCGATCGCCCGGTCCTTCTCGGCGGGATAGGCTTCGACCTTTCCCCGGAGCGTGATCCCGTCGCCGCGTTCGACGCGCCCCTCGAAAGCGGCCTGTTTCGAGAGCGTCAAGAAGAACGAACAGTTCTCGTCGACCCGCTCGTCGAGTTCGCCGAGCAGTCGTTCTCGCTCGTCTGCTTCGAGCGACGCTACTTTCGAAAGGACGTGTCTCACCTCGTCGGCCCGTTCCAGCCGCGTCGACAGCACCAGGATCCGATCACCGTGATGGCCCTCGGTCTCGACGCGCTCGACGGGCGCGTCTTCGGGGAGGAACGTCCGGAGTGCGTCCTCGACGCGGGCCTCGTCCTCGGTGGCGTAACAGAACGTCCGCAGGTCGACGTAGTGGAACGGTACGGAAGCCATCCGGTCAGGCGTCGGCCTCTTCGTCCTCGTCCGCCTGTTCGTCCGCCAGATCCTCCTCGGCGGCCTCCAGGGAGTCCTCGGGAACGCCCTGTTCGCGGCCGTCCTCGAACTCGACGGTGTAGGTCGCGTCGCCAAACATCGTCTCCATGATCTGGGTGACCCTGCCCGTCTCGCCGTCGTACTCACTGTGCTCGTCGTGAAGCGTGACCGCATCGTCTTCTTCGAATGCCATGTGGCCTGCTACTGGACTGGCGACTAAAAAACGACTGATTCGGGTGTCGAAGACTTATGCCGGAGACAACCGAAGGGGAACGTATGATTCCCCCGACCAGCGACACCGGACCCGCGGATCGCGTCGGAACGCTTGCCCGGCCGAACCTGGACGGATGACCGTCGTCGACAACCTGTGGTATCGCGCAGAGGAGGCCCAGCAAGCGGCCGAACAGACCCATCACCGCCTCCTTGAGGATGCCGAGAGTCCGACGGCGTTTACCCGGACGCGGTATATCTCTCGCCCCCGCTTCGAGACGATCACCGATCGGATCTGTGAGAACGGCCTCCCCTACGGTGCCCACACTGTCGTCCACGACGGGGAGCGACTGCTGTTGGTCCGCCACGAGGCGGTCGGCAAGTGGGTTCTCCCGGGCGGTGAGGTGAACAACGGGGAAACGTTCCGGGAGGCCGCCGAGCGCGAACTGCGAGAAGAAGCGGGCATCGAAGGGACCTATCGCGGGGTGGCGCTGCTCGGCCGAGTGGAGTTCTACTGTGACGAGTACGAGACGTGGGGCGTGCTCCCGATCTACGAGGCCGAAGCAGCGGAGACGACGCTGACCGTCGAAGACCCCGACGCCGAGATCACCGACGCCGACTGGTTCGAGTCGCTCCCGGAGGATACACGTGATCGAGACGTACTGACGCAGTGGCGTGATCGCAATCTGGCGGAGTGAATGTACTGACGCAGTGGCGTGATCGAAATCTGGCGGAGCGAGCAGCCGAGAAACGGGATAGCGCTCGCTACCAGACAACAACGAAAACGGGGATAGATCCCCAACCGACCCCCACCAGCGGGCCGTTCGCGCGCCGAAACGCGGATACTGTACGATAGATTGCGGGGACTACCTCTGGACCTTCTTGGCAGCCGCCACGGCGAGGGCGGCGACCAGCAGGACGACCAGAACTTTCTTCTTGGACATCAAGTGGTCGTTCAATCTAAACGGACAAAAACTTTCTTCCTCCCGTCCCGGACAGGACCGAAACCCGCGGCAGGTCACTCGATCAGTTCGGCGATGTCGTCCCGGACGATCGTCTCGCAGTACCGACAGCGAACGCCGTCCTCGAGGACGTCAAAGCGTGAATCGACGGGTTCGTTCGCAGTCGTGATACAGTTGCGGTTCGGACACGAGAGGACACCAACGACCTCCTCGGGACGATTGACTCGATGCTTCTCGACGACTTCGAACTCCCGGATGATGTTGATCGTCGCCGCCGGGGCGATCAACGAGAGCACGTCCAGTTCGGCCTGGCTCAACTCCCGGTCCTCGACCTTGACGATGTCCTTGGTTCCGAGGCGATCGCTCGGGGCGTTCATGACGATTGAGACGGTGTCACCATCTCCGCCCTCGATACCCAGAATCGAAAGGACGTGCATCGCCTGGCCGCCAGTGATGTGATCGATGACCGTGCCCTCGGGGATCTTGCTGACGCGGAGTTGCTCGTCTGAACTCATGCCGTCTCACCTGCAAGCAAGAGATCGAGCAGCGCCATTCGAACCGGCACGCCGTTGTGAGCCTGTTCGAAGAATGTCGCGTGACTCGTCTCGTCGATGTCGTGACCGATTTCGTCGACGCGGGGGAGCGGATGCAGCACGGTCAGATCGTCGTCGGCCCGTTCGAGCGTACCAGCGTCGATCTGATACTCGCCGGCCACCTCGCGGTACTCACTCTCGTCCGGGAACCGTTCCTTCTGGATGCGTGTGACGTACAGCACGTCGAGGCTGTCGAGGATCGGTTCGAGGTCGGTGTGTTCCTGAATCGTCGCGCCCTCCTCGTGGAGGTCATACCGGACGTTCCGCGGGATTTTGAGGCTCTCCGGGCTGATGAAGTGCTGGCGGGCGTCGAAGTTGGTGAGGGCGTGAGCCAGCGAGTGGACGGTCCGCCCGTACTTCAGATCCCCCATGATGCCGATCGTGAGATCGTCTAGCCCCGCGTTCTCCCGGATGGTGTAGAGGTCAAGGAGCGTCTGGGTTGGATGCTGTCCGGCCCCGTCCCCGCCATTGAGCAGTGGCACGTCGACGAACTCGCTGGCCATCGTCGCCGAACCCTCGCTCGGATGCCGTAAGACGAGCGCATCGGCATACCCCTCGACGACACGAATGGTATCGGCGAGACTTTCGCCCTTCTCGACGCTTGAGTATTCGACGGGCCCCATGTCGACCACGTCCCCGCCGAGGCGCTTGATCGCGGCCGTGAAACTCATCTTCGTGCGCGTGCTCGGCTCGAAGAACAGCAACCCAAGTAACGCTCCAGGGTGTCGATCCCTGAATGCCGCCTGGTCTTCGTCGATCTCGGCGGCGCGGTCCAGCACCTCCTCGATATCGTCCCGGGAGAGCTGTTTGGCGCTGATGATGTGATCGTGACGCATCGATCCCAACCCCGCTCTCGGGACTCTTGAATCTCTCGGGATGGCAATCACATTCGAGTGAATTTTTCTCCCGCTGTCATTCCGGAATGTTTAATCTGGTGGACTCCAATGTAGTAAGATGACACATGGCCGATCGGCTCCGGACTGGGATCGACGTTCTCGATCGGAAACTGGATGGGGGGATACCGGCCGGGAGTATCGTCGTGTTGAACGCGACGCCCGCCAGCCAGGCAGAGCTATTCCTCTATGAGTTGACCGCGACGCGCGGGACGCTATATCTTTCGCTGGACCGTTCAGAGCAGGCCATCAAGGACAGTCTCGACCAGTCACCGACAGCGACTGGGCAACCGACGGTCCGGCACGTCTCGGGGGAGGCCCCGCTGGACAACGCGGGTAAACTCGTGAGCGCACTGCCGGAAACGTCGAACCTCATCATCGACCCCCTCGATGTCCTCGAAGAACAGGAACCGCCTTCGCGATTTCGCAGCTTCATGAACGACCTCCAGAACCACATCTTCAACACCGGGAGCCTGGCCGTCCTCCACTGTCTGGACGGGCGTGGAGTTCCCCCGCTTCGGGACACGACTGAACACTTCGCGGACGTGGTCTTCGAACTCCACACGACGATCAGCGGCGACGAGGTGGAGAACCGCATGGCCATCCCCAAGTTCCGCGGCGGCCGTGCGCCCACCGACGTTATCAAACTCGATTTGGCCGAAGAGGTCAGCATCGATACCAGCCGCGACATTGCCTGACGCCAGTCAGGTGGCGTAGTACCGTTTATCAGATGGTGGGGCGCTGGTATCTCAGACACGAGACCACTGCCACGGGCACAGAGACTAACTTTTCAGCTCACCGAGAGACCGTATGGAAGTCGACAGCGACGCGATACTCGAACGAGCCTGGATCGAGCACCGCGATCCGACGACGGCGAACGTCGACGAGCCGATTTGGGTTGCCCAAGACCCGGAAAGCGACTGTCTCGCAGTGGGGAGTGTCCGTCCGGAGGCCGAAGGGAACCTGATCGCGGTCGTGGCCGAATATCGACAGGGCGAGGAAGGAACGCCGCTGATGAAACTCAAAGGGGAAACAATGCCACGCCCGACCGCTGCTACCGGGTCCTCGTTGTTCGATCTGTTCTGATCGTCTGTTGATCGAACAGAGAACGCTGTCGGAAGGCCGAACGGCTGTCTGAATGAGTAGCGCGACAGAGTAGGTACGAACCAAAGAGCTTTCGGGTCCGACAGAAACGTCGGCCCAATCCTGGCAGTCGTCAGGCCCCGTCCTCGACGTCGAGTTCCTCGGCGAGTTCGTCGGCGTCGACGTCGGCGTCTTCGAGCGCGGCTTCGAGGTCGCCGCCGCCGGCACCGCCCATACCGCCCATCATACCGCCCATGCCACCCATCATGCCGGCGCCCTCGCCCAGCGTCTCCTGGACGATGACGCGATCGACGCCGAGCAGCTCGACGAACTGCTGGGCGATCTGCTGTTTCTGGAACATCCACTGCTGGTTCATCGACAGCTGCGGGGTGGCCTCGATGTACAGCGTGTCCTTCTCGACCTCGACGGTCTCGGTGACCGGCCCGTCCTCGTCTTCGTCTGTCTCGTCCGCTGCGTCTTCGAGATCGTCGGCGTCCTCGACGATCTGCTCTTCTTCCTCGACGTCGGTCTCGAAGAAGACCTCAAGCTCCATGCCGAGCATTGTCTCCAGCAGGTTCTGGGCTTTGGCCTCTCGATCGTCGACGACATCGATAATTTCGTACTCGTACTCGACATCTTCGCCCGCAAGCGGGTGGTTGAAGTCGACACGAGCGCGCCCGCCGATGATCGTCTCGACGTGGCCGTGCTCACCGTCGACATCGACGTGCGCGCCGGGATAGCGGTCGTCCTCGGGGATCTTCTCGGCGCTGATAGTCTGGACCTCTTCGTCGTCGTACTCGCCGAAGGCTTCAGTGGCGGAAACGACAACCGAACCCTCGTCGCCGACCTCCTTGCCGATGATGTCTTCCTCGACGGGGTCGAAAATGTGGCCCTCACCGATGACGATCGTCCGCGGTTCGAACTCTTGATCCTCGCCGACTCCTTCTTCGTCGGCGATCTCCTGGCTGGTCGTGTCCACGAGGTCGTCGCCTTCGACTGTTCGGGCGGTGTATTCGAGCGTGACGAACTCCCCGTCCTGGAGGCCCGTCGCGTCGTCCTGACTCGCTTCCTCGTCGGCCGTCTCGGCCTCGGAATCGTCGCTCATACCGGAAGGGAGTCCCGTTTCACTCTTAAGGACAACGTTTCGGTCCCACCGGAACACAGAGTCGAGCCGTGTACGGACTCTATTTAAATATTAGAAGATTGGTATTTTCTGGCCCGTCCGCAGTCACTGCAGGTGATAGACCTATCGTTCAATTCACCCTCTCTGTGGACTGGTTTGAGAACCGTCTATGTTACAGTGTATCGGCACGAGCGTGGCCGGAATCGGTGATCGACGGATGGGAATTCGACTCCCCTTGGACGATCCGGTACGTCTGCGCCATCGCATGGACCGGACCGACGGCTACTGTCTCGACGATCGGGTTCACCCACAGACCGACGGTCGTCACCAGCGCTGTAAGAATGACTGGCGGCACGAGCACAGGAATGTCACATTGTGTGCTAGTCCGAATACCAACATCACAGCCTCGCCTAGTCGTCCCGTCAGTCGGTATGCCAAGAGACACGAGGTATAGGAGTTGTCAGATTCACTCCCGTTCGCCAGACTGCGTCTGGTGGGCAACCAGAATCGGACGGATTCTGGTGACATCCTCAAAACGCGAAGCCTGTTGTAGGAACGAGACGCAAAGCGTCTCGTCAATACCATAACCGGTAGATTCTCCCCTTGGAGCAAGATATCCCCCTGCAAGCGCCCACCTAACGATCGGTTCGGCGTACCAAACTCGTCAGGCCTGGACGGTCGAGGCTTAACCACTTACTCTCCAAGGTGAGTTGCTTTGGCGCCTTTGCCTACCCATTTTCTGACGAGCTGCTTCAGGGCTGACTTGACCGGCCGGCGCTTGCGGACCATCACGACTTCACCCTCGAACTCTTCACCCACGGTCTCAGGAACTTCTCCGAACAGCACACGACGGAGGATGCCTTCACCCGCTGCACCGACGATGATCGATTCGAATGCTCGGTCGCGAGCGTACGTAAGAATCGTCCCTGCAATGTCGTCGCCTTCTTCGACGGCGATATCGACGTCGATGTCCGATTCGGCCAACGCGTCCTGTCTGTCGGAGAGGGTCGACCGAGCAACATCAGCATCACCATCGCTGACGACATTAAATAGCGTCACGTCGGCACCGGCTGCCGCGTATGCGGCTGCAAACTGTTCTGCGAGGACCGAGTTGAGACCGCCGGCAGTCGGCACGAGTACGTGCCCCGGTTGCGGAGATCCGTCGGTCTTCAATACTGCAACGTCACATTCGGCGTTTTGAACGACCGTATCAATATTCGAGCCCAGTGCGTAATCGGAGACGCGCTTGCGCTGGCCCCGCCATCCCAGTAACACGAGATCGCTCTCTCGTTGGTATGCGACGTTATTGATACTCTTTGCAATGTCGTGGCCGATCGTCACGGTTCGATGCACGGGGATGTCATCGGGTGCGTACTGCATCGCCTCGTCGAGGAGTTCACGCTGCTCTTCTGCGTATCGACGGCCTTCGGAAAGCGGCGTCTGGTCGGGAACCGTGGCGACGCTCGTGAGGAGGACCTCGCCGTCGTTGTGCCGAGCCACGGCACTGCCAGCGCGGATGAGCTGCTCGGCGTGGTTCGGATTCGCAATCGGAATCAACACCTGGTAGCCTCGATCCTCGGGTGCCCGCTCTTCCGTGATAAGCCGTGTTTCTTCCTCCGCCTCAGTCTCCCGTACCCGGCCCCGTGAATAGAGGAAGAAGATACCGACACCGACGAGAATCCAAGCGATGGCGCCGTACCACGCGAGCGGACTGTAGTTGAACAGATAGACTGCGAGGGCGAGCTTCGTGAGAATGCCGATGATGGGGACGTACGGGAAATACGGCATCACGTAGCCGTAGTCGATCTGGTCGCCCCACTTCCGCCGAATGACAATGGCCGCGTAGTTCACTTGGAGGAACAACAGGAGGAACATCACGTCGGTTGCGGCCGCGACAGCCTCAATCGGAAGTGCGACAGCCATGAAGATGATGAGTGCGCCAGAAAGCGCTGTTGCAATGTGGGGCGTCTGTTTCTCTGGATGGACCTCGCTGAATGCGTCAGGGAGAACGTGATCACGACCCATCGCGAACGAGACGCGAGTAGAGGAGTACGTCGTCGCATTGAGTGCCGAGAGCGTCGAGAAGACACCAGCGACCAAAATTACGAGTGTCCCGTACGGCATTATCTGACCGGCCGCACGCGCAAGTCCGAGTTCACCGAGGTGACCGAGGATCTCCCAGACTGCGGCGGCTTCGGCGCTACCCGGAATTGGCGGGAGGTTCGTCGCACCGTGGGCGCCCGACGCCGCTCCCTCTTGGGCGAGCGAAAACAGACCGGGCGTGACCTGGACGGCCCCAATGAGAACGATAGCCACCAGCATATAGATAGTGACCACCACGGACATGGAGTAGAAGACCGCCTTCGGCACCGACTTCTTCGGATTGACGACCTCCTCGCCGGATTGGACGATAATCTCGTACCCTTCGAAGGCGATGAAAGTCAGACCCATGGCGATGAAGACGCCACCAAAGTCACGAGGAAGGAACGGCTTGAAACGGTCGGTCGCTTCGGCGGGATTGCCGAAGATATAGCCGAAACCGAACGCGATGAGGACGATAATGACCGTGATCTTGACCATGGTCACGATATTTCCAGCGAGGCCGGTCTCCTTGGCGCCGCGGAAATTAATGTACGCGAACAGTGCTCCCGCGAATACGGCGAAGAGCTTCTCCGGGCCGAAGGAGATAAACAGGAGATCAACGGGCTGGAACAACTGAATGCCGAAATAGTCAGTTAACAGCAGGTGGACGAACGCACCGAACCCGAGCGTATACAGCGAGCCAGCGACTGCGTGAGCGAACCACGACATCCACCCGGCGAGAAAGGCCTGTGAGCGACCGAGTGCTTCTCGAACCCAGAGGTATCCCCCACCGGCTTCTGGAATCGCGGAACCGAGTTCCGCATAGACCATGCCCGTGAAGATAGTGATGAAACCGTTGAACGCGAAGGCCATCACAAGTCCGGGACCCGCCTGCCCTGCTGCCAGTCCCGTCAGCACGAAGATCCCGGCACCGATCATCGCACCGATGCCGATCATCGTAATATCGAATAGGGAAAGGTCCCGAGCAAGTTCCTCGTCGTGGCTGTGGCCCGGGAGTCCGCCGTCGTCACTCACGGGAATCACCACTGTTTTCCTTTGTGAACGGACCTTTATCGTACTCCCCGTCAGCGATTTTGTCCACGACATATTTGCCGTGCACTACGGTACCTTGAAGTCCTATCCATGCAAGTAGCGTGAGGACGGCCCCGATAGTCAGCACCGATACCATAATTGCCTGCCTGCCACTATTTTTGTCCATAGCATAAATTTTGGCACCCAGTTTTTGCTACCCAAATAAAATAGCAATATATTTTTCTAAACGAATTGCAGGGATACTAGTCTCAGATGAGAGTGAACAGATGACCGCGGTGATTCCCCGAGATAGCGAGTGTTAATGTTGGGTGTCGGCCGTACTTCCGGTATGGACCACCGTGTGGGTGAGGTCGATAAGCGCATTCTTATTACCTAACACAGGATGCGCGGAATACACAGGCGCCGCCGATCGTAGAAATGGGGGTATTACTGCGACGATCGAAATCGGATCGACCAACTCGAAAAACAGGGTATCCTCTGAAGAGTATGGTCGAATGGCATTGTGATCGGCATACAGTGCGGTGGCTATTCCACCTGCCCCTGACCCGGTCTCTATGACATCTGATATGTAATCTTAATCCATGGGTACGTACTCGACGATGGGTCAAATCACCACCAAGCCGATCCGACCCTGGAGACAAGTGGACTCCCCTTTTCGCCACGATCACCGATTTTGTCATCGACAAACAGGTGGTATGTGTAGTGGCAAGGAGGCCTATCAACTATATATCTGAAAATAGGGCTTCAACAGAGCCTTTTTGTCGTACACTGCGCTCGTCTCGGGCATGTTCGAGGTAGAGATCAAGGTCCGGGCCGACCACGCGACCGTCCGAGAGGCACTCGTCGATGCGGGAGCGAACCCCCTCGGGACGATCCGACAGGTGGACACCTACTACGAGGCCCCGCACCGGGATTTCGCCGCGACCGACGAGGCGCTACGGATTCGCCGGGAGCATCGCCACGGCGAGACGACGGTGAAACTTACTTACAAGGGCCCAAAGATCGACACCGAATCCAAGACCCGCGAGGAAGCGGAGACGACGGTCGGCGACGGCGAGACGGCCGACGCGATCCTCCGGGGACTCGGATTCGAACCCGCCGCGACAGTCGAAAAGGAACGCCATCGGTACAGACTGGATGAATACACCGTCACGCTCGACGACGTGACCGATCTCGGAGAGTTCGTCGAGATCGAGACGGACGTCAAAAGCGAGGACGCCGTCGAAGACGCCCGGGAAAAACTACAGTCGCGGCTTTCGAACGTCGGACTCGATCCCGCTGAAAGCATCCGGACCTCCTATCTCGGCCTCCTGCTTGATGCTTCTGAGTAATCGTTTGACTCTCGAAGGTTTCCGTAAGTTATAGACTCCGTGGCGGGCAAGGACTGGTAATGACCGATCGGAACATTCGCGTCTCGCGGGCGAGCGGACGGGCAGTCGAGGACCAGCGGGTCGAAATCGTCGAACGCAAGGGATTGGGCCATCCGGACTCGATCTGTGATGGGGTAGCTGAACGCGTTTCACAAGCGCTCGCCCAGGCGTATCTGGATCGGGTCGGTCGGGTCTTACACTACAACACCGACGAGACGCAACTCGTCGCGGGGACGTCCGCGCCGGCTTTCGGCGGCGGCGAGGTGATCGAACCGATCTACCTGCTGCTCGTCGGCCGCGCGACCAAAGAGTTCCAGGGCCAGCGCATCCCGACGGACACCATCGCCCTCCGGGCCGCCCGCGAGTACCTCGACGAAACGTTCCCGCACCTCGATGTCGGCTCGGACGTGATCGTCGACGTTCGACTGGGCGAGGGTAGCGGCGACCTGCAGGAAGTCTTCGGCGAGGATGGCGCGGCCGTACCGATGGCCAACGACACTTCCTACGGGGTCGGCCACGCGCCGCTGACCGAGACCGAGCAGATCGTCTTGAACACCGAACGGCGACTCAACGGCGAATACACGGACTCGCATCCGGAGATCGGTCAGGACATCAAGGTCATGGGCAAGCGCGAGGGCGAGCAGATCGACGTGACCGTCGCCGCGGCGACCGTCGACGCCCACGTCAACGACATCCACGAGTACCGGGATGCCGTCGAAGGCGTCCGGGAGTACGTGGCCGACCTCGCCGCCGAGTACACTGATCGCGAGGTCAGCGTCCACGTGAACACGGCAGACGACTACGAGGAGGGAGCGATTTACCTCACGACGACCGGCACCAGCGCCGAACAGGGGGACGACGGGTCGGTCGGTCGGGGCAATCGGGCAAACGGCCTCATCACGCCGAACCGTCCGATGAGCATGGAGGCCACCAGCGGGAAGAACCCGGTCAACCACATCGGGAAGATCTATAATCTACTCAGCACGGAGATCGCTCACTCGGTCGTCGAGGAGGTCGAGGGCATCAAGCAACTCCAGGTTCGGCTGCTCAGCCAGATCGGCTCGCCGATCGACGATCCCCACGTCGCCGACGCGACGATCATCACCGAGGACGGAGTGGACGTAGCCGATGTCGAAGACGATGTGACGGCCATCATCGATGAGGAACTCGCAGACATCACCGGGATCACCGAGCGCGTCATCGACGGCGAACTCTCGACGTTCTGACGCGCCGGGGAGACCCCTTCTTGTCCATCGGTCGCTGTCGAAGGCTGTTTACTCGCCCATCGAATACGGAAGGCTATGCATCCCCCGGGAGCCGACGTGGTCGTTGTCCGACACGGCGAAGTCGGCGTCAAGAGCGACCAGGTGCGGATGAAAATGGAGTTCCAGCTACAGGAGAACCTCAACGCGCTCCTCGCCGATCGCGATCTCACGGGGGACACCGGTTGTGAGCGCAATCGGCTGTACGTGCGGACGACAGAGGACAATGTTGAGGCGGCCACAGACGCCGCGACGGACGCTCCCGGCGTCGTCTCGGCCAGTCCCGCACGGTCGGTCGAACCATCAATGGAAGCGATCACCGAGACGCTCGAAGCGACCACCAGAGAATGCTACGACGGCGGCCCCTTCGCCGTTCGAGCCAGACGGGCCGGCGGCGACGAGATCCACGAGTTCACCAGCCGAGACATCGAGGAGCGAGGGGGATCGGCGATCTGGAACGCGATCGAAGCTATGGGGGAGACGCCGACGGTCGATCTCGACGATCCGGCGTTCACGGTCTATGTCGAGGCGCGTCCCGACGAGGCGTTCGTCTTCCTCGAGAAGCGCTCGGGACCGGGTGGTCTCCCGCTG
Source organism: Halorhabdus rudnickae (assembly GCF_900880625.1). NCBI lineage: Archaea > Methanobacteriati > Methanobacteriota > Halobacteria > Halobacteriales > Haloarculaceae > Halorhabdus > Halorhabdus rudnickae. The sequence continues at coordinate 929,012 of NZ_CAAHFB010000001.1, forward strand.
GGCACCCAGGAGCCACTTGTGGCGCTGATCAGCGGCGGGATCGACTCGCCGGTGGCGGCCTGGCAGGCGATGACTCGGGGGGCACCGATCCTGCCAGTGTACGTCGATCTCGGCCCGTACGGCGGACCGGACCATCGCGCCCGGGCGGAAGCGGCCGTCCGCCAGCTGGCCCGGCACGCACCGAACTTCGACCTCGATCTGCGGGTGATCGACGGGAGCGAGGCTGTCGAACGACTCGTGACGGAGACAGCGGACACCCGGATGCTCTCCCTGCGCCGGTTCATGTACCGGGCCGCCGAGACAGTCGCCCGCGAGGAGGGGGCGGTCGGAATCGTCACCGGCGAGGCGATCGGCCAGAAGTCAAGCCAGACGACGGCCAACCTTGCGGCGACGGACGCCGTCACGGATCTGCCGATCCACCGGCCGCTGGTGACGATGGACAAGACCGCTGTCACCGAGCAGGCGCGGACCCTCGAGACGTACGACGACGCGACTGTCCCCGCCGGGTGCAACCGGATCGCACCCGACAACCCCGAGACACGGGGCGATCCAGCGGCCGTCCGGGCCGCCGAGCCGGACGAGTTGCTCGAACTGGCCGAGCGGGTGGCCGCCGAGCCCGAACGCGTCGAGCCGCCACGGGTCGACCACTGAGAGGAGGCGTGGACGGAACGGTTTTTGTCCCGGGCGTCCCGAGTCGAACTCGATGACTCGCGTCTGTCTACTGGGATCGGAGAACGTACGGCTCAGACAGACGCTTCTCTCCCACGAGACCGCCCGCGAGGCGTTGCGGACGTACGACCTCTCGGAACCGTTTCACAACGCGGTCGGCCTCGAGACGGTGAGCCTCGGCGCGGCGGTCGCGCTGCTGAACGATCTCAATTGGTATCTCGTCCGGTACGCCGATGCCGCGCTGGTCCGGGAACCCAGCGTCAGCGAGTCCGAGTGGCTCTCCCGAGACCTCGCCACCGCGATCCGGGACGACCGCGTGGCGCCCGCCGAGTCCGACCGCTATCTGAAAGTCTACGGCGTCCAACCGGCCGGGGATAGTTCGGACGAGGCCGGCGACGACGACCCGTCCGCAGGGCCAAAGTCGGGGCCGCCGGACGAAAGCGAGAGGACCACGTCCGACGGAGGGGGTCCCGAATCGCCGGAGAGAGCGGGAAGCGAGCCGGGAGACGCAAAAAACCAAGCACTCGGGCGGAGTGTGGGCTTGCCGGAACTCGTCGAACCGATGTACGTCACGCGGACCGAGGGGTCGGTTCCGGCGTACGATCTCCGGGACGTCGAAGAGACGGTCGTCGTACGCGTCACCGAAGACGAGTTCTCCAGGTGACCGGTCTCTGTATCTCTCGATGGCCGGTCATCCGCAACTTCCGGTGATCGGTCGTCTGTGTCGTCAGAAGGGTAGTCGTCTGTCTCTTCAGTCGTCAAACGAGAGGAGGCGTCCGCCGATGGTGGTCTGTGCCGCGGCGTACAGCGACAGCCCCACGACGACCGTGACGAGGACGGCGATGACGAGCCGGGCGGCGATTATCCACGTCTCGAAGAAGACGAGACCGAACGGAACCCGGCCGAGGCCGATCACGCTGTAACCCACAAGCATCGCCAGCATGGCGGGATAGCTCGCGCCGCGGTCGGCGACGCCGCGGACGATCGGGTAGACGGCGTAGGGACCGCCGGGGAGTGCCCCGCCGATCAGGCCCGCGAGGACGACGCCGCGAGCACCGGCGGCTTCGCCGAGCCAGTCGGCCAGCGCGTCGGGAGACAGAAGCGTCTCCAGGGCACTTGCGATCAGCAGCGACGCGAGGATGAGTGTGAACATATGGGTGAACGTCCCGAGCCCGGACGCGGCCGATTGGCGCGCCGCCTCGAGGTCGGTGAGCGCCAGCCAGCCGTACAGCGCAATCGCGCCCAGGACGACCACCCGCTGGTTCCACTGGCCCCCCAGGAGGACGTCAACGACGTCGCCGACCGTCGTCTGCCGGACGCGGCGTCGAACCCCGTCGACGATGTCTCCGGCAGTCATAGCAGCAGATACACCCCCACCGACACTGCGACCGTCGTCGGGATCGCGATCCCAAGTCGGAGCGCGACCGTCTTCACATCGAAAAACACCAGGCCGTAGGGGACGCGCCCCAGCCCGATGGCCCCGTAGCCGACGAGCATCGCGATCGCGGCGGCCGCACCCGCACCGGCGGCCACGACACCGCTGACGATCGGGTAGACGGCGTAGGGGCCGCCGGGTAGCATCCCGCCGATCAAGCCCGCGAGAACACTCCCACCGACGCCGGCGGCCTCGCCAAGGGCGTGCCGGATCGCCGATGCGGACACGAGCGTCTGGATCGCCGCGGCGAGGGCGAGGGCGGCAAGGATGAGCGAGAACATCCGACCGAACAACCGGAGCCCGTTGCCTACGGCTGCTTTGGCGTCGTCCGGCCGCGTGAGGAACAGATACGCGTACAGCACGACCGCACCCAGGACGACAACCCGCTGGCCGGGGCCGCTACCGATCAGGAGATCGAGTGTCGAAGGCATCGACAGCAATTCGTCGTGCGGACAGGAAAGCAGCACGAATTACCGCCTTCAGCGATCTGTCCGGGGGTCGATCGGCGTCCGGCGTGCGCGTTGCTGGTCAGCCTGGGGAATCTCCTGAATCACACCGTCGAAGTACCGCTCGTCGCCATCCTCAGTCAGAAGTCCGGTCACGGATGCTCGGAACGAGTCGCCCGAGAGCGTCTCGAGTTCGAGTTCGATATCTTGGACGATTCCCTCGCGTTCGAGCGCCGTGACGAACTGCTCTCGGTCGTCGGGATCGGCGTAAAGTTCGCGAAACGGGCGGCCCAAGAGGTCCTCGGCGTCCTCAGCGTCGAACAGATCGACGAGCGCTGGATTGACTTCGAGTAGGGCCCCATCCGGCAAGGGGGAATTTCGATAGACGCCGACGGGGAGGTTCGCAATGATACGTTCGTTCCGGCGAAACCGATCGTGTAGTTCCGCCCGATAGATCGCGTGCGAGAGATCCTCGCCGATCTCTGCCAGCAGCGCACGCTCTTCGGCGTCGAAGGCGTCGGTCTCGTTCGTGAACAGACAAAGGACGCCGTAGTCGCTGCCGTCGTACGTGATCGGGATGGCGGCGGTCGCGTCGTACCCCTGTTCGAACAGCGCGCGTTCCCGCTCGGATACCGGTGCGTGCCCGTCAATCGTCACCATCGCGATCTCACTGTTCTCGAGAGCTACGTCGACAGGGCAAGCAGCCGCCAGATCCGCGGCGTTCTCCTCGACACTCTCGAAGGTCCCCTCCTCCACGCGAGCGCGTATGTCGAACGCCGCCGAGCCGGCGGGAGTGAGGATACAGGCCTGCCGATAGGGGTCGGCACTCGCGAGGATCTCACAGACGCGGTGTTCGAGTGCCTCCCGATCCTCGGCCCGGACCAGCGACCGATTGACGTCCCGAAGAATCCCACGTATTCGATCGAGTGTCTCTGCCCGTTTGCCCGCCCGATATTTCTCGACGGCGTTTGTTACCCGGTTTACCAGCAAATCATAGCAGTCCTCACCGGTCCCTTTCTGGAGGTAGTCAGTCACACCGCGGGCGATCGCCTCGCTTGCGACCTCCTCGCTCCCCTTGCCCGTGAACAGGATAAATGGGAGGTCTGGGTGGCCCTCCCTGACGGCCTCGAGGAATTCGAGGCCGTCCATATCAGGCATATCGTAATCGCTGACGATACAGTCGACCGCCGAGGTGGACACCTCCTCGAGTGCACGTCTGGGGTCGGTCGCCGTCGTGACCTCGAAGGAGTCCGTGTCCCGTCGGAGGTTCGCCGCCGTCAGCGCCACCAAGTCCGAATCGTCGTCGACACAGAGAACGGAAACGGGGTCCATCGCTGACTGAGGGGACGACGCCAGCTACCATAACGATACGCGTCGATTTACGCTGCGAGAAAAAGGCACGCTGGCAGTCGATTCACCCGTCGAACAGCCCGGTCGAGAGATAGCGTTCGCCGCTGTCCCAGAAGACGGTCACGACCAGCGGCGGCTCCTGGGCGCCGGGGTCGGCCAGCTCCGCGGCGACGTCGCGGGCGATCACGCCCATCGCGCCGCTGGACTGGCCGACGAGCAGCCCCTCTTTGCGAGCCAGACGACGACACTCCGCCTCGGCGTCCTCAATGTCGATCGTCCGCACCTCGTCGATCATGCTGCGATCGAGGTTCTCGCTCACGAAGCCCGGTCCCATCCCCTGGAAATCATCAGACCCCGACTCGCCGGTCGAGAGGACAGCGTTGTCGGACGGCTCGACAGCAATCACGTCCATCTCGGGGAACGTCTCCCGGAGGCGGCGGGCCGTCCCGCTGATCGTCCCCCCCGTGCCCACACCGGCGACGAACGCGTCGATCGTCCGATCGCCGATCTGTTCGAGGATCTCGACGCCCGTTGTCTCGTAGTGGGCCTGTGGGTTGGCGGGGTTCTCGAACTGCCGGAGCTGGATCATTCCGTGCTCCGCCTCGAGTTCGTCGGCCCGATCGCGGGCGTCGCTCATATCTCCGGTGACGAGTTCGAGGTCCGCGCCATAGGCTTGCATGAGTTGCCGGCGCTCGACAGACATGTCCTCGGGCATGACGATCGTCACGTCGTATCCTTTCGCGGCGGCCACAAGCGAGATGCCGATGCCAGTGTTGCCGCTGGTGGGCTCGACGAGTCGATCGCCAGCTTCGAGGTCACCCTCGCGTTCGGCGGCCTCGATCATTCCCAGCGCGGGGCGATCCTTCGCTGACCCGCCGGGATTGAATGCCTCGACTTTCGCGGCGACCGTGACGCCCGGCTGGGAGCCGATCTCGACCAACGGAGTCCCGATGGTATCGAGAATGCTGTCGTCCATTACCCGGCGGTTCGCCGGCCAGGAGTAAACACCCGACGGTCACCGGCAGGTCGTGCCGCTGTCGAAGGGCGCGTCGATCCCGCAGTACTTCCCGAGAACGGCGCGGTTAAACCCGCTGGAAGTCTACCTTGAGGCATGCCACTCGAGACGATGGAACCGAATCCGGTCTGGAGCGCTGACGCCCACGAGGAAACCGTCGAGATCCTCCGTGGGTTCGACGACGTGACGTACAAGGTCTGGGGTGGGGACTGGTGTGGGGACTGCCGATCGCTACTTCCCGATTTCGGCGCGGCACTCGATGCCGCCGACGTATCCGAGAACCACATCGAACACTACCCACTCGATCAGGACAAGCAAGGAGAAGGCGTCGCAGAATACGGGATCGAGTACATCCCGACGGTCGTCGTCGAACGCGACGGGGAAGAAATCGCCCGCTTCGTCGAGGACGAGGGCGAACCGATCGCCGTCTACCTGGCGAGGCAACTCGAATCGGTCGACGCATCGGTCTGATCACGCCGCGAGTTTTCAGGCCCCGGCGTCGAACCACGCGAGCGCTTCTTCGACATCAGTCAATGGGCGCGAGCAGGTGAACTCCCGACAGGCGTAGACCGTCGGCTCGCCGTCCTTTGTTGCCCGGTCGGCGAATATCGGCGGTGCGGACTCGATATTCAGCGTCTCGAGCCACGCATCCAGTCCCCCATCGGTCGGTGGTCGGCGTGCGAGGATCCGACTGGGAAGGAACGTTCGCCCGATGCGTTCGCGCCACGATTGGGGCACAGCGTCGGCGGCGATGGTCAATTCGCTCGCCCCACTGCCCGCGTGATCGGCCGCAAGTGCCAGCGAGGCGTGCTGAAGCGGATCCGCCGCGATCGCATCGTGATGGGTCGAGAGAACGGAACGGGCGACCGAGTCGAACCGGTCGTGGGGGACGAACGCCGACAGCGACAACAGTACGTCCACGGCGACGCCGGCACTCGACGGTGTCGAGCGATCGGTCACCTCTTGGGGCCTGGCGAGTAGATCTGTCTCGCCGGCTTCCGTGAAGTACAGCGTGCCAGCCCCCTCGTCGAAGAACCGCGCTTCGATCTCGCGAGCGAGGTCCAACGCGAACGCGAGATGGTCCGGGTCGCCAGTCGCCTGGTAGCAATCGAAAGCGCCCCTGGCGAGGAACGCGTAGTCCTCCAGGTAGCCGTCGATCCGTACGTCGCCGTCGGCGTAGCGACGTTTGAGCAGGCCCGCCTCGGCGTCCCAGAGGTGCTCGCGGACGAACGCGAGTGCGTCGACGGCGCGGTCGGCCAGCTCCGCATCGAGCGCGAGCGAACCCTCCGCCAGTGCCGAGATCGCCAGCCCGTTCCAGCCCGCGAGGATCTTCTCGTCTCTGGCCGGCCGGGGGCGCTCGCCACGCGCCGCGAACAACTGCTTGCGTGCCCGTTCGAGACGGTCGTCGATCTCGGCTTCGTCCAGACCGGAGGTCGCCGCAAGTTCTTCCAGTTCGGCGCTGATGGTCAACACCGTCCGTCCGTCCTCGAAGTTACCATCCTCGGTGATCCCGTATCGTTCCAGAGCGAGCCAAGCAGTTGTCTCGTCGTCGACGGCATCCCGGACCGCTTCGGGCGTCCAGACGTAGAACGTTCCCTCCTCACCTTCGCTACGGGCGTCGAGCGTGCTGTAGAACGCGCCGTCGGGGTGGCCGAGTTCCCGATCGAGAAACTCGAAAGTCTCCCGTGCGACGCGAGCGTAGCGCTCGTTGCCGGTCGCCCGGTAGCCTTCGACGAGTGCCCGCGGGATCTCGGCGTTGTCGTAGAGCATCTTCTCGAAGTGTGGGACCGTCCAGGACCGATCGGTCGCATAACGGTGGAACCCCCCGCCGACATGATCGTAGAGGCCGCCAGAGACCATCGCGTCGAGCGTCTCCGTCAGAACTGTGCGGTACGTCTCGGCATCCACGTCCGCGTCCCCACTCTCTTTGAGTTCGCTCCCCGCAATCCCGTCGAGATCGACGTCGCTTCCGGCATCGCCGCTGGCCCCGTCCAGGCGGGCGTCGGCCCCCAACAGGAGGTGGAGCCGTCCCGGCTGGGGAAACTTCGGTCCGCCGCGCCCGAACCCGCCGTGCTCGCGGTCGGCCTGACGCACTGCCGACTGTGCGGCCGTTTCGAGGAGTTGCCCGTCTGGGCTGTCAGTGATCTCGGACGGACTGTCTGGAGTGCCCTCCAGACGCCCGGCGACCGCGTCGGCCCACTGCTCGGCCCGTTCCTCGACGGTCTCGCGATCGTTCTCCCAGGTCTCGTTGAGGTCTTCGAGTAACTGCTCGAACCCTGGCCGGCCTCCCTGGGGTTCCCGTGGGAAGTACGTCCCCACGTAGAACGGGCGACGATCGGGCGTCAGCCACACCGACAGCGGCCAGCCACCCTGTTGGCCAAGGAGTTGGGCCAGCGTCTGGTAGATCCGGTCGACATCCGGCCGTTCCTCACGGTCGACTTTGATCGGGACGAAGTGTTCGTTGAGGGTCTCGGCGACCGCGGGGTCCGAGAAGCTCTCTTCGGCCATGACGTGACACCAGTGACACGACGAATAACCGATCGACAAGAAGATCGGTCGGTCCTCGCGTTCTGCGGCCGCGAGGGCGTCGTCGTCCCAGGGCTGCCAATCGACGGGGTTGTCGGCGTGCTGGCGGAGGTAGGGACTTCCCTCCGCGTCGAGACGGTTGTCTTCGAGTGGGTTGCTCATGGCCCCCGTCGGGTCGCCAGGGGTTTACCCGTGGCGTCGGCGGCGAGACTCGCACGCCCAAAAGCAACCTTTACACTCCCCTGGCGAGGGTGTTCTCCCATGACCGAAACGGTACTGCTGATCGGGGGCGGCGGCCGTGAGCACGCGATCGCTCGCGCGCTCGACGATTCGGACTGCTCGCTGTACGCCGCCGCGGGCAACCGCAATCCCGGGATCGCCCGCCTGGCCGATGGGTTTGAGACACTGGACGCGACCAACCCACAGGCCGTCACAACCTATGCCAACGAAGTCGACGCCACGCTCGCCATCGTCGGCCCGGAAGCCCCCCTCGAAGCGGGCGTCGCCGACGCGCTGGACGACGCCGGTGTCTACGCGTTCGGTCCCCAGGCCGAGGAGGCCCGTATCGAGACGGACAAGGGCTTCCAGCGGCGGTTTATGGACCGCAACGACATCTCGGGCTGTCCGGATTTCGAGGAATTCACCGACAGTGAGGCTGCCTGCGAATACATCGACGAATATGACGGCGATCTGGTCGTCAAACCCGCCGGCCTCACAGGCGGGAAGGGCGTCCGCGTCATCGGCGATCAAGTGACTGCCACAGAAGCCAAGGCGTACATCCGCGACTCCGAGTACGACCGTATGGTTCTGGAGGAACGCCTCATCGGCGAGGAGTTCACCGTTCAGGCGCTCGTCGCGAACGGCGAAATCCGGGTCACCCCCGCCGTCCAGGACCACAAACGCGCCTACGAGGGCGACGAGGGACCCAACACTGGCGGCATGGGGTCCTACAGCGATTCTGAGCTCGAACTGCCGTTCATGGACCGCGAGGACTACCTGGAAGCCGTCGATATCCTCGAAGCCACCGTCGACGCACTGGACGGGTACAAAGGCGTCCTCTACGGTCAGTTCATGCTCACTGCCGATGGCGTGAAGGTAGTCGAGTTCAACGCCCGCTTTGGCGATCCCGAGGCGATGAACACCCTCCCCGTCATGGAAACCGACCTGCTTGACGTCCTCGTCGCGGCACGGGACGGCAAGTCGCTCCCACAACTCCAGTTCCAGTCCCGGGCGACCGTCTGTAAGTACGCAGTACCCGATGGCTACCCGACCGATCCCGAATCCGGCGCGAAGGTCGGAATTTCGCCCGAGAACGCCGGCGACGCACTGCTGTATTACGCTAGCGTCGACGAACGGGATGACGGCATTTACACGACGACTTCCCGCTCGTTCGCGGTCGTCGGTCTCGCCGATTCCATCACTGACGCCGAACAGATTGCGACCGACGCGCTCGAAAGCGCCGGCACCGAGGGGCTGCGCGTCCGCTGGGACATCGGCACGCCCGAACTGGTCCAGTCACGGATCGACCACATGGACGAACTGCGCTCCGAGTAGCGACCTCACTGGCCCGGTAATTCTCCCGGACGCTTTGCACTCACAGTTACACTCTCGGACAGCATAGTGTCTGCTCTTGCAGTGACGAACGGAGGGAGACGGTCCAATCCGCCACACGAGAAGGTTGAGTTGTACTACATCAAACGATATTGTTTTCAGCGACGGGACGCAGGCCACCCACAATGGGACGCATCTCACTCCCGGAGTCGACTGCCCCGGGTCCAACGAAACCGGAAGTTCGGGCGCTAGTGCTGTGGGCGCTCGATCTCCGGCCGAGCGATCACGTCGTGGATGTGGGGGCCGGAACCGGCGCGGTGTCAATCGAGGCTGTCGGGACCGCCGATCGAGTGACTGCCGTCGAACGTGATCCGGAACGTGTCGAAGCGATCCGGACGAATCTGGCGGCCAACGACTGTGAATCCTCGGTGACAGTCACTCGGGCGACCGCCCCGGACGGACTCCCCGAGTCATCGGATGCCGTGTTCGTCGGTGGGACGCGCAATCTAGATGCCGTTCTGGACTGGGTAGCGACGGCGGGGCCGCGGGTCGTCGTCCTCAACGCGGCCCGGCTCGAAACGGCCGTCCGTGCGATCGACGGATTCCGGTCCCGTTCGTTCGATCCCGAAGTCCGTCGCGTCTCGATCGGCCGGGGATCGTCGCTGGCGGGCGAGACGGCGATCGAACCCGAACGACCAGTGTACGTAATCAGCGGCCACCCCGGCCAGGAGGCAGCGTGACACTCTACGGCGTCGGGCTCGGCCCGGGCGATCCTGCGCTGATAACCGTTCGAGGCCGGGAGATCGTGACGGGGGCGACGACCGTGTTTACCCCGGGCGATATTGCCGAGTGTCTCGTCGATCCCTATACGGAGCGCACCGAACGCCTGACGTTCCCGATGACAGACGATCAGGCGGCACTCGAAGCCGCCTGGGAAGATGCGGCCGCAAGGGTTGCCGAGGTCGCTCGCGAGGACGACGCCGCCTTCGTCACGGTCGGCGACCCGAAGATCTACGCCACGTTCGGCCACCTCGAACGCGCACTCGCCGACTATCCCGCCGTCGAGGTCCGGACTGTGCCTGGCGTGAGCGTCGTCACGGCGTTCACGACGGCACTCGACGTGAAAATCGACGAGGGATCGCTCACCGTGTGCGAGGCCGCCGCCGGGATTCCGTCCGACCGTCCCGAACAGTTGCTGCTGTTGAAAGTCACCGACGTCGCCGAAACGCACGACACACTGACCGAGGCGGGCTATACAGTGACCTACGGCCGACGGCTGTTCATGGACGACGCGACGATCACGACCGACCCGGACGCGCTGGCGGACAGCGATTACTTCACGGTCGCCTACGCGGAGCGTGCCGACGGAGGACGGTCGCCGTGAGTGGACTCCCGTGGGCCGAGTCGGACGCCATCCCCTTCGTCGGTGCCGGACCCGGCCACCCGAAGCTCGTGACTGTCGCCGGTCGAAAGGCACTCGAGGAGGCCGACCTCGTCGTCCACGCCGGCTCGCTGGTCAACAGTGAGATTCTCGACGCCTACGCCCCCGAGGCAGACCGCATCGACAGCGCGGGGACGGACCTCGAAACGCTAGTCTCGGAGATGACGCATGCCTACGAGGACGGTCTGAACGTCGTCCGCCTGCACAGTGGTGATCCGGCGATATTCGGGGCGGCGCTCGAACAGATCGACATGCTGGCCGAGCGGGGCGTCCCGGCGTACGTGATCCCCGGCGTCACCGCCGCCTTCGCCGCGAGCGCGACGCTCGGGACCCAACTCACGCTGCCGAACGTCGCAAATCACGTCGCGTTCACCCGCCCACAGGGACGAACGCTCGACGCTTCCGACGAGCACGTCAGCGAGTTCGTCGAGATGGGCGACGTGACGACGGCCGTCTACCTGGGAACCCACGCGATCGACGCGACGATGGATCGACTGCTGGAGGCGGGAGTGGACGCCGAGACGCCCGTGGCGGTCATCTATCACGCCTCGTGGCCGGACGAGGACGTGTTGCTGGGGACGGTCGGGGACATCGCGGGAAAGGTTGAGACGGCCGGCTACGAGTCAAGCGCGCTGGTGATCGTCGGCGAGGCGGTGACCGGCGGCGAGTACGAGCGATCGTTCCTCTACGACGGCTGGGCAGATGAGGAAGACGGGACCACGGAGAGTGATCGCTCGTGAGTGGCGAGGCGTGCGTCGATTCCGTCGCCGTGGTCTCGTTCGAACGTGAGCACTCGACGGCTGAGCAGCTCGCCGAGACTCTCAGGAACGACCGCCGGACCGTCGAGGTCAGCACATACGACGATGGGGTCTTCGAGCAGGTCTGGGACCGGGACGGCATCGTGGCGTTGATGGCGAGCGGGATCGTCGTCCGAAAGATCGCGCCGCTGCTTGCCGACAAATGGGCTGATCCGGCCGTGGTGGCGGTCGACGCGGAACGGACCTGGGCGATCCCGCTCGTGGGCGGCCATCACGGGGCCAACCGGCTGGCCGAGGAACTCGCGTCCGCCGGTCCCGTCCCGACGGTGACGACGGCGACCGACGCGGCCGGCCAGCAGGGAGTCGAGACCCGCGCGGCTGCACTCGGGGCCTCGATCGAGACTCCCGACTCGACGGTGGCGACGAACCTGGCTGTTCGGGACGGTGCTCTCGGCCCGATCGAGCGCCTCGACGGGCCGCGGGCGGTTCTCGTCGAGGAGGACGTGACGGTACTCAAACGGACTGACGCTGCCGAGGTCGTGATCGGGACTGGCTGTCGGGCAGGGACCGACGCCGAGACCTGTCGGCAAGCCTGGCTGGACACCCTCGAAGCGACCGGCCGGGATCGCTCGGACATCGAATTCGTCGCGACGGGGGAACTGAAAGCGGACGAGCCTGGCCTCCTGGAGGCCGCCGCGTCGCTTGACCTCGGTGTCGTCGCCTTCGAGAAGGAGACCCTCGAACGGTTCGATGGCCCCTCAGAATCGCGAGCACGGGAGTTGCTCGACTGGCCCGGCATCGCCGAGGCGAGTGCCATCGCGGGCGGACGGACCCACGAGTTACTGGCGCCGAAGCGGACGTTCGAGGACCGCGTTACGGTGGCGGTAGGACGATGACCGACTGGCCAACGGCCGCACACGTCGCCCGTCCCGACCCGCCGCAAGAAGAGGATACGCCCGACGGTCGCCTCGTCGTCGTCGGCATGGGACCGGGGTCGCCGGCGCATCTGACGCGGGCCGCTCGCAACGCGATCCAGACGGCCGACGCTGTCTACGCCGCCCCCCTGTATCAGCGATTTCTGCAGCAGGACGGACTGCTCGGTGGCGAAACGGATCAGCCGGACAGTGGACCAGTCGTCATCGACTCCGCACGCCGGGACCGCAAACGCCAGGCAGCGGCGACGTTCGACCGCGTGCGTGACGGTGAGACAGTCGTTCACGTCTCGGGCGGGGACCCGGCGGTCTTCGGCAAATCAGACCTGCTTGTCACGCTGGCCGAGACCGAGGCCGACGGCGAGATACCGATCGAAGTCCTGCCCGGCGTCACGGCGGCGCTGGGCGGGGCGGCACTGCTCGGGGCACCGCTGTCGAACGACTTTTGTGCGCTCTCGCTGTCGACGGCTCGACGCGACTGGAAGGCGATCGATCAGAAACTCGAAGCCGCCGCCGGGGCCGGGTTCGTGATCGCGCTGTACAACGTCGCTCGCTCACTGGACTCGGCCCTGAATACCATCGGAACCCACCGCTCGGATTCAGTTCCGGTCGCAGTACTCGAAGACGTGGCCCGGGGTAAGCGGGGTCGCTCGCCGACGGGAGAGACGGTCACGATCACGACGCTGGCGGCGGCCCGTGACGAATGCGCTCCCGAAACGGTCGGGACGCTCGTCATCGTCGGGACCGAGGACTCCCGGGTCCTGCGCCCCGCCAACGGGGGCCGGCCGTTCCTGGTCACGCCGCGGGACGGTTCCGCCCCGTTCACCGATGGAGGTGGCGACGATGGAACCTGAAACTGCCCCCGAGCGCGACACAGACGGACGTTCCGCCGGGATCGACACCGACGCCGACAGTATCGTCGAGGGGTCCCTCGCGGCGGTGGGACTCGGGCCGGGTCACGATGCAGGGATGACGATCCGGGCCAGAGAAACCCTCGAAGCAGTCGATCAGATCGTGGGCTACGAGACCTACGTCGAGTTGCTCCCCGAGTCGGTGCGCCGGAGTGCCGACGCGGTCCACGCGACAGGGATGGGCACCGAGGTCTCCCGAACGGAGACCGCCGTCGATCGGGCTCTCGACGGGGCGTCGGTCGCCCTCGTCGCGAGCGGCGACCCGAACGTTTATGCGCTGGGTGGTCTCGTTCTCGAAATCCTCGAATCACGGGAGATTCACCCCGACCGTATCGACTTCGAGGTTGTGCCGGGCGTCCCGGCGGCACAGTCCTCGGCAGCACGGCTCGGCGCTCCACTCGTCACCGACACCGTGTCGATCAGCCTCTCGGATCACCTCACCCCGCTGTCCGATATCGAATCGCGGCTGCGAGCGGTCGCCCCGACGGGAATGGTCGTCGTTCTCTACAATCCCTGGAGTCCCAACAGAGCACAGAATTTCCAGCTGGCCTGTGACATACTCTCGGCCCACCGGGACCCGGAGACGCCAGTCGGGATCGTCCGCGGGGCCGGCCGAGCGGACGAACGAACGCACGTCACCGACCTCGAAACGCTTCCGGAACTGGGTGAATCAGATCTTCTCGATATGACGTCGACGATCGTCGTCGGCACCGAACGAACGCGCGTCTGGGGCGACCGGCTGCTCACCCCCAGAGGCTACGAACGGAAATACGACTACTGAGACACACATGACGACGGACACACCGGTTGTACTCGCCGGACACGGTTCTCGACGCGAGGCATCGAACGATCAAGTGCGGGCGGTCGCGGCCGCCCTCGAAGCCCAGCTGGACGAACGGGTAGCACCGGCGTTCATCGAACTTGCCGAACCACACATTCACGATCGGATCGCGGAGCTGGCCCCGGACGCCGAGTCGATCACCGTTGTACCGCTCGCGCTGTTCGCCGCCGGGCACGTCAAAGACGAGGTACCGCTCGTCGTCCAGTATGCCAGACAGCGATTCCCCGACGTGGAGTTTGCGTACGGCTCGAACCTGGGCGTTCGCCCGGAGTTGGTCGAGATCGTCGCCGACCGGATCGACGCTGCCGAGGCCGAACTGGCCGCCGATCGCCACGATGACGACGTGGCGGTCGTCTTCGTCGGTCGCGGATCCAGCGACCCGAACGCGAACGCCGACGCCTATCGGCTCGCCCGGTTCATCCAGGAGGGCAGAGCCTTCAGCCGGGTCGAACCGACGTTTATCGGGGTCACTGAACCCCAACTCGACCGAACACTCCGTGAGGTCGCCCGCCACGACCCCGACGCCACGATCGTCGCCCCGTATATGCTCGGCGACGGTGTTCTCACACAGCGAGTCCGCGAGGAGGTCGAGGAGTTCGACGAGTTACACCCGGGGATCGAAGCGACCACAACGGACGTCTTGGGCGTCGACGAACGACTCATTCGTGCGCTCGAATACCGGGTGCAGGAGGCACGAACCGGTACCGTCTCGATGCCCTGTGACACGTGTACACACAAAGTCTCGTTTGCCGATTACGATTCGGGGGTCGACGGCGAAACGGCCTTCGCCGAGGCGTTAGAGCACACGCTGGCACACGTCAGTGACGCTCACGACCATGGTCACAACCACGGCGACATAGGTGGGCGCGATCACGAGCACGACCACGGACAGGCCGACGCTCACGACCATGGTCACGATGGGACAGCAACGCACGAGCACGACCACAGCCACGACGGACCGCGCTCGGGATGACCCAGGCGCGGCCTTACTCTCTGGCAGATCGGGACGCAGACTGCACTGACTCGGTGGAAAGGTTTTCCAGCGAAATCGTCCGCCCGTCGGCGGCCTCCGCGAGATCCGCAGTCACCGTTGCCCGGTCGTCCGGCTGGCTAGCATCGACGACCAGGACCTCGTCGGCGGATTCGGCGAGGTCTGTGGCAGCCGTGCGGGTCGCCGCCGTCGGCCGTCCGGCGGCGACGTTCGGCCGACCGTCGGTCACGACGACGGCCACGCTCGCGGCAGGGTCGGCCCGGTCGATCACCTCACGGGCCGTCGTCAGTCCGTCGGGCAGTGGCGTCCGATCACCGGTCGGCAGTTCCTTGAGGTGACGGGCCGCGAGTGAGACGCTGTCCGTCGGCGGGAGGAGGACGGTCGCTTCCTCGCCCGCGAAGGCGACGAACGCGACCTCGTCGCGCTCTCGATAGCTCTCTTTCAACAGTTCGAGGACGGTCCCTTTCGCGGCCTCCATCGCCGACCGCATCGACGCGCTCGCGTCGACGACGAAGACCACCAGTGCTGTCGCCGACCCGGACCGGACCGACTGCCGGAGGTCCTGGCGCTGGATGTCGGCCCGCCCACGCTTTGCGCTCTGCCTGATCGTCGCGGCCGTGTCGACGTTGTCGGGTGAGTCAACCGGCTCCGTGCGAACGCGGGGACCGACCGCGTCGGCGTCGGGTTTGGCCTCGATGCGGCCGGTGTCGACAGCTGATGTAGGCGTCTCGTCGTCGATACCCAATCCGGGGGTGCCGTCTGTTTCGACCGGCGTCACGCTTTCGGCAGATGCCGGACGAGCAGTTCGATCGCCCGCTGAATCCCCCGACCAGTCGCCGTCCGTCCCTTTTGACTGCTCGCCGTCCGCGGTATCCGACTGAGTTCCGTCTCTGGAGCTATCGTCCGACTCAGCTCGTGCGTCCTCCCTCTCACCGATTTCGGCCGGGACCTCCGCGGTGTCTGTGCCGGATCGGTCCTGTTCGGTCGTGGATTCCGTTTCCGAGCGATCGGTTTCTGCTGGTCCGCCTGCCGTAGCCGTTGAATGGTCGCGGTCGGGTCCGGTACCGTCAGCGTCGGCGGGCGTATCCGTCCCGTCGACCGTCCTGCTCGCTTCTGATTCGGAGTTGTTGGCCGAACCCCCGGCCTGGGACTGTTCTCGTCCTCCTTCCCTGTCGGCTTCGTCCGTTTCCTCGGTATCGTCACCCGACTCGGCGGCCGACTCGTCGAAATGCTCCGCCAGCAGGTCCTCGATGGGTTCGGTCTCCTCGAAGGGGCGACTTCGCAGTCGGTGGGGGAGCGCGTACCCGAGGGCTTCCCGGACGTCACGTTCAGTTACGTTCCGACGGCCATCCAGTGCCGCGAAGGTCCGGGCGGTGCGAGCCGCGGCGATATCGCCACGGTGGCCGTCCACGCCAGCGTCGACACAGACCTCGGCGATCGTCGCGGCCAGGTCACGCCGCAATGAGACGTCGTCGAGCGCCTCCCGCGCAGTGGTGATCGTCCGACGCAATTGGTCGAGTTTAGCGGAGTCGTCCGAGTCAGACTCGGTCTCCCGGGAGCGGTCGAGCGCCGATTCGACGATCGTTACCCGTTCGTCGATATCTTGGGCCCCCGTGACCTCGACCTGGATGGCGAAGCGATCACGGAGTTGTGGACGGATGTCCCCCTCTTCGGGGTTCATCGTGCCGATCAAGGTGAACTCGGCCGGGTGCGTCTCGCTCATTCCATCACGCTCGACGCGATTGACACCGCTGGCGGCAGCATCCAGCAATACGTCGACTAAGTGATCGTCTAGAAGGTTCACCTCGTCGACGTACAGCACGCCGCGATTAGCCCGGGCGAGTAGCCCCGGTTCGAACGTCGGCTCCCCATCCAGTGCGTCAGAGAGCGACAGCGATCCGACGACCCGCTCGCGGGTCGCCCCCAACGGGACCGTGACCAGGGGGACGGGACGGGTCTCGACAGGCGGGTTCTCCCGGCCCCGACAGGAGTCACATTGACGGGCCGGTTCGTCCGGCGGACAGCCGTATGGACAATCCGCGATCACCCGCTGGTTGGGGAGCAAATCGACCAGTCCCCGCACCGCCGTCGACTTTGCCGTCCCTTTCTCGCCCCGTATCAACAGCCCGTCGAGGGCGTCGTTGACAGCCACCGCGAGCAACGCCCGCTTGAGACGCTCCTGGCCCACGATGTCCGGGAACGGGACGGCGGATCGAAATCCAACCATACTTGGGGTAATCCAATGGTACTATAATAAGGATGTGTTCGATCGGACTCTACACAGCGACCGATCAGCCGGTCGCCGCGATCCGGGCGGCCGCCGAGCGCCTTTCCGGGATCGATCTCCTCGTTCGTTCGGGGTCGGACCTGGAGGGTCCGGCGGCGGTAGGGCAGTTCCTCGACCGCCTCGAAGGCTGTGACGTGGTCGTCTGCTGGCTCCACGGGTCCGAATCGCGACTCCCGGACTTCGAATCCGTCCGCGAGCAGTTGTACCGGATGGACCTCGAAGTCGTGGTTGCCCGAGCGGGAACGACTAGCGGCGCGGGAGACTCGACTGTCGACCCCGCCGTCCAGCGCCAGGTTCGTCGCTATCTCGACCGGGGTGGTGTCCTCAACGTCGAAAACCTCTGTCGATACCTCGCGTCGGAGTTCGGAGCGGGGACTTGGACGTACGACGATCCGGTCGCGCTCCCGTCGACGGGAGTATATCATCCGGATCATCCGGGGGCGACTGTCGAGGCGCTTCGGGAGACGTTCGATTCGGACCGGCCGACGGTCGGAATCTGGTTCTACGAGAGCCACTGGACCGTCGAGAACACCCAGTACGTAGACGCACTCGTCCGGGCACTGGAAGCCAAAGGAGTCGACGCGTTCCCGGTGTTCACCACCCCGCGGGCCGAAGACCCGGATCGACGGGACGCCGCGTGGGTCGCAGCCAACTGGTTCGGCGACGGGACGGACGTGCAAGTGGACGCGATCGTGACGACGTTCATGTACTCGCTGACGATGACCGAGCGGGGGAGCTCGGCCGGGGAACCTGCCGATCCCACGATCGGATTTCTGGAAGCTCTCGACGTGCCTGTCGTCCAGGCGATGACGACGATGCGTCCTCGGGCGGAGTACCGCGCGGATGACGCGGGCCTCCCACCGTTCGAACTCGCGCTGTCGGTCGCTCTCCCGGAACTAGACGGCACGATCGTCTCACACCCGATCAGCGGGAAAGAACGCGCCGATCGGGACGATCGACCGGCTGCTTTCGATGGGCCGGCCCCCCGCACACACCAGCCGATCGACGGCCGCGTCGAACACGCCGCCGAACTGGTGGCCAACTGGGCGCGTCTCGGCCGAACACCACCCGAGGAGAAGCGGATCGCCGTCGTGCTCCACAACTATCCCCCCTCCGAAGACGGGATCGGGACCGCATTCGGCCTGGATACGCCGGCGAGTCTCGATCGGTTACTCGATCGCCTCGATGCGGCAGGCTACCGGATCGCCGGCCGGCCGGCTGACGGACAGGCGATCGTCGAACAGTTGGTCGGCCAGCTCACGGACGATACGCGATGGACAGAACCCGCCGATAGCGCTGGGATCGAGACGGTCGATCCGGCCACCTACCGGTCGTGGTTCGGAGAGTTACATCCGGACCTGCAGACCGCCGTGCGTGAGGAATGGGGCGATCCTCCCACGGAGCCGATCACGATTCCAGGTGTCGACCTTGGGAACGTCCTCGTCACCGTCCAGCCTCCCCGTGGGTTCGAGACCGATCCCGAGCGGGTGTATCACGACTCCGCACTGCAGCCCCCCCACGAGTACGTCGCTACCTACAGGTGGCTCGACGAGGGCTTCGATGCGGACGCGATCGTCCACCTCGGCACGCACGGCAGTCTGGAGTGGCTCCCGGGCAAGACGGTCGGATTAGACGGCGCGAGCGCCCCGGACGGGCTGCTCGACGCGGTCCCGAACGTCTACCCCTACGTCATCAACAACCCCGGTGAGGGAACCCAGGCCACCCGCCGTTCGTACGCCACGATCGTCGATCACCTGACGCCGCCGATGCGAGCCGCGGGAATGGACGACGATCTCGCGGAACTGAAGGGGTTCGTCCGGGAATACCGCGAGCGAGCGCGTGACGGTGCGGCACGGACGGACCTCGCGAGTCTCGACACAACGATTAGAGAACGGGTCCAAGCGAAGGATCTGGGGCCTGATCTGGGGATCGACGACGTCGAATCCGTCGACATCTCGGACCTCGTCGTCGAGTTGCACGGCTATCTCACCGAGGTCAGTACGACCCAGATCCGGATGGGGCTACACACGCTGGGTGAGCCGCCGACGGGCGAGCGACTCGTGGAATATCTCGTCGCGCTCAGTCGCTTCGAGAACAACGCTGCCCCGAGTCTTCGGGCGGCCGTCGCCCAAGCGATGGGCGTCCCTGTCGAGTCAATGATCGAAGCGCCCGAAACGTACGACCCTGACCTGGGCATGTGCTACGGGACAGCCGCCGAGCGTGTGTACGAGACGAGCGTCGATCTTGTCACATCGCTGTCCGCCCGCGATTTCGAGGTCACCGAGGCGGAGATCGCTTCACTCGTGGACGATGTTCCCATCATCGGTTCCGAGCGCGATCCGACGGCCGTCGAGGATCTAACGGACATTCTTGCGTACATCGCGACGGATCTCGTGGCGCGGGTCGACGCGGCGCGCGACGAGACGACGAACACCGTCGCCGCGCTGGATGGCGAATACGTGCCGCCAGGTGGGAGCGGCGCACCGACTCGCGGCGGGGCGGATCTGCTCCCGACGGGCCGGAACTTCTACACGCTCGATCCCCGACGCGTCCCCTCAAAATCCGCCTGGGAGGTCGGGGAAACGATCGCCGAAGGGGTACTCGATCGCCACCGCGAGGAGACCGGCGAGTATCCCGAGGAAATCGGGGTGGTTGCCTGGGGGACACCGACCGTCCGAACCCGCGGTGAAACCGTCGCCCAGATCCTGGCGCTGCTCGGCGTCGAACCCGTCTGGTCGGAGTCCGGCCGTGTCGAGAAGGTCGAACCGATCGACCTCTCGATCCTGGGTCGACCGCGGATCGACGTGACGACGCGCATCTCCGGACTCTTTCGCGACGCGTTCCCCCGCGTGGCCGGCCTCCTTCAGGAGGCCGTCGAAACTGTCGCGACACGTGACGAACCGCCGGACCGAAATTTCGTGCGCAAGCACTATCTCGAAGAGCGTGCGACAGCGGACGCCGCCGATGACCGACCGGAGACAGTTCTTCCCCGGGTGTTCACGACGCGACCAGGTGGCTACGGCTCCGGCACGAACAAAGCGATCACTACCGGCGAGTGGAACGACACTGCCGACCTCGCTGACGTGTTCGTGACCTGGGGCGGTTACGCAGTCGACGGCTCGGGTGACGTCTCCCCAGCCAGAGACGCCCTCGAGACCCGGCTGTCGCGGATCGAAGCGACCGTTAAACTGGAGGACACCGCCGAACAGGACGAGTTCGACAGCTCGGACTGGTACGCCTTCCACGGCGGCTTCAAGCGGGCCGTGGCCGATCGACGGGGGACCGAACCCGCCTCTTACGTCGGCGACGCGAGTGATCCGAGCCGACCACAGATCTACACCAACGAGGAGAAGCTTCGACGAACGATGCGAACGAGAGTACTCAACTCCGACTGGATCGACAGCATGCAAGCACACGACTACAAGGGCGCCGGCGACCTCGCGACGACCGTCGAGATCGCGCTGGGCTGGGCCGCGACGACCGACGCGATCAGCGACACGCTCTGGGACGAGATCGCCGCGGAATACGCCTTAGACGAGGATCGTCAGGAGTGGTTTCTCGCGGAGAACCCGTGGGCACTGGAACACATCACTGAACGGCT
Organism: Halorhabdus rudnickae; assembly: GCF_900880625.1. Taxonomy (NCBI): domain Archaea; kingdom Methanobacteriati; phylum Methanobacteriota; class Halobacteria; order Halobacteriales; family Haloarculaceae; genus Halorhabdus; species Halorhabdus rudnickae. The sequence goes on from NZ_CAAHFB010000001.1 coordinate 949,766, forward strand.
TCTCGAAGCCGTCGATCGGGACCTCTGGACGGCCGACCGGGAGACCATCGACAGGCTGAAAGATGTCCAGCTGACCGTCGACGGCAAACTCGAAGCGGCCCCTGACGGCCCGGAGGGAAGACGATGAGCGACGAGGAACGGTCGTATACGGATCTCGGGGCAACGACGGAAGGTGGCACCGCGATCGCCGAGACCAGCCTCGACATCGTGGCGGACCTCGTGCCTGGCGACACGCTCGAAGACCGGCTACGCCGGAAAGCCGTCCACGCGACTGGCGACCCGGAATTCCAGTACCTGCTCAGATTCGGGAACGATCCGGTCCGTCGCGGGGCCGACGCGGTTGAGGACGGTAATCCGATCGTCACGGACGTCACGATGCCCCGTCACGGGATCACCGACCGGGATCACGACTGCGAGAAACGCACTGCGTTGGGCGAAGGCGATGACCTCGCCACCGATGAAGGCATGACGCGAACCCGTGCCGGAGTCATCGCGCTCAACGAACGTGGCGTCTACGACGACGCGATCGCCGTTGTCGGGAACGCACCGACAGCCGCCCTGACTCTCGCCGACTGTATCGAGTCAGGGACGCGTCCAGCGGTCGTCGTCGCGACGCCCGTCGGATTCGTCAAAGCAGCCGAGAGCCGTCAGCGACTCCGGGAAGTCGGGGCCACCCACGACGTTCCGACGCTCACGAACGTCGGCCGCCGAGGTGGCAGCGGGCTTGCCGCGGCACTCACGAACGAACTGATTCATGTCGCGAACGAGGCAAAAGCCGAGGAGACCGACGAATGAGCGAGGACGATCTCGACTCGGGATCCGACCCGGCGGTGTCGGCAGCTGCAACCCCTGAAGACCCGACCGTCGATTCGCCGGTCGAGGCCGTCGGAATCGGTCCCGGGAACCCGGACTTCCTCACGCGCCGGGCACGCGACGCGATCGCGAGGGCCGACGTGATCGTCGGTTTCTCGACGGTCGTGGACTTCGTGGCTAAACTCACTGACGCTGAACTCCTCCGGTGTGGCTACGCGGACGAGGCCGAGGCGCTCTCGACGTTCGGCGACCGGGTCGCGAACGGCGCGACAGGCGTTGCGGTCCTGATGGGCGATCCGAACCACTCGGGTTACCAGTTCCTCGGCAAGGTCGAACGCGCGGTCGATCGGCCGGTACGGGTCCTGCCGGGGATTTCGTCGGTGCAGATCGCGGCGAGTCGAGCCCGGACGCCGCTCGAAGAGACCTGTTTCGTTACTCTTCATAAGTCCGGCCCGATCGAATCCGATCTCGACCGCCTGCGCGAGGCTGTCGGGCAGCGCCATCTGCTGGTATTGCCCCGCCCGTTCGACATGATGCCCGGAGACATCGCGGCGGAATTGCTGGCCGCTGGGGCGTCGCCGGATCTCGAAACTCTCGTTCTGGAGGAACTCACGCTCGAAGACGAGACGATTTCGCGGCAGTCGCTCGCCACGTTGGCCGAACAAGCCGGGGGATCCGGTCGGGACGAAACGCCGTTCTCGGACCTCTCGGTGCTAGCCGTCCGTCGACGGCCACCGTGATCAATCGGTGCTGGCAACGTCGCCCGTCGCGTCCGTTCCCCACAGTTATGCGCGAAAAATGTACTCCGTTCTTTTTTCGAGTCCTCGTCGTGCTCCGCGCGACTCGGCACCGGCGCTCGTGCATCCGCGCGAGCACAGCGAGCGCGGTTCACTCGGCGCGACCAATGAGAGCGCCGAGGGTTTTTCTCCACGTTTTTGCGCGTGAGTGGTGCCGTAGCGAACGGAGTGAGCGAGGACACCCGAACGCGTAAAAAGAGGTAGTGCGCCGAAAAACTCACTCCGTTCGTTTTTCGAGCCCTCGCTCGCTTTGCTCGCGAGGACGCCGGCCGGGAGTTCGCCGAACTGTGTGAGGCGAACTACGGGCGGCGCACGACCGCAGGGAGTGCGCCGCCCGGGAATTGAACCCGATGCCAGACCTCACTTCGTTCGGTCTGCCGTGATTCAATTCCCGTTGGCGATTTCACTGCTCACTGTCGTTCGCAGATAAAATGCGCCGGCCGGGAATTGAACCCGGGTCGAGAGCTTGGAAGGCTCTTGTCATACCACTAGACCACCGGCGCGCTCGTCACTGCATTCCTCGCGCGCCGAGCCTTGCCTCGCTTCGCTCGGCAAGACACCGGCGCTCACTCACGTTGCTTGTTCGCGCCGAGGATCGCAAGTCTGAGGGACTTGCTCACCACCGGCGCTCGTTCAACGGGACCGCCCATCCGTGGGCTAAATCCCGTGTTCGCATTCGAACCTAACTCCGTCACAGTTTAAGGGCGTTTCCTTTCAACGCGACGCCGGGCGAACGGTCCCGTAGCAATTCCCGCTGGAGATCTCGAACTCGACGAGCGTGAGGTCACTCGACGCGACGTCAGCTCGGAACTCCGCGGGCGCGTAGATATGATAGAAGCGTGGCACCGTCTCACCACCGGGGAGGGTCCACTCGACGGTCGTATCGAATCCTATCTCGGCGTCGGCTGGGGCGTCGAAACGGTCGTGAGTGGTACTCCAGGCGCTGACGAGGGCCTGACCGTCCGGATCAAGTACGCGTGCGAGTTCGTCTAAGCTTGCGATCCGTGCGTCCCGGGACGGAAGATGGTGCAGGGTCGCAACGTAGACGGCTAGGTCGACGCGATCATTCCCGACCGGTAGACGTGATGCGTCACCGAGCAAGAGCGAAGCATCCGGAACGCGCTCACGGGCGGCCGCAAGGAGCGAGCGACTCACATCGACACCAAGTACCCGGTCGACCCGCTGCTGGAGCGTTTCGACGTGTCGACCGTTGCCACACCCAATGTCGAGTGCTAGCTCACCCGAGCCAGCCGAACCGACGAACGCCTTCACCTCCGGCCAGGCGTACTCTCGGGTCTTCGAGAAGTGCTCGCTGATGCGGTCGTACGTGTCTCGCACGTCCGCGCGGGAGCGATCCATATCACTGAATCAATCGTACTTCTCGGGGTAGGCCTCGGCCAGCAACTCCGGTTGCGATTCGAGCCGTTCACGGATCGGATCGACGATCTCGCCGATGTACTCCCCGGCAGCGTTTTTCAGGTCCTGAGGGTGGAGTTCCTCGCTGACGAAGTCTTGCTCGAGCTCGTCGTACGAATCATACGTGAGGTTTCCGCCGTACTGCTCGGGACGCTCGATCACGAACGTCTCGCCGCGCTCTTCGAGGATCGGAAACACAAGGTACCGGACGTACTCGAGGACACCGTTGCCCTCGACCTCGCCCATCGGACAGTAAGCGTCGCCGATCTTCTCGGCGACCGTCTCGGGGTCGTCGGTGAGCGAAACCTTCGAGGACTCCTCTGAGGCACTCATTTTCCCGCCTGTCAGCCCCGAGAGCAGGGGCGCGAAGACACAGGTCGGTGCCTCACTACCGTGTTCGGGCAACACCTCACGGGAGAGCATGTAGATGCCCCGCTGGTCGATTCCACCATAGGCGACATCGGCGTCCAGTGCATCGACATCTAGCGTCTGCATCAACGGATAGACGAGTCCACCTAGATTCGGCGAGTCCGATTCCCGGACAACCTCACTTGCAGCCCGCTGTGCACGGGCAATCGTCGTCTCGGCGGTCATCCGCAGGAGTTCGAGCGAATACTCCCGGTCGAGTTCGAAGTCACGCCCGCGCACGAAGGTGATCTGTTCAGGATCGGCGCCGGCGGCCTCGACCATCGCTCGGATGGTCTCCTCGTAGTACGCCGAGCGCGCCTCAAGCAGATCGAAGGGGCTCTTCTCGTCGTCGAGGTGGGCGTGTAGGTCAGCGATCATAACGGTCACGTCCATCCCGGCGTGCAGGAAATCGGCGAGCTTGCGGATCGTCGTGAAGTGGCCGATGTGCATCTCGCCGGTCGGTGCATAGCCGATGTACACCGACGGCGACTCACGCTCTTCGAACAACTCTCGGAGTTCGTCCTCGGTGACGACCTCCGCAGTGTTGCGGGTCGCCAGTTCGACTCGCTCGTCCGTGTCCATACGCGTTCGTCCGGAGTCCGTCCCTAAAACGATTCGTTTCCCGGCGCGCTCGATAGCTGCGACTCGCTTGTCACTCCCCACTCTCAGAGACCCGTCGCCGGTGGACGATCCCCTGATTGTTGGCCGTGTTCGCGACGAAGTTCCGGAACGCCTCGGAAACTTCCATGCCCTCCGCCAGAACCGCGGGTCGTCCCTCGTCGCCGCGCTCCCGGATCTCGGGGTCGAGTGGAATCGAACCCAGGAACGGCATGTCGACATCGGCGGCGAACGCCTCGCCGCCACCCTCGCCGAAGATGGCGTGTTCGCTGCCACAGTCGGGACACTTGAAGGAACTCATGTTCTCGACGATCCCCAGGACGGGCGTCTCGTGACGGCCGAACATCTCTAACCCTTTGCGTGCGTCGTCCAACGCGACGCCCTGCGGGGTCGTGACGATCACCGCACCTGTGACGGGGACGGTCTGCAACAGCGTGAGTTGCGTGTCGCCGGTCCCCGGCGGGAGGTCGACGACGAGATAATCGAGGTTGCCCCACTCGACATCCTCGAAGAGCTGTGTGAGTGTCTGATGGACCATCGGGCCGCGCCAGATGACGGGGTCGTCCTCGCCGAGCAGGAAATCCATGCTCATGAGTTTCATCCCGTATTTCTCCGGCGGGATGATGCGCTCGTCCTCGGTGGCCTCTGGGCGCTCGTGGGCGTCGAGCATCCGCGGGACGTTCGGTCCGTAGATGTCGGCGTCGAACAAACCGACGCGGGCACCTCGGTCGGCGAGTCCCGCGGCGAGATTGACCGAGACCGTGCTCTTGCCGACGCCGCCTTTGCCCGAAGCGACGGCAATGACGTTCTTGACGCCCGAAAGGACGTCACCCTCGGCCTCGCGTTCGACCGTCGCCGAGAGGTCGACGGCCAGATCGGGTGCCGCATCGCCGATGATCTCGCGCACGCGGTCGGCGATGGCGGTCTCGTTCGGCGAGAAGGGCGCACCCAAAGCGAGGTCGATCCGCGCAGTCCCGTTCTCGATGGCGACGTCGTTGACCAGTCCAAGTGAGACGATATCCTCGTCAAAATCCGGATCTTCGACCGATTCTAGCAGTTCCCGCAGCTCGGCTTCGTCCATGGCCTGCGGTAGGCCCCGAGCGAGCGAAAAGACTTGTGACACTACCTCGGTCGACGAACGCCCGGACGGATGGATCGAACCGACCACGTGGACGGCGGAGAGAAGTGAACTATTTCACCTGGCCGCCACGAACCCAGACCAACGATGCCTGTCTTCGGAGCCCCAGCGGTCGGCGCCACACAGGGGGACAGCGATGTCGACCTCGGGTCGGGTGCCATCTACCAGTACTACCACACACCGTGGGCGGAGGTCCGGGAGTCGCTCGCCTCGGTCGCAGCGGCGGGATACGATGCGATCCAGGTGCCGCCCGCCCAGCGGAGCAAGCGTACCTGGGCGGATCCACAGCCTCGAGGATACCAGCCGATCGATCACCTCGACTTCGACAGTGCGTTTGGCACTGAATCGGAGTACCGGGCTATGGTCCAGCAAGCCCACGAACACGGGCTGTCTGTCATCGCCGACGCGGTCGTCAACCACATGGCGGAAGGCGTCGACTTCGAAAAGTTTCCACACTTCGGCTGGGGCGACTTCCGTCACCGGGGGCCGATCAGAGACGACACGGACGACTGGGAACTACAGCATCGCGACCTCGAGGGGCTGCCGGACCTCCGCCAGGAATCCGAGTACGTCCGGGAGATCCTCGAAGCGTACGTCGAGAAGTACGCTGCAATGGGCATCGACGGCATCCGCTGGGATGCCGTCAAACACGTCCCGGCGTGGTTCTTCGGGGACCACGCCAACCCGTGGGCAGCGGAGCGAGGGCTCTTTACTGTCGGTGAAGTCCTCCACGGATCAGTCGCCACCTGCGAGGAGTACCTCGAGACGGGGATGACTGTCATGGACTATCCGCTCTACTTCACCATCCAAGAGGAGGCGTTCCACCGCGACGGGGACTTGCGCACGCTGGAAGGGGCCGGACTCGTCGATCGATACCCGGGCCGGACGGTGACGTTCGTCTCCAATCACGACAGTCCCCCACCCGAGTACGAGGAACTCGCACACGCCTTCATCCTGACCTCCGAGGGATACCCGCGCGTCTACAGCGGACGTTTCGACCCGACGGACGAGACGATCGCGACGCTGCTGTCGATCCGCCGGAACTTCGCCGCCGGACAGGCCCACACGCTTCACGTCGATCGTGACACGTACGTCTTCGAGCGCGAGGGGAACCTGCTGGTCGGACTCAATCGCACCGAGGGGCGACAGTCGGTCACGGTGAAAACCTCGTGGGAGGCGACGCGACTCGACGAGCGATCCGACACGGGCGAAGGTGTCACGACCGACGCCGACGGGACCGTCGAGCTGTCGCTTCCCCAAACCGGGTGGGTCTGTTACGCGCCGTCCCCGCGATCCTGAAGCACCGACTGCGCCTGGACTGCTACTCAATCGGCTTGCCTTCGCCGATCGTGAACTCACAATCACCAGCCATTCTGAGAAGAGGACTCTCGGCCACGTCGACGCCGTTCAATTCCCGGCCGATCGGGTGCTCGCCGAACGAGAACGAGCCGTGTGATCCACCGAACCAGGCGCCGACGCGACCGCACATCGTAGTGGGTTCCCGAAGTAGTTCGTCGCCCCTGACGGTGAAATTGTACCCGGAGAGGCGGGCCGGAACGGTCGACGGTCGCCGGATCGAGACCGAGAGCAGCGTCCCCTCCTCCGTCGTGACGGTCGCGTCACGGGTCCGACCCGCGTCGGTCACGTCGATATCCGCGACGAGTTTGGGATACCCCCAGATGTCGACGCCGAACGCCCGGGCAGGTTCTGTCGTCACCGGGAGGGTATAGACATAGCCGCTGACCGGACGCCGGAGCAAGGATAGATAGGGAACCGTCCGGGTTCCGGCCTCGACGGCCGGGAACAGGACGCCGACCTCGTCGTATGGCGGGATCGTCTCGCTGCCGACCCGATCGTACCGGACGACCAGAACGGTCATTGCCGCCCGATCGGCTCGCATCTCGACAGGTTCGAGCCCAGACGGGAGCAACGCCGCCACGTCCGCACGGTCGGCGGCGAACAGGGCACCTGCGATCGTCGCCGACAGCGTGACTGGCAATTCGAACGTATGGCCAGTCGAGATGGTGATTGAGTCGGTCATTCGCCGATCGCCCTCCGGACGCGTTCGAGAGCCCCCACCGATTGGCTCGCCGCGGATTGTCCGAGGGACTGAACTGGGTGTGGCAGCCACCGCGTCACGGCTGCGAGTCTGGCTGGTAGTCCGACCGGGTATCGAGCAGCCGGATTCAGAGCCGTCGCGGCCCCGAAGATCGTCGTCGCGATGAGTTCCGGTGAGACTGCAAGCTGGCAGGCGCCAAGCAGTATCGTACTGTCGAGTGCGTCGGAGATGTCGGCGAACGTCCGGGCGGCGGTCCGACCGATCCCGGACGCGGCGTCGGTCACGAGAACGGTATGCATGTGAAACACCGTCGACTGTCGACGACGAAAGCGTTCCGTCCACTGACGAGACGTGTGTTGGGACAGAGACAGAGCGTCAACCGTCAGTGGGGCAATAAAACAGACCATGGTCCTCGGTATCGTGGTTCTCATGACCGAAGACGGCCCTTTCGTTGCGTTTATATACCGACACCGGGTATCGACTGGTACGCATCGTGCAGGGGCTGCCGGCCCCGAGTCCGAGAGGGCGCAAGTACGTGACAGCGAGTCGTGGTAGCCAAGCGGCCCAAGGCGCATGGTTGCTAACCATGTGGCGTAAAGCCTCCGGGGTTCGAATCCCCGCCACGACGTTTCACGATCCCAACATATGAGCGCAGAAGACCCAGACGCGGACGCGCCGGAGGACGACGAGGACCTTCGGTATTTCGTCCGTATCGGACAGACAGACCTCGACGGGACCAAGTCCGTCGAGCGATCCCTGACAGACCTGAACGGCATCGGCCAGCGCGCGGCCCGCATCATCGCCGACGACGTCGATATCGACCGCCGGGAGACCTTCGGCCGGCTCGAAGACGATCAGATCGAATCGATCGTCGAGCGCGTCGAGGGCTTCGCCGACGACGTCCCCGACTGGGTGGCGAACCACCGCAACGACTTCTTCGACGGCGAGACGACTCACGAGATCGGTAACGATCTGGAGTTGACCCGTCGGGAGGACATCAATCGGATGAAGATGATCAACTCCTACAAGGGCGTCCGGCACAAGCGTGGCCAGAAGGTCCGCGGCCAGCGTACCAAGTCCACCGGCCGGACCGAGGGGACCATCGGCGTCAACGTCGAGGCGATCAAAGAGGAACAGGCCGAAGAAGCGGCCGCCGAGGAGGATGAGGAATAATGGCGCTCGGATCCAACACCAAGTTCTACGAGACGCCTAACCACCCCTTCCAGGGCGAGCGTATCGCCGACGAGATGGGGTTAATCGGACAGTATGGCCTCAAGAACAAGGAGGAGCTCTGGCGTGCGCAATCCGAACTGCGCGGGTACCGCCGGGAGGCACGGCGACTGCTCGGCCGTGACGCCGACGAGCGCGAAGCCGACGAGTTCCTTGACCGCCTGAAGCGTCTCGGTATCCTCAACGATGAGGACAGTCTCGACGATGTCCTGTCGCTTGAAGTGACGGACGTCCTCGAACGGCGCCTCCAGACGGTTGTCTACCGGAAGGGCCTGGCAAATACAGTCGATCAGGCCCGGCAGTTCATCACTCACGGCCACATCATCGTCGAGGACCAACGCGTCTCGATCCCTTCGAAGATGGTGGCTGTCGACGAAGAGTCGGCCATCGAGTTCGACGAGACGAGTCCGCTGGCCGACGATCTCCACCCAGAACGCGCGGAGGAACGATAACATGGCAGAGGACGGCAAATGGGCCATCGCCCACGTGCACGCATCGTTCAACAATACGATCATCACGATCACCGACCAGACCGGCGCCGAGACGCTCGCGAAGTCAAGCGGTGGGACGGTCGTCAAGCAGAACCGCGACGAAGCGTCGCCGTACGCGGCCATGCAGATGGCCGAGACGGTCGCCGAAAAAGTCATCCAGCAGGGGATCGACGGCGTCCACGTCCGCGTTCGCGGCCCCGGCGGAAACCAACAGACCAACCCCGGCCCGGGCGCACAGGCGACGATCCGAGCGCTGGCCCGTGCCGGACTGGAGATCGGCCGGATCGAGGACGTGACCCCGATCCCGCACGACGGTACCCGAAGTCCAAAATCGAGTGGCTTCTAACATGGCGGAGTACGACGTCACGTTCATCGAGCGCGGGGAACGCGAGGCCAAGTTCCTGGTCCGTGGCGTGACGCCCGCGTTCGCAAACGGGATCCGGCGGGCGATGGTCGCGGACGTTCCGACCCTGAGCATCGACACCGTCCGGGTCATCGAGAACTCGAGCGTGATGTTCGACGAGCAGATCGGCCTCCGGCTGGGATTGATCCCGTTGACGACGCCGGTCGGAGACTTCGAGATCGGCGAAACGGTCACGCTCGCGCTGGACGTCCAAGGACCGGATACGGCCTATTCCGGCGATCTGGTGTCCAATGATGACCTCGTCCAGCCGGCCGAGCCGGACGTCCCGATTATCGAGCTCAAAGACGGCCAACGGCTGGAGCTCGAAGCCGACGCCGTACTCGATACAGGGCGAGAACACGCCAAACACCAGGGCGGCGTGGCCGTCTCCTATAGACACCTCCAGCGGGTCGAGAAAGCCGGCGAGCGCGAGGAGTTCGCCGACGACGACGGCGAGATCGTGCGGGGTGTCATCGAGGACGACACCGAACTCATCCCGACCGAGGAGTTCGATCACGACCTCACCGAGCGCTACCCCGATACGGCAGTCGACATCGAAGACGTCCCCAACGCCTTCGTCTTCCACGTCGAGACCGACGGCTCCTTCGACGTGGATACGCTGGTGCACGAAGCCGCAGGGACACTGCGAACGCGCGCAGAAGAGCTAACCGACGCCATTCAACTGTAACTGATGATCACTCCTTCGAACCGACGACCGACGACGGCCGCTGCCCCACGTGGCGCGAGCGGCGCGACCGTCGGGACGATCGAAAGCGGTTTGAAGGACCGGACAGAACCGACGTATGCGAGCAGGGATAGCCAAGTCAGGCCAACGGCGCAGCGTTCAGGGCGCTGTCTCGTAGGAGTCCGCAGGTTCAAATCCTGCTCCCTGCATTTTTCAGGAGGACCGTTATGAGCAAGAGTAATCCGAGACTGCGTAGTCTCATCGCCGATCTGAAGTCGGCCGCCCGCGAGGGCGACGGGGACGTCTGGAGCGACGTCGCCGAGCGCCTCGAAAAACCGCGGCGTACCCACGCGGAAGTCAACCTGGGCCGCATCGAGCGGTACGCCCAGGAAGACGAACTCGTGGTCGTGCCGGGGAAGGTACTCGGGAGCGGCGTCCTGCAGAAGGACGTTACCGTCGCCGCCGTTGACTTCTCGTCGACGGCCGAGCGGAAGATCGACCAGGTCGGCGAAACACTCCGAGTCGAACAGGCACTCGAAGAGAATCCGGACGGTACCAATGTGCGGGTGATCCGATGAGTATATCCACCATCGACGCCGACGTGGTCGTCGACGCCCGTGACTGTATCATGGGCCGAGTCGCCAGCCAGGTTGCCGAACGCGCCCTCGAAGGCGAGACCGTCGCTGTGGTCAACGCCGAGCGCGCCGTGATCACCGGTGACGAGGAGAACGTCTTCGAGACGTACAAGAAGCGAACGGATGTCGGCTCCGATCGAGGACCGGCTTATCCACAACGTCCCGACGGCATCTTCAAGCGGGCGATCCGCGGCATGCTGCCGTACAAGAAAACACGTGGCCGCGAGGCCTTCGAGAACGTCCGCGTGTACGTGGGCAACCCCTACGAAGGCGACGATATCGAAGCGACAGTACTTGCCGACACGTCGCTGGATCGGCTCTCGAACATCAGGTTCGTCCAGCTGGGCGACCTCTCACAGCGACTGGGAGCGAACGTAACATGGTAACGAATACATCAGGCAAAAAGAAGACAGCCGTCGCCCGCGCGACCGTCTCCGAGGGTGACGGCGAGGTACGGATCAACGCCCGTCCCGTCGAACTGCTCGAGCCGGAGCTGGCGAAGCTCAAGATGCTTGAACCGTTCCGCATCGCCGAGGACGAGCTCCGAGAGTCAGTCAGTGTCGACATCTCCGTCGAGGGCGGCGGCGTCATGGGACAGGCCGACGCGGCTCGGACGGCGATCGCTCGGGGACTCGTTGAATACACGAACGACGCCGAACTCCGGGACGCCTACATGGCCTTTGATCGGTCACTGCTGGTCAACGACGTTCGCCAGAGCGAATCCAAAAAGTGGGGCGGCCCGGGTGCCCGCGCCCGATACCAAAAATCTTACCGTTGAGGTGAACGAACGTCATGATGATACCGGTCCGATGTTTCACCTGTGGCAACGTAATCGCCGGACACTGGGAGGAGTTCAAAGAACGTGCCAGGGAAGGCGACGAAGATCCGGAGGCAGTGCTGGACGACCTCGGCGTCGAGCGGCACTGCTGTCGGCGGATGCTCGTCTCCCACGAGGACCTGGTTGACGTCGTGGCACCCTACCAATGACAGGCGATCAAGACTACAACCGCTACGAGAAGGCCCGCGTCCTCGGTGCCCGAGCGCTGCAGGTGGCATACGGTGCGCCGGTACTGATCGAAACCGATCAGACCCAGCCGATCCTCATCGCGGCCGAGGAGTACGACGCTGAGGTCCTGCCGTTTACAGTCAATCGAGGTAACTAACAATGACGCTTATCACCAACGTAACACTCCGACGCGTACTGGACTCGCGAGGTAACCCGACTGTCGAAGCCGACGTCACCACCGAGAGTGGTGGCTTCGGTCGTGCGGCCGCACCGAGCGGCGCTTCGACCGGCGAGCACGAAGCGATCGAACTGCCGCCGAGCGAGGCAATCGCGAACGCTCGCGACCTGGCCGTTCCGCGACTGGAAGGCGAAGTCTACGCCGGCGATCAGCGATCGGTCGACGCGGCGCTGCACGCCGCCGACGGGACCGACGACTTCTCGGAGATTGGGGCCAACTCCGCGGTCTCTATTTCGATGGCTGCCGCGAAGGCCGGCGCTGACGTGCTGGGCGCACCGCTGTACCAGCACCTCGGTGGCACTTTCCGTGGCGATCAGTTCCCGACGCCGATCGGGAACGTCGTGGGTGGTGGCGAACACGCCGAAGAGGCGACCAACATCCAGGAGTTCCTCTCGGCACCCGTCGGCGCACCGAGCGTCACGGAGGCCGTCTTCGCCAACGCAGAGGTCCACGCAGAGATTAGCTCGATTCTCGAGGAGCGCGGCATCCCCTGTAACAAAGGCGACGAGGGCGCGTGGGCACCGCCGATCGGTGACGACGAGGCCTTCGAGGTCGTCGCCGAGGCAACCGACCGCGTCAGCGACGAACTCGGCTTCGAAATTAGCTTCGGGCTGGACATGGCTGCCGCCGAGATGTACGACTCCGACGCGGAGGTCTACGAGTACGACGGCGAACCCGACCGGACGACCCAAGAGCAGATCGACTACGTTGTCGAGATGGTCGAGGAGTACGATCTCGCGTTCGTCGAGGATCCGCTGGACGAGAACGACTTCGAGGCATTCGCCGAACTGACCGATCGAGTCGGTGACCAGACGGTGGTCTGTGGGGACGACCTCTACGTGACGAACGTCGAGCGTCTCCAGCGCGGTATCGAACTGGGATCCTCGAATGCGATCCTCATCAAGCCGAACCAGATCGGGACGTTGACCGACGCGGTCGACGCCATCGAACTCGGCGCAAAGAACGGTATCGTCTCAGCAGTCTCCCACCGTTCGGGCGAAACCGAAGATACGACTATCGCACATCTGGCCGTCGCGACCGCTGCTGACTTCATCAAGACCGGAACAGTTGGTGGCGAGCGGACGGCCAAGCTGAACGAACTCATCAGAATCGAAGAGAACGCATGAGCGACGACGAGGAAACTGATATCGACGCAGACGAGTCCGAGGCCGCCTCGGAACCCGCCGGAGAGGCCGGCGCGGTCGCCGAGGAGAGTGCGCCCGAGGCGGAGGAGAGCGATCCGTCGGGCGACGACGAGGTCGGGGTACAGGATGACGATCAGCCGGCCGAGGAGCCACCGAGCCAGGACGAGAACGTCATGCCAGACGAACAGGCCGAGGCCGACCTGCTGATCCCAGTCGATGACTACCTCTCGGCGGGGGTTCACATCGGGACTCAGCAGAAGACTACGGACATGGATCGGTTCATCCACCGCGTCCGGACCGACGGCCTGTACGTGCTGGACGTCAGTATGACCGACCAGCGTATCCGCAAGGCCGCGGACTTCCTGGCCAACTACGAGCCCGAGCAGATCCTCGTGGCTTCCTCCCGGCAGTACGGTCGCTTCCCCGCCGAGAAGTTCGCCGACGCGGTCGGCGCGCGGGCCCGGACCGGCCGATTCATCCCGGGGACGCTGACGAACCCCGACTACGAGGGCTACATCGAACCCGACGTCGTGGTCGTCACGGACCCGATTGGTGACGCCCAGGCCGTCAAGGAGGCAATCACGGTCGGAATTCCCGTGATCGCGATGTGTGACTCCAACAACACGACCGGCAACGTCGACCTGGTCGTCCCGACCAACAACAAGGGTCGACGTGCGCTGTCGGTCGTCTACTGGCTGCTGGCCAACGAGACGCTCGACCGCCGCGGTGCCGAACCCGCCTACACTCTCGACGACTTCGAGAGCGACCTCTGAAGTCGGCCCATTCCGCAGTCTCGGATCGCTTTCTACCGCGTTTTTCGGCCTACAGTTCGAGCGACGGTGTCTCGAAGACCGTGTGTACAACACCGACAAGCCATCGGGACGCCAGCCACTGGCCGACGATCATATCTCACCGAGCTGGTCGAATCCTGACACGCTCACCGGTTGCCCAAGGCATTACCTCGCGCGGCACAGTGTGACAGTATGACTGGCCAGAGATCACGGTTGTTCGTCTGGACCGGCGGCGCGGTCGCGTGGGTACTCGGAATGGTGGCCGCCGGCCCGCTGATCGGCGGTGATCCAGTACAGGTGGCGGCCCAGACGGTCATCGAGGCCGCACCGGGGCCGGTGGCGACCTGGGCGATCGATACCTTCGGATCGTACGCACAGCCGCTATTGATGGTCGGTGTTTCGGCCGGTATCGTCGCCGCAGGGACGGGCACTGGTTTCCTGCTGGCCCGGATCGATCCGGAACCGCGCCGACGTCTACGGGTAGCCTACGCGCTGGCGCTGACCCTCGTCGTCACGACGGGCAGCGGGTTCTACGTTGCGGGCGGCGGGATTTCGACACGATGGCTGCTCGCGACGATGCTCGCAGTCGTTCCGCCCGGCGTGGTGTGGTGGGCTGTCGCCGGAACCAGAGCGAGGACCGTCGGGCGGCGGCGCGCACTCCAGCGAATGGGTCTCGCCGGCGGCACGATCGTCGCCGGCGGCGCGATCGCACAGTTCCTCGGTGGGGCGTCGTCACGCGAGGGCGTCCAGCCAGGCGAACCGCTCGATCCGGTCGCGGAGAAGACCGAGACCGGAACGACGACGCCGACGGCAACGCCGAGGAATGGGCAGGACACCCTCGAATCGCGAAGTGAGACGGACAGCGTCGTCGTCTCGTCGTCCGCGAGCGACGAGGAGTTTGGCTTCGACTTCGAAGGGATGCCGGCACTCATCGGCTCCGCCGCGGATCACTACGTGGTCGATAAGAACGTCTCGCCGCCGAAGGTGAGTGTCGACGAGTGGTCGCTGTCGATCGACGGGGCGACCGAACAGCACCGCGAGTTCACTTTCGAGGAGCTCCGGACCCATCCCGATCGCAGGGAAATGACGGTCACGATGGCCTGTATCTCGAATAGCGTCGGCGGGAACCTGATCGGAACGACCGACTGGATCGCCGTTCCGGTTCGGACGCTACTGGCAGAAGCGGGCGTGACCGACGACGCAGTCGACGTCGTCACCCACGCCGAAGACGGGTACTCGGAAGCGATCCCGTGGTCGGTCCTCAGCGAGCGCGAGGACATCGTGCTCGCCGTCGGTATGGATGGGTCGACGTTACCCGCCGAGCACGGGTTCCCGGCGCGGCTTTTGATCCCGGGACGGTACGGCATGAAGTCGACGAAGTGGGTGACCGGGTTCGAACTCGCCACCGAAGAGCACGAGGCGTACTGGGAGCAGCGAGGCTGGGACGAGGAAGCCGTCATCAACACGCTGTCGTACGTCCGCGCTATACAGCGCCGCGGCGACCGAATCGCGATCGGCGGCATCGCCGACGCTGGCGTCCGGGGGATCGATCGGGTCGAGGTGAGTGTCGACGGCGGGTCGACGTGGACCGACGCCACGCTCGAAGAGCCAGTCTCGCCACATGCTCGACGACGATGGCGGTACGTCCTCGAACGGTCGGATTCCGGACCGCTCGACGTCGTGGTTCGCGCGACCGACGGCGAGGGCGAGCGCCAGACCTCCTCGCGGTCGCCGCCCCATCCCGGCGGATCGACGGGATGGCATTCCGTCACCGTCTCGCTGTGACCAGCGGACCGCGCTCAGAACTCAAGCATGCCGGAAAACAGTGCCCGCCCGGTCTTGAGGTACGACGGTCGCGTCACGCGGTCGTGTTCCGCCCGGGTGAGCTTGAAGTCGAAAACGTCGAGGTTCTCTTCGAGGTGGTCACGCGAGGTCGACATCGGGATCGTCGCCACGTTACGGTGCTGGGTCGCCCACCGGATCGCGACCTGTGGCCCGGTCTTGCCGTAGCGCTCGCCGATGCGTTCGAGCAGGTCGTCACCGAGCAGGCCGCCGTTGGCCAGCGGGCTGTAGGCCGTCAGCATGACGTCGTTGTCCTGACAGTAGGCGAGCAACTCGCGCTGTGGCCACCAGGGGTGAAAGAGGACCTGGTCGGTCAGGACGGGCACATTGGAGAACTCGCGAGCGCGGTCGAGGCGGTCTTTGCCAAAGTTGCTGACGCCGAGGTGACGGGCCATACCGCGCTCGACGGCTTCGTTCAGCCCGGCCATCACCGTCTCCAGGTCGGCCAGCGGATGGGGCCAGTGGATCAACAGGAGATCGACGTAGTCCGTATCGAGTTCCGCGAGGCTGTCCTCGACGGAGGCGACGATCGAGTCGACCGATCGGTGGGACGGATCGACCTTCGTCGTGAGGAAGATTCCGTCGCGATCGACGTCGGCCTCCGCGATGGCGCGGCCGACGCCGGACTCGTTCCCGTAGATCTGGGCAGTGTCGACGTGTCGATAGCCGACATCGAGGGCGTTGCTGACCGCTCTGTAGGCGGTGTCGGTCTCCATCTGCCAGGTGCCGACGCCGATCGCGGGGACTTCCGTTCCGGAAACGGAAACGTAATCCATAGTCTCTCTATGTGGGCGACCGTAAAGAACGTCCGGCCCTCGTGGACCCCACTTGTGTTGGTGGCGGAAGCGATCTTGTAATATCTATCCCACTGGTGGTAGAATTCGGGACCCCGTTCTACAACGCCTGGAACAAAACTCATACAGAACCATTCTCGAACGGCTTCTTCGTGGGCTGTCGCTGAATTGTTCACCACATTTATTTTCATTTGAAATAACCAATAAACAGATGGTATCCCGCAGAACGTTCCTCACATTATTGGCGACGACGCCAACAGCCGGGTGTACAAGGTTTACCACGGAGAACGGTGGACAGAGCTCAATCCCAACCATCCCTGCGTGCGAAGAACAAGCCCCATGGCCGACGTTCCAGGGAGGCCCCCAACGTTTGGGCCGGGCCGCGAGTACTATCGGGTCCCGTCTGGGAGCACATTTCGTCGCCGCGGAAGCATTCCCGGCTGGACGTATGGGAATGGTGGTTTGCACCGATAGCCTAACGCTGATGACGTGGAGGCAGAGTGAAACCGTTTTCCGGTATCACACTTCTTCCGGGACGATTGATTCGTTCAAACTTGACGACTCGACACAGGTTTACCCCGCGCTTCACTGTTCCAATCTCGTGGTTTCTTCCGACAGTATTCGGTATCAAATTGATACGGATGATTGGCAAGTCCGTCAAGAACAATCGACTGCATCACCTTACGCTAGCCCGCTATTCGATACTGATCGGCTCTACGTGACTGGATCAGGTGGTCTACAGGCGATCGACAGCGGTGCGGAATTACTGTGGACCTACTCGAATGACCGCCTAGTGACGGGGATCGCCAGTACTGAAAAGACGGTATACGCCATCGAAAGCAACGCTCAGGGAGGGCAACTGATTGGGCTCGATGCTGAGACAGGAGACGTTCGTTGGCAGACGGACCGAATCGGCGAGACATATGCTGACCCCGTCGTTGGCCGGCACGTCTACGTGACGAGTGCCCGCGGAGATATCTTCGCCATTGACCGAAACGACGGCGATGTCCTGTGGACCCACCAGACGGGAACGCGTGACTCGCGGTTTACGGTTCCCGCCGTAGGTGACGGGGAACTCTTCATCTCGGACGAGGGCTCAGGAAGCGTTCGCGCAGTCAGAGAATTAAACGGCGAGACGCTCTGGGAAACGACAATCTATCGAGATAGCAGCCGGCAGAAACCAACGGGAACGTTGTTTGCCCCTACGCTGACCGAAGAGAACGTTTTCGTTAGTGCTGGGCCGGCCGGACTCGTCGCTTTGGGCCGGGACAATGGACAGAGACGATATCAAAACGCCGAGAAAACTGTCGTGTCTCCACTCGCGATGTCTCAGGAAACTATTTACGCTGCGACGCCTTCTGGACTTATGCTCTTCGAATCGTCGGATTGAATCTCAATAGCTACCGACAGTAGTTCCACGCTGCCCCGTCTGGAGTCAAGGAAGTCGTTGCGTGCTATGACTTCGACCGCCGATCCTTGACAACGCCGATGGACGACTGTTAGGGCACCAGCCGACTCACAGTCCCACGGTTCTCGGCCACCCATCGGTAGACGTGTTCCCGTGTCGAGGGATAGCCGGGTAGCCGTCCCAGGGCATCGAACAACACGGTGGGAGCCAGTTCAGTCTCGGCGAACGCCCGTTCGACGGCTTCCCCACAGGAGTAGACGGCGTCGTCGGTCAACAGGTGCGCGCAATCCCGATACTCCGCTGGGAGACGCTCGCGCTGTTGGGGTGACAACTCGGTGAAGCCGACGATTCGGACGTCGCCATGACGGGCGATGAATCGGGCTGATCGAGTACAGAACCCGCAATCGTCGTCGTAGACGAGCGTCGGCGGCATGAATGGAAATACGGACTCCACTCTCAAAGGGTCACGGGCCGACAGTGGACTCATCGCAAGGAGAGATCGACGACGAGCCGACAGCTATAGGGCCTGGATTGCCCAAGACGGACGTATGGAAGCCTGGAAAGCGATGGTGGTGGCAAGTGCCGTCCTCGCGCTGTTCGCGATCGTCGTGTCGGTAGTGAACGTCAACTTGACGGGGCCGACGGTCGCGGCGATCCTGGCCTTCGTCACCAGCGCGAGTCTCGCTTTCTACGCATTCTCGAAACGGGGCTTCCAGTTCGGCCAGGGACTGGGCGAGAGCATGCGCGAGAAAAAGTGAGGGGAGAACCTTCTTGCGCGCCCGGGCCGTCAGACAGGATATGGCCGGAGGAAACACGCTGCTGAACGCGCTGATTGGGGCCGTCGTGGCCGTCGTGCTGGCGTTCGTCCCGTTCTCGCCGGTGCTCGGCGGGGCGACCGCGGGGTATCTCCAGGGGGGCGACCAGTCCGACGCGCTCCGTGTCGGCGCACTGTCCGGGCTTCTCGCGTCGATCCCGCTGGTACTGCTAATGCTGGTGGTAGTGACCGTGCTCCCGTTTCTCCCCGCATTCGGCCTGCCCGGATCGATGACCGCGCTCGTCGCCGTGTTCGCACTGATCGCGTTCGCGCTCATTCTGCTTTACTCGATCGGCCTTGGTGCACTCGGTGGTATTCTCGGTCGGTACATCACTCGCGAGACAGACTTCTGACCCACGGTCCGGAACGCCCTTAATAGTCGCTGCCCCAACGCCGAGCATGGTCACTGCGAGCGCCCCGGGGAAGGTCTATCTCTTCGGCGATCACGCCGTCGTCTACGGGGAGCCGGCCGTGCCCTGCGCGATCGAGCGCCGCGCGACGGTGACAGCCACCGAACGCGGGGACGCCGCCTTGCGCGTCCAGGCCGGCGATCTGACGCTCGATGGCTTCACCGTCGAGTACGATGGCGATACCTCGGGCACTCCCGACGTCGATGTCGAACAACCGCTCCTCGAGGCAGCAATGGGCTACATCAACGAGGCGATCGAACAGGCCCGGGACGCGGCCGACCGTCCGGACGCGGGATTCGACGTGACGATCGACAGCGCGATCCCGCTTGGGGCCGGACTCGGCTCCTCGGCCGCCGTCGTGGTCGCTGCCATCGATGCGGCGACGCGGGAACTGGGCGAACCCCTCGGCGTCGAAGAGATCGCCGACCGGGCCTACCGAGTCGAGCTGGCCGTTCAGGACGGCGAAGCTTCGCGTGCAGATACCTTCTGTTCGGCGATGGGTGGCGCCGTTCGCGTCGAGGGTGACGACTGTCGGCGCCTCACGGACGTCCCGAATCTGCCCTTCGTGATCGGCTACGATGGCGGATCGGGCGATACCGGCGCGCTGGTCAGCGGCGTCCGTTCGTTGCGCTCGACGTACGACTTCGCCGCCGATACGATCGCGGCGATCGGCGATCTCGTCCGGCGGGGCGAGCAAGCACTGGCAGACGACGACCTGGCGGAACTCGGGCGGCTCATGGACTTCAATCACGGGCTGCTCTCCGCGCTCGGCGTCTCGGCGCGCTCGCTGGACGCGATGGTGTGGGCCGCCCGGGACGCCGGCGCGAAAGGGGCGAAGCTGACCGGCGCGGGCGGCGGCGGCTGTATCGTCGTGCTCGACGACTCGGCGGGGACCGAGACCGCACTGGACTACACGCCGGGCTGTGAGCGTGCGTTCCGTGCCGACCTCGATACGGACGGCGTCCGGGTGGAGCGATCATGAACACGAGTCAGCGAGGAGGGCCAGCGTGACGACAGTGCTCAAACTCGGCGGGAGCGTCGTCACCCAGAAGGACGTACCGGAGACCGTCGATGAGGACGCCCTGGCTGGCGTAGCGGCGGCGATCGCGGAGTCCGAACCGGATCGACTCGTCGTCGTCCACGGTGGCGGGAGTTTCGGCCACCACCACGCGGCGACACACGGAGTCAGTGCTGACGAGGGCACCCGTGATGCAGGTGCAGTCCGGGAGATCCACGCGGCGATGGGTGAACTGAACGCGGCCGTCGTGGAAGCACTGTCAGACCGGGGCGTCGCAGCCGTGCCCGTCCGCCCGCTCTCGCTCGCCCACCGGGACCTCGACGGGACGACGCACCTCCCGGCCGACGGCATCGAACGGATGCTTGGAGAGTCATTCGTCCCGGCCCTGCACGGCGATGTCGTCGTCCAGGCCGGGGAAGGAGGCACAATTCTCAGCGGCGACGAGATCGTCGCCTCGCTCGCCCGGTCGCTGTCGGCCGAACGGGTCGGCCTCTGCTCGGGTGTTCCGGGTGTTCTCGACGATGCCGGGCACGTGATCGAACGGATCGACGAGTACGGCACGGTCGCCGACGCACTCGGAGACAGCGACGCGACGGACGTCACGGGTGGCATGGCTGGGAAGGTGCGATCGTTGCTGGAACTCCCGATCCCGGCGTCGATCTTCAGCCCAGGCGATCTTCGAGCCTTTCTTGATGGCGAACAGCCGGGGACGCTGATCGACGGGAACGCCTGATCGGACGCAAACCCGAGACGCCGGACACAGGAAACGTCATGCGTTCGTGCGCGCGACGATCTCCGGACAGCGGGCGGTGTTCAGATAAGCACCATGCAAAGAGGCTGTTTTTCCCCGCTAACCAGCCGAATCCTGGTGGAATGAAAGGGCGAGTCAGTTTCGGGAATCCCGACGAAGTAAGCACTGCAGGCCGCAACGCGGCCGAAGCGCACAGCGAGTCGCGGGACCGAAACTGGCGAGGGCTTTCAGGGCGGTCTTACTCAGTTTGAATTCTTATCTAAACACTACCAGGCAGCGGCCCCGAAAATACTTCACCCTGGTTTCCGTTGGCGTCGGTATGTCAGCGATCGATACAAAAGAGTCTGTGCGGTACGCCGGGCGGCTGTTCGGATACTTCCTGATGGTCACGCTCGTCGGCGGTGGAATCACCGTCGGCGGTGCGGTACTGTTGTGGAACAACGACCTGTTCTCCGGTGGATCGGTCGACGTCGGGGCTGAGATAATCGTCGGCGGTACGCTTACCGGCGTCGGTGCGTTGGTGATCCTCGCTGGGTTTTTCACCATCGTCTGCAACGTGATCGCGGATGGGATCCGCTTTGGCGTCCCGGAGACGGGATCGGACGCCGAAGAGAGCCCGGAACGACCACGCGAACCGGCATGGGCCCCAGTCCAGTATCGACCGATTGCGGACGCGGCTCCACCGATGCAACAACGGGCACCGGCTCGGGATCCGAACCACCAGCAACCGGGCGAACGAGACCGGGAGGCACAACCAGAGGAAAACGAAGCCTGGAAACGAGAAGTCGAGGAGGATTTGGCGGATGGTGATCGTCCCGGACAAGAAGAGGCGGCGCCCCCGGCTGGAGAGGAAACGAGCCCAGAACCCGAACCGGCCAGCGATTCGACTGGCCGGGCGGAAACCGGCGTCGAACGCGAACCGAGTACACGGAACCGAGGAACGTCCGGGAGTGCGACAGGAGATGATACACCGCCGACCAGTGAGACTGCCCGTAGAGATACTGAGCCGTGGGTCAGCGGCGAGGACGTGAGTAGCGGAGATCCCACGGATAGAGCAGAGACCGACCAGGAAGGCGGTTCGGGGGCGTCGGCAAGTGACGACCCACTCGCACCTGGAGAGGCCGACGACCGGGACCGGACCGACTCGGCGTAGAACCGCGCTGACGGTCCTGGTCAGAAGAATCCGAACGGGGAGACACTGAGGGTTCCGCTGAGTCGGCCCGAACCCGCACGGTTTTTATCGCCGCGCCACATACCGGGTGATAACCGAGCGCTCGGCCGCCCGAACGGAACCGGCGGCCGACGGATGGACGTCAACGCGACCGTCGCGGCTACGTCGGGCATTCGTGCCCGCGTCGTCGTCCGGGTCGCGGGCCAGCGGCCGACCCCTGGCTCGCGCCCCAGTTGGTCCGGCGGAACCGGACGGCGGTCGACACCGCTTGCAGATACGATCGGCAGTATCGTGCTGTCGGACGTTGCGGCTTCCGTCGGGTGGCCCACTCGGAGGCACAACTATGGAAATCGAGATTGCCACCATTGGCGGCTACGAGGAAGTGGGACGACAGATGACTGCGGTGCGGGCGGGCGACGACGTCGTGATCTTCGACATGGGACTGAACCTCTCGAAGGTCCTCATCCACGACAACGTCGAGACCGAGCGGATGCACAGTCTGGACCTGATCGACATGGGCGCGATCCCCGACGATCGCGTCATGAGCGAAATCGAGGGTGACGTACAGGCCATCGTGCCCACGCACGGCCACCTCGATCACATCGGTGCGATCAGCAAACTCGCCCATCGGTACGACGCACCGATCATGGCGACGCCGTTCACCATCGAGCTCGTCAAACAGCAGATCCAGGGCGAGGAGAAGTTCAGCGTCGAGAACGACCTCGTGAAGATGGAAGCCGGCGGGACGACCCAGATCGGCGATTCGGGGGTCGAACTCGAGTTCGTCAACGTCACGCACTCGATCATCGACGCGATCAACCCCGTCCTGCACACGCCCGAGGGTTCGATCGTCTACGGGCTGGACAAGCGTATGGATCACGACCCGGTCCTGGGAGATCCAATCGACATGGACCGATTCCGCGAGATCAGCCGCGAGGGAGAAGGCGTCCTCTGTTACATCGAGGACTGTACCAACGCCCAGAAGAAGGGCCGCACGCCCAGCGAGTCCGTCGCACGCCGCCATCTCAAAGACGTCATGTACAGCATGGAGGACTACGACGGCGGGATCGTCGCGACGACGTTCTCCAGTCACATCGCCCGCGTGAAGAGTCTCGTCGAGTTCGCCGACGACATCGGCCGCAAGCCGGTTCTGTTGGGACGTTCGATGGAGAAATACTCCGGGACGGCCGAACGACTCGACTTCGTCGAGTTCCCCGATGATCTGGGGATGTACGGCCACCGCAAATCCGTCGACCGCACCTTCAAGCGCATCATGAGCGAGGGCAAAGAGAAGTTCCTGCCGATCGTCACCGGCCACCAAGGCGAGCCACGTGCGATGCTCACCCGGATGGGGCGAGGCGATACGCCCTACGAACTCGAAGAGGGTGACAAGGTCATCTTCTCGGCCCGGGTGATCCCCGAGCCGACCAACGAGGGCCAGCGCTACCAAAGCGAGACCCTCCTGAAGATGCAGGGTGCCCGGATCTACGACGACGTCCACGTCTCGGGCCACCTCAACCGGGAGGGCCACTACGAGATGCTCAACGCGCTCGAACCCGAGCACCTCATCCCGGCCCACCAGAACATGGAAGGGTTCGCTCCGTACGTCGAACTCGCCGAGAGCGAGGGGTACGAGATGGGCGATGACCTGCACGTCACGCGAAACGGAAACGTGATCACGCTGGTCGAATAACCCGATGGCGATGACGGACACCGACGACCCGGCTGCGATCATGGAGGCCATCGAGTGGCGCCGCGGGCAAGTCAACGAGGCCATTCCGGAGAACCTGCCGGTCGTCGAGCCCAAGAAACTCTACGAGGCCTCGCGGTACCTGCTGGACGCGGGTGGCAAACGACTCCGCCCGACGATCCTGCTACTCGCAGCTGAATCGCTGGCCGACGTGGCCCCGCAGGGTGAATCCTATCGGGAGTTCCCGGCGGCCGACGGGCCGATCGACATGATGTCCGCCGCGGTGAGCATCGAGATCATCCAGTCGTTTACCCTCATCCACGACGACATCATGGACGACGACGACATGCGCCGGGGCGTTCCGGCCGTCCACCGGGAGTTCGACCTCTCGACGGCGATTCTGGCAGGTGACACACTCTACGCGAAGGCCTTCGAAAATATGCTCGAGACGGGGGCGACCGGCGATCGCTCGGTTCGAGCGCTATCGGAACTGGCGACGACCTGCACGCAGATCTGTGAAGGCCAGTCGATGGACATCGAGTTCGAGACCGACGAGGGAGTCACGACCGAAGACTACCTCGAGATGGTCGAACTCAAGACCGCCGTTCTCTATGCCGCCGCTGCATCCATTCCCGCAGTTCTCATGGGGAAGGACGACCACATCGACGCCCTCTATCAGTACGGCCTCAACATCGGCCGCGGGTTCCAGATTCAGGACGACCTGCTCGATCTAACGACCCCATCCGAAAAGCTGGGCAAACAGCGCGGTAGCGACCTCGTCGAAAACAAGCGGACGATCATCACCGTCCACGCCCGCCAGCAGGGCGTCGACGTGGATGGCCTCGTCCCCGAGGACGACGTGGAAGCAGTCGAAGAGGAAACCATCGAGGAGGCGGTCGCACAACTCGAGGAGGCGGGCAGTATCGACTTCGCCCGCGAGACCGCCGAGGAACTCATCCAGGACGGCAAGGACAACCTCGAAGTCCTCCCGGACAACGAGGCCCGCGACCTGCTCGAAGGGATCGCTGACTTCCTGATCGAGCGCGAATACTGACTGAAACGGTGTACGTTTACTAAATTATATTCTAGTGGTATAGGTGTATTTGGTCGACCCTATATATCCGACTATCGGGTTATGTAATATAGTGTGTCCATAAGACGGTACCAGGAACATACACAGGCAGAAGTCCTGATAGTCTTACTCTCGCGACGTTGCCAGAAATCGAAGATACCCAAGATGAGCATTAGACGGAGTACAACGAACCCGTGATCAAGTTGGTGAGGCAGCGAAAAGCGTCGCAAATTCGCGGCGCTGTGCGTCGCAAATGACCGACTAGCAAATGACGGAAGGGTCCATTCTTTCGATAGAGCCGCTTTGGCCGCATGTCGGCCAGTAGTACTGCGTCGCTAAGGCTCGCTTGTCCCTTTCAGCCCACCAACATTCAATAGTTAGAAATAAGAAATTTTTTATTCATCAAATGACTATCAAAACTCCACCTCTTACGACCATTATATTACCATCCATCATATGCTTGTGTGGCTACGATATTCAAAAGATAGATTAAAAATGAAATGGGAAAGGGTTTTATAGAAATGGTTTTATGTTGTCATTAATGTCGGAAGAAGACTTCACTCAGGCAGCATGGAAACGGAGGAGTCTGTTGAAAGCAGCAGCAACAACAATAGGAGTCGGAACAGTCCCTTTCACAGCACTGGGGGACTCACCGCCCGCTGCCGTCGGCCGCAAGGGAGACCGTACTCAGCCTGTTAAAAAGAAGCATATTGAGAATGCTCGATCAGATATTCTAAGCAAGGAAGAATACGCATCAAATGGTTCTCGTCAGGCCATACTCTCCGAGGAACCTGTTCCGAAAGATAGGTATGTGGCTGGATATGTCATAAAAATCGAAAACGGGGCACCGACTGAACATATTTTCGAAGTTCACGACCCGAAGATTATACCTAAGAAAGAAGAAAATATAGTTGAGAAGGATCAAAAAAGGATCCAGATGGAAAACGTCATGATATAAACAGTGAGTCCTCATCAGACCCACATGGTGGTCAGGAGGATTCTCCAAACGAATTTCGGGAGAGACAAGAGAGGAATGCGCATGAGTCTGTTGATGAAATCTTATCAGAAAAAAGTGAAAACAAATCCGAAGTATTAAGTATTCCTGAGCCAGCATGGAATCGGATCGGAACAGCTTCCAGACATAGTGCTATTTCCGCCACTCCAGAGCACGGTACTGACACATATGAGATCGGAAAGCTGGATCTGTTCGTAGAGGTGTGGGAAGTTGAAAACGACAGTCGTAGCTCTGAGAACTATATCGCTTGTACTCCACGAGCCGGCATTTGGCCAGGAAAAGCATATGATGACGGTTGGAAAATGCCGAAAACGAAGAAACTACCCTAATTCAAGATTGGACCGATAATTCATCTGGCGGTTATGAAATTACTGACTGGGGCCCAACAGAACCTAATACGGGCCATTTGAATTGGTCTATGTCTGCATCCTACTCCCCAGGGGGTGCGTCAGGAAGCGTTACAGCATCGTACGATACCCCTTATATTTCTAGAGAGATAGAATCGGAACCACATGAGACGGTAGGACATGAATATACATATCCTGGATCGCCGTTCGATCTTTGGGACAAAGAAGCGAAAAGTCAGTTCGTTGAATTGGAAAGTATGGGAGAGGGGTGGATCGACAATTCAGATGAAAACGACACGATGTTAACTGTCGATCTGTCTCATGAGTTTTATGCTGAACTGCCTTGGAATGATTCATTTAATGAAAAGGTGCACCCATCGGGCGATCTTGCAATATCCTGTAAAAGAGAAGATCTTTGATGGGTGAATGATGAGATGTCAGGTGAAGCATGAAATTAATACAGGATTATTTGTAATGGTCCGTACCAGTAATTACCCGTCTCATTAGGAATCAAAGAAGTGAAATTTGATATTCGGGACAAGAGTGACAACGGCGTCGGTTGATGAAGTTGTAACATTCGACCGCACTTAGCCGGTCCAGCATTTTGAGTCCCATCTCAGAACGAAAGAAATTCGTGCCTAGCGACAGTGAAAGGGCATCCACGATTAGTCCAGAAGGCCGATCTACAGCTAGTCAGCGGGAGAGTACCAAACCAAATCAAGCTTGACGAAACAATGACTGAAATCAGTGGCTAGCGGTACTGCTGTATACTGCCGCGAATCCTGAACGAACTGCTATTGATTCTCCGTATTCGACAGCAATGACGGAATTAACACATTCATTCCCGCAAGAACTCTGCGAGAACCACGATGTTGAAGACATCCCAATAATTCTCTGATCAGTGGTGGCGAATGAGACGCTCCACGTCTCACCAACACCGTGGATCTCGTCAATGGCACTTGCAATCTTGATACAGAAACGAAACGATCATCCCTCTTATTTTAGATTAAGCGGTACTTAGAACGGAGCCATCTCAGATATGTCTTTGGTGGTATGACCCTCGAATGTCTTTATTTGTAATCTGTTGCAGTCAAACCAACCGGAAGCAGACGGACCCCATCTTCAAGTCTTCGCATCCTGACAAGATTCGGTAAACAAAGCACGACCTTAGACAGTAGCAAAAAACTTATTATTTGATAGTAATTATACAGAATTGGATAATAATGTCACCTGATAAATTATATACGAATAGTACTTCTTGGATCGCGTTAGCGATCTACGTAGTCACTATCAGTATTGCGGCGTCAGTCAGTAGAAACAGTCATCATGCATCAACATACATCATGATTAGTTTCGTTCCAGCAGTTATCGGATTTGGTTTGTTGCTCCGTTCTTACTTCGGAGAATCCTCCACCAATTAGTCTCACAGGAACTAACCACCATCATTTGTGATTGAATCTAAGAATACCTCGTATTATAGACTCGTTTCGGGAATTCGTTCGATCGGCTCATTTCCCGTTGGAGATCTGCAGGGACACTGGTCTCCCCATTACATGTGAGTACCTCGTCACTCATTGGTCACCGTCTATTCGAGAGCGCGAATCGGCCGAATAGATGTTGACTTCACCCGCGAGACCGCCGAAGGGCTCATCCAGGACGGCAAGGACAACCTCGGAGTCCTCCCGGACAACGAGGCCCGCGACCTGCTTGAAGGGATCGCCGACTTCCTGATCGAACGCGAATACTGATTCGACGCCAGTACGGGCACTGTTGTCCTGCCAATCTTGTCTCGGTAGCGATGACCGAAGTTATGACCCCGACGGCGTAACCGACTCTCTTCACGGTCGCTTCGGCCGGTGACCGCTGGTCGGAAGCGACCATCGCACGCACCTGCTCGAACCCGACGACGTTTTGACGACCGCCCTGCAACCGACGGGTAATGGACGAAGACCTTCGTGAACGCGTCGAAACAGCCGCCGAGGAGAGCGCGCTGTTCAACGCCTTGAAACACGACAGCGACGCCCAGGTCGGAGCTATCATGGGCCCGCTGATGGGCGAGAACCCCGACTTCCGTGAGTACGGTGACGAGATTCCGGGAGTCATCGCTCCCGTTGTCGAGCGGGTCAACGGGCTTTCGACCGATGCAAAACGTGATCGACTTGGAGAACTCGCGCCCGAACGGCTCGAGGAACTCGACGCCGATGACGAGGAGGACGAACACGCGTTACCCGACCTTCCTAACGCCGAGGAGTACGACGAGATCCGGATGCGCGTGGCCCCCAATCCGAACGGCCCCTGGCATATCGGTCACGCCCGGATGGCCGCCGTCGTCGGCACCTACAAGGACCGCTACGACGGGTACTTCGTCTGTCGGTTCGACGATACTGACCCCGAGACCAAGCGCCCGGATCTGGAGGCCTACGACGAGATTCTCGATGCTATAGAGTACCTGGGATTCACCCCGAATCGGGTGCTAAAGGCCAGCGATCGCCTGGAAACCTACTACGCCTACGCGCGGGACCTCATCGATCTCGGCGGAGCCTACACCTGCTCGTGTCCCGCCGAGGACTTCTCAGAACTGAAGAACAACGGGGAAGCCTGCCCCCATCGGGACAAGGATCCCGAAACAGTTCGTGACGAGTTCCAGGGCATGGTCGACGGGCTGTACAGTCCCGGCGAGATGGTCCTGCGGGTCAAAACCGACATCAAACACAAGAATCCCGCACTGCGGGACTGGGTTGCCTTCCGTCTCATCGACACGCCCCACCCCCGCACGACAGCCGAGGACTATCGTTGCTGGCCAATGTTGGACTTCCAGAGTGGCGTCGACGACCACCTCACCGGCGTCACACACATCATCCGCGGGATCGACCTACAGGATTCGGCAAAGCGCCAGCAGTTCGTCTACGACTACTTCAACTGGGAGTACCCCGAGGTCATCCACTGGGGGCACGTCCAGGTCGAGGCCTACGACGTGCCAATGAGTACCTCGACGATCAAGGAGCTAATCGACGACGGCGAACTCGACGGCTGGGACGACCCCCGAGCACCGACGATCGCCAGCCTCCGGCGCCGCGGAATTCGTGGGGAAGCCATCGTCGACGCCATGACCCAACTCGGGACCTCGACCAGCAACGTCGACCTGGCTATGTCCGCTATCTACGCGAACAACCGCGAGTTGATCGACGACGAGGCCGATCGGGCCTTCTTCGTCCGGGACGGCGTCGAGATGAGCCTCTCCGGCGGCCCCGAACGCGGCCAGCCCCCGGTCCACCCCGAACACGAGGAACGCGGCAAGCGAACGATCCCCGTCGGCTCGGCGGTGCTGATCGAAAACGAAGACCTTCCCCCTGAAGGCGAGCGAGTCTGGCTGAAGGGCTATGGCTGCGTTCGCCGGAGTGATGAGAACGCGTTCGAGTTCACTGACGACGACATCGACGTCGTCCGGGAAGGCGACGTCGACGTTATTCACTGGGTACCTGCGACGAGGAGCGTCCCTGCACGACTGCGGACGACCGAAGGTGACGTCACTGGTCACGTCGAACCGGGTGTGCTCACTTACGACGACGGCGAAATGGTCCAGTTCGTCCGCGTCGGCTTCGCCCGCCTCGATGCCGTGCCCGAATCGACCGACCCGGCGGATCTCGGTGAAGACGACGAACTCATCGCCTACTTCGCGCATCCGTGAACTGACCGTTTCCTGACGAGAGAGTGGCTAGTAATATTCGAGCACGATTTTATTAGCCCTAACCATCACAAATCTTATGTAATAGGTGAGCGATGACAACGAGTGACGTATGAAATTTACGCGTCAGGAGTCTCTGGACCGACTCCAGGAAACAGTATCGAACGGCGAACCGATCATCGGTGCGGGCGCAGGCACCGGCATCTCAGCGAAATTCGCAGAACGTGGTGGCGTAGACCTGTTGATTATTTATAATTCCGGGCGGTATCGGATGAACGGACGGGGATCACTGGCAGGCCTGTTGCCGTACGGCGATGCCAACGAGATAGTTGTCGAGATGGGCCACGAAGTCCTCCCTGTTGTCGAGGATACACCAGTTCTCGCGGGCGTCAACGGGACCGACCCCTTCCGGGAGATGGACGTTTTCATCGAGGAGCTGAAACGCCGCGGGTTCTCGGGCGTCCAGAACTTTCCGACGGTCGGACTCATCGATGCTGACAGCGGGTTCCGACAGAACCTGGAGGAGACAGGCATGGGGTACGACAAAGAAATCGACATGATCCAGGAAGCAGCCGAACAGGACATGTTGACCTGCCCGTACGTCTTCACCGAAGAGCAAGCCCGCGAGATGGCTGAGGTCGGCGCTGACGTGATCGTCTCACATATGGGTTTGACGACGTCAGGAGATATCGGGGCAGAAACGGCACTGGACCTCGATGCTGCGGCGGATCGAGTCCAGGCCCATCACGACGCTGCCACGGCAGTCGACGATGACGTAATGGTGATCTGCCACGGCGGTCCGATCGCCTGGCCCGAAGATGCGAGATACGTCCTGGAAAACACCGAGGGCGTCGTCGGGTTCTTCGGTGCATCCAGTATCGAGCGTCTCCCTACCGAGGAAGCTATCGAGAACCAGGCCCGGGAGTTCAAGGAGATCGATCTCTGAGATGTCCGACCACGAATTCTTCGTCGAACCGGACGACGTCGAGAGTCAGTTGTTCGAGTGGGGCGTACTGAAGTGGTTGAACACTCCGGATACGACTGGCAATGAGCGATTCAGTGCGGGCGTCGTCAAGCTCGAGCCCGGAAAGGGCCACGACAGACACACCCATCCAGACAGCGACGAGATCCTCTTTGTCATCCGTGGCCAAGGCAAACAGGAAGTCGCTGACCGGACCCGTGAGATCGAAGCCGGAGAGCTAGTGTACGTCCCCGAAGGAGTCGAACATGGCACCGTCAATACAGGCTGGGAACCGCTGTTGTTGCTTGCGGTCTACGCGCCGCCCGGTCCCGAAGAAGTCCTCGGAAACCATCCCGACTGTGAAACCGTGCCACCGGGGAAACTCCCGCTTGCGGAGAACGTCGAGAAGAACTCATGAGTGTCGTCATTGTCGGCACTCTCGACACGAAAGGTGAAGAGATTGGCTTCGCCAGGGATATCCTTGAATCGGAAGGCGTTGGTGTCCACCTTCTCGATACGGGGGTCGTGGACGACCCACAGATTGATCCGGACACGAAAGCGAGCGAAGTCGCAGAGGCGGCTGGAACGCGGCTCGAACACTTACGAGATGACGCAGCGCGCGGTGAGGCGATGGAAGCGATGGGTGAGGGAGCGGCTATCATCGTCCAGCGCATGCACGAGGACGGTGAACTGGACGGCGTACTCGGACTCGGTGGTTCGGGCAACACCTCGATCGCGACCACGGCGATGCGTCGGCTACCGGTCGGCGTCCCTAAAGTGATGGTCTCGACGATGGCTTCCGGCGATACCGAACCGTACGTCGGTGCGAAAGATGTGATGATGCTGTACTCCGTCGCTGACATCGAGGGACTCAATCAACTCTCCCGGAAGGTGATCGCCAACGCCGCACTGGCGATGGTCGGGATGGTCAAAAACCAACCGGACGTTACTATCGAGGAGAGACCGACGATCGGCATCACGATGTTCGGAGTCACGACGCCTTGCGTCCAGGCCGCTCGCGAGTACCTCGAAGACCGCGGATACGAGACAGTTGTCTTTCACGCAACCGGGACGGGTGGACAGGCGATGGAAAATCTGATCCGCCAAGGCGTCATCGACGGAGTTCTCGACGTGACGACCACGGAGTGGGCCGACGAACTCGTGGGAGGAGTACTCAGTGCCGGCCCGGAACGGCTGGATGCTGGTGCCGAAACGGGAACGCCGCAGGTCGTCTCGACCGGCGCTTTGGACATGGTAAACTTCGGCCCGCGAGATTCCGTGCCCGAGACGTTCGAGGATCGGCAATTCCACATTCACAATCCACAGGTGACACTGATGCGCACCACGCCCGAAGAAAACGCCAAACTCGGGGAGATCGTCGCCGAAAAACTCTCGACGGCGAGTGGACCGACGGCGGTGTATCTGCCACTGGACGGCGTCTCGATGATCGATGTCGCGGGAGAAGATTTCTACGATCCGGATGCCGACGAGGCGTTGTTCGAGGCGATCCGGACGACACTCGACGAATCGATCGAACTTGTCGAGATGGAAACCGATATCAACGATCACGCGTTCGCAGTGGCGATGGCAAAGCAACTCGACGAATACATGCAAACGGCGGGCCTTGGACCGAACGATTAGACCGGCTATCGAGGATCAGCTAGCTGTTCGAAGCGTTCGCGCACTTTCTCGACTTTCGGCGCGGCGTGCATCTGACAGTAAGCGTCGGTCGGGTTCTTCTCGAAGTAGTCCTGGTGTTTCTCTTCGGCACGATAGAACTCGTCTAAGCCGGTAAGTTCCGTCACGACTTCGTCGTCGTATTCGGCGTCTAACGCTTCGATGTAAGCTGTGGCTGTCTCCCGCTGGGCCTCGTCGTGATACAGGACGATCGATCGATACTGCGTCCCGACGTCTGGACCCTGACGGTTGAGTTGTGTCGGATCGTGAGTCGCGAAAAACACCTCTAGCAACTCGTCATAGGTGAGCACGTCGGGCTCGTACTCGACCTGCACGACCTCGGCGTGACCGGTATCGCCCGTACAGACCTCCCGGTAACTGGGGTTCTCGACGTGTCCACCTGCATAGCCCGACGTGACTGACTCGACACCATCGAGTTCCTTCATCGCGGCCTCGGTACACCAGAAACACCCGCCACCGAATGTCGCGGTCTCCATACAGACCGTTAGGGTCGCGACGCGTATGAGAGTGACGAGCGCGGCGAAAGCCGCGGAGACCGAGCGCGGCGAAAGCCGCGGGGAGAACGGACCGACTCCTTCAGTCGTCGGTCTCGGCGACGCCGGCCTCGGCGGTGGCGGCCTCGGCCTCGTCTTCGAGGAAGTCGTCGGCGTCAAGGGCGGCCTTCGAGCCCATCCCGCCGGCGGTGATCGCCTGCTGGTAGTGGTGATCGACGACGTCACCCGCCCCGAAGATGCCCGGGACGTCTGTCTCGGTCTGGCCGCCACCGCGGCCACCCCGCGTCCGGATGTACCCTGTCTCGTCGAGTTCGACATCAGTGTCGGTCAAATAGTCGGTGTTCGGCGTGTGGCCGATCGCGAGGAAGACGGCCCCGACGTCGTGATCGAAGTGCTCAACCTCGTCGGCCTGATCGGAATCGAGTTTCGCCTTGGGATGGCCTTCGGGGTGGCGAACCAACGAGACGCCCTCGATCCCCGCCTCGCGGGAGCCGTGAATCTCGACGGCCTCAGTGTTTCGCATGATTTCGATGTCGCCGGCGTCGACGTGTTCCATGATCCGATCGACCCAGTAGTCTTCCGCGCGGAACTCCTCGCGGCGGTGGGCGATGTAGACCGTGTCGGCGAACTTCGTCAGGAAGGCGGCTTCCTCCATGGCAGCGTCCCCACCACCGACGACGAGCATGTCTTCGTCGCGGAAGAACGCGCCGTCACAGGTCGCACACGTCGAGACGCCGTAGCCCATGAGGTCGTCCTCGCCGGGAATGCCCAGCGTTCGCGCGCTCGCACCACTCGCGGCGATAAAGGCATCACAGGTGTAGACCCTGCCGTCGTTGAGTTCGACCCGGAACGGCCGAGAAGCGTCGTCGATCGAGGCGATGACGCCGTTCTCGACCGCTGCTCCGAAACTCTTGGCCTGCTCTTTCATGCGGTTGACCAGTTCGGTGCCGTCGATCCCGTCCGGAAAGCCAGGATAGTTCGCCACGTCAGTCGTCAGTGTGAGCTGGCCGCCCGGTTCGTCGCCCTCCAGGACGAGAGGATCGTTGTTCGCACGGGCGGCGTAAATGGCTGCCGTCAACCCTGCGATTCCCGATCCGGCGATGACGA
The DNA here is from genome assembly GCF_900880625.1 of Halorhabdus rudnickae. Lineage (NCBI taxonomy): Archaea > Methanobacteriati > Methanobacteriota > Halobacteria > Halobacteriales > Haloarculaceae > Halorhabdus > Halorhabdus rudnickae. The sequence continues at coordinate 983,916 of NZ_CAAHFB010000001.1, forward strand.
GTCGGCGATGCTCAGTCTCGTCGGTCATACAGATCCGTACTGGAGGCCGGCGTTTGTAGCTTGCGCCCGCGGTGGAACGAACGCGAGGCGGTTACGCCCGCCACTCTTGAGGAGGGCGTCGTTTCGTCCGGAAAACCGTACTCTACCGGGGATCAGTAGCCGTCGTCGACAGCGAGACTGCCAATCGTAAACCATGATGGCGCACGGTATCGGAATGACTCACCCGAAAGGAGCCGAAGTTCGGTGCCAACCACGGGATCAATGATAAAATGAATTATAAATAAGAAGGAGTTTAACAATAATATTCAGATAGGTCATTCTTTCGAATCGACGTTTCGGTTATTTCCTACGTAGGCCCTAAATACCTATTTATTTTTACATTTTCGCCCACCTACGAACGGTGCGGGCACACATACCACGACCAGTTATGGTAATTCTTGCCGTATCAGATCGCTCTGATAAGTTTCATATCCCTGGGGGACAGAGCCCTCTAGATATGGCGAGCACCGAAAGCGTCCGGTGGCCGTCACCCTCCGGAAGGAGGTACTAACCAATGCGAAACGCCAAAATCGTCTGTACGCTCGGACCTGCATCGGAGTCGAAAGAGGAGATCAAGGAGCTGGCCGAGGCCGGCATGGCAGTCGCACGCCTGAACGCCAGCCACGGTTCGCCGGAACACCGGCGCACGATGATCGACCGCATCCGCGAGGTCGACGCGGAACTGGACAAGTCCGTCGCAGTCATGCACGACATCCCGGGGCCAGAAGTGCGGACCGCGGCGATCCGCGATCCGATCGAACTCGAGGCCGGCACGACGATACGATTCTACGAGGGCGACGACGCAACGCCCGAAGAAGTTGGGCTGTCCGTCGACATCTCCGTCGTGGAACCCGGCGACAACGTCCTGCTCGACGACGGCCGCATCGAGACGACAGTCGAGAAAGTCGAGGATGGCGACGTCTACGCCCACGTCGAGAACGGCGGCGAACTGGGTGCACGCAAGGGCGTCAACGTCCCCGGTGTGGAACTTGACCTTCCCTTCCCGACCGAGCAGGACCGAACGGAACTCAAAGTTGCCGCCGAGAAGGAAGTCGATCTCGTGGCGGCGAGTTTCGTCCGTGACGGCGACGACGTTCACAAGATCGCCGATTTCCTCGAGGAAGAAGGGACCGAAGTGCCGGTCGTCTCCAAGGTCGAGCGCAAGGGCGCCGTCGAGAACCTCGACAGCATCATCGAGGCATCCTACGGCGTGATGGTCGCTCGCGGGGACCTCGGCGTCGAGTTGCCCTTAGAGGAGGTTCCGTTGTATCAAAAGCGGATCATCCGGCAGTGTAACGAAGCGGGCGTCCCGGTCATCACGGCGACAGAGATGCTCGACTCCATGAAGGATTCCCGGCGGCCGACCCGTGCGGAGGCCTCTGACGTGGCCAACGCTATTTTCGATGGGACGGACGCAGTCATGCTCTCTGGCGAGACGGCCATCGGCGAACATCCGCCCCGCGTCGTCTCGACGATGGCCGACGTTGTGAACGAAGTCGAACAGAGCACGGAGTACATGGAGCTACGTGAGCAGCGAATCCCGGACTCCGATCGGACCCGGACGGACGCACTGGCCCACGCGGCCCGGACGCTCTCGGAAGATATCGACGCAGAAGCGATCGTCGCGGCGAGCGAATCGGGATACACGGCGCTGAAAGTCGCCAAATATCGGCCCTCTATCCCGATCATCGCCTCGACCCCCAGCGAACGCGTCCGCCGGCAGCTCGCTCTCTCGCGAGGAATCTACCCGACAACGGCGCCGTTCACTACCCAGGGTGCGGACGCGATCATCCAGAACGCCGTCCAGTCTGCTCTGGATACCGGCGTCGCCGAGAGCGGGGACACCGTCGTCGTGGTCTCGGGAATGATGACTGAACTGGAAGGCGTAAACACCTCGAACATGCTGAAGGTCCACGTGGCCGCCGAGGCCATCGCCTCCGGCCAACCCATCGTCGAGGGACTGGTAACCGGAGAACTCGTCAGGACGACCGACGGCGATCTCGGGAGCGTTCCCGAGGGCGCTATCCTCGCTGTCCCGGCCGAGTTCGACGGCGAACTCGCGGGCGATCCCGCCAAGCTCGCGGGCATCATTGACGGTCATGCCGACCGGCGCGGTCACGCTGCAGTCATCGGTCGCGAGCTGGGCATCCCGACCGTGAGTGACGTCGCTATACCCGAGGACCTCGACGACGGGGCGACCGTGACACTCGACGCGGAACGTGGCGTCGTCTACAAGGGCCCTCTGGGTACCCGCGAGGACTGAGCGTCTCGTTTCTCGCTGACTCCGTTCACTGCGCCCGTTTTCGTTTTTTGGGTCCGGACAACCGTCCACGTCGAACGTGACAATCTGATAGTCCGGACGGATCCGAATATGTGCAGTTAAGTACCGCACCGTCATCTGTCTGAGCAAATGGGCGTATATGCTGGGATCGACATCGGTGCAACGTACACACGGGCGATCGTCGGCGACGAAACCGGCGAGGAACTGGGGCGAAACCGTCAGGAAACGCCTCAGGGACCGACCGGGACCGACGTCACGGAGGGGATTTTGGACACGTTACGAGGTGCTGCCGACAATGCGGGCGTCGATCCGACCGAACTCACGGCTGTCGGAATCGGATCGGTCGGCCCGCTCAACCTTGCGGAAGGCGCCTTGGGGAGTCCGGCAAACCTCCCGGACACGATCGATAAGATCCCGCTCACTGGCCCGATCGGCAATCTGACCGAGACGGACGACGTCTATCTCCACAACGACGGGATTGCGGGCGTGATCGGCGAGCGCTTCCACAGCGATCGCAATCCAGACGACATGGCGTATGTGACAATCTCGACCGGGATCGGAGCCGGGGTCTGTGTCGACGGCCACGTTCTCAGCGGCTGTGACGGCAATGCGGCCGAGGTCGGACACATGACGCTGGATCCTGAGGGGACGATGACCTGTGGCTGTGGCCAAGATGGCCACTGGGAAGCCTACACGTCGGGCCAGAACATCCCGCGGTACGCCAAGGAGTTCTACCAGGCCGGCGACCGGGAGACGGACATGCCAGTCACGTCCCCCGACTTCACTGCCCCTGACCTCTTTGAGTATGCCGGCGAAGACGAGTTTGCCGACGCATTCATCGATCGCCTCGCGACGTTCAACGCGATGGGCGTCGCCAACGTCGTCCAGGCCTACGCACCGCTGGTGATCTACCTCGGCGGCGCAGTCGCCGAGAACAACCCCGAACTGGTCGTCGAGAAGATCCGCGAGCGTCTCCCAGACATGGTGTTCGGCAACATCCCCGAGATCAAGCTTACGACGTTGGGCGACGACGTCGTCTTGAAAGGGGCCCTCGCCAGCGCCCTCACACAGGGTACAGGCGATCGCGAGAAGCTCCGAGAGTGACTGCCGATCTCCTCGCAGGGCCAGCCGTCACTGAAAGGCGCGAGTGTCTCACTCACGGAGGCGTTGTCAGGTCGACATCCCCACCGGACGATCACTAGTTGTCGGCCTGGATATCGTACAGCTCCCGGAACACCAGCGTTGGAAACTGTGGTTCGAGGCGGCTCGGCGGGCGACCGTGACCGGTTGTCCGTTCGGCGGTGACCCGATCGAATACATCGGCGTCTGCGAGTTCATAGAGGATTCGCTTGACGGTCCCGACCGAGAGATCAACCCACTCCGAGTCTGCAATCGCCTCCGTGGTCGCGGTGACGGAGAATCGTTGATCGTCGTCGAGTTCCAAAAACGCCCGCAACACACGCTGTCGGTTCGACGGGAGCGCCAGGACGACGCCGAGGGACGTGCCGTCCCTTGGGACGGCATCGATACCCGCTGCGACGTCGTCGTTTCGGATCTCCTGGGCACCGGCTTCGTTTGCGGTGACTGCCGCACTGAACAGTGCTGCCAGTGCGTCGTGTGCGTTCCCACCCGCCCAGGCAGCGATCCGCCTGGTCTGATCGTATGCGAGGGCGTCCTGTGCGAGTCCGGACGAGCCGCGAGTCATCAGAACGTCGATCAACACCTGTTGGCCGTATCCGGGAATCTCGATTTCGGCGATGTCTCCCACCTCGTCGACATCGCTCGGCGGGGTCCGACCGACCAAGACGGTCGAGAGCGGCCCGTCCAGAGCCTTTAGCGATGATCTGACGGCCGTCGGCGAGAACCCGAATTCATCCGCGTGATCAACCGCGATCACTGTTCCGACAGATTCGGAAAGCGCCGACCGGAGTCGCGAGGTGAGCTCATCGGTACTGATTCCCCGCGTAGGAGCGTCTACGTCGGTTACGCCGTCGTGGACGTGACGATACAGCTGGAACTCGCTGTCGACCTCACGACCGTTCACGTAGACGAACCGCGGGAGTTCGACGCTCTGGGCCCGTGTCGTCGTCTGGATAGCCGTCCGTGGTTGGGTGGCAGGCGTCTCCAGTCGGGAAAACAGCGCGGTGAGGACGGCCGACTTGCCACTGCCTGGCGGCCCCCAAACGTAGACGTCCGACGGGAGTGACCCGTCGAAAGCGGGATTGAGATGGTCGAGGACGCGTTCGATGATCGGACCGCGGCCGATCGGTTCGGCGACGTGAGCGGTTGGGTTGACGCGGTCGTAGTCGAGGACGAGCGTCTGGTTCGCCCCGCGTCGCCGGCGCCGTCTGATCCGTGTATCGATGTCCATAAATCGGTACGCCGTTGCCGTATCTTTTCGGACCCCCGATAAAAACCGCTCCGGTTTGATGGGCGATCGGGGCACCCTCAGAGACCCAGATAGCCCGTGTTCGGGAAGAGTCCAGCCAGATAGAGTACGCCAGCCAGTGCTGTCACGATGGCAATAGCTATCGCCGGCGGGTCGATGTGGGCCCCTGAGTGGGAATAGAGAACGCGCTAGGTGCATTCCCGACCAGACCTCAAGAGTCCCGAAGCCACCGGCGGTAAGTAATACCACCGGTTGCCTGCCGAATACCGGCATCGCGAGTACCGCACCCACTGACCCGAGAGGGTGATGTGGTGTGTGACGGGAATTTTCTCGACACCAAGGTTGAGAAGGAAGACTCATCGCGGCGATGGGGTATCCAAGGAACATTTCTCCCGTTCGAGACAGATGAAGTCACCGAGAACATCGCTGAGGAGGCCGATCGCGGCAACGACTCAAGCGAAGACGATATGAAGGCCAGTCACTCTGCCGAACCCGATTGTCCCTGTGACGTCGGTCGAGATGTCACCATAGCTGATTTCGAGACTGCAAAGATTTCCTTCGAGGACCGCCAGAACCTCATCGAAGAAGCCGACAAGCCAGTGAAGACGAACCCGGGCAAGGGCCCCAGGGCCGCGCCGAAAGCCACATCCGCGAAAGCAGTGATGAGGGGGACGCCGAACCCCTTGATGCATTCATCAATCGACTCACGCGTTGCAACGCGACCAGCGTTGCCACCATCGTCTAGGCCCCGCCTCACATCGGCGATGCCGTCGTCGAGAATACCCTAGAACTGGTCGTTGTTATCATTCATCGGCGACTGACAGATATAGTGGGAAGAAATGTTCCGAAATGAGGATCACGACGCCTGGTGAAGATTGTGTCTTGAAAAGAGCGCGCGCCAGTGCACTCACGGACTGGACCGGCCACCGTCGAAAGCCCACGGACCGAATTGGGAGTATGAGGGAATGCGTTCTGCGTTTTTACCTCCAAACCACCTGTGGTTTCTGGACTGTATTGCGATTGTTGTCAGTCATGGTTGAAACTGCCGTCAACCGAGTTTGAGACGACTGATGGCCGTTTACCAGATTTCTGACAATAGTATTATATATTTTCGTATATAATGCTTGTGTATGTCGCACACACCAGATGATCCAGAACAGTACGTCTGTGAGAGTTGCCAGATTACCCACGTCGGGACACCGATACACGAACCCGGGACGGACTTCGCAGAGCACGATTACGAGCCCCCGGATGCGTGTGGGGCTTGCGGAGGAACGTCGTTCGTCCGGATCGAAGAGTGGGCCCACCACCACGAGTGAGTGAATCGAGCGGCGAGAGATTGTTGGTCGTGTCAGCAGTGCATCCGACTTGGTTTGGGACACAGCGGTACTTTGAGGAGTCCTGCAGCCAACTGATAAGGCCAGCACCCAAACCGCCTGCCCGTCGGCAGTAACTGACTTTCCCGCCTGAAATATATATGTGCAGCGTGCACTTCTAACGGGTAATGGCCGATCAATCAGTAGATGAAGCGTTGCAGAAGGCCGACCGCTGGAGTAAGGTCATCGCATTGGGAGTTGCCATCGCGGGGTACGTGGTTGCCTCACAGGTGACGGCAAACCCACAGTTCAACGCAACGATCGCAGCGTTTGGCGGGATCGGGGTCCGGATCTACGTGCCGTATCACGTCAGCGTCTTCGGTTCCATCTCCGAGAAGGTTCCAAGTCAGGCCCATTCGGAGACGGGCAACTATCACCACGGAGCCGTAGGCGCCGGGCTAATCGTCGGTTCGACTAGTGCACTCGTCGTCATGGCAGTACTGACTGAGTACTACGCGGCCCTGGTGGCTGGCGTTGTCATCGCCACCGGCACGTTCCTGGCCCTGCGGGCCTATCTCCCCGGCAAGTGACTGATCTGCGGGAGATCGCAAACGGCTATGCCGTGTCCTAAGCTTCCAACAGTGCTATTCCGTCGGCTGGACGTGGACAGCCAAAACGGTCAAACCGCGAGAAAAACGATTCCGCCTTAGAAGGCGGCGCCGGGGACCCAGACTGCAGTCGCAAACACGCCCGCGATCGCCAGCACTGCTATGATCGAGTGCGTGATAAATATTGAGAAGGCCGGTGGGTCCACGTGAGTGCTACCGTGAGCGTAGAATATCCGCTGGAGGACTTCGCCAAGTAGCGCGCCCAACAGGCCAAAGAGTGCGGCGGCGACCATGCCAACCCATGGATCAGCACCCATCAGGATGGCGTCGACACCGCTTGGATTCATCGTGACTGCTAAGTACGCGGTAGCAGCCGGCAGCGTCATGTGGTGGGTGACTGGGATCCGATCGACACCGAGGTTCAAGAACAGCAACGTCGCTGCGCTGATCCCGAACCCGATAAACGGATTCCCGGTCTGCAATGCAGCGTAGCCAGCCGCTGCCCCGGCGACGAGGCCAATACTAGCGACGTGGGACCACTTGTACATGTTGGGGAGCCAGGGTTCGACCGCGAGCATGTCCGTCGGTTCCTTCTCGCCGTCACCGAACGGCACTTCGCCTTCCGAACGCATCTCGCCGCGCTCGAACGGCCCCATGTCGAAGAATCCATCCGTCTTCTCGCTGAGGATACCGACCACAGGATAGCCGAAAACGATCCGGTGGAGGAACGCGCTCCCGACGACCGTGATCGCGATAGGGTCTGTCGGCACAGCGAGGTTACGGAGGGTCTGTTCCATGAGAATACCGAACATACCGAAGGCAGCCCCAACAGCAAGAATGTCCGGGCGAGACCCAAGTGCGAAATTGATGTCTTTGCCGTTGTGGTAGTCGAACCCTGATTCCATCAACCCCTGCTTGGCGGCGTAGGCGGCCGCCGCCGCGCCGCCTGCAAAGGAGATGTGAGGGCCGAATACGGGGCCGAACCCGAGGCCTGTGCCAACACCGAGAGCGGCGTCACCGCCAAAGACGCCAGCAAGGACGAGAAAGCCTGTGAAGGCAAACGCCGGCAGCGCGCCCAGTGCCGCACCGAACGCGCCACCAGCGGCAGCACCGATCCAGATTTCGGGCTGGCTGAGCACGTTGATGACTGCATCGATCGTGCCGGCCTGCCAACTCTGGAGGAACACGTCCCCATTTGCCAACAGTGCTGCCCCACTGTCAAGGAGTGCTGCACCCATCGTTACTCCTCCTCGTCTTGTGCCCACTCGAGCGAGCGCTCAACGGCGTCGTCCCAGCGGTCATACATTTTGTCGGCCTCTGCCGCGTCGATCTCGGGAGTGAACTCGCGGTCGATCTGCCAGTTGTCCCGAAGTTTGTCCACACTTTCCCAGTAGCCGACGGCAAGCCCGGCGGCGTAGGCCGAGCCAAGCGCCGTCGTCTCGTCAACCTCCGGACGAGCGATGTCGGTTTGGATGATGTCGCTCTGGAGTTGGGTCAGGAAGTTGTTCTTGACGGCACCGCCGTCGACGCGTAGCGTGGTCGTCTCGATGCCGGAGTCGGCTTCCATCGCCTCGGCGACGTCCCGAGTCTGATACGCGATCGACTCGAGGGTCGCACGAACGATGTGTTCCTTTTTCGTCCCGCGAGTCATGCCGACGATGGTCCCGCGTGCACGGCCGTCCCAGTGTGGGGCGCCGAGTCCAGTAAAGGCTGGCACCATGTAGACGTCGTCTGTCGAGTCGACTGAACTCGCGAGATCTGCCGTCTGTGCAGCATTGTTGATCAGATCCACGTCCTCGAGCCACTCGATGGCGGCACCGGTGATAAAGATCGATCCTTCGAGCGCGTACTGGACGGGTTCGCCTGACATCTGGAAGCCAACCGTGGTCAGGAGTCCGTGTTCGGACTCGACCGCTTCCGTCCCGGTGTTCATCAGATAGAACGAGCCAGTTCCGTAGGTGTTCTTTGCGTCACCCTCATCGAAACACGTCTGTCCGAACAGCGCGGCTTGCTGGTCACCGAGTGCCCCGGCGACGGGGATTTCGGCACCGAGGAACCCGTCCGGATCAGTGTAGCCGTAGTAGTTCTCGTCGGAGGATGGGCGGACCTCCGGGAGCATGGCCTCGGGAACGTCGAACTCCTCGAGGAGCTCCTGATCCCACTCCATGTCGTGAATGTTGTACAACATGGTCCGGGACGCGTTCGTCACGTCCGTGATGTGGTTCCCTGTGAGATTGTAGATGACCCAGCTATCGGGGGTCCCCATACACAACTCCCCGGCTTTGGCCCGGTCATGTACGTCTTGTGCACGGGACGCTTGCATCTTGAGGGGTTCTGCGTTCTCAAGGAGCCACTCCGTCTTCGTCGCCGAGAAGTACGCGTCAGCTTCGAGTCCCGTTTTCCCGCGGATCCACTCGACTTTGTCTTCGTCCTGTAACTGCTCGACGCGGTCGGTCGTCCGCCGATCCTGCCAGACGATGGCATTATGGATGGGCCTCCCGTTCTCTTTGTCCCAAATAATCGTCGTCTCACGTTGGTTCGTAATGCCGATTCCTTCTAGTTGTTCTGGATCGATCGACTCCGCTTCAAGCGCCTCAAGAACAACCTGTTTCGTATTCTCCCAAATCTCCATCGGATCGTGTTCGACCCAGCCGGGCTCGGGGTAAATCTGTTCGTGTGTTTCGTACGCATTCGCGACGACCTGTCCATCGTGGTCGAAGACCATGAACCGAGTGCCAGTCGTTCCCTGGTCGATTGCGCCAATATAGGTGTCCGTCATGGATGGTACTGTGACGACGGGAATTTATTATCGTTGATACCCGTCTGTCCGTATACAACCCCATCGTCCATTATAAATCCCCCGGAAAATACGAGAGATAATCGGTGAAATTTAGCCAGTTTTGGATGGTCGAATGAGATATTTATTGCCAGCAGCGGTATCAAAGTAACAATAAAGTGTATGCGGATCGTTGGCAGTGATATTGAATGACGACAACATCACCACATGTGCTCGTCATCGGTGGCGGCTCGACAGGGGTCGGGATCGCCCGGGACGCCGCGATGCGTGGGTTCGAGGTGACACTCGTCGAGAAGGGGAATCTAACCCACGGAACGACCGGGCGGATGCACGGCCTGCTTCACAGTGGCGGCCGGTATGCCGTCTCCGACCAGGCGAGCGCACGGGAGTGTATCGAGGAGAACATGATTCTCCGGGACATCGCCACCCACTGCGTCGAGGACACGGGTGGGTTGTTCGTCAAGCGCCCGGAAGACACCGAGGAGTACTACCAGGAGAAACTCACGGGACTGCGGGAATGTTCGATCCCAGCGACCGAACTCAGCGCCGAGGAGGCACGCCGAAAAGAGCCGTTCCTCGCGACGGATATCGACAAAGCGATCGAGGTTCCCGACGGGGCGATCGATCCGTTCCGGCTCTGCGTTGCTAACGCCATCAGTGCCCAGAACCACGGTGCTCGCATCGAGACGTTCTCGGCAGTGACTGACCTACTGGTCGAAAACGGCGAAATCGTCGGCGCTGAGATCACCCACGAGAGCGGTGAGGGCAGGCACGTCCACGGGGCCGAGGGGACTGTCGAGGAGATCCGGGTCGACCACATCGTCAACGCCGCGGGGGCTTGGACAGGCGAAATCGCCGCGATGGCTGACATCGACGTTGAGGTCCGCCCCTCGAAGGGAGTGATGACGATCATGAACGTCCGGCAGGTCGACACCGTGATCAATCGCTGTCAGCCCAAAGGAGACGCGGACATCGTCGTCCCCCATGAGACGACAGCGATTCTGGGGACAACCGACGAGGAGGTCACTGATCCGGCGGACTATCCCGAAGAGCAGTGGGAAGTCGACCTCATGATCGAGGAACTCGCGAAACTGGTACCGATCCTCGAAGACGCACGTACGATTCGCTCGTTCTGGGGCGTCCGGCCGCTCTATGAGCCACCCGAGACGGGCACCGACGACCCGACGGATATTACACGGGAGTTCTTCCTGCTCGATCACGACGAACGCGACAATATGCCGGGTATGACGACCATCGTCGGCGGAAAGTTCACGACCTACCGGCTGATGGCCGAGCAACTCGTCGATCACCTCGCCGACCGGTTCGGGATGGAGACAACCTGCCGGACCGCCGAAGAGCCCCTTCCGGGCAGCGAAGACGAGGGCGTCATCGAGGATGCCATGGACGACTTCGGCCTGCGCTCTCCGGTCGCCAAACGGAGCGCAGAGCGCCTGGGTTCCCGGACCGAAGACGTCCTCGACACAGACGAGCCGAACCCGGTCGTCTGTGGATGTGAAGCAGTCACGCGTGCGGAAGTCGCCGACGCCATCGAACAATCGGGGACAGATCTCAACGCCGTTCGGATCCGGACGCGGGCCGGGATGGGCAACTGCCAGGGCGGCTTTTGCAGTCACCGGTTGGCGAACGAACTCCACCCCGAATTCGACGAGGGACAAGCGCGCACTGCCCTCGGCGAACTCTATCAGGAGCGCTGGAAAGGCCAACGCCACGCCCTCTGGGGGAAACAGCTCTCTCAGGCGATGATCACCTACGCCATGCACGCGATGACGATGAACCGAGACCGCGATCCCGCCAGCGATGGCGAGTCGCTCGACTTCGGGGCGTTCGATTCCGGACCGCCGACCAACGCGGCCGAGGGCCTGTCTGGAGACGGCACAGCAGGCGTTGCCACCGACGGCGGCAGGGGGGGCGGCCATGGCGATTGACTCGGACGTACTCGTGATCGGTGGCGGGATCGCCGGGATCTCGACGGCACTCGCAGCCCGCCAGGCAGGTGCGGATGTCCGACTCGTCAGCGAGGCCGAGACGACGCTCCATCACGCAAGCGGCCTGCTCGACGTCCTCGGGTACCCACCGAACACCGACAGTGCAGGACCGGTGGCCGATCCGTTCGACGCCATCGCGGACCTCCCAGACACCCACCCGTACGCAATCGTCGGCGAGCAGGCTGTCCGGGACGGCCTGTCGATGTTTGACGACGTACTCGGCGAGGCGTATCGAGGTGACCACACCGATGTGAACGCACTGGTTTCGACCCACGGCGGGACGGTCAAACCGACGGCACGGTATCCCGAAAGCGTGGCGGCGGGCCTCGCGAGCGACGACCGCGCAATGGTACTGGTCGACTTCGAACGCCTCACCGGATTCGACGCCGGTGTTGCCGCCGACCACCTCGCAGCCGCTGGCATTCCGGCTGAAACGAATGCGGCGACCGTCGAGTTCCCTGTTGTCGTACGGGACGACGCGAAAGTGACGCGCTACGCCCATCTACTCGACGAGAACCCGACAGTCACAACAGACAGCAAGAATCGCCCCGTCAGAACTGCCCTCGCTGAGGCGATCGAACCGCACGTCGGCGACGCCGAGCGGATCGGGTTTCCCGCCGTGCTGGGCGTCGATCACCCGGCGGAAATCAGGGCTGAACTGGAGGATCGTCTCGACGCGGCGATCTTCGAGATTCCGATGGGGCCACCAAGCGTTCTCGGACTCCGTCTCGAGGAGCGGCTCTACGCCGCCCTTGATCGGGCCGGGGCAGATATCGAGGCGGGTGGTGGTCCGATCGTGGACTTCGACGCCGACGGTGAACGGATCTCGGAGATATACATGGATCGATCCGGGAGCGAAATTCCCTACGCAGCAGACCAGTACGTCCTCGCAACGGGCGATGTGGCCGGTGGCGGCATCGACTCCGACCGGGAGGGCGTCACCGAGCCAATCTTTGGCTGTCACGTTCCCCATCCGGCGGATCGCTACGAGTGGTTCGAGGAGACAGCCTTCGGCGATCACGCCTTCGCCGAGTTCGGGGTAGTCCCCGACGAGACGCTTCGACCGGTCACTGAGACAAGCGATCCCGAGTTTTCGAATCTCCGGGCTGCAGGGGCTGTGATCGGCGGCTACGATTATCCGGCCGAGAAATCCGCGAGCGGTGTTTCGATCGCGACCGGCTACACTGCCGGTCGGCGTGCAGCGAAGGAGGTCTGATCTAATGAGTGACACTGAATCACGAGACCGTCGTGAGGATGAGCAGCGAGCCACAGAAGACGCCTACGAGCCACGGGAGGTCTTCTCCACGACAACGGAGATGGATCTTCGGTCCGGGGCCGACAACTGTACGAAAGTCGGAACCTGTGACGCCGAGTGTCCCGTCGCCGAAGTCAACGACGACTTCCCCGGCCCGCAGTTCCAGGGGCCCGAACAATGGCGACTCTCACAGAAGGACGAGGTCGAAATCGATGACTCGATCACCGAGTGTTCGAATTGTCTGCAGTGTGATAGCGGGTGTCCCTCCGGCGTGCCATTCAGCGAGATGCACAACACGGCACGAGCGAAGTACGTCCTGGAGGAACAACCGCTCTCGATCAAGAAGATCCGCAATCGGATTCTCGCAAACTACCGGACCTCGGCCTGGCTGGCCTCGAAGCTCCCACGGACGGCGAATTTCTTCATGAACAACGGGGCGGTCCGGTGGCTCATGGAGAAGACGATGAAGATCCCAAGCGAACGCGAATTTCCGGAGTTTGCCACCCAGACGTTCAGAGAGTGGTGGGACGAACGGGGCGGCGCACAAGTTCACAGCGAGGAGAAACGCGTCGCGTACTTCCACGGTTGCTATTCGAACTACAACACGACCGAGGTCGCGAAAGCGATGGTCCGGGTCTACGAATCGATGGGCTACGAGATCACCGTTCCAAAACAGAAGTGCTCGGGGACACCGATGTTTGCCAACGGCCGGGTCGACGACGCGCGTCGTCACGCGAAGGTCAACGTCGAGCATCTCGGCAACGCCATCGAAGAAGGCTACGACATCATCTGCACCTGTTCGTCATGTTCGCTCGCCCTCCGCCAGGAGTACCCCGATCTCTTCGACCTCGACGGGATCGACGAACTCGCCGCCCACACCTACGACGCCTTGGAGTACCTTCGTATCCACGAGGATATTGAATCTGAACTCGCAGGGGCTGACGCCGACGATTTCCCCGACGTCGCCTACCACGCGCCGTGTCACTCCCGCAATCAGGGCCTCGGACGACAGGCCGTCGAACTGTTCGAAGACGTCGAAGGAGTCACTGTGACCGACGTCGGCGATTCCTGTTCGGGAATCTCGGGCACCTACGGCTGGAAATCCGAGAAGTACGAGACCTCGATGGAAATCGGCGAAGAGATGTTCGAACACATGGAGGAGGCCGACGGCCAGGCCGGCATGACCGAGTGCCCCACCTGCTCGATGCAGATGGAACACGGGACGGGCTACGAGATCCACCATCCGATGCAGCTACTGGAGACGGCACTCACGTGAGCCGATACCGTCGACACGCTCGCGACCGAACCCGTCGACAGTTGGTCCTCCGCCCAGATACCTCGTGTTCGGGTTCCGAATCGTGACTGCGACGTTCAATCCTGTGCCTTGACAAACGTCACCGGACAGGAAGCTTCGAGCATGATGTCTTGGGCGACGCTCCCGAAGACGGCCTTGCCGCTCGGTGAACGTTTTCGACCGCCGACGACGATCCGGTCGGCATCGATCTCTCGACCGAGATCGACGATCTCGGTGGCGTGGTCCCCAACCCGCCCACGGACCCGGTACTCAATCCCGGCATCCTCAAGAACGTCACCGATCGTCCGGATCGTGGCGTGGCGTTTGGCGACCTCGTCTGGATCTGCGTTAGACCCGCTGCCGAAGTCCAGCCTCTGTGCCGCCTGATCGAACTCCCCGGGGGTGAATACGTGAGTGAGGACGACCGACGCGCTAGCGGGCCCAGTGACTTCGACGACTGTTTCGGCAAGTTCCTCGGCGCGATCGCTGTCTTTCGGTCCCACGGCCAGCATGACGGTTTCTAGCGTCATAAGCGACCGTAGGAACTCCAGGGTAACGAAACTATGTGCTAGAAAGACCACCTCGTTATTCTATTCGATCAGAAAACGAGACCGCAGTCGCCCCGACGTTCAGATGACGAGAACAGGATTGTCGCGTCGATCAGAGGACGACAGCGTCGCCGCGTCGATCTGATCGGGTTCGGCGCGACGTCATCCCGTATTCTTCATGCCGGCCGCGATGCCGTGGACGGTCAGTCGCAGCGTCCGGCGTTCGGTCTCGGTAAGGTGAGATTGAGCGAGCAAGCGGGTCTGCAGCAGGTTCAGGGGATCGACGTACGGGTTCCGGCGCTGGAGGTTCTCTTCTAACCAGGGCCGGTTGAGCAGGGTCTCACGCCCGGAAATCTCTCGCAGGAGGGAGACGGACTCCTCGTATTCGTTGCGGATTCGCGGGAAGATGCGCTCGCGAACGTCGTCGTCAGCCAGATCGGCGTACTGGGTCGCGATCTCCATGTCGGACTTGGCCAGAGTCATCCCGGCGTGGTCGAGAATCGTCCCGAAGTACGGCCACTCCTCGTACATCTCCTGTAGGGTCTCCATGTCGCCGCCGTCGTCGAGGTACCCCTGGATGCCCGTCGCGACGGAGTACCAGCCAGGGACGATACAGCGAGCCTGGGTCCAGGAGAATACCCACGGGATGGCCCGCAGGTCCTCGACAGAACGGTCTTCACTTCGGGAGGCCGGCCGCGAACCCATGTTGAGGTTCTCGATGACTGTGATCGGCGTCGCCTGCTCGAAGTACTCGACGAACCCGTCAGTCTCCAGGAGATCACGGTACTCCGCGCGGGCGTGCTCGGCCGCCGTCTCGAAAGCCTCAATCCACTCCTCGGGAATGTCCTCGACGGGGTTCTGCATGGCGTTGTACCGCGCCAGGACCTGTGCGTTGAGCATCTGCTCTAAGTTACGCTCGGCGACATCGGGGTTGGCGTACTTCTCGGCGATCGCCTCGCCCTGCTCGGTAAACTTGATCTGGCCGTTGACGGTTTGGTTGGGCAGTGCAAGCATCGCCTCGTGCATCGGCACGCCGCCCCGAGAGATCGAGCCACCGCGGCCGTGGAACAGACGAAGGTTGACGTCGAAATCCGCGCAGATGTTCGCCATGCGCTTTTGATTGCGGTACAGTTCCCAGTTGGCCGCGAGGTAGCCATTCTCCTTCGAGGAGTCCGAATACCCGAGCAGGATCTCCTGGGTGTTGTTCCGGGCGTCTAAGGCCTGGCTGTAAGCCTCGTTCTCGAAGAGTGTCCCCAGCATCTCCCGGACACGCGTGAGGGCGTACTCACTTTCGAACAGCGGGACGATGTCGAACCCACAGTAGCCGGGCAAGTCGACGATACCGGCCTGATCGCCCAGGAAGAGGACTTCCAGAGCATGAGAGGCCTCTTCGAACCAGCTGATCGCGTAGGTGTCGATGGCGTCGACGCCGTACTCACGCTGCCAGTGGGCGGCCTCGGAGAACAGCGTCAGAACCTTCTGTGAATCCTCCGAGAGCCCTTCGGCCTCACCGATGTCGATGACGGGTTCGTCCTGGAGAATTGCTTCAGTCAGGAATTCGACGCGTTCGTCCTCGTCCATCGACTCGTAGTCGATGCCCTCCCGATCTAAGGTCTCGATCAACGCGTTCGTGTGTTTCTCGCGGTGATCTCGCAGGTCGAGATTCGCCAGCGAGAAACCGAACGTCTCGACTTTGCGGATGAGCGGGTCAACGTGGGCTTGGACGATTTCGTCCGCGTTGTTTGCCCGGAGACTCTCGGCGATGATCTCCAGATCGGCAAGAAGCTCACCGTCGTCGTCGTACGCGCCAGATCGGACGTCATCGACGCGAAGGACGCTTTCGCGCATCAGCTTCAGTTTCTGCCGGTAGGGCTCGTCGGGGTAGCGCTCCTCGACCTCGTTGGCGACGCCCGGAAGCTGTTCTTTGTGCGCCTCGAGATTCTCGGCGAAGGGCTCACCGAGAGCCAGATTGTCGATATCCTGACTCAACACACCGGAGAGTCGTTTGAGTTCGTCCCGATACAGTTCGAGGACGACGCTACGCTGGCGGTCGAGGGTCTCGTGCGTGACCTCGGGCGTGACGTAGGGATTGCCGTCACGGTCGCTGCCTGCCCACGACCGGAACTCGTACAGTTTCGGCACGTCGACTTCACTGTCGTAGGTTTCCTCAAGAGCGTGCTCGAGTTCGTCGTAGACTTCACTGATGATGTCGAACAGGCTGTTCTCGAGGTACCACTGGATATTCAGCGTCTCGTCAGTCACGTCGGGACGGCGATCCCGGACCTGTGGCGTCTGCCAGAGGCTCGTCACTTCCGCCCGCAGCTCGCGCTTCAGCCGACGCTCGTCCCGGTCCGTGAGACGGATCTGATCGAGATCCTGAATAATCTTCCCGACCGACCAGAGCTTGGCCTTAATGGTCTTGCGCCGCGCTTCCGTCGGATGGGCCGTGAACGTCGGCTCGATCATGACGTCCTCGAGAATCTCCTCGACGGTGTCAGGATCGGCCCCCTCAGCAGAAAGGGTCTCGACGGCTTCCTCGACAGTCTCGGAAAGCTCACCGCTCTGAACTCCCTCTCTGATCTCGCGGACGCGTTCGCGTTCTTCGGCCAGGTTAACGAGTTCGAAGTAGGTAGTGAACGCGCGAGCGACGACGTCTTGCATCTCCGGAGACAGCCGATCGAGTTCGTCGTGGATCGGATCCCGAGAATCCTCCTCACCGCGCCGGTAACCGATCGCGTTGTTCCTGATCGTCTCGACGACCTCGAACGCGTCCTCGGAGTTTTGCTCCTCGATGACGACCCCCAGCAGTTCCCCCAGTTCGCGGACATCCTGGGTTAGTTCTCTGCCGTGTAAAGTCATACCACTGGATGACGGGTCCACCGATTTAACACTAGCGGAATTGGGAAGCAAAGACGTCTGTATTAGTTTACTATCGCCAACGGCGCAGTATTGCGATTCCGTCGTCTAGACGTCCACTATCTTTGAGGATAGTGTCAGATTACTAGCTGTTATCTGGCTCACTGGTCGGTAAAGGAAACAGTTTTTTACAGATTCGCAGTACGCTATCGACCGACCCCCTATATCGAGGGTCCGCCACCGACCCCGATCGAGCGGTACGGGTCACG
Organism: Halorhabdus rudnickae; assembly: GCF_900880625.1. Lineage (NCBI taxonomy): Archaea > Methanobacteriati > Methanobacteriota > Halobacteria > Halobacteriales > Haloarculaceae > Halorhabdus > Halorhabdus rudnickae. The sequence goes on from NZ_CAAHFB010000001.1 coordinate 1,001,574, forward strand.
AATGATCTGACAGGTATCATCCTCTCGTCCAGCGATCCGGCCATAGAACGATCATGAACGACCATTTTAGAATCCCCACACAGGTTACATACGATCCGATAAAATCGTGAAAAACCCAACAGGGCGTACTTAAACACCCCGAATTATGGGGGTAGGGTTTAGTTATTATCTGTTACATACTACAAAGTAGGTGGACTCACTGATGGCCAGTGACGCGGTACGTGCGACACAGGGGGTCAGCCAGGAGCCCACCGCAGTACTCTAGGTGATTCCAATGGACGAAATACGCATTCACGGTCGTGGTGGCCAGGGTTCGGTGACGCTGGCACAGCTGTTAGCACAGGCGGCCCACGAGGAAGGTACGTGGGCACAGGCGTTCCCGGCGTTCGGCGTCGAGCGTCGTGGCGCGCCCGTCGAGGCGTTCGCGCGCTTCGACGAGGAGAAAATTACGGATCGCAGCCAGGTCGACGAACCGGACTACGTGATCGTCCAGGACACGAGTCTGCTGGAGTACGTCGATGTGACTGATGGCCTCAACGAGGATGGCCTCGTCTTGGTCAACACGGGTGCCGATCCCGAGGAACTCGACCTGGAGACCGACGCCGAAGTCGTCACCGTCGATGCGACGGACATCGCCCTGGAGCACCTCGGGAAACCAATCATGAACACCGCGCTACTGGGTGCGTTCGCGGGTGCGACGGGCCTGCTGGGACAGGAGAGCATGGAAGCAGTCATCACCCAGAAGTTCTCGGGTGAGATCGGCGAGCAGAACGTCGCCGCAACCAACGACGCGTACACGGAGGTATCAGCATGAGCCAGTCAGACGACCCATACGAGAATCTCAAGATCACGACCGGTGCCGTCGCCGAAGCGAACACGTCCCGCGTGAACAAGACCGGTTCGTGGCGGCAGTTCAAGCCAGTCATCAATGTCGACGCCTGTATCGCCTGCGGGCAGTGTGATACGTATTGTCCGGACCAGGCGGCCAAGCCGGTCGAGGGCGAGGACTACTACGGCTTCGACCTCGACTACTGCAAGGGCTGTGGCATCTGTGAGGAGGTTTGCCCGACCGACGCGATCGACATGATCCGGGAGGAGAAGTAACATGGCGAAAGCAGAACAAAACCCCTCGGACGAACAGAAGGTAATGAAGGGGACCTCGGCCGTGGCGAAAGGCGTCATGGCCGCCAACCCCGATGTCGTCTCGGCGTACCCGATCACGCCCCAGACGGGTGTCGTCGAGAAGCTCTCTGACCTCGTCGCCGACGGTGAACTCGACAGTGAGTTCATCAAGGTCGACAGCGAGTTCAACGCCGCCTCGACGTGTATCGGCGCCTCGGCTGCCGGTGCTCGGGCCTTCTCGGCAACGTCGAGTCAGGGTCTGAAGCTGATGAGCGAACCGCTCTTTACGGCGGCGGGCATGCGCCTGCCAATCGTGATGGCGGTCGCCAATCGGTCGCTGTCGGCTCCCCTCTCTATCTGGGCCGACCACACCGACGCCTTCGCCGAACGGGACGGCGGCATGCTGCAGTTCCACGCCGAGGACGTCCAGGAAGCCATCGACCACGTCCTGATGGGCTTTCGGGTCGCCGAGCAGGTCAACCTGCCCGTCCTCTCGAACTTCGACGGGTTCATCCTGACCCACGTGCAGGAACCCGCAGACATCCCGACTGAGGCGGAAGTCGACGAATTCCTCCCGCCGCGTGACCCCGAGTACACGCTTGACCCCTCGGACCCGAAGACGATGGGTGCGTTCGCCCGACCGGAACACTGGACGGAAGCCCGCTACGAGATCCAGCGAGCCATGGAGGACTCCAAGGACGTCTGGGCCCAGACTGTCCAGGAGTTCAAGGAGGTCTTCGGCCGGGACTACACCGAGCACAACGGCATGCTCGACACCTACCACGGGGACGCCGACTACCGCCTCGTGGCGCTCGGTTCGATGTGCGGGACCATCCGCGGCGTCATCGACGAGTATCGCGAGCAGGGTGTCGATGTCGGCCTCGTCCGCCCGCGCGTCCACCGGCCGTTCCCGACCGAGGAACTCCGCGAGGCGCTTGGCGACGCCGAGGCCGTCGGTGTGCTGACCAAGGAGATGTCGCCCGGCTACGAGTCCGCGTTAGCCGGCGAGATCAAGGGCACGCTATACCACGCCGAAAACCAGCCGCCGATCAAGAGCTTCGTCGTCGGCATGGCCGGCCGAGACATCACTGCTTCGGACATCGGCGCGATGATCGAGGAGACGATGGAGGCCTCGGCGCCGATGGCCTTCGACGAACAGGAATCGTGGCCGCAGCTCCGTGAGGAGTTGCTCGCGGACGGAGGTGACTAACAATGAGTTCCGATCTGCAAGACCAGGACTTCACCGACGAAGTCGAACACGACGAGGAACTGTGGAACCCCGGCCACCGTGCGTGTGCCGGGTGTGGTCCCGCACTGGCGATGAAGTACATCACCGAGGCTGCCGGCGAGAACACCATCATCAGCCAGCCGACGGGCTGTATGGAAGTCGTCTCGACGCCATACCCCGAGAGTTCCTGGGGTACCAGCTACATCCACAACATCTTCGAGAATGGGGCCAGCGTCGCTTCGGGTATCGAGGCTGCCTACAAGTCCTTCGACCGCCGCGACCCCGATCACCTGGATGTCGAGGACTCGGATGACCTCAACATCATCGCCGTCGGTGGCGACGGTGCGACCGCCGACATCGGGATCCGCGCCCTCTCGGGCATGATGGAGCGAGGCCACGATGTGCTTTACATCATGTACGACAACGAGGCGTACATGAACACGGGCGTCCAGCGCTCCAGCCAGACGCCCTTTGGCGCGTCGACGACGACCTCGCCCGCCGGCCAGGAGAGCATCGGCAACGACACCAACAAAAAAGACATGACGTCGATCGCTGCCGACCACGGCGTCGAGTACGTCGCGACGGCCTCGATCTCGAACCCTCACGACTTCAAGCAGAAGGTCGAGAAGGCTCTCGAGATCGACGGGCCGAAGTTCCTGCACGTCTACTCGCCGTGTCCGGTCGGCTGGAGCTACGAGTCCTCGAAAACGGTGGAACTGGCCGAACTCGCCGTCGAAACCGGCCTGTTCCCGGTCTTCGAGATGGAAGACGGCGAGATCACGTCGGTCAACAAGATCAGCGACCGCAAGCCGGTTCGCGAATGGCTCGAAATGCAGGGCCGCTTCAAACACCTCTTCGACGGCGAAGAGCCAAGCGAGGAGGCCATCGAGGAACTCCAGAACTGGATCGACGAGCGCGCCGAGGATCTCGGACTGGACGCCTGAGCTGACCCCCCACCTGTCGCATCTTTCTGTCCGTGAAGTCTCTTTTCGAACGATTATATTCGAACGTTCGACTGCGTTCGTCACCAACCCCGGTGAGAATTCCGGACGATCAACGGGAACATGACAGGACAGAGAAACATAATTCCCGGCCATGATTGGCCATCGTCTCGGCCGACACTGGCCCGAAGCCAATCAGTGAACAGAGAGTTGGTAGAAGAATATTTATACCCTATCTTTTAAGATACAAGTATGTTGGATTTATCGATACGGGAAACGCGCGTCGTCCTTTCCTTACAGGTGGTGCACGTCGTGTGGCAGGCGCTCCTTCCGTTCCTGGCCCCTGGATCGTTGTATCCAATACTGGCTGGCACTGGATTCGTGTTCGCGGCCGGGGCACTCGGGTACGCACTCGTCCGTGAGCGCGAACGAGCCGCGTCGTTCCGTTCCGAACGCGCGGACCTCCGATCGAAAGTGACAACACTCAAGGACGAACGGGCGTCACTCGAGTCGGAACTCGAAGACGTCCGCACGGAGTTGGAGTCGACCCGGAGGACGTTAATTCCCGAAAGCGGGATGGAAATCGCACCGGCACCCGATGGCGGCGTCGCTGCGTCGGACGGGAATTCCTTCGAGGAACTCGACAGCTACATCCGCGAGGGCGCACAGCAGCTCGACGCGGCCGGCGACGGCGACCTGACGGTCCGGATGGACGCCGAGACGGCCTCAAAAGCCATGAATGAACTCGCCGGGGAGTTCAATGAGATGGCGACGACCTTCCAGCAGACCATCGAGACGGCGAGTGACTTCAGCGGGGAGGTCTCGGGATCGAGCGAAGAGGTCACGACAGCAACCGAAGCTGTGCGCGAGGCCAGCGAAAGTATGGCCGACAACGTCCAGCAACTCGCGGATGCCTTCCACGAGCAACACGAGCAGGTGACACAGATATCCGAGGAAATGGGCGAGATGTCCGCCACCATCGAGGAAATCGCCGCTTCCTCGGATGAAGTTGCCGAGAAGGCCGACCAGACCGAGCGCCAGACCGTCGAAGGAATCGAGGCTACAAGGGAGGTCAGCGACGCCATGAACGAGGTGGACGAGCAGACCGAGGGAGTCGTCGAAACCGTCGAGACGCTCGACGACCAGATGAGCGAAGTGGGCCAGATCGTCGACCTCATCGACGATATCGCCGAACAGACGAACATTCTCGCTCTGAACGCCTCGATCGAGGCCGCACACGCCTCGAGCGGGGATAACAACGGCTTCACCGTTGTCGCCGACGAGGTGAAGTCACTCGCCGAGGAGACCAAAGACGCCACCGGCGAGATCGAATCCCTCATCATGGATATCCAGGATCAGACGACCCAGGCGGTCGATGAGATCAGGGAGATGCGCGAGACAGTCGGCCAGAGCCAGGAGACGATGGACGAAGGACTGGAGGCCTTGGAATCGATCCTCGACTTTGTCCAAGACACGACCAGCGGTGTCAAAGAGATCAGCAACGCGACGGACGATCAGGCGGCCTCCAGTGAGGAAGTAGCCAGCATCGCCGACAGCGCCGCCGAGATCAGCCGCGAAAACATGGAGAGTGCCGAGAACGTCGCGGCCATCGCCGAGGAACAGACCCTCGCGCTCGGCGAGATGTACGTCAACGCGAAGATGCTCAGCATGCGTGCCAAGCAGCTCTCGGCGCTGTTCGACCGATACGAGACTGAGTGACGCGTCTCACCGTCGACGGTATTCTCCAAGCATTCCTTTTGACGGCGACCTATTCCTCACTCCGGTGGGTTTGACTCCGGCGTCGTCCGGTCGGGGCCCGTCTCCGCGTCGTCAGCCCGACCGTCGTCAATCTGACCGTGGTCAGCCGGTTCCTCGGCCTGGCCGTCGTCGATCTGTTCGTCGTCCGCAACCTCGTCAGCCTGGCCGTCATTCGCGACCTTGTCTGGCCGGCTGTCGCCGGTCTGTCCGTCGGCGGCCACCTCGTCACCGCTGGCCGGGGCGTCCTCGTCTCGATCACCGTCGCACGCCACAGGTTCGGCGTCGTCGCCCACACTTTCGAGTCGGTCAGCCGCGTTCGCCATGGCAGCGGCAGTCTCGTCGTTATCTTCGAGGACGTCCCCGGTGTGGAATTCCATCTCGCCGCGGGCACGGATAGTCCCCTCGACGGTCGCGTTCTCGTGGAGGGCGACGTCCTCGGCGGCAATGTCCCCCCAGACGTGGACGCCAGGACCGATCGAGACGGTGCCCTCGCGGGTAGTCACGTCGCCTTTGATCTCGGTGGCCCGCCCGACGGTGACGTCAGCCCGTGCGCGAAGACTTCCGAAGACGATAGTGTCCCGACCGACGGTGAGCGACTCGGCCCGGAGGTTGCCGTGAAGGCGGCAGTCGTCGCCGATCCGCGCTGGCGCAGAGACTCGCCAGGCGTCGTCGCTAACGTGGGCCCCTCGCGGGAGAACGACCGGTTCGTACTCGCGGTCGTCCTCGGTCATCGTCGCAAGCACGTCCTCGGCGGCCTCCTCCTCACCGATCCGCAGAAGGTGACCCAGATAGACGAACAGGAAAACGATCGTCGGCATCGGATTTCGGATGACGATCCAGCCGTTGGCCTCGAATCCCTCGTCGATGTCGACGTCGTCGCCGATGTCCAGATCGCCAGCGACCTTCAACTCGCCGCCGACGTGGACCCGCTCGCCGAGGTAGGCGTCCTCCCCGACGAGGACGTCCTCGGCGATGTCACACCACATGTCCAGCCGACAGTCGCCCGCAGCCTCGATGTGACCGCCAAAGCGTACCCGCTCGCCCGCAATGACGTTGTTCCCTCTGACGCCGAACTCGACGGTACTCTGGCCACCGACGATCACGTCGCCGTCGGCGACGAGGTCGTGCTCCTCGACGGTCGTCCCGTCGGGGATGACCAGTTCCTCAAGCGGCGTCGATCCCAGCACACGTCAATTAAGGGGAATCCGACATATTAAACCCCCAGCCCGCGTCTGACTAGTGTCTGACGCCAGAATGGAACGTCCCGGATCTGTCCGCGACGCTTATGGGGGCGACCGCGTAACTCACGCCTATGACTGCCTTATCCTTCGACGAACACGGAGTCGACGTCGTCTACGAGGGCGTCGACTTCCGCCTCGAGAAAGGGCTGATAGAAGACGCCGTCGAGAAGTCCTACCCCGACGTGACCGACCACGAGGTCCTCCAGCTCGTCGATCCCGAACCCGCGCTATCCGGCGAACCACGCCGGATCGTCGAGATCATCGAGTGACAGCTGCTCGAGACAGTCGCCATCGTCCGACGAGGGGCAGGCACAATCACTAAGGACCAGTTCCCTGTTGGGTATAGCAAGCAGATGCCGTTGCTCATCGACATCCGGAAACTGCGGGTCATCAATCAGCTCATCAAAGCGGGCGCGGAGAACGCGGCGTCGTCGCTCGGCTCGCTCGCCGGGGTGGACGCGACGGTCGACATCAAGAGTCTGGCGTTCGTCGACCCACCAGACATCGCCCAGGAGATCGGTACGGACCCGATCTACAGTGCGAGCATCCGACTCGAGGAACCGCCCTACGGCGTCTTTCTATTAACCTTCTACGAGGAGACAGCTCGCGAGATGGCCGAGTTGCTGACCGGGACCGAGGTCGACGGCGAGTTCAACCAGCTGCAGGAGAGCGCCCTCCAGGAGGTCTGTAACATCCTCACGTCGGGGTTCGTCGACGGAATCGCCAACACGCTGGGGACGACCATCGACATGGGGACACCGACGCTCCGGAAGGCCGACGGTGAGGAAATCGCCGAGGACGCTCTCTCGCACGTACGAGTGGACTCGCTATCGATCGTGCTGGACAGCATCGTCGACGTGACTGACCGAGCAGAAGCCTTCAAGGTCCGGCTGTTCCTGATTCCCGATCCGGGATCGTTCGTCAATCTGCTCGACCGGCTCGATCTCGGCGAGATCGACGATTCCGATACGGAAGCCGATCCGGTGTTCTGATCGCGTCGTCACCCGAGCCCTCGATGGCTGCCGATTCCAATGTTTTGATGGGCCGGGAGTTCAATCCGAGCATATGACACCCGCAGACGCATTCGTCGCCGGAATACACCTCCTGTTCGCTGCACTGTGGACTGGGAGCGTCCTGTTTCTCACGCTTGCAGTCCTGCCAATCGCTCGGGACGGAACGCTCGACAGCGAGCCCCTCAGCAGACTCACTACGCGGTTTGTCTGGATCGCCCGCGCGGGGGCACTCGTGACACTGCTGACCGGGGCTCACCAGGCGGCGACGTCGTACACTGCGGATGGCCTCCTCGAGACCACGCAGGGCCACCTCGTGGTCGGGATGGTCGTCCTGTGGTTCATACTCGCTGCGCTCTCGGAGATCGCGGCCGCCCGGCTCTCGGACGGTACCGCAGAACGGAAGGTTCGAACGCCGGCCACGAACGCCCGGCCGTTCCTGCTCGCGGCCTCGATCGTGGCCGTCCTGTTGCTGTTGGACGCGGGAGCACTGGCAGCACCTTGGTGAAAATGAAAGAACGAACGACGAGCGCCCTCAGACGTCTTCGGTCTCGGCGTTGGGCGCGTTGCGCTTGACGCTCTCGATCCCGTCGCGGGCGGCACTCCAGTCGTTGTATCCCTGACTGCCGTCCGCGAGGATGTTCCCGTTGCGGTGACGGAGTCGCCAGCGCCATTTCCCGCCTGCGTCCTCGTAGATCTCGAAGGCAGCCGGACTCACTTCGAGGGCGTCGGCATCCGGTGCGTACTTTTCGACACGCTCGCGGGCCGTCTCTGCCTCAGTACGGTCAGTGTAGCCCTCGCCGCTATCGGCAACGATCCGGTCGTTGCTCGCGAGCAATCGCCAGCGATACTCGCCTGCATTGTCCTCGTAGATTTCGAACTCGTAGTCAGCGAGGTTCTCACGGATGCGGTCGACGGCGCGGCTGGCGTCGTTGTACCGCGAGTAGCCCTGGCCACCGTCAGCGAGGATGTTCCCATTGCGGTGGATCAACCGCCAGCGGTACTCCCCGGTGGCGTCCTCGTAGATTTCGAAGGCGGTCGGGTCGATCCGGAGATACTGGGCCGGGCCGACGTACTCCCTGATTCGTTCGAGCGCCCGTGAGAGGTTGCCCCGGGAGGCGTATCCCTCGGCGGAGTCACAGAGGACGTTGTCGTTGTCGTGGCGGAGTCGCCAACGATGTTCCCCCGCGTTGTCCTCGTAGCGTTCGAACGTCGACTGACTGTCTATTTCGGCGACTGGTTCGAAGGTCTCCTCCTCGGCTGGCAGATCTGCCTCGTCCTCGATGAGCAGCACCGTCGCGCCGAGAGCGTCTCGACGGACGCCCGCGAGCCCCTTCTGGGCGTTGTGTTTGCGGGTGTAGCCCTCGCCCCCTTCGGCGATGACGTTACCGTTGCGATGACGAAGCCGCCAGCGCCACTCCTCGGCTGCGTCCTCGTAGAGTTCGAATCGAGATTGGCTCCGCCGAAGGTGTCCCAATCTGGCCGCCAAGTCCGCCTCGTCAGCCTGGGTATCAGCCAGCTCCGCGCCCAGGCGTTCGGACTCGGCTTCCGTCTCGGTGAGTTCCTGGCGCAGCCGGTCGGATTCGGCTTCTGACCGGGCGAGTTCCTCATCACGGATCGTGAGCAACGGGACGAACACGCCCGCAAAGCCCATCACGAGCAGCCCGATCGAGTACACGGCGATGATCGGACTCGCCTGGGGTCGCCAGTCGCCCGGATACACCGTCACGAACCACGCGATCCCCGCCAGACAGAGCACCATTCCGGCCAGCAGAGCATACGACGCGCGATTCCCCAGCGGCAATCGTACGATTGGTCCGGCGACGAGTAACGCGAGACCGAAGGCGCCCATGATGATGCCCCAACCGCGGAGCTGGGTGCCGGCCTCGCTGGTCATCACCAGCAGAATGCCTAGAATACCGAGCAACAGTCCGAGCACAACCACCCAGTAACCCATCACTTCGTCCTCAGTTGCTGGAGTGCCGATACGCCGGCGATACCACTCGTTGAGGTATCCTTGTCTAGAACTCTCTGAATCCATAGTATTCACGCTCACTTATACAGATGGATAATACTTATAGATTTGTACCGATAGGTTGGCAGATCCACGATTGCTGGGACATCGGAGACAGGATAGGAGTTCCCCCAGCGAGACCGAACTTTCCGGTGATACGAACAGATCAGACGTCTTCGAAGAGATCCGTCGAAAGGTAGCGTTCGCCAGTGTCCGGCAACAGGGTAGCGACGACAGCGTCGTCGGGATACCCTTCGGCGACCCGTTTGGCGGCGAGGGCCGCAGCGCCCGAGGAGATCCCGACGGCGAGTCCCTCCTCGCGGGCGATTCGGCGCGCCTCGGCGATCGACTCCTCGCGTTCGACGGTGACGACCTCGTCGAGTAGTTCAGTCCGCAAGATCTCGGGCACGAAGCCAGCACCGATCCCCTGAATGCCGTGGCTACCGGAGTCTTCGCCGGAGAGAACCGCCGATTCGGCGGGTTCGATCCCGACCACGTCGACGTCGGCCTCGACTTCCTCCCGGAGGAACTCGCCGACGCCCGTGATCGTCCCGCCGGTTCCGATGCCCGCGACGAACGCGTCGAGTTCACCGTCGGTAGCGTCCCAGAGTTCCGGCCCGGTCGTCTCCCGGTGGGCGCCCGGATTTGCGGGGTTCTCGAACTGCTGAGGGACGAACGAATCGTCGTACTCCGCGGCGAGTTCGTGTGCGCGGTCGATCGCGCCGCTCATACCGCCGTCGGCGTCGGTCAACACAAGTTCCGCACCGAGTCCGGCGAGTAGTTGGCGGCGCTCCTCGCTCATGGACTCGGGCATGGTGAGCACGAGATCGTACCCCTTCGCGGCACAGACACTCGCAAGGCCGATCCCGGTGTTCCCGCTCGTGGGCTCGACGACAACCGTATCTTCGGTTATCTCCCCACTCGCCTCGGCAGCCTCGATCATCGAGCGCCCGATGCGATCCTTCACCGAGTATGGGTTGAACGATTCGACTTTCGCGAGCACCGCTGTCCCAGACCCGTCATCGAGTCGGAGTAGCGGCGTGTTCCCGATCAGTTCAGTGATGTCGTCGACGGTGTCCATGGCACTAATACGGTCCCCGTTGTCACTATTTAAGGTCGTCCGAAAGTCCCAGCGGACGGGAATACACCCGGACTGATGCGGGTTCAATCACCGAGTCGGCCAAAAGACGGGTCAGGTCACAGTTCGGTCAGCAGTTCGTCCATCAGTTTCGACTGGGCGGCCGCGAGATGTTCGGTGAACGTCGAGGAGTCGATGCCCAGTTCGGCGGCGACATCGGTCGCGTTTGCTTCCCGCGGGTAAGAAAAGTATCCCATCTGGTAGGCCGTCTCAAGGACTTCCTGCTGGCGATCAGTTAGCCGGTTGCGGTTGATCGGAACGACGTCCGTGCTGCCCTCCTCGTCGCTGTCGACCTGCAGCAAGTAGCGGATCCGGACGGACCCGTACCGCTCACGAAGGTCCGTCACGAGGTCACGAAGGTCCTGAATGGCCGTGAGGTGCAACGAGAGTACCAGCGAACCATCCTGGGCGCGAATTTCAGAGATCGGGTGGCTATGGTCCTCGACGAACTCACAGACGCAGTCGAGCGGTTCGTGCCGGAATCGATAGACGTTCGTCGAACGGTATTCGAACAGCTGTGAGAGCCGATCGTCCGAGAAGTCCGTCTCGCCGCTGGCGGTGAACTCCTCGGTGATCGAACTCGCGTCCTGTCCCGCCCGCGAGACGGAGGTGAGCGGGCCCTCGGCCCGTTCGGAGAGTTCCGCGACGGGGCAAGTGTCCGGAGAGAGGACCTCGACTTCCGCACGCATTCCCGGCATTGTTGACTCGACGTAGGTCCGGACGGGCCATAACCCACCGGGCCATTCCCATCGACTGAAAACGCCGTAGCGGCGTAGTACACGGCAAAAATAGCCGCATCGGATACGACCGGGAAACACGTCTATCGTCCGAATGAAAAAGGCCTTAGACCGGGGCCCCGATCTCGGTGATATGCAAGCCGTCGTACTTGCCGGAGGTTACGCGACGCGTCTCTGGCCAGTCACCCGCAATCGACCGAAAATGTTCCTCCCGATCGGTGAGACGACTGTCATCGATCGCATCCTCGAGGATCTGGAAGCTGACGATCGCATCGAGGATGTCTACGTCTCGACGAACGAGCGCTTCGCGGACGATTTCCTCGACCATCTCGCAGAGAGCGACTTCGAGAAGCCGACGCTCTCGGTCGAGGAGACCGTCGAGGAAGACGAGAAGTTCGGCGTGATCGGAGCCCTGGCACAACTTGTCGACCGTGAGGGCTTGGACGGAGAGGACTTGCTCGTCATCGCTGGAGACAATCTCATCAGTTTCGACGTCAGCGACTTCCTCGATAGCTTCCAGAGCCACGGTCAGCCGACACTGGCAGCGTACGATGTCGGCTCGCGGGAACGGGCGAAATCGTACGGTCTCATCGCCGTCGAGGACGATCGCGTCGTCGACTTCCAGGAGAAGCCGTCGAATCCCGACAGCACGCTCGTCTCGATCGCCTGTTATGCGTTCCCCGCCGAAGACGTTCGCTTCGAGGAATATCTCGGGGGCGGGAACAATCCAGACGAGCCGGGCTGGTTCATCGAGTGGCTCGTCGATCGGGGGGACGTCCGTTCGTTCACCTTCGACGGCGCCTGGTTCGACATCGGGACGCCGGAGAGTTACCTCGATGCCGTCGCATGGGAACTCGACGGCGACAGCGTTGTCGCCGAGAGCGCAACCGTCGACAACGCCGAGATCGGCGAGAACGTCCACGTCATGGACGGAGCGACCGTCGAGGACTCGACGGTCGCCGAGTCGCTTATCTTCCCGGACGCTACTGTCCGGGACTGCGAGCTCCGCGACACGATCATCGACCAAGAAACTCACGTCGAGAACCTCGACCTCGCTGGCGCGCTGATCGGTGCCCACACCCATATCACGAACGGTCAGTAGTGTCCGCGACCAGTCTCAGCGAGGCGACTCAAAAGTACGTCAGGAACGGTCCGTCGTTGCAACGTGACTACGGGCGCTGTTTCCGTCAGGCTACGCCAGCCAGGCGTCCTCGACCCGGATCGACCCCCGCGTCCCATCCCACTCGATGCCGTACTCGAGTTCGATCGGTCGATCCATGTGTGGCCCGTCAGTGACAAGTGTCTCGAACTCCCCGCCTTCGCCGAGGATATGAACGCCGTACTCCTCGTTGAGTGAACGGAGGTCCGTCAGGGCATCCTCGTCGAGCCGGCGCCCGAGCCACGTCTCGTCCATGCCACCAGCAGCCACCCGGACAATGCGAATCTCGAAGCCCGCTGCCAGCATCTCACTGGCGAGCGTCTCGGGATCGCCTTGCCAGAGGGGAGCGAACAACTCGGCGCCGAGCCGGTCGGCCAGCCCCTCGATCCGTGTGGTCTGGTACTCGCTCTCGACGGCACCCGCGACGATTCCGGCTACGCCGCCCGGCAATGCGGCGTCGAGGTCGCGGACGGCCGCCTCGAGGGGTTCGAGTTCGGCGTCACCCTGTGTGCCCGCGTCGACGGCGGTATCGGCCTCGAAGTCATCAGGTTCGACCTCGAGGAGTTCGATGCCGATGCTCTCGGCCGCCAGTCGAGCCAGCTCAGTCGCCGGAACGTGATACATGTAAGAGTCCCCACTCGGGTGGACCGTGACGAGTCGTTCGACGGCCAGATCACGCTCCAGGGCACGATACAGCGCCCAGGAAGAATCCTTGCCGCCGGAGAACAGCGACACCCACGCGCCCGCCCCGCGATCGTTCATGTCCCGGCTAGCCGTGTCGCCGGATTTAGGCCTGCCGGTCGAAGCCACGGCAGTCGAGTGAGAACAGTACCACGCCTCGACTCAACGATGGACCGTGACAGTCACCGCGCCACAGGCACACTCATAGACGTGGCGGGTTCCGCCGGGGGACTCGTAGACGAGCTGACGCTCGTCAGCCGAGAGCAGCCGGTCACAGCCCTCGGCGTCACAGGTCGGCGTGAGCGATTCGAGCATATCTACCAGTAGGTCACCGAACAGTATGAAAGCGATCCGACCCCGGAGTGAAAGTGAAAGTGCGAGGCGGCGGCCACGACGTCAATCGTGTTTCGCGAGTGGCGTGCCGGGGAAGTCAAGCCGGGCGACGACCGGTACCTCTCCTGAAAATCGGGCGATATATGGAGAAGATCTAATTACCTTCGAAGGAAACACTTCGAATACCGTGACTCCGATCGAGATCCCGGCAGGGGCGGAGACGGTCGAGTTGGCGCTTTCGCTGCCGGACAGATCGATCAGCAACAGCTACCAGTTATAAATGGCTGTGGTAGAGTCTCACATTCGAGCGAATTGGCCCTCGATCCCGTGATATGACCACTCACGGACCACGGTGACCGGAATATTTAAACTATGGGGCGATGTAGTAGCAACTACCTGAACGCTTCGAGCGTTCGGCAGTATCGCGCGACGCCCAGCATGACAGGGAAGCTACTTATCAGGCGCCAGCAGGTCGGGAGAGACCGTACTGTCGAACGCCGAGGCGGGAACGGCACAGAGAGTCAACCATGACAGATTCGATAGACCAATCCAAGAACGTATCAGTAACAGACGACGACCTCGAGAACAAATCCAAGGGCGAGCTCATCAAACTCGCTGGCCAGCTCAGAGATCGACGTAACGATCTCAACCAGATGGCCTCCGAACGGGCCTCCGAGCGAGACGACCTCAACGCCAAAACCCGCGATAAGGTCGACGAGGCCCAGGAACACCGCGAGAAGCGCGACGAGCTCAACGAGCAGGTTCAAGAACACAAGGAGAAGCGAAACGAGCTCAACGCCGAGGCGAACGAGCTCTTCGACGAGGTCGAACAGAAAAAAGAAGAGCTAGAACTCAACGAGGGCAAGAGCGTCGATCAACTCGAAGAGGAAATCGAGGACCTCGAGTTCAAACAGCAGACGGAAGTGCTTGGTTCCGAAGAGGAGCAGGAACTCATCGAGAAAATCGAGGACAAACGTGAGCAACTTGCCGAACGCAAGGAGAAGTTAGAGCAGACTGACGACGTCGACGAGATCAAGGCCGAGGCCCAGGAAATCCGCTCGGAGGCCAGCCAACACCACCAGAAGGTGACCGAGCTGGCCGACGAGGCTCAAGAGCACCACAACCAGATGATTGAGGCCTATCGCGAGGCCGACGAGGTCCGCGACGAGGCCGACGAGATGCACGAGAAGTTCGTCGAGGCCCAGGAGGCCGCCGACCAGCACCACGAGGACTTCGTGCGCGTCCAGAAGCGCCTGCGCGAACTCGACAAGAAAGAAGAAAAAGAGGAGCGCTCGCGCCGCGAAGAGGAGAAAGAGGCCGCCCGCGAGGAGGCCGAAGAGATATACCAGCAGTTCAAGGACGGCGAGACCCTCGACACCGAGGACCTGATGAAGCTCCAGAAGACCGGACTGCTCTAGACGGTCGACTGTTCTCAGGTGGGGGCCACGGTAACGAGGATTTTTATTCATCCCCGGCTACCTCCCGGATGTGAGCACGCTGGTGGTGTGTGTAGACCGGGGAAGCGACCTCGCTGGAGCCGCGGACCCGCCGGTCGTGGGGTTCGAAGCGGTCGAGTCGTTAGTCACGGAATTCGGTATCGACGATCCCGAAGACAGCCGCGTGAACTGCCTTCTCGAAGGACTTCGTATCACGCGCGACCTCGAGGACAACGGCGAGGACGTGACGGTCGCTGTCCTCTCCGGTGGCAGTGAGACTGTCGGCGTCGATCGGTCGGTAGCCCGCCAGACCGACGAACTGCTCGAGTCACACGATCCCGACTCCGCGATCGTCGTCACTGACAGCCCGGAAGACGAGCGACTCGTTCCGATCGTCGAGAGCCGGATCCCCGTCGACGCCGTCGACCAGGTGATCGTCCGTCAGGCTCGGGACATCGAGTCGACGTACTACCTCCTCAAACAGTTCATGGCCGACGAGGAACTCCGCGAGACCATCTTGGTTCCCATCGGGGCAGCGCTGCTCGCGTTGCCGGTCCTCCTTTTGGTACTCAATAGCGTGACCATGACTGTCGGGGCGATCGCAGCGGCCGTCGGGCTGGTACTGCTATACAAGGGCCTCGGCATCGACGAGTACCTCGCAACGCTGCCCCGGCAGATACACGACGCGCTGTACTCCGGGCAGGTGTCGCTGGTAACGTACGTCGTCGCCGCTGGCCTGACGCTGATCGGCCTGTTCGTCGGAGCACTTGGCGTCTCGGCCACGGCCTCTGACGCCGAGGTCATCCTGGCGATGCGTTTCGGGTTCGATAGCGTCCCGTGGCTGACCGCAGCGGCGCTGGCCGCAAGCACCGGGCGCTTGCTCGACGAGTTGCTCCAGCGTGATGGCGTTCGGAGTGCCTATCTCAATCTCCCGTTCGGCGTCGTCGCCGTCGGACTCGTGGTTCGGGGAGTCACCGGTTACTTCCTCGAACGGGCAGCCGTGTTCGCCTCGATACGGATCTCGGCGGTCGACCTCGGACCGATCGTCGTCGAAGGGTTCGCGGTCTCTCCCGGGGCCAGACTCGCGCTGTTCCTGTTGGCCGGTATCCTCGTCAGCCTGATCGGCGTCCGGTTTGCCGCCTACGTGAGCGGGACGACCGTTCAGGAAGATCTGGCGTCGGAAGCCTGATCGAAACGCACGTCTCAAGTACCGTCGTCCGGAGCCACGACCATGGACGAACGCATTCGTGCTCGGGGAGACGACAACGTGACCGCGACGCACCAAAGTACGCTCGAGCTCACGAGCGACGACTACCTCACCCCGGCCGGAGACTGCATCGTCGGGATCGAGGCCGACCGCGTTCCCGCGGACTTCGATCCCGGATTCGTCGAAGCCTGCCAGGATCGGGACAGTCAGATCACGGCCACGCTCTCGACCGACAGCCACCAGTTCGAGATCATCGGACGGGGACACCCTGACCTCACCTTCGAGAACGACCGCAGCCTCGTGCTCCGAACCAGCGACTACGTCGACGATCGAACCGTAATGATCGACGCGGATGCGGCGGCCGCCGACGTGGATCGCGATCTGATCGAGGCGCTTTCGGCCGGTGAGTCGGTCACGATGACCCTGGCCGTCGAGTGATCGTCCTCAGCGGTCGGACGTGAAGTATAGCACACAAAATACGATGTGGACACAAGTGACGGGTGGAAGACGAACGGACGTGTCCGATCGTTTTTGTCCGTGGCTGACGGAATCAGGGATATGAGCGAGGATGTAGAGCCGAGTCGGAACATCAGCGGCGGAGGCGACGGCGGTGGATCGACGACGGCCTTCGAAACCGACGCGGGCGCCTCCACTCGAGCCGGCACAGTCGTGGATCGGTTAGGGGAGTTGTACTGGCAGAAAACCTACGGCGGCCAGGACGCCTTCGAATGTCTCGTTCGGACGATCCTCAGTCAAAACACCAGCGACGCGGCGAGCCAGCCGGCTCACGACGCCCTGATGGAACGGTACGGAGCGAACCCGGACACCGCCGCTCGTGAGGGTGAGACGGAACCGGATCTCGTCGAGGCACTGGCCGACGCCGACCGGGCACAACTTGCCGAGACGATCTCCGGGGCGGGACTGCACAACCAGAAATCCGCCCGGATCATCGACATCGCGGAACGGATCCGAACCGAGTACGGTAGGGAAGCCGACTTCGACGCGTTCGTGCGTGACGAAGACGCTGAGGAAGTTCGGGAGACACTGCTGGAACTGAGCGGTGTCGGTCCCAAGACGGCCGATTGCGTTCTGCTGTTCGCGGGCGGGCGCGACGGGGTCTTTCCCGTCGATACGCACGTCCATCGGATCTATCGTCGGCTCGGGATCGCCCCGCCGGACGCCGACCACGAGACAGTCCGGGCGGTGCTCGAAGAGATGGTTCCCGAGGAGAGATGTGGCTTCGGTCACACCGCGAGCATCCAGTTCGGCCGGGAGTACTGCACGGCGCGCAAGCCGGCCTGTCTCGACGGTCCCGAGGCGTGCCCGCTGTACGACCTCTGTGATCGCGTCGGTGTCGACCCAGCAAACGGCGAGGTCGTCGATCCGGCCGAGACAGTCGAAAGCTGAGAACGTCTGAGAACGAGTCGCCCGAGATTCAGGCTTCGATCGCAGCGTCGATCCGTTCGAATTGCTCGTGAGTGAGATCGACCTCGATGGCGCCGAGATTCTCTTCTAGCTGGTCGGTCGTTCGTGCGCCGATGATTGGAACGATCGTGAGATCCTCGTGGGCCAGCAGCCAGGCGAGCGAGATCTGGGCGGGCGAGGCATCGACTTCCGCGGCCACCGCGCGAATTTCCTCAAGGACGTCCCAGGCTTCCTGCCGGAGGTACCAGTCTTGGAAGTGCTCGTCGATGTCTCCCCGCGAGCCGTCGGGTGCCCGAACCTCGCTGTCCCCGACGCGTTCGTACTTGCCAGTGAGGAATCCGCCGTGCAGCGGCGAGTACGGACAGACTGCGAGGTTCTGGTCAGCACAGACGTCGAGGTACTCAGCGACCGGTTCGCGGTGGACTGCCGAATACTGGGGTTGGGTGACGGTGAAGGCCTCGTCGTTGTTGACGTCGGCTTTCCAGAGGCCCTTGGTGAGTTTCCAGGCGTCAGCTGTCGAAAGACCGACGTAGTGGACCTTACCCTCGCTGATCAGGTCGTCGATGGTCCGCAGCGTCTTTTCGATTGGCGTCTCGTCGTCGAAGCGGTGCAAATAGAGGATGTCGAGGTAGTCGGTGTCGAGTTTCTCCAGAGACGCTTCGACCTCCGCGCGGACGTTCTTCGCCGAGAGGTTCTCCTGAAACCGCGAGACATCCGACCAGAAACACTTCGAAGCGACAACGTAGTCCTCACGATCTTGGTCGTCGAGCCACTCGCCGATCCATCGCTCCGAGTCGCCACCACCGTACCCGTTGGCCGTGTCGATGAAGTTCCCACCAGCCTCAGCGTAGGCGTCTAACAGCTCGTGTGCATCTTCACGATCCGTCTCGACGACGCCGGTGTCCTCGTGTTCCATGCCGAAGCGCCAGGTTCCCAGCGCGATCGGCGATACTTCGAGCCCGGTCTCTCCGAGTCTGACGTATTCCATATTGGGATTGGTGGTGATGGACACGCATAAGTCCGATGTGATAATTCGTACCAACTGTGAATCAATGGAGCGATCAGTCGCCGATGAAAGAGAGAGGCGACGGCTATCGTCTGTCTCGCCTCAATCGAGCGAGCGAACGCCAACAGCGAGCATCGCCGTCGTAATCAGCGCGAACGCGAGCAGCGACAGGTTCGGTATCGAGAGGCCGAGCACTCGCAACTGAACGGTCCCGCACCCACCACCGATAGTACACGCACCCCCCGTCGCGGCCGAAACCTGTATCAGGGAGTGATAGGCTGCAATCCCGATCCCGAGTACCGACAGCGGGAGAACCGTCCGGTAAATCCGCCGTCGATTCCCGAAAGTGGCCACACCGAGGACAACAACGAGCGGGTACATGAGGATGCGCTGATACCAGCACAGCCGGCAGGGCACCAGTCCGAGCCCAAGGCTCAGATAGAGACTGCCGGCAGTCGCGACGATGGCGACGAACGTCGCACCTGCGAGGAGCGATCGCTGACGATCGAGCAGTAAGCTACGTGTCGAACGACGGCCGGGTGCGCTTGTATCGTTCATGGGATCGACGAAGAGTCCCGAATGAGATCCTCCAAGATCGGTCAGACGAACCGGAACGTCTCTAGGTTCTTTGGCGCGAACGTCCGCAAGTTGTAGTCGTGATACAGCGCCGAAGAGAGATCCTGTACGGAGGACTCGTCACCGTGGACACAGAGGATCTTCTCCGGGCGCGGGTTCATCGTCTTCACGAAGTTCTCCAGGCCCTGACGGTCTGCGTGGCCCGAGAAACCATCGACGGTCTCGACACCCATTTCCAGCTTCAGGGTGTTGCCCCGGCTGCCGTTGCCCAGCGGGATCTCGTCCCAGCCGTTCTGGATCCGCCGACCCAGCGTTCCCTGTGCCTGGTAGCCGACAAACACGAGTGTCGAGTCTGGATCCGGACCGACGTGCTCGAGCCAGGACATGATCGGCCCGCCAGTGACCATCCCCGAGGTCGAGAGGATTATCGCCGGCTCGCCATCGGCGACTTCCTGTCGCTCGTCCTCACCGCCGTCGATATGGTTGAACTGGTCGGCGAGGAATGGGTTCTCGTCGTCGTGGAAGATCCGATCCCGGAGGTCGTCCCGGAGGTACTCGGGATACGTGGTATGAATGGCCGTCGCTTCCCAGATCATCCCGTCGAGATGAACCGGCATCTCCGGAATGTCGCCGCTTCGCATCGCCTCTTCGAGGACCAGCATCAGCTCCTGGGACCGTCCCACAGCGAACGCCGGGATCAGGACTTTTCCGTCCTGTTCGTACGTTTCCCTGATGACCTCCTTGAGCTTCTGTTCGGAGTCTGCCTGGTCGGTCTGGTAATCGTTGCGACCGCCGTAGGTCGACTCGAGGACGAGCGTCTCGACGCGAGGAAATTCGTTGACTGCGCCGTTGAACAGCCGCGTGTCGTCGTAGTGGATGTCACCCGAGAACGCGACGTTGTACAGCCCATCACCGATGTGGAAGTGTGCGACCGACGAACCGAGGATGTGGCCGGCATTGTGCAACGTGAGCTTGATGTCCGGCGAGATATCGGTCACGTCGCCGTACTCGATCGGGATGGTGTGTTTGATCGCCTCCCGGACCATCTCGGAGTCGTAAGGCGGGCTCCGCCCTTCCTTGGAAGCGACGTCGAGGTAGTCAAGCGTGAGCAGACCCATCAGATCGCGGGTCGGCTCGGTCGTGTAGATCGGGCCATCGTACCCGTACTTGAACAGAAGCGGGATGAGCGCCGAGTGATCGAGGTGGGCGTGTGTCAAGACGACGGCGTCGAGCGAACTCGGGCCAGATCCCAGCGCCTCGGGCACCTGGAGGTACGGAACCTCGCCCTCTGCACCCGGCTTGTCGCCACAGTCGATGAGAACGCGGGTTTCGGGTGTCGAAAGGATGAACGAGGCGCGACCGACCTCTCGACAGCACCCGAGCGTGGTGATGCGGACCCACTCGTCGTCGGACATCTCCTCGCGGTGGATCTGTCTGCCGACGCGTTCCAGGATGTCCCGACGGTCTTCGCGTTCCTGAGTGAGGAAGCTCCGGACGTTGCTGACTGTCGCCGACTCGATCGGTGGCGTCCGGACCACCTCGGGCGTCCAGCCGACCTCCTTGGTGATTTCCCGGAGCGTTGAGCCGTGTCGTCCGATCACCATGCCCGGTTTCTCGGCTTCGATGACAACCTCGCCGGTGTCCTCGTGGAAGTCCAGATCGGTGACGCTGGCCTCTTCGGGGATCACCGAGAGAATCTGGTCTCTGGCATCCGAGGGCCGCGAGAGGACCTCGGGATCGGGCCGGACGGTAATTCGCTTGCGGAGTTTCGAGGCCAGCCGGCGAACGAGGTCGCCGTTGCCCGCGAACGTCTTGGGATCGCGGGTGTAAACGACCAGTTCCGGCCCCTCGAAAGTGACCTCCGTGATGGAGATGTCGTTCGGTACTTCGCGTTCGATCGTCGCCTTCGTGTCCTCGAGTTGCTGATCTACCTTGCTCATAGCTGCAAAACACACAGGGCGTCCCGGTCCCCACCGTGGAACTGAGTCGACCGCACCACTGCTACAGCAGTCCCGTGCTGTCGATGAGTGGGACCCCGACTGAATAGTAATGTCATGATACGATAGCGCTTCCCGCTCGTGTGGTACTCCGGACCAGTCTGACTAACGCTGAGAGTCCGGAAAACCGATCTCCACGTTGGGGTATCCTTCTCTGCTAATAAAAACCTTCGGAAACTACAGGGCTGATACACGAGAGAACGTTCCGGAAACTACAGGCTCGAACCCGTTGTGAGTGTGCCTATGCGCGTGACACCGGCTGTCGTCGCCGCCGAACGGACCTGGGTCGAAGACCGCGGCGAGGTCGTCGTCCCGCTGGTCAATCGGGTCCGTCGTGATCTCGGCGACGCGTTCGATACGACGGTGGATCCGATCACCGACGAACAGTACCACGACGCCGTCGAGACGGTCTTCTCGGACGGAGACCGGGCCGTCAACGTCGCCGCGCTGGTCGCCATCCTGCGGGACCTCGACGTCGAAGGTGACTACCCGGGATTCGTCGTCGACGAACAGCTCGGTCGACAGCTGGCGGCGACGATCGCGGGTGGCCAGCCACTGTCGACGCTCGCAGAAGCCACGTTCCACTACGCGGACGTGACGACCCACGGAGATTCCGACGACGACGCTGCGGGGCTGGACGATCTGGACGCAGCGCTGGCTGCCGGGTTCCAGACGCGATTGCCTGGCTGGGAGTGGACCAAGGGAGAGAGTCCGTTCGGGGTCGAGCCGGACGGCGAGTGAATGCGGTCTTCTACCGGTGTCCACCGACGCGTATTCCGGTAGCTCTTGTGGCTCGGTCGTCTACGTACCGCCATGCGAATCGAGCAACTGGGGGAGGGGGAGCCGGAACTGGCGATCGTGGCGGCGATCCACGGCGACGAACCGTGTGGCGTCCGGGCAGTTGAGCGATTGCTTGCCGACGAATCGACGGTAGAACGACCGGTCCGGCTGATCGTCGCAAACGAGAAAGCCCTGGCCGAAGGTGTCCGCTACGTCGATACGGACCTCAACCGGGCATTCGACGAGGAGACGTCCGAGGACGCTCACGAGCGGGAGCTGGCAGTCGAACTCGCCGAGGCGGTCCGGGGATGTACGGTGCTGTCGATCCACTCGACGCGCTCAGCGGCAAAGCCCTTCGCGATCACGTCCGGACTGAACGACCTCGCCCGGGAGATCGTTCCTCATCTGTCCGTTCGGGCGCTGGTCGAGACCGGCGTCAATGCCGAAGGACGACTGTTCGCCGCGGAGGCGGACATCCTCGAAGTCGAGGCTGGCTATCAGGGTTCGGTAGAGGCCGCCGAGAACGCCTACCGGCTGGTCCGGGAGTTCCTGACGACGACGGGCGCCATCGCCGGTCAGACCATCGCTCACGATCTCGAGGTCTACGAGCAGGGCGAACCGGTCGAGAAACCCCCCGCAGAGGAGTACGAGGTCTTCGCCGAGAACTTCGTCCACGTCGACGCCGGGGAGACCTACGCCGCGGTCGACGGGGAGGGACTGGCAGCCCAGGAGGGGTTCGATCCCATCCTCTTTTCGGCGTACGGCTACGAGCACATCTTCGGCTATCGGGGGACCTTCGCCGGGACGCTCCGGACGACCGAGGACGGGACCGCGACGCTGACGGCCGACTGACCTCGCCCGCTTGCGGATGCGTGGCGGCGCGAACACGGCGGGTTTAAGCCGCCCCTCGTGGACACACGAGTATGAGCGGCGAGCAGGCTTCAACCACAACAGGTGTCCATCTGTAATCTTGCCGTGCCGACCGGCAATGGGGAGTTGATGCGTTACCACGGATAAACGCTCGCACGAAGCGACCATCACGCCGAGCGAACACGAGGTTCGACCAATGTCAGAGCAAGAACTCGGAATCACGACGAGCAAAGAACACGAAACCGGAGAATGGTACGCCGAACTGGTCCAGAAGGCCGGCCTGGCCGACTACGCCCCGATGGGCGGGTTCATCGTTACCCGCCCCCGCGGGTACGCTATCTGGGAGCGCCTCAAGAACCATCTCGACGGCTGGTTCAAACAGACCGGTGTCCAGAACGCGTATTTCCCGCTTTTCATTCCCGAGCCGTACCTCGAAAAAGAGAAAGACATCGTCGAAGGGTTCGATCCCGAGGTGGCGTGGGTCACGAAGGGGGGCTACGACGAACTTGAGGAGCGTCTTGCAGTCCGCCCTACCAGCGAGAGCATCATCACGCCCTTCCTCGCACAGTGGACTCGCTCGCACCGTGACCTCCCGATCCGGGTCAACCAGTGGTGTAGCGTCGTCCGGTGGGAGGCCACCGAGACCAAACCGTTCTTCCGCACCAAAGAGTTCCTCTGGCAAGAGGGTCACACCGCCCACCACGACGCTGAGGACGCTATCGAGGAGATGGAGACGCGCCTCGATCAGTACGAGCGCCTCTACGAGGAGGTGCTGGCGATGCCCGTCCTGATCGGTCGCAAACCCGAACACGACAAATTCCCCGGTGCCCACACCACGACGTCCGTCGAAGCGTTGATGCCCGACGGCAAATCCGTCCAGGGCGGAACCTCCCACTATCTGGGGACCTCCTTCGCGGAGGCCTACGACGTGACCTACGTCGACGAGGACGAGCAAGAGCGGACGGCCCACACGACCTCCTGGGGGCTGTCCTGGCGGGCGCTGGGCGCGCTGTTTATGACCCACAGCGACGACCAGGGACTGGTCTTGCCGCCGACGCTCGCCGAGACCCAGGTCGTGATCGTTCCCATCTGGGACGAGGAAAGCAAGGACGACGTGCTGGAATACGCCGAGGCAGTCGAGGCAGATCTCCGAGAGGCAGGCGTTCGCGTCGAACTCGACGACCGCGATCACCGCAATCCCGGGTTCAAATACAACGAACACGAACTCAACGGCGTCCCGCTGCGGATCGAAGTCGGTTCCTACGAGGTCGACGACGATGAACTCACGCTCGTCCACCGACCCGACGGCGAGGAGCTCACGGTCGATCGAGAGGGCGTCGCCGACACCGTCGAAGAACACCTCGATACCGTCTTCGCGAAACTCTACGCCAGTGCCGAGGAAACCCTGGAGGGAGAGATCCGCGAGGCCGAGTCCCGCGAGGAGATCCTCGGCACCATCGGCCAGCACGGCGGGTACGTCAAGTGTGGCTGGTGCGGTGACGAGGATTGTGAGGAGCCGATCAAGGACGCGATCGCGGCCGAGATCGTGATGGTCCCGAAGGACCGCGACGAAGAGCCAATCCACGACGAATGTGCGATGTGTGGGGAGGAGGCCGAAGAGACGGCCTACTTCGCAAAGACCTATTGAGCGTACTGCGCGAGCACAGCGAGCGCAGTTTCCCCGCGACAAACAGCGTGAGTCGCGGCTCTTTTCATCGACGTTTTGCGACGAGTGGGTCCGAGCGAACGGAGTGAGCGAGGAACCCCGAGGAGGAAAAGGTCGTGTGCGATTTGCGGTGAAGAGGCGGTTGAGACGGCCTACTTCGCAAAGACCTATTGAGCGTACTGCGCGAGCATAGCGAGCGCAGTTTCCCCGCGACGAACGGCGTGAGTCGCGGCCCTTTTCATCGACGTTTTGCGACGAGTGGGTCCGAGCGAACGGAGTGAGCGAGGAACCCCGAGGAGGAAAAGGTCGTGCCGTTCAGTCAGTGACGAACCGTTCGACAGCCGCAGTGAGTATGTCCGCCGCCCGCCGGACGTCCCGTCGGTCGACGTATTCCCGCGGGGAGTGTGCCACTGGCCCCTCGTCGTCGGCCAGCACGCCGGGACCGAAGACGACCGTCGGCGCGAGCGTGGCAAACTGCGCGGCCTCCGTCGCCGCACCGAACGGCCGGACCGTCCCACCACTCGCCTCACGAAGAACTTCGACGATCCGCGCCTCGGGGTCGGTCTCGAAGGCTTCGGGAAACGGCGTATCCGGGCGGATCAGGTCCACGTTGACGGTAGCGTCCGCGGGCAACGCATCCCGCAGGTAGGTTTGCAGAGATGCCGGAAATTCCGTGCTGCGCTCGGGCGGCACGCTCCGCCGGTCGAAGGTGACCGTCACCTCGGCCGGCACCTGATTGGGTGCCTCCCCGCCCTCGATCATCGTGGGCGTTAGCGTCGGAGATCCCAGCGTGTCGTGCTCGCCGGGACCGTGTGTATCGTCGTAGCGATCCATCGCGTCGATCACCGGCCCCACCGCCCGCATCGCGTTCGTCCCGTCGCTCGGATCGCTGGCGTGGGCGCTCTCACCGCCCAGCGTGATCTCCCCCTCGAACTGACCGCGGGCGGCGTAGCAAACGTCCAGCCCCGTCGGCTCGCCGACGATCGCGGCGTCAACGTCAGTATCGAGCGTCTCTACGAGATGTGCCGCGCCGGTCTGAGTCGTTTCCTCGTCGGGCGTGACTGCAAGGGTGACGCGCCCATCGGCGGGATCAGCTCGGAGAAACGCCCCGACCATCGCCGCCAGCGGCCCCTTCGCGTCACAGGCACCGCGTCCCCGGACGATCTCGCCGTCGCGTTCGTACGGAACGTGCGGTGGTACTGTATCGAGGTGTGTGTTGAACAAAAGGCGGGGGCTGTCGCCAGCGTCGCCACCACGTCGCGCGATAACGTTGCCACCCTCGTCGACGCGGACGTTCACGCCCGCATCTTCGAGCGTCTCGACGAGCAGCGATCGCATCGAATCGACCGACTCGTGGGACGGCGTCCGGACCGCGCGTTGGTGAAAGTCGAGAACGTCGACGGCCATCACTCGTGCTCCGGGTCGGGCGCACCAGGGGCATCGGCTTCGACGCGCGTGACGTCGGCCATCGTCTCCCGGCGACGGACGACCCGCGCGCCGTCACCGTCGATCGCCACTTCGGCAGGCCGAGGCTGTGAGTGGAAGTTGTTCGCAAGTTCGTACCCGTAGGCCCCGGCGTTGCCGATCGCGAGAACGTCCTCCCGTTCGGGACGGGAGATCGGTCGGTCAGTGGCGAAGACATCGGCGCTGGTACAGCAAGGACCGCCGACCGAGACCGGTTCGGGGTCTCGCCCAGGCGCTGAGACGTTCCGGATCGGATGATAGGCGTCGAACATCGCCGGCCGGATCAGCGTCGATAGCGAGGCATCGACGCCGACCACGGTCGCTTCCGGCGTCTCCTTGACCGTGTTGACGGTCGTGAGGATCAACTCGGCGTCGGCGACAATGTACCGCCCTGGTTCGAACTTCGGGGTCGCATCGAGGTCGCCGATCGCACCACGGACCGTCTCGGCCACGCCTTGGAGATCGAGTGGTGGTTCGTCCTCGCGATAGGGGACACCGAATCCACCGCCGAAATCGACGAACTCCAGATCGCCGTCGCCGACCTCCCGAGCCAGGTCGGCTACCTTGCCCAGCGCACGGGCGTGGTCCTCGACTTCGTCGGTGAGAACGCCACTGCCCACGTGGGCATGAAGGCCGACGAGATCGAAGCACTCCCGGAGGTCGTCGGCGAGTTCGGGAACGCGCTCGTAGGGAATTCCGAACTTGGCGTCCTTGCCCGTCGCAACCTTCTCGTGATGGCCTGTGCCGATACCGGGATTGATCCGGATGGCAACGCGACCGTCGTACCCCCGCGCCTGGAGGCGATCGAACGTATCCTCGGCACCACCGGTAATCGTGAGTCCTGGGTTGTCCCCAGCGAGTTCGACCGCGTAATCGAGGTCTGCGTCGGGCGGATTGACGGCGGTGTACTGGAGCGTATTCGGGTCAGCGCCTGCCTCGATTGCCCGCTTCAGTTCGCCACGGGCGGCACACTCGATGGTCGCGCCGCTGTCGAGTAACGTCGAGAGGACGGCTCGACCCGTGTGGGCCTTCGCGGCGTACATCACCTCGGCGTCTGGAAAGGCCGCGTCGAACCGGCGGTAGTTTGCGGCGACACGGTCGGGATCGAGGACGTACAGCGGCGTCTCGTACTCGGCGGCCAGATCGAGTAGTCGATCGTGGTCCCAGTCGGCCAGACGCCGGACCGGCGGCGAGTGACTCATTAGCGAAGACACGGGAAGGTCGATAACAAGGATTGCGCTTCGGCGTTTCGCGCTCTTGATGGTCGACAGAGAGTAAACGCGACTCCGAAAACCAACTATCCAACGTCAGAGACCGTTGGTTGTGTGCTGGTGTCCGTTGTCGATCACCTCTCTCCGACATGGAACAGGGCAGAGATGTCGCATACGGAGCTGAGTAAGCGCGAATTGCCATTGACTACGGAGCCGTCGACAGTCTGCTTGTTTCCGACGCCCGACCGTCAGCGGAGCTTTGTGAGCTGGAGGCTTCGACGATCGACCAGGGCGGTGAGTGTCTCGTCGTGCCGGCTGACACAGATAGGGTACAGTTCGATGGCGCCAGTGGCAACGATGCCGCTGCCGGGATGTCTTTTTCCACCGGGGAAATCCCCACATCTATTTATTTAATTCCATCCCCCACTATATTTTATCACTATTATGTCGGCCAGAAGTTTATTATTCCCCGGCGAAATGATTCCAACTGAAATGTGTAAAGAACAAGAATTTCGGTAGAGACTGAATCATAGTGGTAACTGAATCCATGGCAACTGGTACGTACAGATCACTGGATCGGATCCCGGGATCTGTGCGATGAACCACCGTGGACCGTCGCCCACCGAACTGCCCTCCGAACACATACCACCACCGACACACCCAATGTTTGACGACAATCCAAACGACTCCGGCTTCCATCCGGTCGGACGCCGCACAGTGTTGAAATCAACGGCCGCCCTTCTAGCAGGGAGCGCTCTCACATCGGCCCCCGCATCGGCCCACCACTTCGGTTCGAAGGTCCACTACGAACCGCAGGTCGACGAGGACGAGCTCATGCAATTGTCCGTTGAAGGCCATGAAATTCTCGATGACGGAGTGAAACTCGACCTCGGGAGTCACGAAGGATACATTCGCCTGTTCAGTGACACGCTCGCTCGCGTTTCCATCGTGGACCCCGGTGAGGAGGAATACGAATCCCGAGGAATCAACAACGGACGCGACGACTGGGATACCCCGGACTTTCGTGTCGAAACGAGTTCCGAAACGATCGCCATCGAAACCGACACCATCGCTGTCGAAATCAATACTGAACTCTTCGGCGTCCGGTTCCTCAACGAGGACGGGACCGTCGTCAACGAGGACTATCTAGACAAGGGGTCGTCGGGATACGTACCGTCTCCCGAGCGCGACGGGACAGCATCCGACTCGACGCCAACGACGCCGTCATCGTATGCGTATTACAAAAACGAGAGCGACCTGAAGTCGGGGTCGTCGGGATACGGCTCAGCCACGCAAAACGATGTCGAGATGACCGATCCGACCCCGAACGAGCCGCTTCCCTACGTGTACAAGAAGGCCGACGAAGACGAGGCCTTCTACGGGTTCGGCGAGCAGCCCGAACTCACCCTCGACCAGCGCGGGAAGAAACTCGAAAACTGGAACACGGATCAGTACGGGTACTTCTACACGAACGACTACGTCTACACCTCGATCCCGTTCTTCGTCGGCCTGAAGGACGCTGGTGCCTACGGTATCTTCTTCGACAACCCGCACCATACGGTGTTTCATACACCCAAAGTGGCAAACCCCGAGGGCGTCGAAGAGACCTACGACACCAACGCCGGCGAGGACTACTACTATTTCGTCGGCGACGGTGGACAGTTGACGTACTACTTCGCCTACGGGCCGGAGATCAGCGACGTGCTCGACAGCTACACGAGCCTGACTGGGACGATCAACCTGCCACCCAAGTGGGCGATGGGTTTCCACCAGAGCAAGTGGGAGTACAGCCCCGAGGAACTCGTCGAAGTGCCACAGCGGTACCGGGAGGAAGGAATACCACTGGACGCAATGCACTTCGACATCGGCTATATGGACAACTACCGCGTCTTCAGTATTCAGGACACCCATCGGGATGCGCTGCAGTCACTCAGTGATGAACTACCGGAGCTCAAGACAGTCGCCGTCAACGACCCGGGCGTCGCAGTAGACCAAGCGGTTGACATCGATGGTGACGGGGAGCTCGAACCGTACGACCCGTATCTCGAAGGGACTGCCAACGACTACTGGACCAAGGACGCTAACGGCGAGCCCTTCAAAGCGAGAGTCTGGCCCGACGTCGCGGTGTGGCCCGACTTCTCCCGTTCGGAGGTTCGAAGCTGGTGGGCCGAACAACACGACGTGTTGTTCGACGCGGGCTTCGACGGGGTGAAAAACGATATGGGGGAACCGTCGATCTTCCAGCAAAACGGTAGTTACGACTGGACGATGCCAGTGGATAACGTCCACGGAACGGGAGACGACACGATGTTACACGAGGAGTACCACAACATGTACGGGTTCGACTACGCGCGGGCGGCACGCGAGTCGTTCGACCTCTTCAAGCCCGACGACCGTCCGTTTCTGTTGAACCGGAACCTCTACGCTGGCGGTCAGCGGTACGCGGCTATCTGGACCGGCGACTGCGTGAGTGAATGGGCCCACCTTCAGATGCAGATACCGATGATGCTGAACATGGGACTGTCCGGGCTGGCATTTTGCGGGCACGATGTCGGTGGATTCGTCGGGCGGCCGTCTCCCGAGCTATTCAAGCGCTGGACAGCGGTGGGTGCGTTCATCCCCTTTTTCCGGAACCACACGGACACCCACAAGAAGCAAGACCCGGACCTCCCGCGCAATCAACACCCCTGGACGTTCGGCGAGGAAGCGGTGGATATCACGAGGAAGTACACCGAGCTGCGATACAAACTACTGCCGTACCTCTACAACGAGTTCCGGGATTCCTCGGAGAGTGGAAAGCCCATCTTCCAACCGCTCGTCTACCAGTTCCAGAACGACGACGAGGTCCGCGACATCGCAGACCAGTTTCTCTTCGGCGACGACATGCTACTCGCACCGGTCGTCGAAGCGGGCGTGACCGAGCGCGATGTCTATCTCCCGGACGGTGAGACGTGGGTCGACTTCTGGAACAACGAGGTGTACGACGGCGGCCAGTGGATGACCGTCGAAGTCCCCATCGACCACCTGCCGATCTACGTTCGCAAGGACTCGATCATCCCGACGCGCGAAGTGCAACAGTACACGGGAGAAAAGCCGCTTACGACGCTTCAACTAAACACCTATCTCGACGAAGAGGCTTCGTACTCGTTCTACGAGGACGACGGTGCGACCACCGGTTTCGAGGATGGCGAGTACAACGTGACGAACTTCACCATCACGGAGACGGAAAAAGGCGTCGTCACCTTCGACGCTCGGGCAGAGGTTCGGAACTACGACGACTCGCAGCTGTCGTCGTACCTGTTGGGACTCGACCGTTCGAGAGCGCCCAAAAAGGTCCAAGCAGGGCCGACGATGTACGACGAAGTCGCCGCTGACACGGTCGAAGACACGGTGAACTCCTTTGCCTACAGCGAAGACGAGAGCGCCGTGCTGGTCCACATTCCAGCCGGCGAGGAGGACAGCGTGACGCTCTTTTTCGACGAACACGATCGACAGTAGGCGATCGCTGCTACTGTCTCGTGTATCAGCTTCCACTGTCGACAATCCCATCACACCGGCTGGTGACCCCGACTGACGAGGGGAGATTCTCGAAAAAACAGCCGGGTAGGTGATCGTGCCTACGAGTTCCCATTGCCCCGCGTGGGGGGACAAACATACTCCCCACTTCCACAACGTGTTTCCGTCTCACTCCCGGAGCGCGTCCTCTCGCTCGGCCCCGTCCAGCGTCTCCTCCTCGACGTGGGTCGCCACCACGGCGGGCTTGTAGGCCCCGCCCTCGAACAGATCGTGCTCGCCGACGGAGGACTCGACGAAACGCTGGAAGGCCCGCCGCTCGGGTGGGAGGTGTCCGTAGACGATCTCCTCGTCGACCAGATCGTACACCGGGATCCGGGGTGACAGCAACGTGTTCTCCCCGACGATCGAACCCTCGCCGACGACGAACCCCGAGGTGACCCGACTGCCAGCACCCAGCGCGACGCCGTCCTCGACGATCACCGGCGCGTCCTCGACGGGTTCGAGCACACCGCCGATGACGGTGTTCGCGCCGAGTTTCACGTCGTCGCCGATCTGTGCACACGAGCCGACCACGTCGTTGGAGTCGACCAAGGTTCCGTCGCCGACGTGTGCGCCGACGTTGACGAAGGACGGACTCATCATGATCGCGTCACTGCCGACGTACGCGCCCCGTCGGAGGACCGTCCCGTCGGGCGTGTTTCGAGTTCCTCGATCCCCGAGGTCGGCGGTGTCCCGGAGCGGGAGGACGTCGTGGTAGGTCACGTCGCCGTACTCCCGGGCCTGGGTCTCCCGGAGGGTGAAGTTCAGCAGGATGCCCTGCTTGACCCACTCGTTTGCTTCCCAGGTGCCGTCTTGCTTCTCTGCGGCCCGTACCTCGCCGGCTTCCAGGGCTTCGAGGAACTGATCGAGCGTGGCCTGCTGGTTCTCGGTGAGATCAGCGGGGGTAAGGTCGTCCGATCGTTCCCAGAGCGTCTCAACGTCGGCTTTCAGGCTCATGTCATCCCTCGATTACGTCCCCGAAGGTATAGAATCCCGGATCCCGGCCAGCGAGCCAGACCGCGGCGTCGAGTGCCCCCGCGGCGAAGACCCCGCGGTCCTCCGCGCGGTGGGTGAGCGTCAGCACCTCGTCGTTGCCGGCAAACATGAGTTCGTGCTCGCCGCGAACGTCGCCGGCCCGCCGGACGTGGACGCCGACCTCGCCGTCCTCGCGCGGGTCGATACCCTCCCGGCCGTAAACTTCCTCGAAGTCGTCACGCTCCTCAGCAAGTGCGTCGAGCAGTGTCTTCGCTGTCCCGCTGGGCGCATCCTGCTTGTCATTGTGATGGGTCTCTGTGAGTTCGACGTCGTAGCCTGGCAGCGCTTCTGCGGCCGCCCGGACGGTCGACAGCAGTGCCTGAATCCCGCGGGCGAAATTCGCGGCCTTCAGGACTGCCACGTCCTCGCTTGCACGCGTCAGGCTGTCGAGCTGGCCGTCCTCGAAGCCCGTGGTGCCAGTCACGAGTGGGACGGCCGCCGCCGCACAGGCGTCGGCGAATGCGACGGTCGCCTCGGGGACCGAGAAATCGACGATCGCGTCCGGTTCGTGTGTCGCCAGCAACGCCCCGATGTCTTCCGGGTCGTGGACCGGCTTGTCGGCGACCGTTTCCGTGTCTGTGTCATCCACGGCGAATACCACAGTGACGTCTTCCCGATCGCCCGCCGTCTCGATGACTGTCTCCCCCATGCGTCCAGCCGCCCCGGTGACGCCGATTCGTCTCATGTCCTCCGCTCCGTGCTCGGCCCCGGAATGACTATCGGTCCGTCGTCTCGACTGGCGTCTCGATGTCGATCGGGTCGAGATCATCGAGAACGTCTCGGAGATACTGACGGTGCTCTTCAGATAGTCGCGTCAGTGGCGGTCGGAGTTCCGGCGAGCCCAGATCCCGGATCGCCATCGCCTCTTTGATCGGAATGGGATTAGTCTCGACGAACAGCGCCCGCGAGAGCGGACCGAGTTCGTGATGCAACTCGCGGGCGCGTTCGAAGTCCCCCGCGAGTGCCGCCCCGACCATCGCGCAGGTCCGGACGGGTTCGACGTTTGCGACGACACTGATCGCGCCGCGCGCGCCGATCGACAGCATCGACAGCGTCAGCGGGTCGTCGCCCGAGAGAACGGTAAAGTCTTTCTCGCGGGTACGTTCGACGATTTCGGTGATCTGTCCCATATCGCCCGAGGCAGCTTTGAACGCCTGAATGTTCTCGTGGTCGGCCAATGCGACGGCCGTGTCGGGCGCGATGTTCCGCCCGGTGCGGGACGGAACGTTGTAGACGATCTGTGGAAGGTCGATCTCGTCGGCGATCGTCAGGTAATGCTCGCGGAGCCCGCGCTGTTCGGGCTTGTTGTAGTACGGCGAGATGAGCAGGAGGGCGTCCGCGCCGGCGTCGCGTGCTCGCCGGGAGAGCGACAGCGCCTCGCGGGTGTTGTTGCTTCCGGTGCCAGCGATCACGGGCACGTCTTCGAGAGCGTCGGCGACGGCTTCGATCACCTCGACGTGCTCGTCGTGGCTGAGCGTGGCGCTCTCGCCGGTCGATCCGACAGGGACGACCCCGTCGACGCCAGCGGCTTCGAGTCGCCGGGCGTTGGCCCGCAGTTGGTCGAAGTCGATGCTTCCGTCCGCGGCGAAGGGCGTCGTCATCGCGGGATAGACGCCCTCGAACAGTGGTTGTGGTGGCATTGATGTGATCGGGATGCTGGGTGATTGACGCGCAACACCAAAAAACCGGCCCGGAACGGGGTCGCTACGCTCGCCCCGAGCCACTCAGAGACGCTTCAGTTTCGGAACTTGTAGCCATAGACTGGCTACCCGCCCGCTCGCCACCCACACACGGGACTGTCCGGACCCGGCCCGCGATTGTGGTGACGACGTCATGTGTCTACCCCCACTGCGCGAGGACTTATGGATTGTGTTCAGAGGGTGTCTCGGGCATATGAGTTTCTGCGAGACAGTTATTGCTCCTGAAAACGGGGCCAGTACAGTCATACGTGCACAACGAGTTGTGTACGCGCAGAGACATGGGCTGGCAGTTCACGCTCACTGCGCTGCCGCTTTTCGCCGCGACACTGATCGCCACATCCGTAGCGGTGGCCGTCTTCCGGAAGCGTGACGCGCCGGGCGGCCAGCCCCTCGCCGTCATCGCTGTCGCCGCCGGCTGGTGGTCACTGACCGCGGGGCTCGAACTTTTCAGGACGGACCGACTCACCAGTATGCTCCTCACGAAGGCCACATATGTCGGAATCGCGGTTATCCCCGTCGCCTGGGTGGTATTCGTCCTCGAGTACACCGGGCGGCGCGACTGGCTGACAGATCCGCGTCTCGGTCTGCTCGCGGTCGTTCCAACCATCAGCATCCTGGCGGCGCTCACCAACGAGCCAGTCGGCATCCACTCGCTGTTCTGGGAGACCCTCGTCGTCACGGATACCGCAGCGGCGGTCCCGGACTCGCTGTACGGTCCGCTATTCTGGGTTCATACGGCGTACTCCTATGCGCTGCTGGCATTCGGATCGTACCTGTTGTTCGAACTCGTCGTTTCCGCGGACCATCTCTACCGGGCCCAGGCGGGTCTGTTGCTGATGGCCGTCCTCGCGCCGTGGGGGGCGAACGCGTTCAATCTCACCGGTATGATCCGGACGCCGTACGATCCGACGATCCTCGGGATCGTACTGACCTGCGCGCTCCTGCTCACGACGGTCTATCGCCATCGGTTCCTCGAGGTCGTCCCGGCGGCCAGGAAACTTGCCCAGACGGAACTCCGAGAGACACTGGACGATCCGGTAGTCGTCGTCGACGATGGGTATCGCGTCGTCGATGTGAACCCTGCTGCGGTAGACGTCTTCGATGTCGAGCGGGCGGCAGTGATCGGTACGGAACTCGGAGTCGTCAGTCCGGAACTGTGTGACTGGCTGGAAGGCGACCGTACCGAGCGGACCATCACCTGCGAGGTCGACAACGCCGACCGGTACTTCGACGTCCAGGCCACGGCACTCTCCCAGCGCAACGGCACAGCTTCGGGGACATTGCTCGCATTGCGGGACGTGACCGCCAGACAGCACAACCGCCAGCAGGTCAGCGTCCTCAACCGGCTGCTCCGGCACAACCTATCGAACACCGTCACGACGATCCTGGGCAACGCGGAGTACGCCGCCACCCAAGCGCGCAGCGACGAAGTTCGCGAACGGTTGGAAGTAATCGAAGAGAACGCCGAGATCATGATGAACAAACAGGAGAAGCTCAACCGCGTTCTCCGGACGTTCGAACGCGAACGCTACGCGTGTGAGTCCCTCGATACCCTATTGAACGACGTCGTGGAGACGGTCCGAGAATCGTATCCGGCGGCAGACCTAACGGTCGAGTTCGACGATGCGTCGCTGTCCTTCGACGGCCAGGATCGACTCGAGATCGCCCTCGAAGAACTGCTGACGAACGCGATCGAACACGATCCCGACGACGCACCGACGGTGACCGTCACAGCTACAGTCGCGGACGGGACGGCTACGATCACGGTCGACGACGACGGTCCTGGGCTCCCCGAGCACGAACTAGAGCCGATCACGAACGGCGAGGAGACCCAGTTGTCACACGGCAGCGGCGTGGGACTCTGGCTAGTCTCCTGGATTATCCATTCGCTGGACGGGGCCGTCGACTTCGAGACCGGCGGGGACGGCACGACCGTCACGTTGCGGGTCCCTGGACGACAGACCGACACCTAACGGTCGTCGCCGGTCGTTCCTCGAAGAGATCGCATCGGAGACGTGCTCGTCACTCGCCAAAGTCGACCGCGTCGGCGTCCTGGCGTGCCCGGCTCGCGGCCGTCTCCAGATCGAATTCCCGGACGATCTCGCCGTCCCGGAGCAGTGGCTCGAACAACGACTCTGCGTCCGTCGGCCCCGGTCGATCGGCAAGGCCGACCTCGTGACCGCCCGCCGCAGTCCGATAGACGGCCTTCTCCCCGGAGAGTTTCCCGCGCTTGGCGACCGGTTCGCCGTCGATCTCCACGATGTCCAGGGCAAAATCCTTCGGATCGGCGTTAGAAACGTACCCGCCGACGCCGAACCCGTCGGCGACGTCCCGAAGCTCCCGGAGTGTCGCGGGATCGAGCCCGCCACTGAGGAAGATCCCAACGTCGTCGTACCCACGGGCGTCGAGTTCCCACCGGACTTCCTGGACGATCCGCCGGAAGTCTCCGCGGCGTGAACTCGTCGTGTCCAGTCGGATGCTGTCGAGACCATCGACGGCCTCGACGGCCCGGATCGCCTCGTCGACCTCGTCGCTGTAGGTGTCACACAGTGTGACGCGGGGCGTCTCGTCGGGGACCGCCTCGTCGAAAGCACGCCAGGCGTCCTCCTGATTGCCCCGGCCGAAGCAGATGACCAGCGCGTGGGGCATCGTTCCACCGGCCTCCCGGCCGATCACCTCACCGGCGGCGACGTTCGAGATGCCGTCCAGGCCGCCCAGCAGGGCGCTGCGCTCGACCATCGCGCCCAGCGACGGGTGGACGTGCCGGGACCCGAAGCTCAGTACCGTCGAGTCTGGCGCAGCCAGCCGGGCGCGGAGGGCGTTGGTAGCGATCCCGGTGGGATGGGAAAGAAAACCCAGCAGGGCAGTCTCCAGTCGCGCGAACTCGCGATAAGGGCCCTCGATCCGCATCACCGGTCCGTGATCGAACAGCTGTCCTTCCGGAAGAGAGTCGACATCGACGGGGTGGCCCGCGAGCAGATGAGCGGCGTCTTTCAGCCCTGCCAGGACGGCGAAGTCGCCGGTCGGAAACTGATCGGCCGAGACCTCCGCCACGACGTGAGGGTTCTTTTCGGCGTGCTCAAGAGCCTCCATCGTCCGGTCGAAGTAGGCGTCGGTCGCCCGTCCCGACGCGATGGCGGACGGGGGAACGATATCGAACGGCGTCTCCTTGGTCATGCTACCGATCGCTTCTCGCTGCGTGTAAAAAACCTGTCCGGTCGTCCGTATCGAACTCAGCGTCTCCGGATGAAGGTCACGGCGAGGGCGAGAAGTCCCGCGAACGCGCCCAGAACGGTAAACCCGGGGCCGTCAGTCGAGGTGACGACGTTCGTGCCGTCACCACCGCCCGATTCCGTCGTCGCCGTCCGTTCGCCTTCGGGGGCGGCCCCCGCCCGAACCGCCGAGATTTCTTCGACGTTCGGGGCGTTGACGATGACCATCGTCTTGCCACTTTGATTCAGGTAGAACGCGTCACCGAACTCCGTGGAATCCGGGATCCGCCAGGTCCCGAGTCGACCCTCGACGGCCTCCGCACCGCGGATTTCGAGCAATCGCTGGTAGCCCGCTCGGAATTCAGCGGCGTCCTCGGTTGAATCCCAGACTGTCTTGTAGACGAAGCCGGTTTCGTTGGTCTCGCTAGACTCGTTGGTAACGTACGACACCAGTTTGTCGCCGTCCCAGCCAGCCGTGTAGCTGTGGTTGTAATTGTGCGGATCGAATTCCTGGACGCCACCGTCCGATCCGTAATTGATGTGGTTCACCAGCGGGATGATAGCCTGGTCAGGAGGGAGCCGTTCCTCGAAGGTGGGGTACCACAGCGTGACGTACAGCCCCGCCTCACCGAAGGTGGCGTAATTATGACTCCCGTTGAGTGCAAGCACCCGCCAGCGATCGTCGCTCCGGTCAGAGACGGAAAGATTCGTGGGCACGTCTTCAGGGTACTTCTCGGGATGAATCGTCTGCTCGGTCGACGCAGGCGGGTTCTCGTAGACAGCGTTGACGGCCTCCCAGCCACCCTCCTCGCGGATCTCCTTGACGAAGGGCGGACCATCACTGTAGGGCTGCAGGCGGATCTGATAGAGACCAAAGTGGGGTTGAAAGTCCGAGGGGACTTGTGACCCCTCGGGCATGAGGCAGCTCCCTTCCCACTCGTTCTCACAGTGTTGCTGGTAGAGGTGATCGACGTAGTTTCCGTCACCCTCGATGATCCCGTCTTTGGCGTTGTGAAGCTCCTGGGTCGACTGATTGTACGACGTGATGTTGAACCGCTGGTCTTGGAGCGCGTGGAACAGTTCCTGTGAGAGGGTGATCTCGTTCATCTTCGGCGTCGAAGTGTTCTCCGAGACGATCTTGATCTCGCCCGCCGAAGGATCGTAGAAGCCACCGACGCCGCCGGCCTGGTTGTCGGCCTGGACCGCGGTCGCGTCAGTGGACTCGTTGACCATCAACAGCGCCTCGTACTTGACGTTCTGGTGGAGACGCTGGGCGTCGGTCATACTCGAGGTGTCGTTGCTGACGCGGTCCTCGTAGGCCGACCGACTGATGACCTCGACCGGAGGCTGTTCCTCGAATTCGATACGACGGATCTGCTCAACACGGGCCATGCCGCGGGCGACCACTGCGTCGAGTTCGGAGTCATTCAATCCATCCGCAGGCGTGACGCTGATCGACTCGTTGTACCAGTACCCCGCTTCCCACCCGAGGACGTCCGCCGCAGGATCGGGCGGGTGCTGGTCTGCGACCGTCGAGGACTGCGTTGTATTCGTCGCCTGGAGGGCGTCGTCGTCCAGAGCTGTCGATGCTGACTGGGGGGACTCGACCGCCGCGACGACTGGGAGACCGACCAGCGCCACCGCGACGATCACCACTAGAAGGTGCGTTCGGGCGACCATACCAACCCTCGGGGCGAGCTCCTTACAAATGCCCCGATCGGGACAGGTGAGCCGGTCGACGGAGCCACCCGCTATGCAGGGCCGACGTGACCGATCCACTGACGGCCCCGACGATTTTTACCGTGGCGAACCGACGCACCGATAGTCATGTCATTCGATCCAGACGCGACGGCAGTGGTCGTCGTGGACATGCAAAACGGCTTCTGTCGCCCGGACGGGAGTCTCTACTCCCCGCCGAGTGAAGACGCGATCGTACCCTGCGTCGAACTGATCGACCGCGCCCGGGACGTCGGAGCGTCGGTCGTCTATACCCGCGATGTCCATCCGCCCGAGCAGTTCGCGGACGCTCACTACTACGACGAGTTCGAACGCTGGGGAGAACACGTCCTCGAAGGGAGTTGGGACGCCGAACTCGTCGCCGAACTCGACGAGCGGCCGGCGGATCTCGTCGTCGAGAAACACACCTACGACGCCTTCCACGAGACCCAACTGGAGGGATGGCTCGACGCCCACGGCATCGACGATCTGCTGATATGCGGGACGCTGGCGAACGTCTGTGTCCTCCATACGGCCGCCAGTGCCGGCCTGCGGGACTACCGTCCCGTCCTGATCGAGGATGCCATCGGGTTCATCGAGAACGATCACCGCGAGTACGCCCTCGAACACGCCGACTGGCTGTTCGGCGAAGTACGCGACCGCGAGTCGATCGAGTTCGACTGAATGATTGGGTCTCGTCCAGAGAGAGCTGTGCGGCGGTATGAGCCAGGCGACGGACCGGCCGTCGAGAATCTCTACCGACGGGCGCTCCGGGAAGCGGGGACGGACCCAAACGACGTCCCGAACAACGGCGATCTGCGAGCGATCGGGCAGATCTACCTCGATTCGGGCGGAGAGTTCCTAGTGGCCGAGAGCGACGAGGAGATCGTCGCGTGCGGTGGACTGCTCCGGGACGGGTCGACCGCCGAACTCAAGCGGATCGCCGTCGATCCCGGCCACCAGCGCGAAGGCCACGGGACGGCGATCGTCGACGGACTCGAACGCGCGGCCCGCGAGCGTGGCTGTGCTCGGATCGGACTGACGACTGCCAGCCGACAGACGAGTGCAACCGACTTCTATCCGGATCGGGGCTACGAACGGCTCGGAACGGAACAGGTGAACGGCTACGAGCTGATCGACTTCGGCAAGCGATTATAAGTCGCGACTTGGTGAACCGTCGGGGTCGACGCCACAAATGGCGTCAGGGCTGCCAGCGGCTAAGACTCTCCGGCGGGAGTCACCGACAGCCGCTGAGCACGACGAGTTTCGGGGCGAGCGCGACACTCCGGGACACTTAGGGTCCCGGGGCATCGATCCGGGTCCATGCTCATCCGGAACGCCACGCTTCCCGACGGCCGTCGTCGCGACGTTCGCATCGAGGGCGAACAGATCGCGGCCGTCGAAGAAGACCTACCCCCGGTCGAGGGCGAGCGCGAAATCGACGCCACGGGCAAGCGCCTGCTGCCGGGGATGATCGACACACATGTTCACTTTCGCCAGCCGGGCGACCCCCACAAAGAGACCTGGGAGACTGGATCACGGAGCGCCGCAGCCGGCGGCGTCACGACAGTCGTCGACCAGCCCAACACCGACCCGCCGACCATCGACGGCGACACCTTCGAGGAGAAGGCGGCGTTCGCCACAGACTCGGTCGTCGACTTCGGTCTCAACGGTGGGGTCACACCCGACTGGGATCCCGACTCGCTGTTCGATCGGCCGATCTTTGCGCTCGGAGAGGTATTTCTCGCGGATTCGACCGGCGAGATGGGGATCGACGAGCAGCGCTTCCGGGACGCACTCGAGGTGGCCCAGCGCCACGACGTGACCGTTACCGTCCACGCAGAGAACGCAGCGAAGTTCAACGTGGGGACGCGCGAGCGGACAGACGCCGACGCGTGGTCGGCCTACCGGACGGCCCGCGCCGAGATCACAGCCGTCGAACGCGTCTGTGAGCTCGCGGCGGAGTACGATGTCCACCTGCACGTCGCTCACGCGAGCACGCCGGAGGCGATTGACGCAGCCCGCGACGCGGGAATCAGCTGCGAGGTCACGCCACACCACCTCCTGCTCTCGCGTTCGAACCTCGATGAACTGGGGACGTTCGGCCGCATGAACCCACCGTTGCGCCGCGAGAAACGCCGCGAACGCGTCTACGACCGTGTCCGGGACGGTCAGGTCGACATCGTCGCGACGGACCACGCACCCCACACCCGCGCGGAGAAGGACGCGAGCATCTGGGAGGCCCCCAGCGGCGTCCCTGGCGTCGAGACCGTCCTCCCCCTCCTGCTCGAGGAAGCGCGACGCGGCCACCTCACCTACGAGCGCGTCCGCGACCTGACGGCCGCCAATCCGGCGACACTGTTCGATCTGCCGAAGAAGGGACGGATCGCCGAGGGCTACGATGCCGATCTCGTCTTGGTCGATCCAGGACAGACCCGCGAGATCCACGGCGAGGACCTCCATACTAACTGCGAGTGGACGCCCTTCGAAGGATGGCGCGGCCTGTTCCCCAAGCTGACGATGGTCCGGGGGACCGTTGTCTACGAGCGGACCGACGACGGCGAGGTGTTCGACGACCACCAGGGACGCAACGTTCGCGTAGCACGTCCCGTCCCGGACCAGACTATCGAGCGCAACGAGGAGGGCCAACAGCCACAGGGGACAGAGAACACCGACGAACCGTGAGACGGGGCTAACCCCGACGGATCGGAGTCGACCGATGAGACGCCTGCCAACTCACCGGACGAACGAGGATCGGAGCCAGCAACAGCGGATGGGATCGACGACTGACCGACCTCGATCACTCCGTGCAGCCAGTCACTCTCCACTATCGACGTGGAAAGAGTGCCCGCATTCGGGACACTCGACTTCGTCGTGGCGCAAGGCGACGCTATGCTCCCGGACCTCGCGCATGACCTCGGAGATGCGGTCCTCGGCCTCGAGTTCCTCATCGACGCTCAACTCGACGCCCTCGACTTCCAGGAGGAACTTTGCGACCTCAGTGGCCTCGTACATCAGGTCGTCGAGTTCGTCGGCGGTGAAAAAATCGCTCATCGCCCCGTAGAGGAAGGTTGCGCCGGCCATCTGGACCTTCTCTTCGAAAGAGGCCCGAGCCTGATTGACCGCCTGCGGGGAGTACGTGTCAGTCATGAACGGGACCAAGTCGGGCAGGTTCTCGCCGATCTTGGTCATCTCGACACCGGTCTCGGTACGGAAATCCGCACACAGCCGGGCAATGGCCCACTCACGGGCGGTGATGTAGGTACGCTCCCGGAGGAAGTCATTGGCACGGTCATACGTGCCACCGTCGATCTTTTGAAACCGATCGTAAGAACGGACATCCGCGGGTGGCTCGGACCCCGAGTGGTCGTCAGCCGGCTCGTCGCTAGTTCGGTTGCCACCTTCCGAGGCAGTTGCCGGTGTGTCGTCCCCCGCCGGCGCGTCGGTGGGAGGCCCCTCGGA
Source organism: Halorhabdus rudnickae (assembly GCF_900880625.1). Taxonomy (NCBI): domain Archaea; kingdom Methanobacteriati; phylum Methanobacteriota; class Halobacteria; order Halobacteriales; family Haloarculaceae; genus Halorhabdus; species Halorhabdus rudnickae. The sequence goes on from NZ_CAAHFB010000001.1 coordinate 1,043,254, forward strand.
TGGCGAACCGTCCGACGTGGACCCATCGGTGGCGTCATCGTCGGTTCCCTCGACCGTCCGTGGCGTCTCCACGGCCGGTCCTGAATCGTCCGCGGGATCGTCGACCATGCGGGCCAGTCCGGCCCGGGGTCGAAAAAGCGTGTCGACGCCTCCGGAGGGTCACGGAACGGAGTTTTTTTATCCATTACACCAATGGAGAGCGTATGAAGGTTCTGCTGGGAGTCGGCGGGAGCGAGAACTCCCGACGGGCGCTCGAGGAGACCATAGAGCGCGTCCAGGAGACCGGCGACGAGCTAACGGTCGCGATCTTCAACTCCGAGGAGATCGAGTCGACGTTGACCGACATCGAAACCGACGTCCGGACGGCCCTCGAGGATGCCGACGTCGAGGCGACGGTACGCCGGATCACGGACCACCCCGGTGGCGAGTTAGTTCAGATGGCCGATCAAGAAGAGTTCGACCGACTCGTCATCGGCGGCGGGACTCGAAGTCCGCTCGGAAAGATTCAACTCGGCTCGATCGCTGAGTTCGTCGTACTCAACGCTGAAACGCCGGTGACTCTTATCAGATGAGTGAGGATCGTTCCTATCCGACGGAGGTTTCGGGACCGTTCCCCGCCCCGCCACACGAGTTCGTCGACGACGAAGGGAGAGACATCGTCGTCCGGGTCGCTGAAGACAATCGTGAGGACCTCGTCGCCATGTACGAAGACTTCGATCCGCAGGACCGCGCCCAGGGTATTCCACCGGTCGGCGAACGCCAGATCAGACGCTGGCTCGACCGGGTCTTCGATGAGGAATGCCTGAACGTGATCGCCTGGCACGGTGAGGACGCGGTCGGCCACTCGATGTTGGTACCCGACGACAAAGGTGCCTACGAACTGGCGATCTTCGTTCTCGGGAGTCACCAGTCGGCGGGTATCGGCACGGAGTTGGTCCAGACCCTCCTGGGGTACGGGAAAACACAGGGGATCGACCGAGTCTGGCTGACCGTCGAACGATGGAACGAACCGGCGATCGGCCTCTACCAGAAGGTCGGTTTCGAGATTCGCAACACCGAGAGCTTCGAACTCGAGATGGCGATCCGGATCGCGGATCGGGAGTGAAACGGTCGAGGCGTCGGGCTACACCGACAGGACGGGCTGGCTGGCATAGGAGAGGACGTACTCGGCAACCCGCCCGAGCATCGCCCCGGGATCGTTCATGGCCGACTCCCGCGGGACGACCAAAAAATCGGCCGCGACCTCGTCGGCCGCATCGAGTACGACGCTGACCGGATGGCGGCTTAGCGAACTCGCCGAGTAACCGAACGCGGCTGACTGAGAGAGTGAAACCTCGTAGCCGGCGTTCCGTACGTGTTCGCGGATCGCTCCCATGAACGCTCGGTGCTCCTCGGCGACGCTATCGGCTGCGATGTCACCGGCTTCGAGTCCGCGTGCGACGTGTTCCTCGGTGATGTGCAACACGTGGACATCCGCGTCATAGCGTTGGGCGATCGCCAGTGCGTGTTCTACAGCCCGTTCCGATTGGTCGGTCCCGTCGACGGGCACGAACACTGTATCGATCTCAACATCCATTGTCCCTCTCTGGGAGAGGCATAGTCAAAAAACCTACCGGCAGAGGCCGGGTCCCTCAAGCGAGCCACCAGGGGCGGTCCCCCGGTGACAGATATTTCGGCGATTCCGACGTTGTAGTCCAGGGGCCGCCGCATCTATATAGGGTGGGCGAACTATCCTCGCCCATGTACGAAACTGTAGTGCTGGCGACCGATGGCTCGGCGAGCACCGAGCGGGCGGTGACCGTGGGGCTGGACCTCGTCCGCCGATTCGACGGAGCTGTCCACGCGCTGTACGTCGTCGACGAGGGTGAAGTCGCCTCGACTCCCGAAGACGTGCGGGCGGATCTCCGAACGTCCCTCGAACGGCGCGGACAGGAGGCACTCGAACGGATCGAGGGAGAGAGCGACCGCGAAGTATCGACGGCGATCCGTTCGGGGAAGCCTGCGACGGAGATCTGTGAGTACGCGAGCGACGTCGGCGCCGACGTCGTGGTGACCGGAACCCGAGGTCGTCACGGCGAACACGCGTTGCTACTCGGCAGCGTCGCCGAAGCCGTCGTCAGAACATCGCCGGTCCCCGTGTTGACTGTCCGGCAACTCGAAGACGGCGAGGTACCCGCTCGTGAGCGAGGGGCCTGAGCATGGACGAGTGGCTCATTGATGACGAACGGCTGTCCATCGAGCGCAAGTCGATTCTGCCCGGCGAGGGCTTTTTCTATCCCGATACAGTCGAGGAGGCCAAACGCGAGCAGGAGGCGGCCAAGCGCCTGGAGGGGGCCGAACAGATCGTCGTCGCGGACCCCGACGCGGACGGTCTCGCCTGCGTCGCGTTGATCCGGGACGCCGTCGGCGAGGCGCCGCTGCTGCCGGCCAGTCCACACGATCTGGAACGTGCACTCTCCTGGGTCGCCGAATACGCGGAGAGCGGGGCCGACATCTACGTCTGTGATCTCTGTCCCGACGACGCGGGCGACCTGGAACCGCTTGCGGACCTGACCGAAAGCGACGGCGACGTTCGCTGGTTCGACCACCACCAGTGGGACCGCGACCTCGCGACGCTGGTACGGGACGCCGGAGTCGATCTGACAGTCGGCGAGTCCGAGGAGGAGTGTACCGCCGACGTGGCGCTCCGGGAACTCGCCGCCGACTTCGACGACCGCTTTGCCGACCTGGCGGCCGCGACGCGGGATCACGACCTCTGGATCCGTGAGGATCCGCGTAGCGACGACCTTGCGGACCTCGCTCACTGGCTCGAACCCGAGGAGTACATCGAGATCGTCCGTGAACACGGCGCCGATCTCCCCCCCGACGCCGAAGAGCTACTCACGGAGCAACGCGTCGAGAAGCAGGCGCTAATCGAAAAAGCCGTCGAACGCGCCGAGTTGCGCGAGATCGGTCCCTGGACGGTCGGGGTCACCTACGGTCGCTGCTCGCAGAACGAGGTGGCCGAAGCGCTCCGCGAGCAGGGTGCCGACGCCGCAGTCATCGTCAAACCCGCCGGATCGGCGTCCATCCGGGGAACCGAGAACTTCGAACGCGCCCACGAGGTTGCCGGCCAGGTCAACGGCGGCGGCCACCCGAAGGCGGCGGGCTGCAAGCCCGACGTCTACGACGACATGCTCGATTACGCCCATCACTGGGCGACACGGGGCGCGGTAGCCAAGCAGGCGATCGTGGATGCCTTCCGGCGATTGGACATCGACGCATAGCCCAGTTAGCCCCACGTCCAGTATGCGTCGAGCGCAAACCGGTAGAGCCCGCTGATCCCGATGGCGACCGCGTTTCCGCCGTGAGGAATCGTCGACTCGGTAGCGCTCGTCCCGTGATTCCCGGCCTGCGTGACGGGGACGTCGCTGCAATCACGACTCCGTCGTCGGGCCCTCGGCATCGTGGGCCGAGACAGGGAGCTTCCGCAGCACCAGCGAGACGCCGACAGCCGCGGCGCTTTCTGTCTTGTCGCTTGGACTTATTCGGTTCCCATTGCCTGGGTCTGGGGTGGAGCTATCGGCTCACTCGGCATCTGGCTATCCATTGCTGTCTCGAACGGCGCCGACGTTGTCATCGTTCACCTGTGGTATCGGCGTGGGACGGGGCATGTGGGCGACTTCACGCAAGCGAAGAGAAACATCGATGGTGTCGCCGTCGACCCGACTGCGACGGACGATCGAACGGAGTGTCGGTGTTGCTGGGGCAAGCCGCCGCCCAAGCGTGCCAGCATTCGCCCACGTTTCACGGGCTGCTCGATCTAGATTGTCCTCGGGGACCACAGCAGTTAAATATTGACTGAGCGATTAGGTAGCGTGTCGACTGTCCGGCATGGACGAAACCACCGAATCGATACGTGAGAGGATCCGGGACGCAAACGAGGATGGCCGTCTGTACTTCTGGGGAGGGATACTCGCAGCCGCAGTATCGCTTTTCGTCCTCCCGCTTGCCGGACTACTCGCAATGTACTGGAGCTACAAGTTGCACGCCGAGGCAAACCGGACCGGCCCAGCACTCGTCATCGGCGGGGCTGGCGCGGTCGGATTTATCTACTGGATCGCCTATCTTGCAGTGCTGTGAGCCCGTGCAGACGGGGCCTCACCGTCACTTTTCGACAATGATCCTCGACGATTACTCCTCTACGACCCACTTCTCGCTGTATCGCTGCCCGCAGGCACAAGCCGCGTAGGCGTGGATCACGTCGCCCTCGGCGTAGATGCCACCCACCTCCTCGTTCTGTGCTTCGGCGAACGCGAAAACGAGTCTGACGTGATGGTCGTCTTCGGGCGCCTCGTCGGCCACCGGGCAGGTCCCACCGACGAGACTCCGGTCGATCTCGCTGGGCGTGTCCATCGCTGCCTGGGCTAGCGCCATCGGGTCGATCCCGGCGGCCGACTGAAAGGCACTGCGGCCCTCCTCGCCTGGCAACACCAAGACCAGCCCGTTCTCGACTGGCTCGGCGTACTCGTCTAAGGCCTCGGGGTTCGATACCGCGTCCTCGTGCAGGAAGAAAGCGACGTCGTCGGGGCGGTTCCCGGCCAAGAACGCCTCACGATCGGTCATGTGCGACACCGACGCCGCCGACGAGCAAAAAGACGACGTTTCGCAGTCCCGAGACCGGAACGTCCCGACCCGTAGCGAATCAGATATTGATGACCGCGGAGACGACACCCTTCGTGAAGATCGCGATGATCGCCCCAAGCCACGAGAGGACGACGAAGTGCATGTAGCTGTTGAGTTTGTGTCCGCCGTCAGTCGTCCGGATCATCAGCGAGGACAGCAGGGCGTTGAACACGATGACGATGATGAGCAGGAACTCGATGGTCGGGATGTCGTAGACAGCAGTGTTGATGAGCGACCCGACGTCCATGCGACTCCCCGCGTTCAGATTGAGGCTCATCGCCGAGAGGAGGTTGACGACCTGCAAGCCGATGAAAAAGGCAAACGTCGAAGCGGCAGTGATGCCATAGAGGACGCCGATAAGCGTTGTCGTCTCCTGGTCGCGTTGCTGGCGCAACTGGAGGACCTCGTTCATATTCTCGCTGATGAGTTCGCCGAGTTGCTTGGGACTGCCACCCATCTCGCGACCCACGAGGTACATCTCGCTGAACGTCTGGATGAGATACGACCGGGACTCAGCGGTGAAGTGTCGCCAGGCCTTCGCGGGTTCGATCCGCATGTTCAGCCGTTTATAGAGGTTGTCAACGTTCTCCGAAAGGGGTCCAAAGTCCTTCTTGCGGAGCGATTCGAGGACGGCCCCAGTCGTCGACTGTTTGGCCCCCTCCGTCGATCCCAGCGCCCGGATGAAACTCGGGAACTCCTGGTCGCGCGCCTTGATCTGGTTTTCCTCCTGGCGGATCACGATGCCGGGGATGAGCAGCGGCGAAATTGGGACGACCGCGTACATCGACAGCGGAACGGGATCGAAAAACGGCAGGAGCATGTTGAGCGTGATCGGGCTGATCCCGGCGTACCCGCCGAAACTGATGACCGAAAGGACGAGCGTCAGTACGACTCCAACGGCGAAGCTCAGATTGATCCGCCGGTCCATCGGTGAGTTGACCTCTTCGGGATGATACCAGACAGGGTCGTAGGGAGATAGCGAACGGATCGCGACGAAGAACCCGGACTGGATGAAAATGAAGAGGACGATGACAGCGCTGACAGTCATCATCGGGTTCGTCCCTGTCAGGATCGGCAACACGACGGCGAACACCAGTGCGAAGGTCATCGAGAGGATCATCGACAGATAGAGGTCTTTCATCACTTCGAGGTTGCCCAGCGCCCCCTCGTAGACAGTCTTGTAGTTGTCGATGATCATGTCCTGCTCGGAGAGCAGGTAGTCCTCCAGGCTCTGGCCGGCACCCATGGTGTAGGCCAGGCGATCGAAAAAGTCCGAGACGGCCTCGCTGGGGACCTCCTTGGCTCGCCGGGCACAGGCCTCGTCGAGACTCAAGTTCCAGGTGTCGACCAGTTCGACGACCCGCCCCATCTCGGTCGCGAGTTCACCGTACTCGTCTTCGGAAGCGAGTGCCCGGAAGACCTCCATCCGGTCGATCTTCGTGGTCGAGAGCACCGTCATGTGCGTGACCATGAGGTGAAACCGGTTGTTCAACGCCTGGCGGCGCTGGGAGAGTTGCACCTTCGGATAGAAGACGGCGGCCCCGAACAACAACACCCCGAGCAACGGGAACGGAAGCGCGATCGAGAGCGGGAGTGGCGCGACCACCGCGATCCCGATCGTGACGAGAAAGAAGACAAAGGCGGGCAACAGGATAGAGAGTACGTACCGCTGGATGGGAATTCCCATCCGTCGGTAGGAGTCCAGTAGCGATGCGACTGTCCCGGAGATCGTCAGGTCGAGCGTGCTGGCTTCTTCGGAGGCCATCAGTCTGAGCGGTGGATATCGAAGGGCAGCCCCTCGAGGCCGTCCCGTTGGTAGTTCTCGATCAATTCGTTGACTTCGTGATAGCCCAGAACGTTCTCCTGGATCGCCCGCTCGATGAGGTTCGCCCTGAACTGCAGGTCGTCGTAGATGTCACGCGTATCCTCGTAGCCCAGTAGCGTCGCGATCTGTTCTTCCAGAACGTAGGAGTTGTTCATCCCCTGGAAGACAATCTCGTCTTCGACGGGGTCCCAGTAGAAGCTCTGGCGGGTGACGACCCCGTCCATCTCCTTGGAGTAGCCCTCGATTTCCTGGACCGACGTGACCCGACGGAGGACGTCGTCGCCCTGCTTGACCCGATTCTGGAACAGCGCGATGTCGGCGTTGTCCATGAACGTCTCGGGGACGTTGATCGGGTCGCCCGTGAAGCGCTGAATCATCGAGACGATGTCGCTGGCGTGGAACGTCAGCATGACCGGGTGGCCCGTCTGGGCGGCCTGGAAGGCCATTCGCCCCTCTTCGCCACGAACCTCGCCCACGATGATGTAGTCGGGACGGGACCGTAGTGCCGCGGCGACGAGATCGAACATGTCGACGTCCGTCCCCTCGTCGTCGCCCTCCCGGGTGAGGAGTTGCTGCCAGGTATCGTGGGGCGGCAACACCTCCGAGGTGTCCTCTGCGGTGTAGATCTTGCTGTCCCGCGGGATGAACGACATGATAGAGTTCAGCGTCGTCGTCTTCCCCGAGGCCGTCTCCCCGACGACGAACACCGTCTGCTCGTTTTCGAGGGCCAGCCAGAGGTACGCAGACAGTTCGGGTGAGAGGGTTCCCCACTTGGTAATCTGGAAGATCGACAGGGGAACGTCGTCGCCCTGGCGGATAGTCAGCGAGGGGCCTTTCAGCGAGACGTCGTCCGAGTAGATGATGTTGATACGCGATCCGTCGGGCAGCGTCGAGTCGATGATCGGATCGTTGTCCGAGACGGGATCACCGATCCGCTCGCCCATGTTGCGCAGCCACTGCTCGTACTCCTCGGGTTCCCCGAAGTCGACGGTCGTCTTGATGAGGCTGTAGACGGCGTGGTCGACGTAACACTCGTGTGGACCGATGACGTGGATGTCCTCGTTGGCCGGATCGCGCATCACCGGTTCGAGTGGACCGAGCCCGACGATGTCGCGGTTGAGCCGGTATCGGATGTTTTCGTAGGTCTCTTCGGTGACTTCGACCTTGCCGATGTTGGTGATGTCGTTGAACCGGCTGAGAACGCCGCCTCCCTCGTCGTGATTCTTGACGGCCGTCGTCTCCTGAAGAAGTTCCTCGATGCGGTCGTCGTACTCGGCCTCCTCGCTGGGGGCAGGTTTCATGACGCTTTTCTCCAGCAGACGGTTACGGACCTTTTCGAAGACCGTGCGCTCGTCGTCGGCCAGTTCCGGTTCGATCGCGTAATACTTGATGTCCTGACCGATGTCGCCATAGACGTGCGTGTAGATCGGGCCGCCGACGGGGTAGAGAATATTCGGTCGGTCGGACTCGTATTCCCCGTCAGCCTCTTCGACGAACATCGGGAACTCGCCGGTGATCTGCTTGAACTTCTGGAGGTGATCACGAAGATGGGGGCGTCTGGCGGCGTGTTGGCGGAGTTCGTCCGACGGTTTGGGTCTGCCGTGATCTGTCATGTGTTCATCCCCTCATGCCACGCTGCGCGATTCGATGACGATCCCCGTCCCCGAACGAACGGAATAGCCAATGGTATCGCCGACCTGTTCACCCATGCCGGCAAAGCGTTTGACCGAGATCTGTCGGCGGACGTCGTTACCGACCTCGACCATCTCGAGTTCGATGAACACGTCGGCGATCGCCCGGAACGGGCCGATCGCGTCCTCGTCCAACGTCGAGGGGTCGACCGTGAGCATGATGACTTTCCCCTCGGCGATAACGTCCCTGAAGAACGAAATGATCTCCAGTGCCGCCTGCCGTTCCTCGTTCTGGCGGACCAGCGCCTCGAACTTCGGGTCGTTTCGGAGGATGGCGTCGAACGTGTCGATGATGATGACGTCGGTCTCCCACATCACTTCGGCGTCCATCAGTCGCTTGAGCAGATCCATCCGATCGTTCTCCTCGTCGTCGCCCCCACGGAACGTGTTGGAATCGCCGATGTCAGCGTGCAGGAACAACAGATTCTCGTCGAGGATGTGCTCGACCATGCCGTAATCCAGTGAGTGCATCTGATCGAGAAAGCTCCCGACAGTCAGCTCCGTTGAGAGCATTGTGACCGTTTGACCGGTCTCACAGAGCCCGTAGCTGAAGCGCTGGCTCATCGCGGACTTGCCCGCGCCGTAGTCGCCTTCGACGAGGACGATACTGCCGGGCGGGATGCCACCGCCGAGTTCCTTGTTCAATCGGTCGCGCTCGTCCAAACCCAACGAGTATAGATCAGTGGTTGCGATACTCATGTGCGGAACTCGAACACCTCCTGGTCGCCGTTGACCGTGAGCTGGACCCGTACGTCCTCGCCGACCCCCAGCGCGTGGTCGATTTCGACTCTGACGACGTTCCCGGGCGTCCAGACATCTCCATCGACGACCGTCACCATCACGTCGGGACCGGTCTTGAACTGTCCGTTGACGAATATATCCATCGCGTCGCTTTCGGCGGCCAATCGCTGGGAGCCGGTATTTTTGACGTACAATGTAATGTTCCCGTTGCCGTCCGTGTCGTAAATACCTGCGCCGCTATCGCTGATGATCTCGACGTCCGTACGGACATCTTCGCTGACACCCAGTCCGAGGTCGTCGACGGCTTGGCTAAGTTCGTCGACCGTACTCGTCAGCACGCCGGCGACGCTGGCGGCGACGATGACACTCGCGATGAAGATGATCAAGTGGGAAGCTGAAACACTAGCCACTCTCGGTCACCTCCGCCGTGGCGGCGACGCCGGGGCCGGAGACGACCTTCACCCGGACGGTTTCGTTGGCCGGGTCGAGGGCCGGCGTCTCGCCGCTGAACGTCAGTTCCTCGCCGGATTGCCACAGGTCTGTGGTGTTGTCACCCTCGACTTCGCTGTCGAAGTCCGTCCGGTACTCGTTGTTGATGAGGAGGTCCGTCTCGTCGACGTTCAGCGTCGTCGCCCCGTCGTTGACGACGGTGACGCGGGTGGTGTCGTTGGAACTGTAGAGGACGGCCCCCGTGACGTTGATCGCCGTGTTCTGCTGGTCGAGAAGGTCGTCGCGGGCGTCACTCCGGGCGTCAGTCACCCGTTCGACGGTATCGTAGGCGGCACTGTGGAACATCCCGAAGCCGATCAACAGTGCGGCGGCCAGGATGGCTACCGAGGCGCTAACGCTGAATCCCATCTGACCCACCTCCGACCGTAGCCGGGATCTGATCGAGTGCGACTGATTCGGCACCGCCGCCGTTGAGTTGACTCACGTATCGGAGACTCTTGGTGTGGTGATCGATCGTCAGCGTCGTCGCGTCCCCACCGTCCTCGAATCCACGGAGGTACGCCTGGAGTTGCTCGGCGACCTCATCGTCGATCCAATCGATACGCTCGTAGTAGTGGATGGCCTCCGCGGTGGCCCTGACGCCGACCTCCGAGACCAGAAACTCGAGCCACTCGACGACAATCAAATCGGCCAGGAACCCGTCGGGCAACTCCGTAAGGTATGGTTTTCCATCGTCGGTATCGGTCGCGTTTTCCGTTTCACTTGCGTCCCGAGACACCGTTTCTGTCTCCGCGGACGCCGTTTTTGGGTCGACGGACTCCGTTTCCGTCTCCATACCAGGTTCGTCTGCAGTTTCCACGTCGATGTCCGCGTCGTCGGTTCCGTCCTCGTCGAGGTCTTCAGTGTCGTCGGCCTCGACCGCCGGTTCGTCGGGCGCCTCCGACGTCTCGTCGTCCGTCGCTTCGAACGTCTCCGCGTCGTCTTCCGCTTCGACGGCCGTCCCCTCGTCTTCGATGACCGTATCGAAGAGATCGTCGTCGGCCAACGCGTCGTCGGCCGCCTCGGTCTCCATCTCCTCGATAGCATCTCCGGCGTCGTCGGTGTCGAAACCCTCGTCGGCCACGTCTTCCTCCACTGGGTCGTCTGCGTCCTCTCTACCCTCGGCCCACTCGGCGTCGCCGGACTCATATTCGTCTTTCAGCTCCGCGAAGGACTTGCCGCTCTCGCCGCCGGAATCGCCCTCAGTATCGTCGTCGTCCATCTCGAAATCGTCCTCGAAGTCCTCGTCGAATCCATCGTCGACATCCTCAAAGTCTTCGTCGAATTCGTCGTCGAATGCGACCTCGTCCTCGTCGCTTCCACTCTCGTCACCCAGCATATCACCGACGTCGGTGTCAGTCTCCATTTCGTCGTCATCCTCAACAAGATCTTCGTCGAAAAATCCCTCTGCGTCGGCGTTAGCGATGCCTTCTTCGAGTTCCTCGTCGGCTTCGTCGCCGCCGCCGTCATCGAAGAGGCCGAAAGATTGCTCGCCCGGACCGCCCAACCCGCCGGCGTCGATGTCGTCAGCGAAGGGATTGACGCCGCGGGTCACCATCTCGTAGATGTCGAGCAGTTTCCGGACGTTCTCCTCGACATCATCGACCGTCTCGGAGATCTGCTCGTTCTCGTTGCGGACCGTGTTGACCGTCGAGGAAAGGCTACCGACCTCGGTTTCGAGTTCGTCAAGCCGGTGTTCGAGCTCGTCAGTGTCCGGGCCGCCGTCCATGTCGCCGAACTCGTCGCCACCGAACTCGTCGTCGCCGAACTCGCCGAACTCGTCGCCACCCTCGTCGAGACCACCGAGGTCGCCAAACTCGTCGCCACCCTCCTCGGGCATCAATCCGTCGTCATCCGCGTCTTCGCTGCTATCTCCCGCGTCCTCGTCGGAAAGGATCGAGTCAAAGACCGACTTGATACTCATGCCGACGAACCCGACCGCCAACACCGCGACAACGACCGGCTCCGGCGAGACCGATCCCACCGGGCCGAGGAACCATCCGCCGGCGTCCAGAAGGGATTGTCCCGCCACCACCTCCACGTTCGATCCAACCCAGAGGAGGGAGAGACTACTCATTACTACATATATCCCATCATACGCCCTTGAATGTACCGTTTAGAGTATCATATGTGATAACTGATGATTCTATCCCAATCCATCAAATGGAAATTAGCGTCCGGCAGTCTGTTGTTTCCGGCACGTAATGGGTCGAGGAGCGTCAAAATATCGATTTCCGAAACGAATGACGCTCGTCAGACAACCGCGATCGAAATACATCACGGGACGGGACAGTCACTCACAGGCGCTTTTCCTCGCGGTTGGCGCTCCTGACGATCAGGTCGCCCGTATCGCCTTCCAGTCTGAGTGAGCGGCCGTGATCGCCGCCGACATCCGCTTCGACAACGGGGATATCGAGTGTGGAGAGGGTCTTCCGGACGACAGAGAGGTTGCGGGCACCGATGCCGGAGCCGTTCTTCGAGAAGTCCAACATGTCGCTGCCGCCGGCGATCTTTGCGATCATGTTCGAGCGGTGGGCCCCCTCTCTCTCGAGGGTGTCGACGAGCATTTCGACGCCCGTGTCGGCGAACTTCGCAGGGTTACCGCCGTCGACGTCCTCGGCGGTCGGCAACATCACGTGGACGAGTCCCGACGCCTTGGTCTCCTCGTCGTGGAGGGCGACCCCGATACACGAACCTAGACCACTCGTCGTGAGGACGGCTCCATCGGTCGAGATGTCGTACTCGGCGATGCCGACCTTGATCCGTTCGGTCTGCTTTGTCTCTGCCGTCTGGGATCCGTCGTAGACCTTCATTGGAAGAGTGCGTCGGGGTTAGCGTCAGTCTCTTCGGCCCGTTCGACCATCAGTGCATCGAGTGCTTCCCGGAGTTCCTGCTCGTTGGGGAGTGCATGGATCTCTGCCTCGAACTCGAGGTCGTCGGTCCGCATCCGTGAGTCGATGATGAATGCGTGCTCCTGGTGTTGGCCGACCTGTGCCGCCAGCGGATCCAGAATCGCCTGGCCCATGTCGTGAACCAGTCGGGGCGGCGTGTGATCGACAGACGTCTGAAGGACGTTCGCCCAGCCGTCGACGAACCCGCTGGTCATGATGTTGCCAAGCTCCTCGATTGCGGCCGTGTGCTGGTCGGTGAGATCGTCGCCGTCCATCTCGATCGGCATCATCGCCTCGGCGACGTTCTTCGCCGACATCTCGTCGAACAAAACCAGCAAGAAGCCGCTCGGGACCCCCGAGAATTCGACGACGGTCCCAACGTAGCGGGAGTTTTCGATCTGTTTTGGGACGTCCTCGATACGGGCGAAGCTGATCTGGGACACTTCGGCCTCGGTATCGATACCCGTCATCATCGAGACGTTCTCGGCCGCTGTCTGAGTGCCCTGTTCGGTCATCTGGTTGAACACCTCGAGCTTATCGATGGGAATGGCATCGCTCTCGGTGTCCGCGTGGCTCGTCATCAGGCCGGTAAGAGAGTCGTAGTCCGGAAGCATGTAGATGTAGAACTCGACCGACTCCTCGATGTACTCGATCTGGCTCTTGAAGACGAACAGCTGGTCGGTTTCACCGTTGCCCGTCGAGGACGGAATGACGTCTCTGCCGACCCCCTCGATGTAGGTCGGCGGGGAGTGGTCGATGGTGGTCTCGAGGTAGTCGGCCCACCCGTCGATGAACCCACTCATCATGATATTTCCTATCTCCTTGACGCCGCTTTCGGCCATGTCGCCCGCCGCGCTGCCCGGAAGAAGCGCGTCGGTCAGCGTCTCACTGCAGGGACGATCCAACACCAGCGCCGTCTGGCCCCGGAGTTCACCTTCGAAGTCGAACTGGACCCCCACGTACTCTCGGTCGTCCAGCTCCTCGCCGATGTCGGCCCGGTCGACGAGCGTGATCTTGGTCACGTCGACGGCCGCGTCGATGCCGGTCATCTGAGACATCGACGCAGTCGCTTGCTGAGCGCCCTCGTGAGCGAGCTGGTTGAATGTCCCGAGGGACTGAATATCGACTTTCATATCACGATGGGACGACGTCCTCGATGGCCTCCATCACGCTTGGCTTCTGGAACGGCTTGGTGATGTACCCGTCAGCCCCGGCCTTGACGGCTTCTTTCATCTTTTCCTCCTGTCCGACGCTAGTGCACATGATGACGTTGGCGTCGGGGTTCGAGGACTTGATCTCGTCGGTGGCCTCGATACCGTCCCTGATGGGCATGACGATGTCCATCATGACGAGGTCCGGTTCGTTGTCCTTGTAGGCCTCGACGGCTTCAACACCGTTCTCGACCTCGTCGACGATCTGGTGGTCCTCTTCTAAGATCTCACGAAGCAGGTTGCGCATGAATTCCGAGTCGTCCGCGATCAATACTTCTGGCATGTCTTCTACCTGTGGGGTTGGCGAATTTACCCAATAAATGCTTCCGTGAGATTATCGCGTTTGATAGCGTTCTCGGTGGATATTAAGACGACCCGTCAACGACCCAATCAGAGTTCGAAGCCGTCGTCGTCGACGCGTTCCAGCAGGTCCGCGATCGAGTCCTCGGGGCCGAGACCGTGTGCCTTGACGAGACTCGAGAGTCGTTCAGTCGGGTAGCTGATCGGAACATTTGATTCGGTCAGCAGGATACCGAGAATCTCCTCGACAGGCGTTTCGCTGTCGATATGCTGGGCGTACCACAGGATCAGGCTCTCGAAAATAGTCACCACGTCGTTGGACATCATCCGGCGCTGGGAGACTCGGCCGTCGAACGTCGCCGTCACGTGAAACCCGTACCGGGAGTCGGCTTTCCGGAAAGACTCCCGGAGCCACGCCTCGACGTCTGCCTCTGTCAATTCCGCTGGACGCGTCGGTCCCGGATCGCTCGCCTGCTGTGGCGCGGTATCAGGATCGTCCGATGTCGATGGTTCCGGAGTGGACTCCGGTTCCGTCGACGGCTCGCTTTCTGTCTCGCTTGGCGACGGCGAGCTCGAGTCGACAGTGTCGATCCCATCCACGTCGCTGATCGGATCGTTCGGGGAGACGACGTAGCGGCCGTCCTCGATCTCGGCGACGTGCTCGTCGTCAGAGATGTCCAACTCCTCGGGAGCTAGGACACGTCCGTCGTCCTCTTCGTCGTCTCCCGTAACCATGAGAGAGAATCTATGGCGAGGGAGTATAATTCCGTCGGTAGGGCTATCGCTGTCGCCTAAAACTGACGGAGAAAGAAGAGAGGGAAGGCCGCTTACAGCTGGACCGTATTCTTGTTCGATAGCGAGTCTGGCACGACCAACGTCACCGTCGTCTGGCCACCGGATCGAGTGTTCACTTGGAGTTCGGCTGACGCGCCGCCTTCGAGTGAAGTCAGGTTACTACTGCCTGCAAGATCGATGCTAATCTCAGCACGATCCACAGGATCGTTTAGCGTCGAATCGTTCGAAATGGATCCGTCGTTGTCCTGCACTGGTGTCCAACTGAAGGTGTCAAGACCACCCGGATTGTCTGAACCCGTGGCCACCAGCTGGGCGCTTTCGTCCGGCGAGACCCATTGCATCGTCGTATCTTCCAGGTTGACGTCTGCAGATCCTGGAGCAAGCTTCGTCGTCATCTCAATAGTGGCGATATTCGACGTGCCACTACTGTCATTGACAGTTCCGACTGTATTCACTTCCACTAGTCGATTGGTGACCTGCTCGGCTGCCTGTTCACCGCTCTGTTCGGCACTACTCTGGAGGAACCCGGCCGTGTTGATCAGCACGCCCGCCGCGATCGCCGCGACCAGCACCATCGCGATGAACACGATGAGTGTCCCGATCCCGACCTGGGCTCGTTCGTTCGGTTTGTCGCTTTTGCGTTCGAACATGGTATTCTCCGCCTGGGTATCGGTTCCCAGACTCTACTTGAGAGGTTCTCGTACACCTACTTAAGAATGGCTCCAAAATTATCACGGTTGAAAACAGCAGGTTCAGTAGGCGAGAAATGGCTACCACATTCGAAAATACTGGATGGAGCTCCGGATCCGCGACGGGGTGCCCCGAGGGTGTGACCGGGACGAGGCCCATCAAGCCTGGTAGGTCACCAGACTGTACATCACAAAGAGGTACCCGAAGGTCGTCAACCCGCTGTTGACGAGCAACAGCCCGCGGGTCCCGTCGAAGCCGGTAATGAACGCGCTGATCATCGTCGCCGCGGCACCCGCTACCGCGAGGGCAAAGCCGACGGACAGGTGAAGCATCGCGCGGCGAGACGTCTGGACGTACGCCCGCATCGCCATGCCGACCATTGTCAACCCCGCGACGACGAAGACGAGGGTCAAAATCGCATAGAGGAGTTCGATCACTGGCACTGTCCAAAGATTCCCGAGGAGACATCTTAAATCATTCCTCGAAAATATCTCGGCTGATAATCGGGGGCGCAGATAGACGCTGTCTCGTGTGTGCGCGATCAGGATTCTGAGAGAGTGCGCCAGGCTTCATCGAGTCGGTTCGTGACCTCCGACCGCTCCTGGACATCGATCAGCAGTGACTCGTCGAAGTCGACCTCGATGGCATCGACGTTGCGCCGGTAGACCTTGATACGCCGTCGGTCGTCCGAGAGGACGTTATCGTGAAGTTCGAGCAGATCGTGGTCGGTAAGTTCGTCGATCCGTCGATAACACGTCGCGATCGGGATGTCGAGTTGGTCACTCAGTTCCTGTGCCGATTTCGGTTCGTCGGTCGCGTCCAGGATCTCGGCGCTGTACTTGTTCCCGAGTGTCCGGAGTAAATCGACCGATGCCATTGTTATCAGATACTATAGCGCGTCGAAGTAAAAGTATCGACGATGAAAGCCACGCGAAATTGGTGAGAGGGGTTGGGCAGTAAGCCCCGAATACAGACGGTGAGCGTTCGATATATGCGATTTTCAACGGTAAGAATGGCCTTCGGATGGCTATCAGATCGGAGATGTCGAGTCGTTCATCATCGAGAAGGCGCTGGCGCTGTCGTGAACCTCGATACCCCCCTGGGTAATCTCCATCGGATAGATATCCGTCTCGATGTTCTGCTTTCGCATTTTCGCCACCCAGACGTACCGGTTGACTCCCGACTCGGTCGGCGTCTGTATCAAGTAAATGTTTCCATCCGTGAGGAAGTTCTCAAGGCCGATGTCCGTGTCGGGGAACACAGCCGCCTGTTCGTTTGTCAAGAGGCTGGTCAGCCCGTTCTGCTTGAGGATGTCAGTGAACTTTAACAGGTAGGTACGTTGCTCGCTCTCGTCTTCGAAGAACAGTTCGAACATCGCCAGCGAGTCCAAGACAAGGCGATCGTACTCCCCCTGGTCGATATCCTCGAGAAGCACGTCGAGCGTCTCAGAGAAATCGTTCTGCTGTAACAGCCGTTGTTTGTCGTAGACCTTGATGTCCTTCGCTTCTTCGAACTCTGCCCAGCGGTCGAAGCCGATCGACTCGGCGGCGGCACGGAGGTCCGCTGCATTCTCCTCGAAGGACAGGAAGATGCCTCGTTCGTCGAACTGTTCGACGCCGTTGTAGATAAATTGCAACCCCAGAATGCTCTTGCCGGCACCGGGTGTCCCGATGACGAGCGTTGTCGAGTTGCTGACGATCCCGCCGTTGAGAATCGAGTCGAGTCCTTCGATACCAGTTTTGGTGAGTTCGATCATAATGGATGCCCTCGCCGCGGGTTACGGTAGGATGGGACGGCATCGGTGAAAAAGCCTTCCGCATCGATCCAATAGACCGACAGGAGATGTCGTCCTCCGGGCGTGGACCATCACTCGGCGTGGACGGCCGCTGGATCGACCCAGATGACGAACCCCTCTTCACGTTTGACGATACCTTTGATGGAACTGGCGCCCATCCCTGCCGGAGAGGCATCGACGTTCTCCGGGTCGACCTGCCGAACCTGGCGAACCTCGTCGACCAGCCAGCCGGCGGCCTCCTGATCTTGGACGATATCGGGATCGAAGACGACGATCCGCCGTTCCTCGCCGGAGTCGTCGATGTCGAAGACGACCTTCGGGTCGACGATGGCAGTCGTCCGCCCGCGTAAGTCCATGACGCCCTCGACGTGGCGGGGCGAGCTCGGGACGGCCGTCAGCTCCCCGACGTCGACGATCTCGGTCACATAGTCGATACTCACGCAGTACGTCTCCTCGCCGAGTTCGAACTCCAGGACTTGTCCGGTTGAATCTGACATCTGTGACTCCCTCCCGGCGGCGACCCGTGTTGGACCCAGCGAACGGGTCGTGCCACCGGGCAACGGTATCTCTCACTTCCGTCAAAATCACCATAAGTGTGTCCATCGGGTTATCAAGGTTGATTACGACGGCGGAGTCTTTATCTGGCCCGTTGGGCAACGTTCGGAGAGAGTGCAAAGAACGTGATCAGGCGCGGTCAGTCGGTAGCCGGCGCGCGTGTGACCACATTTAACCCCCAGGACCGAAAGCAAAGCAACAGATAACATGTCAGCACGGACATCGACACGAGCCGTCGTCGCCGACGACAGCCACTTCATGCGGAGTGTGATCTCCGACATTCTGGAGGACGGTGGGATCGAGGTCGTCGCCACGGCGAAACACGGTCGGGAAGCGGTCGAGCTAGTCGACGAACACGACCCCGACGTCGTGACGATGGACGTCGAGATGCCGGAGATGAACGGCATCGAGGCCGTCGAGCAGATCATGGCGACGTCGCCGACGCCCATCCTGATGCTTTCGGCCCACACTGACGAGAACGCCGACGTCACCTTCGAGGCCCTGGAGAAAGGCGCCGTGGACTTCTTCACGAAACCCGGCGGCGAGGTGTCGATGGAGATGTCCCGGCTGAAAGACCAACTCGTCGAGATGGTACACTCGGTCGCCGAGGTCGATCCCACGGCGCGGTCGACTGAAACCACTGGTTCCTCGACCACCAAGGGGGGCGAGGCGCTCTCACGACCGGGCGCCGAACAATACGTCGAGAACCCGACGCTGGTGATCGGGTCCTCGACTGGCGGCCCGACCGTCGTCGAGCGAGTCCTCTCGGAGTTGCCCGTCGATGCCGACCTGCGGATCCTCATCGTCCAGCACATGCCTGATGAGTTCACCGAACGATTCGCCGACCGTCTGGACGGCCGCAGCGAGTACAGCGTCAGGGAAGCGACGGATGGCGACCGGATCGGGGGCGGCGAGGCGCTGGTGGCGGCCGGCGGTCACCACATGGTCGTCGCAAATTACCGTAGCGGTCGACTGCGGGTCTCGCTGACCGAAGAGCCGCCAGTCAACAGCGTTCGGCCGGCGGTCGACGTGACCATGGAAAGTGCGGCCGAGGTGATCACGGATCCACTCGTCGGCGTCATCTTGACCGGGATGGGCGAGGACGGGGCCGAGGGAATCCGCGCGATCAAGCAAGCCGGGGGACGGACGCTCGTCCAGGACGAGTCGTCCTCGGCGGTCTTTGGCATGCCCAAGCGGGCGATCGAGACCGGCAAGGTGGATACGGTCCGTTCGCTGGACGAAATTGCGAGCGCGATCCTGGATGCGATCAAACCGGAGGGACACTAACCAACATGGAGGACCAATATCTCGACGCGTTCATCCGTGAGAGCGAGGAGGCGATCACGGAGCTGAACAACTCGTTGCTCGAACTCGAATCGGACCCGGACGACCAGCAAGCGATGGACTCGATCTTCCGGACGGCTCACACGCTGAAGGGCAACTTCGGCGCGATGGGCTTCGAGGAAGCGAGTAACCTAGCCCACGCGATCGAAGACCTGCTGGACGAGATGCGCCAGGGGGAGATGGATGTCACCCCCGAGATCATGGACCTCGTCTTCGCCGGTGTGGACGATATCGAAGCCATCGTCGGCGAGATCGAAGCCGAGGGCGAATCGACGGTCGAGACCGCAGCGATGGTCGAAGACATCCGGACGGTCATCGAGGAAGGTGCCGACGCGGCCGGTTCCGACCACGAGGCTGGTCGTGACCGATCCGAAGACGGATCGGCGTCCGGTGAGGACAGTACCGCAGCCGCCGACGGCGACACGGTCGACGTCGAGTCCGTCCTCGAACGCGTGGACGTCCCGAAACCAGACGAAAGATCGGTCTACCACGTCAGCGTCGACGTCGGCGACGGGAACATGCAGGGTGTCGATGCGATGCTCGCCGTCGAATCGCTGATCGAAGAACTCGACGTGCTTGCGACCGATCCCGACCGGGAGGCCATCGAGGACGGTGACTTCGAGGAGACGTTCTCGGCGTTCGTCGCTGACGACGACGGAGAGAGCGTCCAGTCGACACTCGACGGGATGGGTCCCATCGAGGCGGCGACGGTGACCGACGCGACCCAAGCAGTCGCGGCGTCGGACACTGGATCGACCGACGACGGGGGCTCTACGCCATCGTCGTCGGCGAGCAGCACCGACTCCTCGGTCGACGAGATCAAGTCAGTCCGGGTCGATGTCGGACAACTCGATACGCTCCACGGGCTGGTCGAGCAGCTAGTCACCAGTCGGATCAAGCTTCGACGAGCGGTCGAAGACGAGAGTCTGGACTCGGCCAACGAGACGTTGAACGAACTCGATAAGATCACCGCCAGCCTCCAGAACACCGTCATGGACATGCGGTTGATCCCGCTGCGGAAAGTCGTCGGAAAGTTCCCCCGGCTGGTTCGGGACCTCTCGCGGGATCTCGGTAAGGAGATCGAGTTCACTATCGAGGGTGAGGACATCGAACTCGACCGGACGATCCTCACCGAAATCTCCGATCCCCTGATGCACATCCTCCGGAATGCCGTCGATCACGGGATCGAATCTCCCGAAGAGCGCGAACAGAAGGGCAAGCCACGCGAAGGGCATATCGAATTGCGGGCCTCCCGGGAACGCGATCACGTCGTCATCACTGTCGAGGACGACGGCGCGGGGTTAGATGTCGAAGGGATCCGCGAGCAAGCCCTCGAAAGCGGAGTCCGCTCGGCAGACGAACTCGAGCGGATGGACGACTCGGCGATCTATGACCTCGTGTTCCACCCGGGCTTCTCGACGGCCGAAGAAGTAACCGACACCAGCGGTCGTGGCGTCGGAATGGACGTCGTCCACGAGACGGTCACGCAACTGGACGGGTCAGTCAACGTCGAGTCGACCCAGGGCGAAGGGACGACTGTCTCTCTGCGCCTGCCGGTGACCATGGCCATCGTGAAGGTGCTTTTCGTCCAGGTCGGCAAGGAGCAATACGGAATCCCGATCAAGAACGTCGACGAAATCACCGCAGCCACGGAGGCCCGAACGATCAACGGTAACGAGGTCATCAAGCACAACGACGAGATCTACCCGATCATCGACCTTGCGGAAGGCTTCGACGTCCCCGGGGAGACCGCAAACGGCGACGGCATGCTCGTCCGCGTCCGCGAGTCCGAACGGAAGGTCGCTCTCCACTGCGACGAGGTCAACAGCCAGGAAGAAGTCGTCGTCAAGCCCCTCGAAGGCATCCTCTCGGGAACGCCTGGACTCTCGGGGACAGCCGTCCTCGGCGACGGAAACATCGTCCACATCCTGGACGTCGTGACGCTGTAGCGGGCCTGCACACACCGTCGGTTGTGACGGCTATCCCTTTTGTACGCGTGAGACCGTTGACAACCGTTGCAATCAATACTACCGAGCCCTCACTACTGGGTAACGTGACCTATCGATGAGTCGCCGGTCAGGATCCCAGCGGGGATTTGAGTCCCTGCTCGAGTACCTCGAGTCGGAGCTATCGTTCGAATCCGACTTCTACAACGACGCCTACATGGACCGGCGGATCACCGCCCGGATGCGTCGCACTGACAACGAGAACTACCGCACTTACAAGCGGCTGCTCGAAAGCGACCCCGATGAGCAGGAAGCGCTGCTGGATTCGCTTTCGATCAACGTCACCGGGTTCTTCCGTAACCCCGATGCCTGGGAGGGACTACGGCCGATCCTCAAGAGGTTGACCGCCGAAAACCGCGAGGTCCAGGCCTGGAGTGCGCCCTGTGCCGACGGTCGCGAACCGTACTCCCTGGCGATGCTCGCCCGGGACGACCCGGACATCCGGGCCGACCGGCTGGACATCCTGGCGACGGACATCAACCCTGATATCCTGGAAACGGCACGCAACGGGGTCTACGAAGCCTCCCAGACAAGCGACATCGAGGCGGAGCTGGAACCGCTGGCAGACAGCGACCGATACATCGACCGCGAGGGCGACACCTTCACCGTCCGGGACGACATCCGCGAGATGGTCTCCTTCAAACAGCACGATCTCATCGGCGGCGACCCAAAGAGCGGGTTCGATCTCCTGCTGTGTCGGAACTTCCTCATCTACATTGATGCCGCCTACAAGAACCCGATCTTCGAGACTATCCGCGGCTCGCTTCGATCGGGCGGGTACCTCATGATCGGAATGACCGAAACCATTCCGGCTGGCGCGCGCTCGGCCTTCGAGGCGGCCGACAAACAACACCGGATCTACGAGCGGACATGATATGTCACTCTTCCAATTAGAGCGAGAGGGCGACGTTCAGGAACTTATCAGATTACTCCGTGAGAGCGACAACGACGACGTCCGACAGCGTGCAGCGTCGATCCTGGGAGAGTTCGACGACCACCAGGATCGCCGAGACATCGTCAGTGCGCTCGTCCGGGCTGCCCGAGAGGACGACACCGGTGCGGTGACCGCGGCAGCCGTCGACTCGCTGGACGACCTCGGCGGGGACGCGATCGAGGCACTGATCGAGGATATGGCCGGGGCTGATTTCGACGCTGAGAGTGCCGAGTGGGTGCGCGCAAAGGCGTTCATCAACGCTCTGGAGGCCGACGTGCCGGAACTCCGGATGGCCGCCGCCAACGGACTCGGCCAGTTCGGCGACAACGACGCGATCGAGCCGCTGGTGGCTCGCTTCGAGGACGACGATCCCCGCGTCCGGGCGCGGGCAGCACGGGCCTGTGGATCGATCGGGGATCCGCGCGCTGTGAGCGCACTAGAAGAGTTGCTCACTGATCCGACAGTCGTGGTGCGCCGGGAGGCCGCCGAAGCACTGGGGCAAATCGGCAATCGGCAAGCTCTGGGGGCGTTGCTGGACATGTACGACGACCCCTCCGAGCGCGTCCGGCGGATCGCCGTCGGCGCGTTCGGCAACTTCGAGAACGCCTCGCCGGTCGATGCGCTAGTGGCGGCCCTCTCGGACGAATCGGCGATCGTCCGTCGGACAGCGGTGTACTCGCTCATCGAATTGCTCGCGAACGTCCCGACCGAAAAGAGCCACGAAATCAGAGAGACGATCGTCGATCGGTTGAGCGAGACCGACGACGAGAGTGTCGTCGTGCCGCTGGTCGAGATCATCGAGGAAGGGACACAGGCCGCCCAGCGGCGCAATACGGCGTGGTTGCTGGGACGGGTCGTTACTGACGCCGACGAGCGGGTGGTCGATGCACTCGTCGAAACACTCGCCGACGACGATCAGATGACCGCCCAGTTCGCGGCGACAAGCCTCGCCCAGCTTGAGGACGACCGCGTCGAGGAGCGACTGCTCGATGTCGTCACGGACACGGATCAGCCCACGAATGCCCGGACGCAGGCGATCTTCACGCTGGGCAAAGTCGGCGGCGATCGCGCCCGAGAGACACTCGATACACTCTTAGACGAGACCGACGAGGAAGAGGTCCGTAAACGGGCCTTCTCGGCGATTTCGAAACTCGGGGGTCGACTATGAATAATCCTGAGTGTCCGATCACTCCGAGAGCGATCAGGCCAGAAGGGGAACTTTCTTCGAGACGATAGTTTCCCAGGTAGCGTTGTTGATCGTGATGCGGCCGTCACGCTCGGGTGCGATCGGGGTTTCTGCTTCGATACGTCGGATGAGCAGACTGGAAAGCAGCGGGCCGTTGACCGGCTTGAGAATCCGTGGCACGTCGGCCAACATTTCGTAGCCGTCGCCGCCTCCCGAAACGAAGTTGTTCGTAGCGAGAGAATAGGTCGCGTCGGGATCGATCGCTTCCCCGTTGACAGTCACCTCGGTGATGCGATCGCCGACCTCGTTGTTCATATCGTACGTGTACTCCATGCCAGCAACCTGCGGGAATCGACCGGAGAGACGTTCGACCTCGCTAACCCCGTTTTCGAGGGTCGCGAGCAGCGTTTCTCCAGTGACTTCCAAGACAGTCAGCCGGTTGCCGAACGGGAAGATGTTGACGATGTCACGCTGGGTAAGCGTTCCGGGCTCGTATTGGGAGTCCGTCCGGATACCGCCGCCGTTCATGAGCGCAACATCGACATCGGCATCGAGGTGATTGCGCATCTTCTCGGCAACGTAGTTCCCGAGGTTGGACTCCTCGCGGCGGACGACTTTTTCACGCGCATCAAGAGTCGTTTCGGTACGTCCGATCTCTGCTCCAACTTCCTCCTCGAGTCGGTCCCGGTAGGACCGCATAAGATCCGCCACTTCTGGATTGGGTTCGAGGCCGCGCTCGACCTCTTCAGCCAACGAGTGACGGGTAAACTCGTGGGAGACGACTTCGCCGTCCTCGACTTCGAGGTGAAGCTCGGCGAGATATTTGAACTCGTCTCCGATGATCGAGACGAGACTGCCGTTGACGACTTTCGGCGTCTCGTAGGCAAGTGCCGCGTGATCGCCGACGTAGGCGTCAACACCGTCGACCTTCGGGGCGACCTCTTCCTCGACAACCGGACTGGCGACGTGTGAGAGAACGACAACGACATCGGCCCCTTCCTCGCGCATCTGCGGAACGACTTCCTGTAACGCGGGGGCTGGTTCGAGCACCTCGGCGTTGCCGACAGTCGCAACGTTGGGCGTCTCTTCGGTGAGGATGCCGGTCAAGCCGACCGTGATGCCGTCGACCTCAGTGAGAACATATTTCTTTGCGCCTTCTTCCTTGGCGAATACCTCGCCCGTCTCACCGTCGATCGTGTTGGCGCTGAGCCACGGGAAGTCGCTGTTTGCGACTTGTTCTCGGAACGTGTCCGGACCCATGTCGAAGTCATGGTTTCCGAATCCATCGTAGTCGAGTGACCCGGCGTTGAGAGCGTCGACAATGTGTTTGCCATCGAAGACGGACGACAGGACAGACGACGCCAGATCGTCACCGACCCCCAGGCGTAGGGCATTAGGATACTCCTCGTTGAGTTGATCCATCAGCCCGATGTAGTTGGCAATGTTCTCGGCATTGTCGAGTTCACCGTAGCGACCCTGCAAGTGGGTGTCGTGGATGATCGAGACCGTCCCAGTCGCCGATTCGGTTTCAGTCGGCGTCTCGGTCGGCGTGTCGGTCGGCGTGTCAGTCGGCATGTCAGTTTCGGGTGGTTCGGTCGTTTCCGCTTTGTTCGATGACGAACAACCAGCCAGACCGACGAAAACCCCTGCCGATCCCATCGTCTTCAGCAAGGTACGTCGCGAAACAGGATTAGTATCTTGAGACACGACTAACCTTTATAGCTCCAAACACACATGAAAATTCCTAAAAGTGTCCCCGGTTGCCGCTTTGACTCGTAGACTACAGTTCGAGGGGAACCGGCGTGAAAAGCACGAAGACATCTTTAAAGGCAAATATTCAGATGAGCGAGTGCGCAGGGCGACAATACTGAACGTAGCGACCGATGTGTTGTTTCAACTAGAGGACTAGTTTTAATCCACCTGAGTGTATATACCAGAAGAGTATTCGTTGCTACGTCGCGCAGTCGCTCTCTCCCATTTGGACAACCAACAGGAGTAAAGAGGTTTGACGACTGCCACCTAACCCGACGACCAGACCGGACCACACTGAAAAGTGACGGTGAACACACGCTCACGGACATCGAAGGCTGGGTTGTCCAGGTCGTCAAATACGGACGGAAATGTACCGACAGCGAGTAGATCACAGGATGGTTGCTCCGCTCAAATGGTCGTCTCCCAGCGAGCACCGATGACAAACGGCCAATCACCGTCTTGGAGATCCAGAACACAGGGCTTGCCGGAACGCGCTCGAGGGGATCCGACGCGGGTATTTTTGTCCGTCGGCCTCCGACGGGAAGACGTGCACGAGTACGAACGCAAACAACTCCTCGAACGGATCGAGCGCGAGGGCGCGACGGTGGGGGCCGAGATCCCAGACGCTATCGAGATCGACGGGGAGTCACTCGATCTACGCACGATCGTCTTCGAGACCAGGCGGCGAGAAACCGTTCCGGCCGAGGAGCGCGACCGCGTCGAGTCCGTCAAGACGAAGCTCAGACGAGAGCGAAATCGCCGAGTCGAACGGCTCGAATCGGCGTCGTTGTCCTACGACGAGGGTGAGACGCTGGCCGAGTCGATCGTCGGGATCGACCGGGCGCTTCACGCCCTGGAGACTCTCGAACCCGCCGATGTCGGGGCCGAACGGGACGCCGCGACGGCCGCAGACCGTCGACGCTGGATGCGGTTCCTCCGGAAGGCACTCGGCCAGGACGGGGATGCAGGTGATCGACGCGCACGGGGTGGGCCATGACGAGCAACGCCGAGGTCGCCGAGCGTCTCGAGGAGTTCGCCGACCTACTGGAGGCCAAAGACGTCGAGTACAAGCCCCGGGCCTACCGGCGGGCCGCCGAGAACGTCGCCGAATATCCCGAGGACGTCGCCGACCTTGCCGATGAAGGGGTCCAAGCCGTCCAGGGAATCGATCGCGTGGGCGAGGCCATCGCGTCGAAGATCGTCGAGTACGTCGAAACCGGCGAGATAGCGGAACTCGAGGCGTTACGCGAGCAGTTGCCCGTCGAAATGGACGCGCTGACGAGCGTCGAGGGCGTCGGCCCGAAGACCGTCGGCACGCTGTATGAGGCACTCGAGATCGAGACGCTCGACGACCTGGAGGCAGCAGCGCAGGCGGGCGAGATTCAGGATGTCTCGGGGTTCGGTGCGACGACCGAGGAGAATATCCTCTCAGGGATCGACTTCGCCCGACAGGCACACGAGCGTCAGTTGCTGGGCGACGCCCGTCCCCGTGGCGAGCAGGTTGTGACGTACCTGAACGTCTCCGACGCCGTCGAGCGATGTGCGCTTGCCGGGTCGCTCAGGCGCTGGAACGCGACCATCGGCGACGTCGACGTGCTGGTCGGCAGCGACGACCCCGCGACTGTCGTCGAAACGTTCACCGACTGGGGAGGGGTCGATCGGATCATCGAGGCCGGCGAGCAGAAGGCCAGCATCCGATCCCGTGGCGTCCGGATCGATCTCCGGGTTGTCGATCCGGCGGAGTTCGGCGCAGCCCTGCAGTACTTCACCGGCAGCAAGAGCCACAACGTCACGCTGCGCAACCGGGCGATCGAGCGCGGACTGAAGATGAACGAGTACGGCGTCTTCGACGTGAACGGTGTCGAAGAGGACGACCAGCGAGCGGGCGAGCGTGTGGCTGGAGAGACTGAAGAGTCGATGTACGACGCACTCGGATTGCCGCCGATCCCGCCGGAGCTACGAGAGGACCGCGGTGAGGTCGCAGCAGCAGTCGCGGGCGAACTGCCGACTCTCGTGGAGACGACGGACGTCCGCGGCGACCTGCACGTCCACACTGAGTGGTCCGACGGGAACGAAACGATCGAGGGAATGGTCGAAGCTGCGGCCGAACGGGGCTACGAGTACGTCGCCATCACCGACCACGCGACCGGCCCGGGGATGGTCGGCGGCGTCGGCCTCGACGACGACGAATTGGGCGCGCAACTGGAAGAAGTTCGCGCCGTCGACGAACGGGAGGACGACATCACCGTGCTGGCGGGCGTCGAAGCGAACATCGACGTCGATGGATCGATCTCGGTCGGGGACGACCTCCTCGCTGCGCTTGACCTCGTGGTCGCCTCGCCACATGCAGGCCTCGATGGAGACGGGACCGACCGCCTGATCGCCGCCGCCGAACACCCACACGTGGACATTATCGGCCATCCGACAGGCCGGTACCTGAACCGGCGCCCCGGACTGGATCTCGACGTTCCGAAAGTGGCCGCGGCCGCCGCCGACCACGACACCGCCCTAGAGATCAACGCCAACCCCCAACGTCTCGATCTCGGGGGAAACGAAGTCAAACAGGCTGTCGACGCGGGCGCGACGATCGTCGTCGATACCGATGCTCACCACCCGTCGAGCTACGACTTCACCCGGTTTGGCGTCCACACCGCCAGGCGCGGCTGGGCCGAAGTTGAAGACACGCTCAACACCTGGCCCCTCGGAAAGATACGTGAGTTCCTGGCAGAGGAGTCCGCGACCTAAGGCAATAGCACACAACACGATCTGTAAAAACATACCGATATAAAGTATAGAACTATATTGATACGATAGCTACTTCGATAGTACTTCACCGCTCAGCACACCATAGACTGGTGACCCAGAAACCACCGACCAGTCGGTGTTCCCCAGCTGCCGTTACTGAGGATTGAGTTACGGGATTCAGGCGTCGATCGGTAGCGCTACGACCCAGGTCACGGCTTCGCAGACGAGTACAGTACAGATCACCTTGACGAACAGCATCCGGGGAAAATCGACGGCAAATGCCCTCAATCATCCAATACTCACGAACACGGAAACTGTTGTCAGGAACGCCCGATCGGTTGGTCGTCACCTCGCAAATATCGGAATGGCCGACAGACAAATGACAATAAAATTCACTTTCCCACCAATAGTAAATAAAATTACCAATCCGAGACGCCCGTCACGTTTCGTGGGCTATTGGATCACCACTCAACATCCAACTTTCTGACTACATATTCCCTGACGAGGTCGGCTCCGCCATAGAAGGACAGCCACAGTGCGACGGCGAAGGCGAGAGAGGCGGCGACAGTATCAAGCGTAGTCGTGAGCAAGCCCTGCCAGCCGACGAGAAGTGAGACAAACGTGTCCAAGACGACGGCCCCGAAAAACAGCGGCGAGAAGTAAACGACGATCCTGACCAGCGGTTGCTCGCGTGACCAGCGGCTCCAGTTTCGGACGATGAGCGGATAGAGGATCAACGAGGAGACGATGAGGGCGATGCCCGTCACCAGCGCCTCGTTCTCGGGCGTAGCGACGGTGATCGTCGATCCAAGCGTAAAGGACGTCAGAATCCCAAGACTAACCGTCCAGATGACAGCTTTGAGTCGGGTTGGCGCTTCGCTCATAGCGGAGGAATTGGAACAGGCGTCTCAAAACACTGGTGTTCGGCCGACGGCGTCCGAGAGAGTAGCGCCTTCACGAATCGGACTCCGATCGTCCCGAAAACGTGCGTCAAAAAAGAAGAAAAGCCGTTATGTCGCCTGCCCTTCCGCGAATTCCTCGGCGAAGAGGACATAGATGAACAGCGTCGGCAGCGCGGCGAGGAAGGCGCCAGCCATCCGCAGCGGGAAGTTGACCCCGCTCAGGTCGGCACCGAGGCCCGACAGGATGAGCGTGATCGTCGCAGCCTCGTCCGAGGAACTGCCAATCAGAGTCAGCGAGAACAGGAACTCGTTCCAGATCTGGGTGAACTGGTAGATCAGCACGACGCCAATCATCGGCTTCGAGAGCGGCAGGACGATGCGAGTGTAGATCTTCGTGATGCTCGCCCCGTCGACTTTCGCCGCTTCGACGAGTTCCTTCGAGATCCCCTTGTAGTACGACCGGAACAACAGGAAACAGATCGGGATCCCGTAGGCAACGTGGGTGAGCGTCAGTTCTGCCAGAGTCCCCCACCGATCGCTCGGCGGGAGGATCGTGATGCCCTCGATGATCACGCCGTTCGTGAGCGGCAGGATGTTGGTCCAGAAGTCACTCAGCGGGACCAAAATTGCCTGATACGGGAGGAAGATCCCGAAGACGAACAGCAACACGACGGGCATCTGGCGGCGCCAGTCGACCAGCGTCAGGCCGTAGGCAGCCATGCTTCCCAGCAGGACGTCGAGTATCGTCGAGGGGATCGCCATCGCGAAACTGTTGATGAACCCGCGGCTGAGCAGGTCGAACGCCCGCCCCCAGTTCTCAAGGGTAAAGTTCGCCGGCGTGGGTGGCAGGAACGGCGTCGTCGCCGCGCCGCTGGATTTCAGCGACGTGACCAGCCCTGTCCAGATTGGCGAGAGGAAGAAGGCCGTAAAGAACAGGACCAGGAAGTAAATCCCGAGTCGGCTGTAGCTCATGTCCGGCAGTATGCGCGCGACACCGTTTCGTTTCGAGTCGGTTGCTTGACTCATCGTTAGAGTGCCCTCGCTTTGTACTGGTAGTAGAGGTACGGCGCAACCACGACCAGTGCCATCGCGAGGAGGATGGTCGCGATCGCGGCAGAGTACGCCCAGTTCTGGAGATTGAACGCCTCTCGCACCATCAGCGTGGCGAGAACGTCAGTCCCCTTGGGCGGGCGATACGTCCCGAACATCGCATAGAGGAAGGTGAATATCTTCAGCGCGAAGATCATCAACACGACCGCCGCGCTCACCGACGCAGATTTCAGCTGCGGAATGATAACCCGCCAATACGTTTTGATGGTACTCGCGCCGTCGACCTTGGCTGCCTCGAACTGGTCGTTGGGAATCGACTGCAGGCCGGCGATGAACACGACCATACAGTACCCGCTGAATTGCCAGATCAACGCGAAGAGCACCGACCCGAGGACCAGCTGTGGATTGCCGATCCAGTTGTACGGCCCGAGGCCAAACAGCCCGACGATCGTGTTGATAAGTCCGTTCTCGTAGTTGTACATCCACAGCCAGAACTGGGCTGTCACGACGAACGACAGCGCCATCGGCAGCAGGTAGATCGTCTGGACCTTCCCCTTCTGACGGATATCCCGGTCGAGGAGAATAGCCAAGAACAGTCCCAGTACCAGTGATATCGTCGTGAAGGCCACCAAGAGGACGAACGTGTTCTTGCCGGTCGAGAACACAGCCGGATCTCCCAGGGCCTGGACGTACATACTGAAGTCGAGCTGGCTGTAATCCGGTGGCTGCAGGAACCCCTCGTACTCCGTGAGCGAGATCAAGAAGTTCCAGATGATCCCACCGTAGACGGCGAGCCCCATAAGTAATAGCGGGAGCGCCCAAAACGGCGAGGATCGTAGGAAGTCACTCTTCCAGAACTGGCGTAACCGCTGTTGCCATCCGTAGCCTGCGGCTGTGGAACCAGTGTCCGCTACCGCATCCTGTGTGCGTGACATGATTGAAATGTTCGGAAATACGGCGCGACAGCGTTACTGTGAAACCGCGTCAGTGAGCGCGGACGCGGTCGCTTCGACATCGAATGGGCCCATGAAGTTGTTCCCGATTGCAGTCATCGCCGCGTCCATCCGTTCGGGCGGCAGCGCGAGCCCGTGGGCGATCGCCGGCGGGAACTTCTCTTTGTTGGCCAAGTGTTCGGAGTTCAACGCGAGGAAGTCCGTCAGCCGACTCGTGTCGATGTCAGTCCGGAGCGGGATGCAGCCTTTCAGATTACCGAACGCGACTTGGGCGTCTTTCGTACCGACGAACTTCGCCCAGGTCTGCTGTTTGACGGGCGTCTCAGTGTCACGCGCGAACGTGAACGCGTCGATGTGGAGCTGGTACATGTCCTCCGTGCCGGGGTAGGCCATCCAGTCCCAGTCGGTCTGGTACTCGACACCGCTGTCCTCGGCGCGGTACATGCCGTAGGCCCAGTTGCCCTGCTGAATACAGCCCGCGTTACCCTCCATCATCTGCTGGTTGCCCTCGGTGAAGCTGATCGTCGAGGCGTCCGCATTGATATGGTTCTTCAGCATCTCCGCCGTGAGCTCGAGGGCCTGCGTGAGATGTTCCTGATCGACGTCGCCCTCGATGAAGTTCATATAGGCGTCGTAGCCGCCCTCCATGCCGAGGAAGTTCTGGAAGACGAGTTGCAGGGTCGGCCACGTACTCGACATCGCATGAGTCATCGGGTCCGCGTCGGTTTCCTCACCGATCGTCTGTAATGCATCGAGCAGCGCGGTCGGGCTGTCGACCGAAGACGGATCGACGCCGGCCTCCTCGAAGACGTGAACGTTGAAGAACAGGTTGTTCATCCGGTGAGAGCCGATCGGCATCGACCGAAATTCACCGTTGAGCTTACACTGCTCGGCGGCCATGGAGTTCATCGAATCGACGTAGCCGTTCTCTTCCCAGACGTCGGTGATGTTCGCCAGCAAGCCACCGTACTGAGTGATGTTCTGTCCGGGCCAGGCTTGCCAGGCGGCCGGCGGGTTTCGGTTGGCAAGCCGCCGTGCGACGACAGAGTCGAGGTTGACGTTCCCCGTCCCGCCGATGGGGCGGAAGTTCGTCGCCATATCCGGATACTCCTCCTTGAACATCGACGTCAACTCTTCGATGGCCGCCGCGCCGTCCCCGCCGGTCCATGCGTGCAACACTTCAAGTGCAGTGTCGTTTGGTGTCGGCCCCATCTCGGTCATCCCACCAGAACCATCGCCACCACCGGTGTCCCCATCACCAGGCGTGTCGGCCGGCGCCTCAGTCGTGTCGCCGCTCCCACAGCCTGCGAGACCGACCGTCGCGAGCCCCGCTGCCGTGCCGATCACTGTTCGACGCGAAACCGAACCATCGCCAGTACCGTTATCCGATGTCATACACCTTGGTGTTCAACATACTCATATATAATTATTGTGTTCGATTTTTATTGGGGACTCTGCCGCACAAAGAGCTATGGGACCACGGGCATCGACGCGAAGGTGCAGTCCCGGACTCAGGCCGGTTCGGCGCCGCGGAGCGGGCGGTCGCCTTCGACGTCACCGAGGTCGCGGTTGTGTAGGGACTCGCCGGTCTCGCCGTCGAAGATGTGGATCGCGTTCTCCGGGAGCCCGACCCCGATGGACGCCGCCTCCGGGACGTTGCGCATTCCACTTATCGTCGCGGTCAGCTCGGCGTCAGCCCGGTCCTGTCCCTCGAAGGCAACGTGGACAGTGTTCTCGTTCCCCATTGGCTCGAC
The DNA here is from genome assembly GCF_900880625.1 of Halorhabdus rudnickae. Classification (NCBI taxonomy): domain Archaea; kingdom Methanobacteriati; phylum Methanobacteriota; class Halobacteria; order Halobacteriales; family Haloarculaceae; genus Halorhabdus; species Halorhabdus rudnickae. The sequence continues at coordinate 1,075,528 of NZ_CAAHFB010000001.1, forward strand.
CACGTCGACGACGCCCGGGAACTCGTGTTCGCCACTCGGGGCGTCTACGATCTCGATGTCTTCCGGTCGGATACCCAGAACGAAGTCCGTCTGCCCTTCCAGATTCGCGAGCGTTTCCTCTCCGAGGGGATACTCGAAGTGCTCGCTGACGAGGTGGCCGTCTTCGAGCGTCACGGGGAGGAAGTTCATCGACGGTTCGCCGATGAATCCAGCCACGAACTGGTTGTTCGGACGGTGATAACACTCCAGGGGCGTCCCGATCTGCTGGAGTTGACCGTCGTTGAGAACGGCGATCCGGTCGGACATCGTCATGGCTTCGGTCTGGTCGTGTGTGACGTAGATCGTCGTCGTGTCGAGGTTCTCCTGGAGGTGCTGGAGTTCGGTCCGCATCTCCGAGCGGAGTTTCGCGTCGAGGTTCGCCAGTGGTTCGTCCAGCAGGAACGCGTCCGGTTCGCGGACGATCGCCCGACCGAGCGCGACGCGCTGTTGTTGGCCGCCGGAGAGTTCGTCCGGCTTACGATCGAGAAGGTTGTCGATGCCGAGCATCGTCGCCGCGTCCTCGACGCGCGTATGGATCTCCTCGTCGGAGAGTTCGGTTGCCTCCTCGAGCCCGAAGGACATGTTCTCCCGGGTAGTCATGTGCGGGTACAGCGCATACGACTGGAAGACCATCGCCACGTTTCGTTCCTGGGGCGAGCGATGCGTGATCGGCTCGCCGTCGACGCTGATCGTACCTGTGGTCGGGGTCTCGAGGCCCGCAACCATCCGGAGCGTCGTCGACTTGCCACACCCTGACGGACCGACCAGTACCAAGAACTCGCCGTCCCTGATGTCGATGTTCACGTCGTCGACCGCGACGATTTCCCCGCTCTCATCTTCGAAAATCTTGGTCACTTCGTCGAGGGTCACATTCGCCATAAACGTTTGTGCGGCATTACGATATAAATAATTTTCTGTGGCGATCCGAACGCGTCCCACAAAGACAGACCCGAAAGGGGAGATCGGCCGACCGCCACCGAGACAGAGTGGTGCGTGCCAGATACTGGAAGTTGGTAAGTGGTCTGTCGTTGGCGAGCGGTCACTGCCACAATTTATCAGAAATGTATTTGTACCTTGTGACTGCCCAGTAGAGAGCCGCTGACCGACCGGCCGGAGGTCGCCACGAGAAGTCGGCGGCCGGATGACTATCTCGCTTACTTCGGGTCGGCAAGAACGGCCGGGGAGGCAAAACCGGGCCAAAATGGTGGGGTTCAGTCGGAAACGGGTTCTGAGTCGAGATAGAGTTCAGCGTCGCTATCGGTGTCGAACTCGTCGAGGGCGTCATGTAGCGGTCGCGCGTAACGGGTGAGGTCGCAGGCTCGTTCGGATACTTCATTGAGTTCCGCAGCCTGTTCCTCGGCTGCACCGGCGACGATGCCGGACTCAGCGAGGGTCTCCTCGCTGAGTTCGGCGACTTCGCCGACGCGGGTAGCGATCTCTCCGAGACGATCGATCGATTCCTGCACCTCCTGGTCGGCGTACTCCTCGGCCCACTGCTCGAAGGTGTCCGCGAGGTCGTCGATCTCCCGGGAGACATCCTGAAGTTGTTCCTTCTGCTCGTCGGCGTCATCGGCGATGCGTTGGACGGAGTCGGCGACGTGGCCGCTGGCGACACGGACGCTGTCGGAGCTGGCCTGTAGTACTTCACCTGTGTCCTCTACTCGGACAGCGAAGCGTTTCAGCTGGTCGGTCGTCCGCTCCAGTTCCGCGACCATCTCGTTGAAGTCAGTCGCGATCCGATCCATAGCGTCGTTCTCGCCGTCGGGATCCAACCGCTGGGTGAGGTCTCCCTCGGCACACTGGCGCATGATCCGAGAGTACTCCTCGGCTTTCTCCTCGAGGTAGCGGTTCATCTCCATGGCTTCCGCCCGCGACACTTCGGCCTCCTTGCGCGCCCGTTCAGCTTCCGTGATCTGCTGGCGTAACGACGACCGCATATTCTCGAAGCCGGCGTACAACTCGCCAATGGCGTCGATACGGGTGGTAGTGACAGTCGTCTCTAGATCGCCCTCACGCATCTGACGGGCCCACTCGCGGAGTCGGTTGATGTCGCGAGTGGTGTTATACCCGATGACCGCGCCGAGTGCGACCACAAGCAGGACGCCCGCGAGGGTGGCGAGTCTCCCCCAGCGTGAGATGGCCCACACGAACCCGAAGACGTTCGAACGCGGCTCGTGGATGAGGACCGTCCAGTTCAGCGGGACGTTCGAGACGCGGATCGGGGCGTACCCGACGGCGTACGGCTCCGAGAGGACGGCGTCCTGTGGTGCCATCTCGGGAATTACGCCCGCACGCTGATCGGACTCGAGTAGCCCAGGTGCGAGACGGACCGGCCGCATCGCGTCGTCATCACCGTACTGACCGAGTATCTCTTCGTCGTCCCGGGCGACCTGGACGATCCCCTCGTCGTTGACGACCTGGGTGAAGCGGGCTTCGCTGTCGGTGTCCAGGGACGCCGCGAGATTCTCGACGGAGTACTCCATGACGAGGTACCGGTTTGGATGACCGGTGACCGGACTGACGAACGCCACGACCGGGGTGCCACTCACCCGGTGGACATCCGTGATGTGGACATCCATCACGTTCAGCGAGTCAATCGGACTGGACTGAATCCAGGCACGGGACGTTTCGGAGAGGTTCCTGGCGAAGGTGAGCTGTGGACTCGCGACGACCCGATGGTCGGTGCCGCTCCCATTCACCAGATAAATCGCGTGAGCACCGTAGACGTTGCCAGCAGTAGTAGCCAGTTCCTGGCGGATCCCGAAGCGAGAGCCTGGTTCGTTCGCACTGAAGGCCCGGTTTTTCGAGGCGAGTTTGACCGAGATCGAGTTCCGCTCGATCCACGTCTCGATCGAATTGGCCTGCTGGGACGCCAGGTTCTGGTACTGCTGTTCGACGTTCCCTTCCACCTGATCGACGACGGCTCCCGTCGCCGTCGCCCCGATGACAGCGACGGTCAGACCCATGACCCCCAGAATGAGCGCGAACTTCAACGTGAAGCGCCGCCGAACGAAGTTCGGCACGGCGCGGCTGAGCAACCGAGTTCGGTCCGGCCCCGACGTGTCCGGGTCATGCGGGTCTGCCATGGTTTCCCTTATAGCTATGAAGTTGCACGGGCCTCCATATAATTTCCCCGACGAAAACGTCTCCACAGCCATATGATAGGAGACGAGCCACAGATGCGACAATAAGATCTCCAGAGTGGAGGCCGGGCCGATCCATCCTATCCGATGCCGATATTCCCCACTATTGTTCAAACGTTCCCTATCAGTGAACGGGTCATGCCCACCGAGAGAGACGCCTGGCCAGAAAAACGGGGGACTACGGAGCAATAACGTCAGATGAGTGGTGAGCTACAGCGTGGTCGCAATAATTCGTTCACCCATAGTGAACGCGTTCAGTCCACGATGACTCCGACATATCGGAGAAATCACCCACATGGGCGTTCAACACGCCAAAACGCCCTGTCTGAGACCGACACGATCAGTTGCCGCTCATCACAACCAGACCCCGCGGACGAACTATCGTACTGACCGATTCCCCAGCGGTTCCGACACAGGTGGCGGTCGACTGCATTCAACCGTGGATAACCGCAACCGGAAGACAACGTCGAGAGTGTAGCGTTCACCTCTGGTGAACGCCCGGGCGTGCAGGAGATCGCGGCGATCGTTCGGTGGTTCACAGCCGACGAACACAGCACCCTCTTTACAACCGTATGTTTGTAATCTCGCCGGCTCGAGCGAGATCAGTGGAGAACATCGGCGTCGATCCGTTGGTGACGGTCGTCCACTGCCTGGGCATCTTCAGGGAGTAACGCAACGAACAGGACTTCGACGTGCTCGGCAAAGTGATCGATGAGGCTGGCGATCCGTTCGGCGTCGATCGCTTCCAGAGAGTCAAGCAACAAGAACGGTACCTCCTCGTAGACTTCGTGACTCAAGTATCCCGCCAGAGCGAACACGAGACCGATCAATTCGCGTTCGCTCTCGCTGAGGTTGTCGACAGTCTCTTCGTAACTGGTCCCGTCCTCGCCCTCACGGACGACGTGGAGTGCGAACGTGGTGTCGGCGTCGGGGCTCGTATCTGCGGTCCGCCGCTCGATCCAAATGCGCGCGAGGTTCTCGTAGGCGAGAACGTCGAGTAGGTCATCCATCTGGCGGTTGAACGTCTCGACGGCACGGCGTTCCAACTGGTCGATCCGTGCACGCTCTTGGGCGATCTGCTCGCGTAGACCCTCGCGTTCGGCGGTGAGGTCCTCAACGCCAGGCAGTGACTCGATCTCGTCGATCTCCTCGCGGACGTCCCCCAGTCGTTGCTCGAGTTGTCCCCGTTCGTACTGGTGATCGCTGACCTGCTCGTACATCTCGAGTAGATCGTCGTCGCGCAACTGCTGGGTCTCGGCCACTTCGGACTCCAGATCGACGATGCGCTCTGCGAGCTCGGACTCCCGGGCTCGTAATGTCGAGAGACGGTCGCGTTTCTCCGAGAGGTGTTGGTCGACGGTTCGGCGTTCCCGATCGACGCGTTCGCGTTCCGCTAGTTCCTCCTCAATTTCCGCACGACGATCCTCTAGGTCTGCCACGTGACTCTCGATCTCGGCACGTTCGGTGCGTTTCTCGTCGATGACTTCTCCGAGAGCGTCCAGTCGCTCGTCGACGTCGCCGCGGGATACCTGGCTCCCACAGGTCCAGCAAATGAGGTCCTGCTGTTCGTCTGGGGCGATCTCTGTCACCGGCCCGGCATCGGCCGGCTCGATACCGGGCAGTTCCAGAGAGCCCGCCAGAAGGTCCCGGTTGAACTCCACAATAGTAATCAAGGAGTTTATAGTTTCTTCGAGTTGTCGACGACGTTCGCGGGCAGCGGCCAGGTCATCTTTGACCGATTCGAGGTCCTCGTCCGTGTACTCAGTGTCACGCCCGTCCTCGAGGTCGGCGAGTTCGTCCTCCAGAGAGTCTATTTCGGCCTCGACCACCTCGATCTCGTTCTCCACGCGGTTGTGCTCCCCACGGGTTTGCTCGAGTTCCTCGACGAGGGCATCGGCCTCGGCCGCCGTCGATTGGTCGGCCTCGTAAGCGGCGATCTCCTCACGGAGGGACTCGATCGTCTCGTCAAGGGATGCGATCTCCTCCTCCAGGGAACGACTGCGATCTTTGAGTACTGGTAGCCGATCTTTGCGCTCTCGGACTCGTTCGATTTGGTCCTCAAGCTGTTCGGTCTCGGCCCGGAGGGATTCGATTCGCCGCTCGATCTCGTCGGTGTCGACCGGCCGCATAATGATTTCCCTGAGATCGTCACCCCGCTCGACGGCCTGTCGGGCCGGATTGTCTTCGAGCAGAGAAACGAAGGTGTCGATCAGCGACGTCTCGTCGACGTACGGCTCGCCACCGACGCGAACAGAGTTGCTTGTTCTTTGAAATTCCCGCGTGTGACGCTGCTCACCAACCTGCAACTCGACCGACCCTTCCTCGGCATCGCTCTTGAGAGAACCACTCGATCCCCCGAGCGAGCTGGCGACCGCCGAGAGGAACGACGTCCGGTTCGTTGCATTCCGGCCGCGAAACACGGTTACGCCAGGGGAGACCGAGACGTCGGCATGATCGATCCCGCCGACATTGTCGACCGTGATCGTGACCGACTGGTTGTCGATTGACCGATCACTCGCATTTGTAGCCATCCGTGGAGAATTCACACGGTCAGTTATAAAAAAGTACGCATCCGATAGTCGACGAAATGGGCCGGTAGCGTCATGTGCCAGGGCATCTAACCCAGTACTGACAGATGGTCGATAGCGAACAGAACGGGAGCGACACACGGCCGTCCGAGAGTGACGGATGCTCGTGCAAAGTTGGACGGGTCGCCGACCGATACACTTTGGGAGGATTAGACGAGGAGCTTCGTCGCCGATACACGGCCGAGGCAAGCTTACGGGACTTAGAGACGTTTGTCAACGAGCGAATCCTCCGGACGGCTATCGAACAGGCAGGCGAGGCGGTCCCTGCGCTCGTTAGCAGCGACAGAGGGATCGGCGCGCTATACGAAGTGTTACGCGACGAGGAAGGGACTGCGGCCGCCGAACAGGCTCGGCTAGTGACGCGGCTCGAACAGGCAGGCGTCGACGTGGACGCAGTCACGGATGACTGGATCTCTCACGCCACGATCAGGACCCACCTCAACGACTGTCTCTCAGTGGACACCGCCCGCGAAGCCTCGATCACTCCCGAGGGAGCGATCAATACCGTCGAGTGGGCCCGCTCACGCTCGGAGAGCGTCGTCAGCGAGACGGTCCAGCGCCTCAAAAACGCCGATGTCGTCGAAGTAACCGAACCCGACGTGAGCGTCTCAGTTCGGATCACCTGCGAGGCCTGTGGCCGTTCCTACGCCGTGCAAGATCTCCTCGATGCCGGTGGCTGTGACTGTAATCGGGGAGATTCACTGGACGAGGAACGTGAGTGAACCGATTGACAGTTGGGTGCGCTCGTCGGATCTCGAAAAAGCACGCCACCCCTCTTTTGAGTCTCGACGGGAACCCGCCGGTACCCAGACCGGAGTTCGATGACGATGACCACCGTTCGCTTCTGGCGAACGTTATTTACCGGTAGGTCGCCATATCCCGGGCATGCACCGATCAGATGGCCCGAGCGTCGAGGCGGTTCATACGAGCCTCGATGTCCTCGAAGTGGTCGTAGACCTCGGAGGAGCCGGAGTCAGTGAAATCGCCCGCCGACTCGACCGGTCGAAAGGGGGCATCTACAAGCACGTGCGGACGTTGACAGATCGAGGGTATCTCGTCGAGGACGGGACCACCTATCGGCCCGGGTTACGGTACTGGACGATCGGGACTGACGTCCAAGACCGGTTGTGCCCCGAAGGGGCCAGATCAGTCGTCGATGACCTGGCGGCATCGATCGGGCATACCGTCGTCCTGGTCATCTACGAACGGCCGACCGCGGCCGTCATGTACAGTCAGGCTCCGACCGGGAACGCCGTCCAGCCTGTCGCGGAGGGTGACTCGCTGCCGATGTACGCCACCGCCGCCGGAAAAGCCATCCTGGCGTACCTCCCTGAAGACGAACGCGAGGCGATCCTCGACGGCGACCTGCCCGCTCACACGGACGCGACGCTCACCGATCCGAAGACGATCACCAGGGCTCTCGAAGACGTTCGCGAACAACGGCTGGCCCGGGATCACGGAGAATTTCTCCCAGATGTCGAGGCGATCGCCGCGCCCATCGTCGACTCCGCCGGGTACCCCCGTGGTGCGATCGCGGTCACCAGCGGCCCGGAGAAACTACTAGAAGGAGATCTCGAGGCGGATGCGAGTCTGGTCGTCAGCGCGTCGAAGTCTCTGGAGAACACGTTGACCAGCTAAACGCAGAGACGAGAAATTGCCACTGGGCGTTTCGGCGTTGGGTGGCCCCTCGGCGAGTCGACTGCGACGGCACACACTCAGACCCGGCCATTCGGGCCAATATGCGAACCGTGGCCACTCACCTCGACCAGCTGTCCGATTCGGACGCACCGTCGCAGACCGATCGAACAGTAAAAATAACTAAACTAAAACTACATGATAAATAGATCCCGTCTAAATATTTAGAACAGACAGTAGAATCAGTATAAAACCCGATATACAAAATACATACGAGGTATTTTTACCGGCAGTGTTCAGAGAAGCTGGTTCTATGCGAATGCGAACGATCTGAGCCAATTGTCGGCTGTTTCGGCAGTTTCCGGTTCGGCGTGACCGAAACAGTTTGAGAACGAAGAGGTTCTGCGTTTTACTTCACAAAAGACATGTTCGACGCTGTTCCGATTTCCAGCGCGTTCGTCTCTGAAATCGAGGCCGTGTCGGTGGCAAACATCTTTCAACGAGTGCGATCCGTCGATGAGAAACATAGCATCGTCAACGTCGTGTTTCTCGCGGATCTCGTGAAAAATGCGTGAGCAAGAGCCGAATTTGTGGTCGTTTCAAACTTTGTATGTAGCAATTCGTTTGTTTTGGGATCAACAGTGGTGTACAGCCAATACTGCTCACCGTCAAGTCGGATCACGGTTTCGTCAACCGCAATCTGATCCGGGCTCTGTCCAGTTTCGTGCTGTAGATCTGCTTTATGAACCCCGTTGTGGACGGTTGAACGAGCGCGTTCGACACCGAATACCCCAAGAATCGTAACAGTTTTCGAAAGCGATAGTCGAGCAAGCTGCAGCTGAATACTGAGTTTCATCAGCAATCGCGGTGTCGCCTCTCGCTCCACAAACACGACGTCGATCTGGTCGATACTACCGCTGAGGCGTGTTTTTTCGGGCGTATCTCACTTTGAAGACAACATTCCTCACTCTTCAATCCGTATCTGAACACCGCCGACCAAGCAGAGGTACAACCGATGGATGTCGTCTTGCTGATGAACGTCTCAGGTTCGATGAAAGCCCAGGATCCGGATCGATCACCTCACCGTCAAACTGCAGCTCCCCGACGAGGAGAAAAGCGGTTTCAGACACGGATCGGGGCGGAGTTGGTCGTGTCGATCAGCGTACGTCTCCTCAAGGGCGACCGCAGTGAGTCATCACAGGCCCTGCTCGAAGCGGTGGTCGATCCCGCAGGGACCGACCCGGCGCTACAGAGAATACCCGACGAGTGTCTAGATTCAGATATCTTCGACGACGACCGGTTCGGGACCCTCGAGTTGGATCGGGGGGCCGACGTGTACGAGACCGACGCCGGCTGGATGGGCGAATCAGTCGCATTGATGCTGGAAGCGTCGATGCCCGAAGACTGTGACTCAGCCCTCGACGTGGCGACAGGCAGACGAAGACAAGGTGTCCGGGGCAGATTTTACCGACAGAATGGACTTTCACACGGTCAGTGTCGAGCTTGCCGGTGAATTCGCGTTCTGACACGACGACGAATTGTGCTGGGGATACAGGATACTGATCTGTGGCTCCCGCTCCGAGGGACTGACTCGTGCGGACATTCCGGGGTGACCGCGCACACGGGCGTCGAAGGCGAACATGCCGTTGTAACCGATAGCGACGCGTATACTCACAGAGATCGTAGTCGAACGGTCCCTCTCGGCTGGTTCTGCCGTCGAAACGGCGGTTTCCTTCGACAGTGGGGTTCGGTTTAGATGGACGAGGGACCGTCGAATCGGTCGTGATCGGCGAAGGGGGCGAACTGGAGTGCACTGGTTAGTTGTGACTGTACCTCCTCGTCGTCGGGGTACTCGTGGGCGAGCAGTTCGAGCCGTTCGAGAGTCGACTGGCGGTCGGCAAGTGTCCCCACCTGATTTTCGATAGCATGATCCAGTGCCCAGGCGAGTCGCCGCTGGATTGTCTGGCTATCGGGACGGTCCCGTGCGAGGGTCTGGAGGCTGTCGAGGTGTGTCTGAAAGTCCTCGATTCGACCGGCAGCCGCCTCGCGTTCCATGAGTTTACAGATCGCAGCACCGAATTCTGACTGTAGCTCCTCGGTCTCTGGATGGTCTTCGACATGGGCTTTGAGTCGGTCGAGGTAGTCCGCCGCGTCTTCGAACTGCCAGGCACCACTCGACGCGAAAACCGCGTTGAACAGGACCTGCGCGAAATCGGACTGGATCGAATCGGCGGCAGGATTGTCGGCAGCCAGTGTTTCGAGACGGTCGACCGACCGCTCGAACGCATCGAACCGACTGTCCTCGGCCTGGTATCGCGCGACAGTGAAGACTGCGTTCGAGAGGCGCTCCTGTACCGTCTCGATATCCGGATACGCCGTCGCCAGCGTTTCGAGACGGTCGAGATGTGTGTCCACAGCATCGGTCCGTCCGGCGTCGGCCGCGTGGAACGTGGCGTTCCAGAGCGCCGTTGCAAAGGCGGCCTGAACGTCGGCGACGTCGGGATATGCCGCTGCGTGTGATTCGAGTCGGTCGAGCGAACCACCGTTCGCGAGCACGTCCGCGAGGACGACCTGTATCTCCTCGTCGGTCGGATGGTCGCGTGCGAGTGTTTCGAGACGGTCGAAATACTCCCGTTCGTGCTCGAATCGACCTGCCTCCCGCTGGGTAAGGATTGCAGTCTGCAGCCCCGACGCGAACGTACGCTGGATCCGCTCGCTCTCGGGATGGGCCGCTGCAATGGTTTCAAGCTGGTCGAGCCGAGTTGGAAGTACGTCGACTCGACCGGCGTCACCCTCGTGGGAGAGAGCCGTCTGCAGCGCGCTTGCGTAATAGCACTGGATTTCAGTATCGTCACAATGGCTACTGGCGAGACGGTGGAGACGGTCGAGATAGTCCTGTCCGTCCTCGAATCGGCCTGCCGACATCATATGATAGACTACCGCACGGAGGGTGTCAGCGAACTGGCGTTGCACCGCCACGAACTCGGTCGAGGCCTCGGTAACGGATTCGAGACGCGACAGGACTGTCGTGAGGTCGTCTATCCGGTCGGCCTCACCCATGAACGTGACGACGTTGTACAGCGAGGTGGCGAACGCGTTTCGGATGTCCGCGTTGTCAGGGAAGTCGGCGACGAGTGCTTCGAGGCGGTCGAGATGGACGTGGAGACCGACGAGCAGCCCAGCATCACCTTGCTCCTTCGTCGCGTTCAGGCTCGCCTTCGCGAGTCTAACGTGGACCTCCTCGATGCCGGGGTGGTTCCCAGCGAGAGTTTCCAACCGGTCGAGAAGCTCTCGCTGGTGCTCGAACCGACCCGCTTGCCCCGCGTCGGTCACGGCGTTGAACAGTGCGAGACTGAATCGCGACTGTATCTCCTCGTCGTTGAGGTTGTCGTCAGCCAGCGTGTCCAACTGGTCGAGAAAGCGGTCGAGTACCTCGAACTGTTCATGACTTCCTGCGTGTGTGGCACAACTGGCCAGGGCCTTAGCGAGATTGCGCTGGAGTGTATCGGTGTCCGGATTCTCGACGGCGAGTTCCGCAAGCTGGTCGAGATCCGCTCGCTGTTCGTCGAGCCGACCGGCTTCGCCCCGGAAGTAGCAGGTGTGATAGAGGGCTTTGCCGAGGCGGGTTTGGATCGCTTCGTTGTCAGGATACGTAGAGTGGACCGAATCGAGATCGTCGAGACGGGATTGCGCCGCTTCGAACCGCCCAGCGGTCGCAGTGTACGTCGCTGCGTTGTAGAGTCCCTTCGCATAGCGGACGTGAATCGCTTCAGTTGGGGTGGCGTCACACAGCTGTTCAAGTCGGTCGATGCGGGCGTCGAGTCGTTCGAATACTTCGGCTTTGCCCTCCGCCCCTGCAGCGTTGTACAGTCCGTTGGCGAGTTGTAGTTGTATCTCCTCGGCGGTCGAGTACTTCGTCGCGAGGGTATCGAGGCGGTCGAGGTGTGTCTGCGTCATGTCGAGCCGGTCGGCGTCTGCCGCGTGATACACGGCATTGAACAGGCCTGTTGCGAACTGAGACTGAACGCCCATGTGGCCCGGATACGCACGAGCGTGGGCTTCCAGCCGGTCGAGTGACCGCTGCACGTCGTCGAATCGCCCGTTCTCACCCCAGGAATAGACGGCACTGGCAAGTGCACTGGCGAGTTGGTGTTGTATCTCCTCGTCGTCGGGGTACTTGGCGGCGAGCGTATCGAGGCGGTCGAGATGGGTCGTCATGGACACGACCCGTCCCGATTCCCCGTCGTCCTCGATTACCCGAACCAGTGTCCGGGCCAGCAGCTGTCGAAGTGTGTCAGCGCTTGGATTGTGCGCAACGATGGACTCGAAACGGTCGAGGGGAACCGAACGCTGTTCGAACTGTCCGGTTTCGACCCCATCGACGATGGCTGCAAAGAGAGTTTCGGCGATCTGTGACTGACTCTCGTCGTCAGCGGCGTCCGCCAGTCGCGGGAGAAGGTTGTCGACGTGTGACTGTCGGTCCTCGTGCCGGGATGGGGCGGCATCGGAATCGAGTGCGGCGAGAAGCGCCTCGACGATATCAGTGTGGGCCAGAGGCGGGCCAGTGGCGGCTTCAGTGGGTGGCTCGTTGCCGTTCATTACCCGATGTCTGACCCGGCTGACAATAAGCAATTTGATGGACCTGTTTCGAATGAAATAAAACCCAACTCCATCGGTTGGAGTAACGGAGCACCGCAAACACAGGCCTGGGTCCACCAGACGTGCGAATCGACGCGGCCGCCGGATCAAGAGCTGGAGTCAGATCGGCGATCAGTGGGTAACTACTGCCAGATAGCAACTGTTATATTAACTTCATGACGAAAGGGGCATATCCACCTACTGTTGTCGTTCTCTCAGACGAGTCGTCAACAGAGTCGGTTGCAGTACACTCATGGATACCACGATCCAAGAAGTCAGACCTGACGAACTGGCAGCCACCATCGAGCTGGGCGAGGTGACCCTCGTTCTCGGTGCACCCGGTATCGGAATGTCACAGCAGTTACGGCCACTGGGGCAGTCCGTCGAGCGACTGCCCGAGACGGACGTTGCTGACGACGGGGAACTCCTAATCGTCGAGGACTTCGTCTCAGCAGCGTTCGCCCTCGACGACGAGCCCCTCTCGACCTACAGTTACGAGTACGGGCAGAAATCGCTGTTTTCCAGATCGGGTGGCGCAGTACTCGTCACCCACCCCCGGAGTTTCGACTGGCTCTGCCGGAGTGATCCGGGAGTGTCAGGGGGGTTCATCGAGACTGTCGATAGGGTGGTGGTGGTTCGAACGCCGCCGACTGCTGCCGGGACAGCAATCGACGAGGTTCGACAGCGTCTCTCAGGTGGAACGCACGGGTTGGATGACGACGAGCGAGCCGCCGTCCTGGAACGAGCCAGGTATCCACCCTACTACTTCACCACCCCGGAGCTGCAAGAGCACTTGGGATGGTACGACGGGACAGTCACGCCGGAAGCGTTTCTCCCCCTCTCGAAACACGACACGTCGGCAGTACTCTTGCCTGGGGACGTCAGACGAGTGTTCGAGGGGTGTGAGATCACGAGCGGTCCCTTCGATAGCGAGTTCGCGGATGCCATCACACGACTCCTTCCGAGAGGGGGTCTCCCCAGCCGAATCCCGAACAAGCGGTCACCAGCGGCTCTGGCTGCGGTCGCGCTCGTCGCGGTTGGAATCGCCGAGGACGGGGACTGGCTCGATTCCATCGCTCGAAATCGGACACTTGCACCGACTGCTGAGGCACTGGAACGTGCCCTGGATCTCCCGCCTGGAACAGTCGACCATCTCCAGGTCTTCGCCGGGGAGTCGATGCGAGCACGGATTCGCGAGCGTCTCGCGGCCGACGACGAGGAACCGATCCTCGACGTGTCTCGTGAGGCACTCGACGACGCAGTGGATGCGCTCCAGTCGGAGAGGCGGTCGCTCGAAACCGTCTCCACGGACCCTGAAGCGTATGGGTCCTCGCCACTCGTCGATGCCTGGCACTGGGACGGGCCGGAGACACTGCATGAGGCTGCTGCCGAGCGTGAGCTCCCGGGCACGATTCAGGAAGCAGACGAGACCGACGAAGAGGGGCTAGACTGGCGGTCGTTCGTCGACGGAGAGGACGGCTGCGATGGCGACGACCTCCTCGATGCGCTCGATGGCGGACTGGTCGTCCTCGGTGGCCCGAAATCGAGCGGAAAACGACAGGTCGCTGCTACACTCGCTTCGGAACTCGAAGACTGGGGAACGACCGTCAAGCTCCCCGATCTGAGAAACCCCGACCAGATTCGGACGGGGATCGAAGCGACACCGAACACGGTCGTCGTCGCGACGTACGGAGCCCAACCAGCGAAGATACTCGGCGACGAGGGCGTCCGAGCACTCCCCGAGTGGGTCGGGGACGGAAGTTGTGCCGGCGCACTGCTCATCTGTGACGACACCAACCGCGAGCGCCTCGACGAGGTCGCTGAACGGGTTGGCTGTGATGAGCTTCCAGCCTGGACCGACCGCGTCGAGTTCTCGGTCGCGGATCCGAGCGTCGATACTGAGCGTGACCCGGCAGCCGTTGCGCAGGAGCTACTGGATGCGATCGGCTGGAACACGGTACAGTTCCCATCTCGTCGGAACCTCGACGTCGAGTCGGTCGCCGACCAGAGCACCCTAGCAGCCATTGCGGGTGTTCCGGATCACGCACTCGGTGGGGCGTTCGTGGGGCGTGTTCTCGCCGAGGTCGTCGACATCGTCTCGAGGACACACGGGCCGGACGCAGCACAGCAGTGGCTCTCGTTCGTCGACGATCTCGTGGCGGACGTGGGTCGGAATCGGCGCTCCGATACGGAGGGGGCACTCCAGTACCGGGGCGAAGTCTACGAGACCGCAATCACAGCCGTTGCGTTGGCTAATCCGAGAACGGACGAGTGGGTCCACGCGGTCGCACTCGGTGTGTTAGAGGTCACGAACGAGGTATCGAACCCCCACGAGGAGAGCATCGGCGGGAATTTAGAGCCGTTTGCCACCGCGTTCTCGGGTGCGCTGGCGAGGCTCGCACAGCCGCCGGACGGATCGGTGGTAAACCACGGCGCAATCGGGTGTGTCGACGAAACGCTTCACGCGATGGTCGCGGACGACGGGTGGCGGTTTCCGCTCCACTTCGTCTACGGGAAGGCCGTCGGCCGGATCGTCCGACGGGCGGAGAATCCAGCGGCAGCGAACGGCGGTCTCTCGACGATCGTCTCACTCGTTCGCCAGTACGCCTCGAGCCCCAGCGATCATTTTACGACGGTCGTACTCGCCAAGAGCTTTGGGTCCATGCTTGGGGCCGTCGCGGCCGTCGACTGTTCGCCCGAGGCGATGGCTGCCTGGGTGGCCGATATCCAGTCTCGTGCCAGCGACGCGGTCACTATCATTACCGAACAGGACGCCGGACCAGCGATGCTCGAAGCGTTCTACGTCACCGCTGTCGGCCAGTGGGTGTTCGAACACGAGTGTTCGGACGACCGGATCGGTCCCTGGCTCGATGCCGTCGGGCTCAGCATGGCAAACACAGCGGCAGTGTCGAGACGCGACGTGGCTCCCGAGGCGTTCGTGACGGACGCCTACGGGGGTGCGGTTCGAACCGTCGTCCAGACGGGCGACCTCGACCGCGCCGAGCAGTTGTTTGCGAGGTGTCACCGCCTCGTCGACGCCATCGCAGACGCCGGCCACTTCGAGGCTGAACAGGAACTCCGGGCAGTGCTGCACGCCACGGCCCTCGCGGCCGTTGGTAACGTCGAACAGCAATACCCGGACCAGGTCAGTCAGTACCCATATGGCGTAGAATCGATCCCGTTCGACGACTCCCTGGGCTTCGAGGACTGGATGGCCCTCTACGACGAGTCAGTGACACGGGGTGGTGCCGCCACGGAGTCCACCCAGGAACGGACCCAGCATCTGACAGCCGTGTATCGCCGCGCCCTTTCGACAGCCGTTCAGGGATTCGAACCCGACTCGGCCGGTTCGGACGACAGCGTCGAGATGAACGGGATGGATGGGGCGGGCGAGTGGGGCCACTGGGACGAGTGGAACATGTTTGGCGATTTGGCCGAAGCTGACCCCAGTGTGACGCCACGCGAAGAGCACACGTGGTACACTGGCATCACGGACTGCATCGAAGCACGGGCGAGTTCGGCCGAATCGATCGAGGACCCGGTTCAGTTCCTCGCAGACGTCTACGGCGGCGCAGCTGCTCGCTGGGCGGCTGATGGCGCATCGAGTCGTACCCAGGAGTGGGTTACGGTGCTCGTCCAGTCGCTACGGACCAGTCGCGAGTCCATCGACGAGCCCGACAAGACAGCCTGGTTCGACGCGTTCGCGGCAGTCGACGCAGAGATTCTGACTGCAGTGCTGACTCGGTCTGACGTCGGCGAACGCACGCACGAGCGACTTGTCGAGGCGGTGCTGTCCCAGATCGAAACGGCTGCGACCGCGCCGGACAATCCACCACATCCAGTCGTGTACGTGGCCTCGGTGTTCGGTGGCGCACTCGGACACGCCGCCGGTGTCGAGTCCGAGGAGGTCCGCTTCTGTGTGATCGAGGTGCTGTCGGTTCTCGACGATGGGTTCTCCCTCGACTGGATCGATCTCGACCGAGCCGACATCTTCGAGCGGATCTTCGCCGAGGCGCTCGCGACGGTCGGTCGAACCCACACCGACACCCGGGTGACCGACGAGTGGTTCGAGATCGTGAGCGACAAAATCGAATCGACCGCCACGCGGGAAGCGCCGGACCGTCCGGAGGAATTCGTCGCCGACGTGTACGTTCGAGCCCTGTTCGAAGCAGTGCAGGACGATGCCGACGAGTGGCACCGACGACTCGATTCGGAGCTCCGTGAGTTCACGAGGGGGCCGTACGTGAACGACCCGGAAGCGTTCCTGGAAGGCCTCTACGCCGATGTGATCGTCGAGGGTGCAGAGAACCACGGCCCCTTGACACGGATCGAAGCGTGTATCGACGCCGTGAACGAGTCCGTTCAGGAGGCTATCGATGCTGATCTGCTCCGCGCCGATGGGGCCCACGAGCGAACGTTCTCGAAGGCACGGGACACGCTGTTGTCGGCCAACGTTCGGGAACGCGCGGACTACATTACGCGCCTCGATCAGGGACTCCAGGCCACAGACAACGGCGACATCTCCAGCGCCATTTTCGATGCAGAGGGTGTCGACGAGCCTGACGACCCCGCCGACAGGCCGGATTCGACAACTGACCGTGATACCGGTGGCTCCGGTGAGAACCCACCGAGACAGGAGGATCGGTGAGTTCGATGCTGTAACGAAAGGACTCCCCGACCGACAGCAGACGACAGCCCCGGTACGTAGATACCCAACCCGATTTCGGAATACAACATGACGAACGATACCTCAGACGACCCCGACGACGAAGCGCAACGAGCCAAGGAGCTCCGAGAAACAGTCGATCCCGCCACGGCGACGGACGACGAGATCGAGGCCCTGTGTGCGCTCATCGACGGCCACCACGGACGTTCGGACGCCCAGGAAGCCCTCTGGAAGATCGGGGCCCACCCCAACTGCACTCGACGCGTCGCAGAGGCCCTCCAACCGTACGTCGTCCACGAGACCAGACGGACACGGGAGGAGGCCCGCGACATGCTCATGTGGGTCGCACAGAATGACCTGGACGCGCTCGATACAACTGTCGAGTGGCTCGTGGAAAACCTCGACACCGAAGACGAGCACGTGCGAGAACCCTCTGTGACAGCGCTCGAGACACTCGCCGAGACCAAGTCCGTGCTGTTGCGCCCGCACATCGACGAGATCATCGACTGCCTCGAGGACGAGTCGCTGTGTGGCTATGCAATCACTCTGTTGGCGACGATCTCATACGACTACCCGATGGCGATCGCGCCTGCCAGACACGACCTGCTCGCACTGACCGAAGACGAGACGGTCGAGGAAAGTCCGTTGTCAGCGCCACTCGTCCAGATCGCGCTCGTCTGTCCCGATATCGTCGATCCCGTCGTCGAGGGCCTGCGAGACCGGCTTACCGAGCAGGCGGGACCACAGCAGATCGGCACTGCGGTCGCACTCGCAAACGTCGCTATCGCCTATCCTGACCAACTCTCGGTCGTCGTCGAAGAGCTGCTGAGACGTGTTGAAACGGAGACGGGAGATCGGTTTCGCAACCTGCCCCGTGGGGAGATACTCAACACTGTCGGGCGGATCGGTGCCGCACATCCCGATGCGGTCGTTCCCGAACTGGACCGTATCACCCCACACCTCGAAAGCGACGATCACCGTCTCCGAGCAGGTGCCGTGAAAGCCCTTGGCGACATCGCGACCGTCCGGCCTGCTGCTGTCCGACCAAGCGTCGACGACCTGGTGACGCTGGTAGACGACAATAACGAGTCCGTGCGCAACGCCGCCGTGACGGAACTCGGGAAGATTGCAGCAGCGGACCCTGCGGTCGCACCGCGCGTCGTTACGGCGTTGGACGACCGCTTCGACAGTACCGCGGACACCACAGACCCAATCCTCGCGGCGGTGGATGAGAGATATTCCGACGACGAGGTCGATATGTCTGGGATCATCGATGCGTACAAGCGAATCGGTGCCGCCCATCCCGAGGCACTCGACCCTGCCATTGAAGACCTCCGGACCTGCCTCAACGACGAGGCACTCTCGTGTGACGCCGCCGAAGCACTCGGCGAGATCGGTGCCAGCCGTTCAGCCACAGTTCGGCCAGCCGTTGAGGACCTTCGGGAGTTTCTCGACGACGGCTCGCTCCACAATCGGAGCGCCGCCGCAATCGCACTTGGGAAGATCGGGGCCGACGACTCCGAGGTTGCCGCGCTCATCCGAGACGATCTTCAGACGCTTGTCGAGGACAGACAACGGTACGTGCGCGAGGCGGCAGCCGAAGCACTCGGAACGATTGCAGCAGCCGACACGGAACTACCGACGACGGTCAGTGATAGCCTGTGGCCACTCGTGGACGACGAGGATCGCGGCGTTCGAGTGGCAGCCCTCGAATCCCTCGGGAAGATCGGCGCGTCGGATCCCAACATAGACCCACACTGGTTCGAGGAGTTGCAGGCCGACCTCGGTGATGTCGACGCTGAACTGCGGGAAGAGACTGCTGAAGCCCTCGGGCGGGTCGGCGCTTCCCACGCCGAACTTGCCGCCCCAGCCGCCGATGTCCTCCAGTCCCGCCTCGACTGTGACGACGAATATATTGACGTGAAGGCATCGATTGCCGAAGCGGTGCGGACGATCAAGCGATCCCACTCCGATGTCGTCACACGCTCCGAGACGGAACTCCAGCGGTACATCGATGCGGTGCCTCCCCTTCACGAGTAGCCCCTGGGATACGACGACGGATGGCGACTCGAACCCACCGCTTCGGTCGTTGGTCCGCCGGTCACTGTGGACGACTCTCGACCGTGGTCGAGATCAGCGGTCGTCCTCGTGGACGAGTACACTGTCGTCTTCGAGGGAGACGTACTCGCCTGCGTCGGGGCCAACGAGAACGACTCCGAAGAACGACCAGCGTCGACTGTACGCCCGGTGAGATCGAGGGCGACAACAGATGATCCTCCTTGCTTGGTCAGGAATCTGTGTGGCTGTTGGGCCACTTGCCGTCGTCAGGACCGATCAAAACTGGTCCGTATCAGTACTTCACGAGATACATGGAATTGTCGCCAACCTCTCGACCTAGCGGTGGCTGATCTGTCCGATTTCACGACTGTGTTACGCCCAAGCAAGATCTCGAAATGCGGATCTGGCGCGTCTTGCTACGGCTGTCGGCGGAGTTGCACGATCTTGGCGATGTGCAAGCTATCGACGCAACCGGCATGGCTCAGCCACCAGTCAACACTACGCCAAACGCACGAATCACACGTTCGAGGCGGTGAAAACGACGCTTCTCAATGGTTGCAAAACTGGCAAACTCTAGATATACATTGCTCGATGAAACAACTGCACGATTCGAAGATCGGCTGGCAAACGGTCAAACGCAATCTCGACAGGCTGAACATTCTCACCGCCGACAAAGGCCACGACTGGTGGCCACTTCGCCAAAGACCACGGTCTGAAGGCGTCAAACCGGCGGTCAAGCCCCGCGAATTCGGCTGGCACGGCATCGCCAATGATCTTCTGCAAGATGATTCGATCTACCATCAACGCTCGAACGCCGAGTCCACGTTTTCGCCCTTCGCCGCAAATACGGCAAGATCGTTCGAGCTCAAACGTGGTTCGGACAGTTCCGCGAACTCGTCCTGAAATGCGCTGTCAGAAACATCGAACTCAGCCTCAGCCACGCAACACCATGAAAACTACGCGTCTAAACAAGGCCAAATGAGTCGTTTCAACCGGGTCAAACTGATGGCAACTCGGCAAGAACCATCTTGAAGATCCCTTGACGATATAATAGCAAGTATAAGTATATTTGACACTAATGGTAAAATTAATTACTTTTTATCAGCCGCCATCAAAGCAGTACCGGCGACGAGCACGGACATCAGGTGTGACAGATGGAAGAGTCGCTTTTGATGACGGATCACGTAGCGATGTGACGAGCCATGAGATCCGAGCGATTCCTTCTCGACGCCATGCTTGGTAAGCTTGCGACGTACCTGCGGATGTGTGGCTACGACGCGGCCTACGCGCTGGACCGTGGCATCGAAGCGGACGATCGACTTATCGCGATCGCGCAGGCGGAGAGTCGGACGGTGGTCACACGCGACCGATCGCTCGCCGCGAGCGCGCCAGACAGCGCCCTCCTCGAGTCGCGTGACGTTCACGAGCAGTTACGAGAACTCGTCGACGCGGGAGTGGATCTGACGCCGGCCGGGACGCCGACCCGCTGTGGCCGTTGCAACGGCCACTTGGAAGCGACCCCAGTTGCCGGATCGACGCCAGCGTATGCCCCCGATCCGGACGAAGCAGACATCTGGCAGTGCGAGGACTGCGGGCAGTACTTCTGGAAAGGGAGCCACTGGGACGACGTGGCCCAGACCCTCTCGGAACTGTAAGGTGCCGTCGACCGAAGACAGAAGGCTGTAATACCGCCCTGCCGAATCACCGTCGATGACGCTCTCCGAGGACGCCCTCGAGCGGCTGGCGGACGTCGTCGCCCTGCAGCCGACGAAGAACGCCGAGTTACAGGACCGATGGGGGATGGAAAACGGCAGCGAGGTCCACACGTATCTGGAGTCCGAACTCGGGGAATACTACTACCGCAACGAGGACAGCCTGATCTGTGCGACGCCGGAAGCCGCCCAGCTGGTCGAAGACGAGGGGTTGATCGAGGGGGCTGCCGGCGACGGAGTCGTCCACGTCCCTGAACTCCAGGCGGCCGTCCTAGAAGTCATCGCCGGACCCGAAGGAAATCCTCAGAGCGTGGTTAGCGTCCTGCAGGACCTCCGGCAGGACGGACACGATCCTGACGTCGATGCGGTCCGAAGCGCGCTCGGAAACTTGACCGACAAAGGGTTGCTCGAACGCGTTCGGACGACAGTCCCGACGTTCAGGCTGGCAGTCGAACGCGACGAACTCGACGTGTCTGTCCTCGAAGAGTGAGGTCCCGGGCCGCCGCGAGAGTCACTCCAGTCCGGGCCGGTGACGCCGTCGGCGCCGGTCGAGAACGCGTTCGATATCTTTTCCAGGGCCGCCTGAGAGCGGCCACCCTTTCGACCGCCAGGCCGGCGGTTCGGGCTCGAACTGCGAACAGGAGCCACGGCACTCCGAGCTCGTCTGCTGGCACTCTTTCGCCCGACAGTACGGCACCGGGCCGGTTGTCGTCCACCGGGTGTCGAAGTACCGGCAGTCCGAACGCATCGTGTCGACGTACTTTCGCCAGCCCCGTGCGTATGCCCGCTCGGCGATCTCCAGGCGCTTGTGGCCTTTCCATTCGGGATCGGCGTACTCGAAGCGAGCCGCCGAAGCGTCGTGATCGCCCCCGACCGGCCGTTCGAGAATACGCGTACCGGGCGTCGTTGGATCCAATGTCCGGGGATGCCAGGCCACCTCAGCATCACCGGCCCGGGGATCGACAACGAGAATGCCGGCCTCGACAGGCAGGTTTTCGAGCAACGCAGGTTCGACCCGCTCGCCGGTCGCGGCCGTCGCCACCCACACCTCGTCGGCCAGCCCCATCGCGACGTCCCGTTCGATCTGGGGAGCGAGGCGCCTGGCAGCACTGGCATCGAGATCGGGCTTGTTCTCGATAGCGACGATCCGCTCGACCCAGTCCGGATAGGCGTATTTTCGGCGGATCTCGATCCGACCCTCGTACTTGCGCGTCTCCAGAATACCCCGGTCTGTGGCCCGATGGATCGCCTCACGGACGTACCGCCAGGGATAGCCGGGATCGGGGAGTACGTCGCGATAGAACGCCCATTCGGCGGGTGCGTGTGGGAGTACGTCCAGCAGATCGGAATCGATCGCTTGCTCGCCGAACTCGGCCCGCTGTCGGAGGCCGTCAGGGTCGCATTCGATGACGATCGTGTCCCACCGACGGCGTTTGGTGCCGAACTGGCGGGCGACGATCACCGGCCGCTGGCGGTCGCGGCCGGGCGGCCAGACGCGCTCGGCCCACTGACAGATCCGCAACTCGAAGTCGAATTCCGCGTCGATCGCCACACGCGTGCAATGGACCGAGTAGACAAAACCGTACCGTCGCTGTTTTGTAGTGTGCCAGTCACACCCCCCACATGTCCCCGACAGATCGAATTCCCCTCCACAGAGAGCTACGCTCGATCAAGCGGTGGCTCGTCGTCGTTGCGATCTTGGTGGCTGGCGTTCTCGTGAGTACGCAATCGAACCTGAGCTCAGGGCGGGGAGTGCTGTTCACCCCGCTTGTGATAGTCACGTACGGGACGGTTATCGGCGGCCCGCTATACCTCGTCGTGTCACTGTTCCGGGATTCAAGTGCTACTGAAAGGGACCAGCCCTCAGTCGAGGACCAATAATCGTCGAGCCCCAGGCGCCGATTCGGTGGCCAGCTCGCCGTCCCACTCGAGACGGGCATACTGACAGTCTGGACCCTGCTCGATTGCAGTGGTAGGGGCCCACTCAACGAGAGCAAAGCGTGGCAGTGGTTTTGACGGCGCCGTCTTCTTCGGTGCCATCGTCTCGGCGGTCAAACCTGTTCGAAAGCCGTTGCTATCGTCTCGTGACACCGATCAGTGACGCTCCCGCCGCGGCACAGTTCAGACGTCTTTCTCGTCGATGAAGTCGTGGGCCTCCTCGAAGATTTCGCGGGGTCCGTCCTGGGTGATGGTGTTTTTCGCCTGTTCGTAGTCACGCCACTGGTGGTCGTGGTGTTCCTTCGAGAGTTCGGCACTGGCCTCGAAGGACTTCGCGATGAACAGGTGGACGGTCTTGTGGATGGTCTCACCGTTCGCCTCGAACACGTAGTCGTACTCCTCACGGAAGCCGTCGATGAGCCGGAAATCGCTGATTCCGGCCTCCTCTTTCACTTCGCGGATGGCAGTTTGCTGGAGTTCCTCCTCGCCCTCGACGCCCCCCTTGGGGAACTCCCAGTCCCCCGGTCGGCTCTTGAGCAGCAGGTACTCTCGCTGGCCACGCGTATCGCGAAAGAGGATGGCTCCCGCGCTCGTGGCCTCAATCATTACTGACGGCTAGACCGGGAGACCTTAAGAGCATATCGGAGCGCGGAACCGAGCGACGCGAAGCGACCACTCCGCGATCGGCACCGTTGTCGGTCGGCAAGGACTAAGACGATCGAAAGGGTGGCTTTTTGGGCGTCGACCGTCCATCACCTGACGGTATGCCGTTCGTGACGACGTTGACGGTCGAGAGTGGGGATCGCCACCTGCTGGAGGACGTGGTGACCGAGATCAAGGAAACGGCCGCCCGCAAGGGTGTCGAACTAAAGGGCCCCCATCCCCAGTCCCCCGAGGACATCACCATCCCCCAGTCTCGGGGGTTGAGCGCAGATGGGAACCAGTTCGATCCCTGGCGACACACTGTCTTCACCCGCACGATCGAGATCGTCGGCCACGACGAGTTCGCCCGTGACGTGACCGAGTGGGAGTTCCCCGACCGCGTCCACCTCGAGGCGTCCGTCGAACAGCGTCGTGGCGCTGGTCGCTGACGGAGCCGTCGGCCCTGGTTTTGCAATCCCACCACGAGCGGTTTTACATAGCCCCGACTGTTCCGGGGAGACATGACCGAAACGCCGGAGCACCTCATCTCGTTGCGACGAGACCTGCACCGCCATCCGGAGCCGGCCTGGCGGGAGTTCTATACGACCGCCCGGATCCTCGAGGAACTCGACCGAATCGGCGTCGACGACGTCTTCGTCGGCCCAGACGCCCTCGCGAGCGATGCCCGGGCCGGCGTCCCCGACGCGGACGAACTCGGCCGGTGGCGAGAGCGCGCCAGCGAGGCCGGTGTCGACGAGCAGACTCTCGACCGGCTCGAAGGGGGTCAGACAGGCGCAATTGCGGTCCTGCGGCGCGGAGAGGGACCAACCGTCGCCCTCCGGGTGGACATCGACGCCCTCCCAC
The DNA here is from genome assembly GCF_900880625.1 of Halorhabdus rudnickae. NCBI lineage: Archaea > Methanobacteriati > Methanobacteriota > Halobacteria > Halobacteriales > Haloarculaceae > Halorhabdus > Halorhabdus rudnickae. The sequence continues at coordinate 1,099,451 of NZ_CAAHFB010000001.1, forward strand.
GGACCGAGTCTACCGACCCGGACCATCACCCAGTCGCCGAGGAGTTCCGTGCTGAGTACGACGACGCGATGCACGCCTGTGGCCACGACGGTCACGCGACCATCGGTGTCGGCGTCCTCGAAGCGATCGCTGACAGCGACTTCGAGGGGACACTGAAAGTAATCTTTCAACCTGCCGAGGAGGTGATCGGCGGCGGGCGGGCGATCGCCGAAAGCGGGCACCTCGATGACGTCGACACCCTGATGGCGATCCACCTCGGACTCGGGCATCCCACCGGGGAAGTCGTCGCCGGAGTCGAAGGAATCCTGGCTGTCTCGAACCTTCGGGCGGAATTCGAGGGCGAGTCCGCCCACGCTGGTGGGCACCCCGATCGCGGTCGAAACGCCGTCCAAGCGATGGCGACGGCCGTCCAGAACCTCTACGCAATCCCGCGCCACGGCGAGGGAATGACGCGAGTCAACGCCGGGAATGTCGGTGGTGGTTCGGCCTCGAACGTCATCCCGGAATCAGCGTATATCGACGGTGAAGTCCGCGGGGAGACGACACGCCTGATGGAGTATATGCGTGACCGAGCCGAGACGGTCATCGAATCAGCCGCGGAGATGCACGACTGCGAGGTAGCCATCGAGAGGACGGGCCAAGCCCCCAGCGCAGACCCGGATCCATCACTCCGGGAACTGATCTACGAGGTCACCAGCGGGATCTCGGGCGTCGACTCCCGACTCCGGAGGGCAGAACTCGGGGGAAGCGAGGACGCGACGTATCTCATGCGTCGCGTCCAGCAGCGGGGCGGCGAGGCGACGTTCGTCGGCATCGGGACGGACCACCCGGGCGGCCATCACACCGCGACGTTCGACATTGACGAGGCGTCGATCGGGATCGGCGTCGCGGCGCTGCGCGAGGCGATTCTGACGATCGCCGATCGGGACGAGTGACTCCCCAGACGACTCGAAGTCAGGCGTCCGGCCCGTCCCACTCGTAGAGCGTAACGGTCCGTCCCTGAGAGTTCTCCGTGACGATCGTTATCGATGCTCCGGTGAAGTCCACTGATGTCCCGAAATCACTATTGTTTATTCTTATCGTCGTCGCTGCCGTCATCGTGTCGTCGGGCGAGAGGGAGGGGTCGAGGGCCGCGAGTTGATACTCGCCGTCGACACTCGACGGTGAGGCCCCCTCGATAACGACGAGCGTCTTTTCGACCGGGACTGCGTTGCCACCGTTGTGGCGGAGTTGCGTCTCGTTGCCACCATCTTCGAGTGTGATCTGTAGATCGACCGCCGTAACGAGATCGCGATCGGGCATCTCCATCTCCATGACGAACGCGCCGACGGTCGCTGCCAGCAACACAGTGATCGCGATCATCAAGATCACACCGATGAGTGGTGCGACCGCCGAATTGTTCCGCTGAAACTGCTCTCTGTCCATTGTCTTTCCCCTGTGTATCGAGCCGCCGCGACGGGCACCACCGCGAGTGCCGAGCCCCACTCTACACTGTCTATGTGTAACTATACCGTGAGACGAGTTAACTATTGGGGCCGTGAGTGATGCACACAGGATGAGTCCCGATCGGGGCGTCAGTACTTCGGCTCGGCACCAGTCGTCTCGTAGACACGCTGTAAGATCTCGTCACGGCGGGCCTGCCAGTCTGCGAAGGCCCCCGGCGAGTCGGGATAGGCCTCGTAGTGATCCATGAGGTCGTCGGCGTGGTTTTTCGTCCGATAGAGATCCAGTATCGTTCCCCAGTGGCCGACGCTTTTCAGTGCCATCTTTACCTTCAGGGGCCAGGAGAGGTCGGCCGAGCCCGAGTAAAGTGCCTCCGAGAGCTTGCTCACCGGGAGGCGCGCAAGCAACCCCATCAGGTCGTCGATGTCGTAGGCCGTACTGAAGATGTTGTAGACGTCGAGGGCGGCGTACCGCGACCCGAAGTGGTCCATCACTCGTTCGTTGTACCGCCAGAGTGCGTCCTCGGAGAGATCACCGTCCGCGATTGCCTCGACCGCCTGTTCGCCAGCGTACTTGCCTGCGTAGGCGGCCCCGGCGATTCCCCCGCCAGTAGTGGGATTGACGTGACCGGCGGCGTCGCCGACGGCCATCAATCCGGGGGCAACCGCCGAGTCGTACGGGCGGCGAGTCGGGAGTGCGGCACCGAGTTTGTCCTCGACGGTCGCACCCTGGAACTCCTCGCGATCCCGAATATCTCGTTTCAGGGCGTCGACTAACTCCATCGGTTCCTCGTTCATCTGAAAGCCCAGACCGACGTTTATCTCCGTCTCGGTGCGAGGGAAGTACCAGAGGTATCCCGCCGAGCGCTCGGTCGGTTTGAACACGAGTGCATCGTTCCACTCGACAGGTTCCTCAACCTCGACGATCTCCCGGTAAGCCGAACAGAACTGCGAGTAGGTGACGTTCGTGTCGAATGTCGCCGCCTCGAGGTCGGCCTCGTCCTGAAGGATCGATAGCGCGCCGGCGGCGTCGATGACGATCGATGCCTCGTAGGCCACCGGTTCCCCGTTCCGGATCGCTTCGAGGCCTTCGACCGTCCCGTTCTGGAGAACGTCCTGGACGACCGTATCGAAGTGGAACTCGACGCCTGCATCTGCTGCCCCGTCGATGAGTCGACGGCCGTACTCCCAGCGGTCGATGACCGCGAGTTCGCCGGGGATCGGGATGTTGACAACGGTGTCCTCCGCGGGAATCTCGAAGCGCCCGTGATCGACATCCGTGTTCGTGAAGGCGGGTTCAATCTGTGATCGGGGGATCGCCTCCGGGAAGTGACCCGCTCCCTTCAGGGCGTCGCCACAGGCGATGTGTCCCGCTTCCTCCTCGGACTTGCGCTCGAGGATCGCCACGTCCAGACCCTCGTTGGCGATCGTCGCCGCTGCGTAACAACCGGCAGTTCCGGCTCCCGCGACGACGACGTCGTACGCTTCAGTGGTCATGCAACCGGGTCAACGCCGAGGCAGGTTAATTCTTTGCGCTCCGGCGTCGAGCAGGGCCACCGATCGATTAGTCGGCTATCAATTTGTTCCGTCGGTGAACAGCGACAGGTGCCGCTGTGAGAAACGAAATCACTCGAACACGTAAACAGAGACGCACCACTGCCGTTCCCAGCCAGACGTATGGAAGCGGAACAACCATGGATTTTATTTACTCCTATATCATCTTTTGATCGTAACATGAAGCGGTCACGAAGAGCCGTCATCCGTTCGGTGTCTGTGTTGCCACTCGCAGGGCTTGCCGGGTGTGGGGTCCTCAACAGCGAACAGACAGAGACAGACCAGCCCAGCCAGGAACAAACGCAAGCGTCAGCCGAAACCGAACCGGAGACCCAACAAGAAACAACGGAAGGCGAACCACAACTCCAGTACCCCGGGCTCGCGGACCGGACGGGGAACATCCTCAAAGAGATCGAGTGGTTCGGGACTACCTATTTCAACGCCATCTCCCAGTACAAGAACCTCTCACAGCGCCTCTACGATACGACGGAGTATCTTCGACGTCGACCGGAACTGTCCGAGTCGGATCTGAAACGGTTGGAGTCGACCGCCGGGGAGTTCGTGACCCTACTCGAAGACAGGTTGGCGCCACACTTCGAGAACTCGGAGGACTTCACGGCGACAGCAGACATCGTCTTCAAGGTCAAAGACACCGTTTCGACGATCCGTCAATTCTCCGAACGGGGAGACACGGACCGCGTCAAGAGCGAACTCACGAGCTTGCGGGTCTATATCGACAACGTCAAACGCACCGAGGCGATCAACAAACGGTTCTCCGAACGGCCGATCCACGAGCCGTTGCTTGCGTACGCGACATCTTCGAAATACAGCAAATCTGATCCGTATACGTTCATCATCGCCCATCCAGAGACCGAGTACGTTGCCCCAGTCCGATCACGCAAACGACACGATGCGACACTGGCCTATTTGCAGTTCAATACGCGCCTCGATCGCCGGAAGTACATCAGTGACTTGGAGAACATTTTCGGCGGCGTGTCCGTCGAAAAAGACCGGACAGGGCGGGGATTCCTCGCTGCCCACCCACGGAAGGCCGATCAACCGACGCGGCTGATCGACATCCAGCGGTTCGCGAGCGCGGAGGCCGCCGAGCAAGCCAGAGGAACAATCCTCGACGGCCCGGTGTCGAGTGAGGGGATGGACGAACTCGGTGCCTACGAGTGGGAGCAAATCCACTACTTCCAAGAGCTCGAAGTCCTCGATCCCCACAGCGGCTACGTCGTGTTCCGTGAGGGCGATGGGATGACGTTCAACCACAATGGTGACGTCATCCGCGAAGACAGCGGCGAACTCGGTAAGCCTGTCGAGGAGTACAGCCGCGACCTCATCGGGGATATCATCTACGCCTACACCAAGCGCGTCGGGCCATACCTGGTCACGATCGCTCCGTCGATGACCGCCTGGGAAGAGCGGGACCGACTCGACCGGAAGCCCCTGGAACCGTTAAAGAAGATCTGGTTCTGGGAATCGCTGTCCGAATCGGAATCGAAAACGGAATCAGGGTAGCCAGAAGGAAGGCCTCTGCCCCACAGCTGTTCCTGCGGGATCGTTTGGAGGCGGCGTATCCGCGCTCACACCGAACAAGGGGAAGGGGGCGTAGCGAGTCTCCCTGATGAGAGCCTGACGACTGATAAAGAGTTTTGGTGGGGTCATCCATATCCCATCCCATGAGCACGTACACCGTGGAGTTTGTGGGTACGGGCGAAACCGTGCAAGTCGAGGACACCGAGACCATTCTGAGCCGGTGTCTCGACGAAGGCATCGCCCAAGAGTACTCCTGTCGAGTCGGGATGTGTCTCGCCTGTAGCGCGGAGATCATCGAAGGCGAGGTGACTCAGCCGGCTGCGCGAGGCCTGACCGAGCAGGAAATGGAGAATTACGCGTTGACCTGTATGGCTCGCCCGCAGTCAGATCTCAAACTCGACCGCGGGAAGTACCCGCCGAGCATCGAGAGCGAGATCGAAGCCGACGCGAGTACCGGCGACGGAGCCGCGGCCGACGACTGACGAGTCGTTCGTCGCTGCCAGCAAAAGCTGAGCCCTCACTCGAGTTCTGCTGCCGCGTCGCTGAGGAGGCCGTCGATGATCTCGGGTGTCGTCGGGTGGTATGCCCGGTCGGGAATCTCCCGGACGTCCAGTTCCATTTCGACAGCCAGTTGCATCGTCTTAGCCATCACGTCGGCGTGATAGTGCAACCCCTGATAGCCGAGCACGGTACCGTCCGTCCCGACAACGAGTCGCGCGAGGCCATCGCCGACGTTCTTGGTCTTGAAGACACCGTCGCTCGAGGCCGCCCGCGTGGCGGTGACGAACTCCAGGTCGGCGGCCTCGGCCGACTCCACGGAGTGTCCGACGCGGGCAAAGGGCAGGACGCCGAGTCCTGAGAAGATGACGTGATGGTGGACGTTATCGTACTCCTCGAGGGGGTCGCCCCCGCGGTGACGACGGACGTTCTCGGCGGCGGTGAATCCCTCTTCTTTGGCAACGTGAAGGATCGGTTCCCTGCCGTTGACGTCGCCCACGACGAACACTCGGTCATCACCGGCGGCCTGCATCGTGTCAGACACCCAGCCCTCGCCCGGCGACAGCGACGTGTTTCCGATCCCGAGTCGATCGAGCGCCGGTTCGCGGCCGGTGAACGCGAACAGTTCCTCGGCCTCGAGCGTGCGCGTCTCGCCACCGACATCGACTGTCATCCGGACGCCGTCGGCTGACTGCTCGACGTGCTTTCCTTCGGCGTCGATCAGGACATCGACATCGAAGTGTTCGCGGTAATAGGAGAGCAATTCCTCGCCGAACGGGGCGTCTGCTTCGTCGAGTACGTCGGGCAGTGCCTCGACGACGGTAAGATCCATATCGGCGGCTTCCGCCAGGTACGGGACGAGTTCCAGCCCGATGTACCCCAGCCCCAGCGCAATACCGGAGTCGCCGAAGTCGGTGCGATCGAGGACGTCCGCACTCGTCTGGACGGGGACGTCTTCGATTCCGGGGATCGGCGGGATCGCCACGTTTGACCCCGTCGCGATCACGACGTAGTCGGGTTCGAGCCGTCGGCCGTCGACTTCGAGCACTCGGTCGTCGACGAACCGTGCGGTGTCGTGGATGAATTCCACGTTTTCGCGGTCGGCCAGTTCGGCGATCGAATCACGTCGGTGTGCTGCCCAGTCCGAGGTGTGTCCGTTCTTGCGCTCGACGACGGCTTCGAGATCGACATCGTGTGCGTCCCCACGGAGTCGCGGGTCGTGTCTCGCGGCGAAGCGATGCTCGGCCGCCGAGAGAACCTCCTTCGATGGCATACAACCCCGAAGGATACAGAGGCCGCCGCCCGGATCGCCGTCGTCGATCAGCGTCAATTCGACGTCCGGATCGTCAGCCAGTTCGCCCGCCACAGCCGAGCCGGCGCTGCCATACGCGCCGACGATAGCTACGTGTGTGCTCATACGTGAGGACAGATCGGCGCGAAGAAAACCGTTTGGACCGGCAGTTCGGGCGAGACCCAAGCCAGGACGGTCGACGACGGCCGCATTGAACAAATATCGAACGGAGCCGAAAGGGCAGGCCCTATATGCCCTGGGCACGTACGTTTCAGTGATCACTGGTGTCACTCGATCGTCGCGCGAGATGGCCCCGCCCCCTGTTCCAACCATGACGAGCCGCGTATACAGACTCCACTCGACACTCGAACTGCCACTCGAAGACGTCCACGATCACTTTGAAGACCCCAATTTGCCCCCGGAGATCGAGGACGTCGAGATCACGCGACGGAACAACACGCTGATCCTGAGTGCCGTCGCCACGGACGGCTCGATTAGTAAGTACACGCCGACGGCCCAGCTAAAGGCCAGCGTGACCGAAAACCGCGTCTACGAAGAAGAGCCCGAACCGCCACACGCCGGAGGTGGCGGCCAGTGGGGCGCGCTGACAGAAGAGGAAGAAGAAGAAATCGAGTCCGAACTGGTCGAGTACGCCTGCTTCAAGGGCGACCGCGAAACGGTTCTTCAGAACACGACCCTGCAGTTCCCGATGTTCGAGGTCCTCTGTGACGTCGCCGAGATCGCCGAGAAGGGGACACTCACCGCGATCGTCTCGATCGATGAGGAACTGCAGGCCGTTCGGATCGTCGACGGCGAGCACACGCCGGCCTCGATCAACGTCACCGAGGACCCGGCCGAGGACCGCGGCGAGGACACTGTCGACTGGCGGGACAACGAGTTCATCCGCTGAGTCGATCCCGACGTTTCTGTCCGGAGAGTCCGAAAGACTCAATTGCCTTCTAATTATATCTCATTACACTCATGACGAGTGCAACGGAGTTCCCCGAGTACCTCGGCGTCGAGTATACCGACGGCGAGGGCGAGGAGCCGGAGGATTACCCGAGCATCGAACACAAGATCGAAAAGGCAATCGAGGTCACGAAAGCGGGCCTCGAACAGTACGATAATCCCGTGGTCATGTGGACCGGCGGAAAGGACTCGACGCTCACCCTCTACTTCGTCAAAGAGGTCGCAGACCGCTTTGACCTGGAAGTCCCGCCGGTCGTGTTCATCGACCACTACCAGCACTTCGACGAACTGATTGACTTCGTCAAGCATTGGGCCGAGGAATGGGACCTCGAAGTTATCTGGGCCCGGAACACCGACGTCGGCGACTACGTCGACGAGAACGGGTTGGAACCCGGCGACGACATCCCAGTCGAGGCGCTCAGCGATCACAACCAGCACCACATCCGGAACATCCTCGAGTACGAGGAGGACACGTTCCCGTTCCTGCTGGACACCTACGTCGGCAATCACCTGCTGAAGACCGTCGCCCTGAACGACGCCATCGAGGAGTACAACGTCGACGGCATTCTGTCGGGTGTGCGCTGGGACGAGCAGGAGGCCCGTGCCGCCGAGACGTTCTTCAGCCCGCGTCACGATCCCGACATCTACCCACCGCACGACCGGATCCAGCCGATCCTTCAGTTCGCCGAACCGGACGTCTGGGAGACCTTCTGGCACTTCGTGGTCCCGGACACGGTCGCGGAGTTCCCCGAGGAGGGCTACGTTCCGCAGGGCCAAGACGACCTGCCCGACGGCATCGAGAAGGAAGATGTCCCGGTCTCCCCGAAGTACTTCGCTGGCTTCCGGTCGCTCGGAAGTCAGATCAGCACCGACAAGTCCGCCGAAGAACCCGCCTGGCTACAGGACATGGCCAATACGACCGAACGCGCCGGCCGGGCCCAGGACAAAGAAGACCTGATGGAACGGCTGCGCGATCTGGGCTACATGTAAGACGAATTGAGTGAACGTGGTGGTTGTGGACCCACCAGCCGCCGTGGATCGTTATCCTCGACCGTCACTTTCGTTTTTGTCGTGCCTGCGACTGTCGGCTGTCACCGACGCCCGCCGTGTACGGAACGGTATCGAACAGCCCTCGGCCACGGCGGTCGGTGCCGGACATGTGCCGCCGATCCCGGACACGAACACGCTGTAGGTCGCCACGGAATCCTCGGCGCGACCGTGATGTCCCACTCCGTGTATCTTGACCCGTATCATGCAGGATCGGCGCGTCCGTCTCATCGCGGAATCGAGCGACACCGAGGCGGCCTACCGGAAACATTACCACTACGAAACGACCGATACCGTGCTCGCGTTGTTCGGCGTAATGTTCGTCAACGCCGCGATTCTCGCTGTCGTGGCCGGGGCACTCACCGGCACAGGCATCGAGACCCGCAACGAAGCGTACGCACCCTCGACGGCGTCTTTGGCGGACACGCCAGTTTCGCCTTCGGCATCGCGATGATCGCCGCCGGGCTCTCGTCGTCGATCGTGGCGACGATGGCAGACCAGCCCGTCATGGACGGCTTTCTAGACGTGAATATCAACGTCTGGATCCAGCGGTCGGTCACGCTCGTCCCAAGCCTCGCCGTGGTCTTCGCCGGATTCGAGCAAGGTTCCCTCGTCGTCAGCCAGGTCGCTCTCTCGTTCGAATTTCCCGTTGTCCTGATCCCCCGCGTCTACTTCACGCGCGAAGAAGGCCTCATGGGCGCGTGTGTCAACCACTCATGGGCGCGTGTGTCAACCGACGCTCCACGGCAAGCGTGATGAGCGTCATCGTCGGAACGATTTCCGTACTGAACGTCTAGCTCCTCTACAGTACGATATTCGACTAATCCGGGTGTGGGACTCGACTTGCTCCGGTCCTTGCGAGGGGGCAGTGAGGACGACGGTCACTCCTCGAGGCTTTCTATCAGCGCCTCAAGCGTCCCGACGTGCTCCTCGAACTTTTCACGGCCGTGATCGGTCAGCTCGTAGGTCGTCTGTGGTTTGTTCTCGACGAACTGTTTCTCGACATCGACGCAGTCGGCATCCTCGAGTCTGTTCATGTGACTGGCGAGGTTTCCCTCGGTCACGTCCAGTTCCTCAGTGATGTCCGAGAAGCTCGACTCGCCGTGTCGGTAGAGATAGGCAAACAGTTGGAGCCGCGTCGGCTGATGGACGAGTTTGTCGAAGTCCATGGTCACCGTGTCAGGTAGACGTAGGCCAGGACGGCATACAGGGCGAACAGGGCGCCGAAGATGCCAAGGCCGAGGTATCGCAGGACGTCGACGTACGGGAGCATCGACGCGAAGACGAGCGTCCAGGCCCCGCCGACGTAGAAGACCAGCCGGTCGCGTCGGCGGACGCGATAAGCCGACAGGACGACACCCGAAAGCAACAACGCGAGCCCGAGGACAGCGAGTACAATCCCGAAGTATAGCAGCGCCCGGTCGAGCCCGCCGACCTGCCCGGCGACCTCACCTGGGACACTGGAGACGGCGACGAGGAACACACCCAGCGACCCGAAGAGGGCGCGCCAGCTTGGCGCGGTCTCTGGGGCGTCCGTCTTGGGGAGTCTCGCGGCCATCAGCCACAACGTCAGGACGGCCACGATGACGAATCCACCCCAGATGACGACGTATGCCGTCGCGGAAATGCTCTCGTGAAAGAAAAACGTCACCTGGACGGCGATCGCGACAGTGCCGACGAGGATGCCCGCGAGCAACCACAGCCGCGCTCGCCCCGGATATCGCTCGGTGAGTCCCATCGCGCCCCTGATATCGTCGAGTTGTCGCTGAAGATCCGCCGGATTCACGTCGGTATCACTCATGGAGCGGTCACCCCAGTTCTGCACCCCGGAAGCGCCAGTATCCGACCGCCAGGGGGCCGACAGTCCACGCCAGCAAGAGCACGACGCTGAACCAGGGCTCGAGATAGAACGGCTGCGATGGCGCCTGCGCGGGGAGTTGAGGGTAGGCGGCCGGGTCAAAGATGAGATACATCGTGTTCAGATATGATCCCGCAGGAGTGAGGTTGAACACGAAAGAGTAGAACTCATCGGCCAGTCCGATCCCCAGGGTTTCCTCGAAGAGGAACCGCAACGCGGCGACCAGCGAGAAGTCCCCAAAGACGATGAGCACGTCCGTGAGAACGTAGAAGCTAGCTGCACCGGCGATCGCCCGCGACCGAGTACGGGTCGCCGCCGAGATGGCGATCGACGGGCCGACGTATGCGCCGACGAACACGATAGAGAGGACGACGAAGGCGCCAGAGACGCCCAATTCAAGACTGGGGTACATGACGGCAACGATACCGCCTCCAACGAGAAACGCGACGAGTAGCGATCCCAGGATAAGGAGTCCACGCGAGAGAAACTTCCCGGCCACGACAGCCGCCCGCGACGTCGGCTGACTCAGCAAGAACGCGACCGTATTGGATTCGCGCTCGCCCGCCACTGCCAGGTAACTGGCCGCGATCGCCACCGGCGGAAGCAACAGCGTCGTCATGAAAAACTGGTTGAACACCGCCTGGCGGACGTCTGGTGCGGCGGCTGTCCCCTCTGCGTAGAGGACCAGTGCAGTGAACGCCACGTACATGCCCATGACGCCCCACAGGAGTTTCGACCGACGGATGTCCCGGAAGTCGTTCCGTGCGATGGTCAGTGTCTGGTTCATGCTGGTACCTCCGGTGATGGCTCTGGAGGTTCGTCCGTCTCGTCGCCCCGGGGCGTGCCCGTTTGCCCGTTTGCGTACCGGTCGAATAATGCCTCTAGCGACGCCGGTTCGGAGATGACGTCTTCGATCTCCGCGACGCGATCCACCCGGCGGATGACGTCGATCTTCGCACTCGCATCGGTGACGAGTACCGAGAGCGTGCTGTCTTCGACGCTTGAGGACGCGACCCCGGCCATCTCGCTGAGGTCAAGCCCGGGAGGCATCTCCTCGACACGGATCGAAAGCGGGGAGTGAGTCTCAGTACCGTCGCGGAGTTCGTCTATCGTCCCCTCGGCGACCAGACCCCCATCGACGAGGATCCCGATTCGATCACAGACAGCCTCGACCTCCGAAAGGATGTGACTGGAGAAAAATACCGTCGTCCCGTCGGCGGCTTCCTCCCGGGTTAACTTCCGTAACTCCCCCATTCCCTGGGGATCGAGTCCGGACGACGGCTCGTCGAGGATCAACAGATCGGGATCGCCGACCAGTGCGCAAGCAAGCGCGAGACGTTGCTCCATGCCTGTCGAGAACTCGCCGGCTGTACGATCCCAGGCAGCCTCCTCGAGGCCCACTCTGTCCAGAAGGGCGTCCGGGTCGACAGTTACGTCCTTGAGATCCGCTGCGTAGCTGACGTGCTCGCGGGCGGTAAGTCGCTCGTACGGCGAGAACGCCTCCGGAAGGACGCCGATCCGGCGACGAATCGCCCGAGACTCGCTGACGATGTCGTGACCGAGCACCGACGCCGACCCAGCCGACGGATCGAGGAACCCCAACAGGAGGTTGATCGTCGTCGACTTGCCAGCACCGTTCGGGCCGAGGAACCCGTAGACCGCTCCGGACTCGACAGTCAGATCGAGTCCGTCGAGCGCCCGCACGTCGCCGAAGTCCTTTGTCAGATCGTCGATCTGGATGGCAGTCATCCGCGGATACCCCCGATCGGATGACAGTTCGCGTCTCGGAACGATACGACTCGGCTCTCGCAACGGGCTGTACTACGGAGACTCGTGGAGGGGGCCGCCACGGCAGCAGAGTACATTCGTACGATTTCACTGTCCGTCCGCTGTCAAATAAGGTTTGCGCCACAAAGCAACTTTCCGACGCAAAGTCGCATGGCTTGGGAAGGACAAACTCCACTCGACCGGCGTCTTCCAGCGGAAACACAGTAGCCGAAAATAGAAGGCTGAATTCGACCAGCAGTGTCCAGAAACGCGGACACGTACTACACTGGGGCGTTCAAAGTGTCTGTAACTACATTGCGTGTGCGCCCAGCCAGCCCCACAACGAGAACCAACGGTTACCGCTCTTCTGAATCGAGAACTCGAATCTGGTCCCCACGGACAGTAACTGGAATCGGAACCGTCGCCTCGTACAGTTCGACAGTCACCTGGTCTTTGCCTTCGTCGATGCGCTGAACTTGGGCCTTCTCACCCTTGAACGGTCCGGCGACGAGTTCGACGATGTCGCCTTCGGCGATGCCCTCGACATCGGGTTTCGGTGAGAGGAAGTGCTCGACCTCCGTGATCGAGGACTCACCCTGGACGACGCCGTTAGCGTGGGGGATCTCGTCGAGGATCCGTTCGAACACCGAGGCGTCGTCAGCCTCGACCATCACGTACGAGGTCAGACTGTCCGGGGCAAGGGCCGCGTGGACTGACTCCTCCTCGCGGTTGATGATCATATCCGCGACAGTGCGTTCCTGGCTAGCTGTGGTCTTGACGGCGTAGATTCCCATCAGATACCACCCGGAACGAACGTCATCACAACGAAGATGAGGAACCCGAGCAGTCCGACCAGCAGGATGCCCGCGCCCGCGATCTTCGCGACCTGGCTGAACTCCTGCCAGGACGGGGTGCTCGCGAGCTTCAGCACCCGCACGTACGACGTGAGATCGTAGGGTACGTCCATAGGAGGTGCTATCCGCTGATGGCTTTTCTATATTGTGATGCACGCCGAATGTTCGTCCGTGCATTGGCTAGGAGGTAATTGCTGACACGAATCAAAACTCGTCCAGCAATTGCAACAGCGAGGCAGGGACCGAATCGATTCGTCGAACGGTGAGGACTCATCCGGCGAGACAGTTCCAATCGCTACTATCGTTCGTCTTCGTTCGTCTCGCTAGTTTCGAATTGCTCGATGAGATCTCTGAGATCGGTCGCTTGGCTGGAGAGTGTCTCGATACGTTCCGAGACTTCCGTGATAGAAGCCGTCTGCTCTTCGGAAGCTCCAGCGACGTTTTCGGCTTCGGCGGCCGTCTCCTCGCTGATCGACCCGACTTCGTCGGCCATCGCGACCACTTCTTCGGTCGAGGCCGCCTGTTCGTCAGTCGCATCGCTGATCGCTTGCACACCGTCGTTCGCTTCTTCGATCTGGCGAACGATGTCAGTCAGCGTCTCCGCCGCGTTATCGACTGTCTCCTTCCCTGTCTCGACGCTTTCGTCCATCTCCCGAATATCTGCCACCGTGTCGTTTGTCCGGGACTGGACTGTTTCGATCAGCGACTCGATGTCGTTGGTGGCTTCCTGCGTCTCTTCGGCGAGCGTCTTGATCTCGTTGGCCACGACCTCGAAGCCTTGGCCTGCCTCACCCGCGCGACTCGCCTCGATCGAGGCGTTCAACGCGAGCATATTCGTTTGATCGGCGATATCGTCGATCAGCGTCGTGACTTCACCGATCCGATCCATCTCGGCCGCGAGAGCCTCGACTTGCTCGATAGCCTCGGTGGATTTCCGTTCGATCGTCTCGATCTCCGCGGCTGCCCGCTGAGCGGACGTGCGGCCGGATTCACCAGCTTCGACGGCCGACTTTGACTTCGCTGCGACTTCATCTGTCGATGAGGTGATCTCTTCGACCGTTGCCGAGAGATCGGTCATCTCCTGAGAGACCTGCTGGATGTTCTCGTTCTGTCGATCGGCCCCTTCGGCGATCTGCTGGACCGATTGACTCACCTGTTCGCTAGCGGACTTTATTTCCTGGGTGCTCGCGGTGATCGTGTCCGTCGACGTATCGACAGTCCCGGCGAACTCTTCGAGACGCTCGATCGTCGCTTCCAGTTCGGCGACCATGTCGTTGAAGTTTTCGGCGATCTCAACCATCGCTTCGTACTCGCTGTCGGTATCCATCCGCTGAGTGAGATCGCCCGCAGCTGCCCGATCCATCACGGCACTGAACTCGGTGGCCTTCGCTTCGAGCGCCGAGGCCATCGATTCCGCGTCCTCCTTTGCCGCCTCGGCATCGTCTCGTGCTTGCTCGACATCAGTGATCAGTGTCTGGATGTCTTGCCCCATCTCGTCGAGGGCCTTTCCGAACTCACCGGGGACCTCCTCCTCGAGGACCGGATCGTCGAACCGCTGCTCTGCAAGCGCGTCAGCCTGCTCGGCGGCAGTCGTCAAGTATGCCTGCATCGACGCGAACGAGTCGTATAGCTGGCCCATTTCGTCGACACGAGTCGTCTCGGGGAGCGTACTGTTGATATCACCGTTCGCGATGTCTTCGGCCGTTTCGGCGACAGTTGCGAGCGATTGTGCAGTCCCACGACCGATCGTCACCCCGACGAGTATCAACGTGCCGACAGCCAGCGCGACGAGTAACCCGATGTTCTGGGACACGGCAGATTGCAGTGCGAACGCGCGATCCGACGGGACGTGATAGAGAAGGGCCCATTCGGTCCCGGTGATCGGTGTATATGCCATTACGTACTCGCCTTCGCCCATCCCCGTACCCGCGGAGACGCGTTCGTATCCCGTCTCACCGTTGAGCGCGGCATCGACACTCTCCGATCCAGTGTTGCCAGTCGCTTCGAACTGTTCGAGTATCGATGCCTTTCGGTTGTCCAGGATGATCGTTCGGTCGGAGCTGACGACTTTCACGTCTCCAGTCGCGAACGGGGACGTGAACTCGTGAGACCGCGCTTGAAGAGACACTGTCAGCACGACAGACTCCGTCTCACTGACGGGCTGGACGAATGCCAGGACATCCTGACCTTCGCTTTCGTATGGCGGGGACGTTCCCGTCGGACCGGACGTGACGATCGCACCGCTACTGTCGGTCCATGCCGCCTCGACACTGGCAAGCGACGCCCCGGTCAGATCGTCATCAGTACTGGCGATGACCTCACCTTCCGCGGTCGTCACGTAGTGCAACGCCCGGACATCGGCCGGTAATCCGATGAGTTTCCCTTCGAGCCATCGCTGGTGGGCTGACGGCGAGAGCGATTCCGAACGGTCGCTGATCGTGTCTGCAAGGAACAATGTCGTCGACTGTTTGGTTGCAGCCCACTTCGAGATCGAATTGGCTTGCGAGTCCGCAACGCCACGGATCTGTTCTTCAGTCTGGGACTCGACGAGTCCGCCAGTCTGGAAGTGAATCACCACACCGCCAACGACGAGGACGGCCACCACAACCAGCAACAGCACACCGAACTTCGCGGCGTAGCGACGTCTGATAACGTCCGGAAGCGCGCTTTCGATCGCCACCACGAATCGCTTGCGAAGAGAGCTCATTGGTCACCACCCGATTGGAAGAACTGGGGTTGTAGCAGTTCCAAAGACTCGACTGACCCGTCAGTGACGCGCTGAACCAGGTACGAACTCAACGGCTCCAAATTCGCTGTCAAATCGACGCTGCCGGACGCCCCCTGATAGTTGATTTCCCTCCCGGCTTCGATAAGTGACCGAACACGGTCGAAGTCACCGACTGAAACGGTATGGCCCGTGCCACTGGAGACCGACCGGAGCGTCTCGGCGATGGCCGGGCCGCTGGCATCGCCAGCCTTCTCGGCTGCAGCAGCCATCAAAAACAGCGCGTCGTAGGCGTTTGCAGCGTAGGTTTCGAGCTCGTCGATGTCCGACAGTCGCCGAACCAGGTCGAAGTATCCGTCCGTCCTGTTCGAGGAAAGCGACGCGCTGTAGAACCCCTCGTAATACGATGGGATATCTCCCCCGAACATTCCTGCCGAGAACACCCAGGGAACGTCGTAGTCGGATTGGGCATACGCATCGAGAACTCCACGCTCCTGCCCGGAAACACTGGTAAAGGCTACGGCGTCCGGGTCGTTTTCGAAGACGGTTTCGATCGTGTCGCTGAACGTTTCAGCACCTGGATCGTAGCGAACGTCGGCGACGACCGACGCATCGAGGGACTGACGGAGTGCCGCAGCGAGTCCGGAACCGAACGAGTTGTCGATACTCAGCACTGTGACCGAATCCGCGTCGAGGTAGATCGAGCTATCGATGACTTTCGCCATCACCGCTGCTTGAATCCCGTCGTTTGGCACAGTCCGCCCGAAGTACTTTCGCCCGTCGGCCTGACCAGCAGTCGACAGTTGTGGGGCGGTGCTAGCGTAGCTAACCATCATGACGCTATCGGTAGTCGCCTCGGGTGCCAACGCGATCGACACGTCGCTGACGAGTCCACCGACAAGCCCGACGATCCCGCGATCGACGAGCGACTGATACTGTTCGGTTGCGACATCCACGTCCGCTTCTGTATCGAGGACAGTCAGCTCGACCTCTTTGCCATTGATTCCACCGGCGTCGTTGATATCTTTCGTGGCTTGCTCGACCGTGCGTTTCGCATCTCTCCCCAATGTTTCGAGATCACCGCTGAGCGGTGCCAAGGCCCCAAATTCGATCGTACCTCCCGATCCTGAAGGCAGGTTCTGGCACCCAGAAAGGACTGTGGCCGCTCCCAAGCCAGAAAGCCGTCCGAGGTATTTTCGCCTAGTCGTTCCCATGTATCGAAAATCGCGTGGTATGTCAACAAATACCTTCCGTCGCAGATATCATTGGTGATAACGAATGCACGAAAGTATGTATAGCTCGACCGGTGGAGACATCGAAAAAACGCCATCAAACAGATAAACGAGCCGAGAAGTGTCGACCGAGATCGAAAGATCACTCGACGTAATCGATATCGTCGCCCATGCGCTGGGCGGCCTTCTCGCGTTCGGCCTCGCTCTTGCCGTAGATCTGCGGGGACTCGACGCCCGTGACGACGATCATGGTCTCCATTTCGCCCTCGTACTCGTGGTTGACGCTGGCGCCCCAGATGATCCGGGCGTCGGGATCGATCCGGTCGTAGATTTCCTCGACGACGCCCTCGGCTTCATCGATAGACATGTCGGGACCACCGACGACGTTGACCAGCGCGGAGTTCGCGCCGTCGAACTCGACATCCAAAAGCGGCGAGCGCAGCGCCGAGCGGATCGAATCCTGGGCCTTGTTGTCGCCGTCGGATTCCCCGAGACCGATCATCGCGACGCCGCCGTTCTCCATGATCGTGCGAACGTCGGCGAAGTCGACGTTGACCAGCCCGGGCTTGGTGATGAGTTCGGTCATTCCCTTGACCGAACGCATCAACACCCGATCACAGATCTTGAAGGCGTCCTGCAGCGGCATCGACGGAGCATAATCGAGCAGGCGATCGTTCGGCACGACGATCACCGTATCGGCGACCGAGCGCAGGCGTTCGAGACCGGCGTCGGCGTTCGCCCGTCGGCGCTCTCCCTCTGCCGTAAACGGGATGGTGACGATCGAGATGGTCAGCGCACCGGCCTCTTGGGCGGCCTGAGCGATGACTGGGGCCGCGCCGGTCCCCGTCCCCCCGCCCAGTCCCGCGGTAACGAACACCATGTCCGAGCCGTCGATGGACTGCTGGATGTCCTCGATGTTCTCCTGGGCAGCCTCCTCACCGATTTTGGGCACCGAGCCCGCGCCGCGACCGCCGGTACGCTTCTTGCCGATGAGAATCTTCGTGTCGGCCTTGACCTCGTCGGCGAGGTGCTGGGCGTCGGTGTTTGCCGCGACCAACTTCGCGCCGTGGATCCCCTCTTCCATCATCCGCGTGACGGTGTTGCCGCCGGCACCACCAGCGCCGACGACCGTGATCTTCGTCTCTAAGTCCTCGACGACGTCGGCCAGCTCCTCGTCAGTCATCTGTCCCGACGTCGAAACATCCTCGGTTGTCGTCTCTGTCGTCTCCGGCGCTTGCTCGACCGGTGGTTCCGCCACGTCTTTTTCGCCCTCGTCCATGGCGTCGTCGATGATGGAGTCCATATTTAAATGACTCGTAACGGTTCAACACTAATTATCTTTCCCTTCCTGTCCGACACATGTCAGACCACCTTCGTCGTCGTTCCGACCGTTCTCGCTCGATAGAACGACTCTACTACGACCGGGTGCCGACAACAGAGGGCAGGGCGACCACTTACAGCCGTTCGGAGTCGATCAGCGACGCCGATACGCCCCGAACACTGCAGGTTGCAGAAGGCTTTTTCTCGGTGGCGGGATAGTTCGAACCCACATGGAAAACGATCTCAATTGGGCGATCGGCGGAGAGGCCGGCGACGGGATCGATTCGACGGGCAAGATCTTCGCCCGGGCACTCTCACGGGCCGGTCGCCACGTTTTCACCTCCAAGGACTTCGCCTCGCGCATCCGGGGCGGGTACACGGCCTACAAGGTCCGAACCTCGGTCGACCGGGTCGAAAGTGTCGTCGATCGGCTCGACGTGCTGATCGCACTGACCGAGCGGACCATCGACGAGAACCTGGATGAACTCCGAGAGGGAAGCGTCATCATTTACGACGGCGAGCAGACGACGATGCAAGACATCGAAGTGCCCGACGGGACCATCGGCCTCGAAGTCCCGCTGAACAGCCTCGCCGAGGAGGCCGGCGGGGCGATCATGCGCAACGTCGTCGCGTTGGGGGCCGCGAGTGAAGTCACCGGTTTCCCCGTCGAATACCTCGATGAGGCACTGGTCAAACGCTTCGGCGAGAAGGGCGAGGCCATCGTCGCAAACAATCGCGAGGCGGCCCGCCTGGGCCGGGATTACGTCCACGAGGAGACCGACTGCGGCGGCCAGTTCAGCCTAGAGACCACTGACGCCGACTACGTCCTGCTCAACGGCGACGAGGCCATCGGTATGGCTGCCCTCGCAGCCGGTTGTCGCTTCTACGCGGGATATCCGATCACGCCCGCGACGGACATCATGGAGTACCTCACCGGCCGGATCGAGGACTTCGGCGGCGCGGTCGTCCAGGCCGAAGACGAGCTGTCTGCGATCAACATGGCACTGGGCGCAGCCCGAGCCGGCGCGCGGGCGATGACCGGCACGTCCGGGCCGGGGATCGATCTGATGAGCGAGACGTTCGGTCTCGTCGCCACCAGCGAGACACCCCTCGTGATCGCCAACGTGATGCGCTCGGGGCCATCGACGGGTATGCCAACGAAACAGGAGCAAGGGGATCTGAACGCGATGCTCTATGGCGGGCACGGCGAAATCCCGCGGTTCGTCCTCGCACCGACGACGATCGGGGAGTGTTTCGACCGGACCATCGAGGCGTTCAACCTCGCCGAGAAGTATCAGCTTCCGGTATACCTCACAGCGGACCTCTCGCTTGCGGTCTCCGAACAGACCTACCCGCCCGAGCGCTTCGACATGGACAGTGTCGAGATCGACCGCGGGAACGTCGTCGATCCCGACGAAGTCGAGGAGTGGCTCGACGAGAAGGGGCGCTTCCGGGCGCACGCGGCAACCGATGACGGGATCAGCCCGCGAGCGCTCCCGGGGACGCCCGAGGCAGCACACATGACGACCGGCCTCGAACACGACGAACTCGGTCGCCGGACCGAAGAAGAAGACATCCGCGTCGAACAGGTACAGAAACGCCAGCGGAAAGTCGAGACCGCTCGCGAACGAGAAGACTTCGGCTACCGGGAATTCGGCGATTCCGAAGCCGAAACGCTCGTGCTTTCCTGGGGGTCGAACGAAGGTGCGATGCGCGAGGCCCTGGGGATGCTCGATGAGCGGGGCGTCGACGTTCGATTCCTCTCGGTGCCGTATATCTACCCGCGACCCGACCTGACCGCGGAAGTCGAAGACAGCGAGGACGTCATCGTCGTCGAGTGTAACGCGACGGGGCAGTTCGCGGACTTGATCGAGCACGACACGCTGACGCGCGTCCAGCGCGTCACGAAGTATACGGGCGTCCGGTTCAAGGCCGACGAACTCGCCGACGAGATCGAATCGGCGATCGCTGGCGAGGCTCCGCCACAGGAGGTCCAACGATGAGTTCTGAGACACACTTCACGGAGTTCAAATCCGACAAGCAACCGACGTGGTGTCCCGGCTGCGGTGACTTCGGGACGATGAACGGCATGATGAAAGCCCTCGCCGAGACGGGCAACGACCCGGACAACACGTTCGTCGTCGCCGGGATCGGCTGTTCGGGCAAGATCGGGACGTACATGCACAGCTACGCGCTGCACGGCGTTCACGGTCGGGCGCTCCCGGTCGGGACGGGTGTGAAACTCGCCAATCCCGACCTGGAAGTGATGGTCGCTGGCGGGGACGGCGACGGCTACTCGATCGGCGTCGGGCACTTCATCCACGCCGTGCGGCGGAACATCGACATCACCTACGTCGTGATGGACAACCGGATTTACGGCCTGACGAAGGGGCAGGCCTCCCCGACCTCGCAGCAGGGCTTTGAGACCGCCACCTCGCCGGACGGCACGGTCGAGCCGCCGGTCAACCCACAGGCACTCGCGCTGGCCGCCGGCGGGACCTTCATCGCCCAGTCGTTCTCCTCGGACTCCCAACGGCACACCCAGCTCGTCAAGCAAGCCATCGAGCACGACGGGTTCGGGTTCGTGAACGTGTTCTCGCCCTGCGTGACGTTCAACGACGTCGACACCTACGACTACTTCCGGGATGCGATCGTCGACCTCGAGGAGACCGACCACGACCCCGGCAACTACCAGGCCGCCCGCGACAAGATCATGGACCCAAGTACCGAGCACATCGGCGTGCTCTACGAGAACGAGGCCAGCGTTCCCTACAGCGAGCGCGAGGGGATCGACGAGAACATGGCCGACATTCCCGATGGCGCACCCGAACGGGCCGATCGGCTGGTGCGAGAGTTCTACTGAGTTCGTTGCTCTACAGACAACTTCGCTGGCTTCGAACGATGTGAATGTGATGCCCCGAGCAAAACATTCACCCAAAATTATCCGAACCGTTCTATACCGCTCCCAACAATCGCTCACTCAAGAGCGTTCAAGACGGTAGTGTTCAGATAAGCTGGTTCCATGCAAATGCGAAAGATCTGAGCCAGTCGTCAGCTGTTTCCGCAGCGGCGTGACTGAAACAGTTTGAAAACGAAGATGTTCTACGTTTTACCTCACGAAAGACACGTTCGACGCTGTTCCGATTTCCAGCGCGTTCGTATCTGAAATCGAGGCCGTGTCGGTTGCAAGCGTCTTTCAAGGAGTGCGACCCATCGATGAGAAACATCGCGTCGTCAAGATCGTGTTTCTCGCGGAGTTCGCGAAAGAACGCGTGAGCAAGAGCTGAATTTGTAGTTGGTTCAAGCGTTGTATGGAGCAATTCGTTTGTATCGGGATCGACGGCAGCGTACAGCCAGTATCGCTCGTTGTCGAGTCGGATCACGGTTTCGTCAACCGCAACGTGATCCGGGCTCCGTCCAGTTTCGGGCTGTAGATCGGCCTTGTGAACTCAGTTGTGGACGGTTGAACGAGCGCGTTGGACACCGAATACCTCAAGAATTGAAACAGTATTCGAAAGCGATAGTCCAGCAAGATGCAACTGAATACTGAGCTTCATCAAAAATCGCGGTGTCGCTTCTCGCTCCACAAACTCTAAGTCGATCTGGTCGATACTACCGCTGAGGCGTGCGTTTTCGGGCATAGACACTTTGAAAACGCCACGCCTCATCCTTCAATCCTTATCTGAACACTACCTTCAAGACAGTGCAAACTCATATGGGGGTATGGAGCTTAGAACGTGGGCCTCAGACCGAATACGGACTGATTGTGTCTGAGTGTTAACTATTATATGCCTGCATGACCGACCTAAACTTACGATGGCGTACCCACAGTCCGTTCCGTCTCTCACCGAGGACGAGTTCGACCATCTCCGTAACGAGATGGAAGAATTCGAAGCTCCGGAGGAGATGGAAGATGACCTCGCACGGCACCGCGAGGCACTCCAAGAAGACACTTAATTAACCTTTTTATCGATCTGTTGCTTCCTCATCCCTAGTGACTTCCAACTTCGAGAAAATTCACCCACGGGTGGAGATCCATCCATACGAGTTGGGTGAATCCCTCCCGAAATTTGACTGTGGCAAGGACTGGTTTAACGACTTTATCAACACAGATGAAGTCGAGAATTATCAGCGAGCTCGACTCGGGAAAACCAGGTTGGTGTACTTCGACGGTGAGTTTGCCGCGTTCTTCTGCGTATCACCGAACTCGTTACGAGACGACGACTACAACGAAGAAGAAATGGATGGCGCAAGCGAGTTGTACGAGGGGCCATTCGATATGCCCGCCAGACTTCTCGGCCATCTCGCTGTTGATGAGCGATTCAAAGACGAAGGACTCGGTGAGTACCTCGTAAAACACATTCTCGCGGACACACAAACCTCAGACACGCCATTCAGACTGGTTATTCTCCACTCCCACAAGGATGTGATCGAATTCTATCAAAAATATGGGTTCGTCAAAGCGTTCCCCCACGGTGGAGGGAACCAGAATACCACGCTCATGTTCTACGATCTCGGCCGCCTGACTGACTGAGAACCGCTCTGTACGAGAATTACCCTGTCAAAACGCTTCGCTGATCACTCGTTCACGATACGCTCGGTTCTGTGCGGCTTTGTAGAAGACTGGCTCGTAGTATCTCTTGTAGGGTGGCGCGGTCGCGCGTTCCATCTCATCCGTGACTGCCCGGACCCATAACCCTCTGGAAGTGTCGTCTACAGGTTGTTGAGGTAGACCAATGCATCCAACGAACCACGGAGTCACTGATTTTTCTCCACCATAGATCGGATCGGACCGCCCAAGGTAGTCTACTGCTTCAACGTACACCTCGGCTTCGGGACAGCTGATAGTAGGATGAATTCGGTTCTGGACTGTTCATCTCGAAACGTTACTGAGCCGACGGACGATCGGCAATTGCGTCCCGTCGGGCACGTCCAACAGTGTACCCTGCCATTCCGATCGCAGCCGTGAGGAGCGCCCAGGCAGCGAGCAGTCCCGGGGCGTACATCGCTCCGTAGCTCCCGTATGGTGCCCATCCGAGCGTAAGTAACAGTGGCGAGAGCACGATCACGACCGCGAGAAGCCAGCGTACCGGCCGTCGCTCGGCAAGCGCGAGCGGGACGAACAGCGTCGGGGCAGCGACCGCGACCACACTTCCGTATCCAATCGCGATCGGGCCGAGCGAACCGGCGACGAGCGGTGCGGCAAGCAACGCGAGCACGACGCCGACAGCGGCCGACCGGACGATCCATCTGGCGTCGAGATCGAACCCGAATCGTCCCGCAAGCAGGCCGTACTGGAGTCCAACCAGGACGAGCGAGAGCGCGACCAACGGGGCCAGCAGTGTCGCGCTCATCACGAGCAAGAACGTAGCCCCGTCCAGACCAACAGTAACAGCGGCTGCAGCCGCCAGCCCGGCGATGGCGACGACGGACAGAGCCGCCGTTTTCGTCGACACGTCGGCAACCGTCCCAGCCAGACGATCACGGAACGCGAGACAAGCCCCGAGCACGATCGTCGGGATGATCGCCGTCCCCGGAATGGCGGCCCCTTTCAGCTGAGCGATGTCGACGCCGATCCCGAAGTGGGACGCGACGCTGGTGAGGATGCCATCGTCCTGGCCGAACGTCAGATACCAGCCCGGAGAGATAGTTCGAGCGAACGTGTCACCGTACTCCCCGTCGATGGCAAGGGCCGTTTCGTTCAGTCGGTACTGCTCGGGTGCCCGAATGAGCTGTGTTCCCTCGGGGCCAGTGACGACGACTCGGTCGACGTTGACGCCGTACCAGCGTCCCTGCTCCCCCTGGGAGTGGAAGTAATCGACGATCAGGACGCCGCCGGCACTCCGGTGGCCCATTCTCGGAACGTCATACCCAATCGTGACGGCGTCCGCGCTCGCGTTCACCGAGAGATTTCGCGGTGTCGCTTCGTCCCGGTGGCCCCGGAGTGCGTCCTTGGCCGCCGACTGCACGGACTGGGAGTTGATGCTCGCGTTCGCGCGGAGATCGAGCCGTCCCGTCCAGTGTCCGCGACCGTTCTCGTCGAGGGCGATCGTGATCGTCGAGGACTCGACATCGCTCCCGTCTACCACGTCCCCGGAGCAGCCTTCACAGAGTGGTTGGGGAGGTGGCCGTGCTGCAGCGATCGTGACCGTCGCCAGCAAGACGACCAGGAGGGCTCCAGCGACCACAGCCCGATCACAGCGGGGACACATACGGTGCAAAGAACGGCACACTGACAAAAAGATACGGGTCGAGCTGTCGCCATAGCAGACCCACGGTAGATTCATCAGAGCGGTGGTGGAACGGCGACCATGGACAACGAACGAGAGCGTCAACTCGTCGTCGCACTCGTCGTGGTCGGTGTCGTTCTGTCGTTCGCCTACAGCCTCCTGATCGCAGGACAGATACTGCTCTGGCTGTCCGTCGTCTGGACAATATCCTTGTTCTACCTGCTCTGGCGATTCGTCCGTGCACACGAGCGGATCGCCGATGCTCTCGAAAACGGGGAATGAAAAACCGGACCGAAGCGTCGGTACGGATTCACGCCCAGTCGTCCAGCCCGGTCTGGACCACCGACGATTCGATACGCTCGAACCCACGCTCGACTTCGCTCGCATCGACTTCCCACTCGTCGGTGACGAACGACCGGGCGGCATCGAGATCGGGGTGGAGTGACGTCTCGAAAGAGTAGTCGTCGGTGACGGCGGGATCGAGGAACAGCTCCCGGATGCGATCGGCGTTCTCGACGTAGACGTCTTCGGCCTCGCTGACCCCCCAGAGGTCGCCGTGCTCGCGGATGGCTTTCACCGCGGTCTTGGGGCCGTATCCGTGGACGCCCTCGTTGAAGTCCGTCCCGCAGAGCAGCGCCACGTCGACGAGTTGTTCCCAGGAGAGATCGTGTGCGTCCAGCGTCGCCTGGAAGTCCATCAGTTCCGGGTCGCCCTTGCTGGTGAGTTGCCGGAGTGTGCGAGGGGCGCCAAAGAGGAGGGCGTCGTAATCCTCGGTGCCGACGTAATCCACGTCACCGCTTCGAGCCATGTGGGCCGCCTGGCCTTCGCCCTCCGCCGGCGCGTCGACGACGGGAACGTCCAGCAACTCGAGCAGTTCCCGCGTGGTCTCCAGAATTACATCGGTAAGGTGCTGGGTCCGGGACTCCAGGCGAGCGACCCTGACAGCGTCGCCTTCCTCGCGGGCCGCCTCGAGGTCGTCCTCGTATTGCTCGCGCTGCTCACGGCGGCGCTTTACCTCGTCGTCCTTGAGATCCGTGACAGCACCGTCGAAGACGAACACGGGCGTGACCTCGTGTTCGAAGAACTTCGGCAGGCCCTGGACGACACCGACGAGATTGGCGACTTCCTGGCCGTCGCTCGTCGTGTAGACCTCGTCGTTCGTCCACTTGACTGTCGTCGTGAGGTAGCGATACAGCCAGTTGTGGGCGTCGACGGCCACGATCGACCCCGCCAGATCGTCGAAAGCGATCGACTCGATGGCCGCGATATCCCGGAGATCGGCGTTTCCCATTGCGATCGATTAGACCCCGCCACGGTTTGAATCCCCCGCCACCGGGTCATCGCCGCCCTCTCGGAGTGGTGATGTGACCACCGCGGGCGGCGAGCCACCCGTCCGCGCCCGGAGGAACGCTCGTTCTCGCTTGTCCAGGTCACGCTCGCCATAGACGTCGAGACCTGCCCGATAGCGTTCGGCGTCACGATCGGCCGCCGTCGAGAGCACGAGTTCGGCCAGTCCCGTCCGTTCGCCAGTGTACGCCAGGCCGGCGCGGTAGAACGCCTCGTAGGCGATCGGGTTGTTGACGCCGGCTTTCACCTCGTCGTATCCTCGCTCGCGAGCGCGCTCGACGACGAACCGGAGGAGAGACGATCCGATCCCCTTGCCCCGACGATCCAGTCGGACGGTCACGTACCGGATCCGGAGACAGTCGCCATCAGTCCGATCCGGGTCGAACGCGGCGGCGGCGACAGTCTCGTCACCGTCCCGGGCGACCGCTTTGCCCGTACTCGAGATGACGAACTTCCCCGCGTAGGCGAACCGTTCGTGATCGAGATCGAGCGTCGGCCCGTCTTCGGGCCAGCCAAGCAACGTGTACTCCACCCTCGCGCTTCGAGGCGGGGCGATAAGTGTTTGACCCGGACGGAAACGGGAACGCCCAAGTCCCCGCCCGCACTCCCCACGAGTATGGGAACTGTCGTCGAGACGCTCCGGAGCCGCGTCGATCCCTCCGCCGAGACGGTGGTCCTGGCCGTCGGGGACCTCCTGGCGATCGCCGCCTTCGTCGTGATCGGTTCGGTAGGGGCTCACGGCGAGTCACTCGCCGACGTCGCGGGACTGGTCGAGACCGCCGTTCCGTTCGTCGTTGGCTGGATACTGGCTGCATTCCTGGGGAGCCTCTATACGGTTGATGCCCGGCGATCAGCGCTTCGGGCGATCTCTTTGACGATCCCGGCCTGGATCACGGCGGCACTCATCGGCCAGGTACTGCGCGATCTCCTCCCGACGCCGGGTTCGTTCTCGCTCGTCTTCCTGGCCGTCTCTATCGGCGCAGGCTTAGTTCTGCTGCTCCCCTGGCGCGGTCTGACAGCCTACTGGCTCAGCGGTCGAACTCTCCACTGAAAAAACGGCGGCAGTTCACCGATAGTCTTCGAGTGAGACTGCCACGGACGACTGTACCCACGCTGTGTGGTTCTCCCGGTCGTAGATGACGAACTCGTCGTCGAGCTGCAACTGTGCGTAGCGGTCCTCCGGCTGTTCGCGCTGCCGGTCGGCCATATCGTCCGTGGGCTTTGCACTCATGGTGGGTCACGGTGGCAACGGTGCCACGTTTTGACTCCTACTCGTGGGTACGCTCGCCACCCAAATAAAGACTGGTACCAGATTATCAATGAGCATAACGACCGACTGCGACGGTATACCGGACGATCAGTGGCACACGTCGAGGGAACCCCTCGATGACGTGCAGTGACTGAAACCATCCGTGATAACTAGCGGCTCGGGATCAGTCTGAAAGCGTCGTCTCCAGCATGCATAACTATCGCGCGTTCGTTGCGTACCCATGGCCGAGGTACACTTCATTCGGAGCGAAGAGGTTTCGGGGCTAGCAACGACCGCTGAATACGTCGATGCCGTGCGAGAGGGATACCGTCAACGAGGCGACGGTGCGCCTGCAAAGCCACGGACGACACTCGAAGCCGACGATCCACAGGGGATGCTCACGGGGTACCTGGCAATGCTACCCGAAACGGGCGTGATGGGCGGGTACACCTATGCTGCGGGCTTCGACGAGAGAGATGCCCACTTCGTCCTCCCGCTGTTTGATGCCGAATCCGGCGAGCCACTGGCAGTCTTCGACGGCGCGAGTTTAAACCCCCACAAGACCGGCGCAGTCGGTGCCGTCGGCGTCGATGCCCTCGCGCGCGAAAACGCGTCTAAACTTGGACTGTTCGGCAGTGGCGCACAGGCACGGGGCCAACTGCGAGCAGTTGCGACAGTCCGTGATCTGGAGCGCGTTGCGGTCTACTCGCCGACGCACGAGCACCGACAGTCTTTCGCCGAGGAGATGAACGATCGTCTCGACGCGACTGTAACGGCTGTCGAAACGCCCAGACAAGCAGTGACCGGCTCGGACGTGGTTATCACGGCAACGAAATCGAGCGAGCCGGTTTTCGACAGTGAGTGGCTGGAGCCGGGGACCCACGTCACGGCGATGGGACAATACCATCCCCAGAAGCGCGAGATCGATGCCCGGACGGTCGCGCGGTCGACGTACGTCCCAGATTTGCGCGCCCGCATCGAACAGGACGCTGGGGCGTTCATGCTCGCCAGGGACGAGGGTGCAATCGAGGACGAACACGTCCACGCCGAACTCGGCGACGTCGTTGCTGGGAACGCACCGGGCCGGGCCGACGAAGACGAAATAACCGTCTTCGACAGCGGCGGGACGGCCATCGAGACGGTCGCCGCGGCCGGGATGCTCTACGAGCGTGCGCGGGAGGCGGAGCTCGGCGAACAGATTACGTTCGCGCCGGCCAGCGAGGCGATGTAGTCAGAGATACGGCGCGAGGCCGAGCGCCTGGACGATCGACAAACCACTCGCGAGGGCGCCGACGAGGTAGCCTGCAATCACGCCCCCGTTCAACAGCGGGAGGCCGGCGTGAGCTCGCCCCTTCAGGACCATCCGCAGGAGGATTCCCAGCCCGACGAAGGACCCGATCATCGCCGTGACTGCCGGGAGCGCGGTCGTGAACCCACCGACGCCGATCGTCGGGACCGAGGCCGGCGCGAAGAAGGCCGCCGACGCGACCAGTACCGTGGGGACGACTGCGTCCCCGAGACCGATAAACAGCGCGTCGCGGTCCTCCATCGGTTCCCCGTCTTCGTCGCTGTCACCGGGTTCGTCGCCTCCGGTAGCCTCCTCCCCGGCCGTCGGGTCGTCCTCGTCGGACACCCCATCGTCCATCGGTCCGTCGTCCTCGATAAACGAGTACTTGAGAGTCGTCGGCGCGACGAGCACGACAGGGACGTTGAGGTCCATTACGCCGGAGGCCAGCGAGAGCATGTGCTCGGTGCCGTAGACACTGATCGCGTCGTAGACTGCCAGAACGGTCAACAGGACCAGGGCCGGCAACACGCCGAACGTGATGCCGAACATCCCGGCTGCGCCCGCACCCATGATCGCCCCAGTCGCGTCGATGACGTACCATTCCGGATAGACGAGCAGCGCGATCCCGAGTGCGATCGCGCCAGCCACTGCGAGGCCGTGGACGCCGCCGTCGACCGGCAGTGTCACCACCGGCGGGAGAAGCATCGAGAAGACGATCCAGGCGATATAAACGCCAGTGAGGACGATCAGTCCCCGGATCGCCCACTCGCCGTTGTACCGAAACGCCGCGAGCATCACCCCGGTCATCACGAGAATGGCGGCGATGTACAGCAGACTGTTGGTCGGATCCTGTGGATTCTCGACCGGCTGGAGACCAGCCCCTTTCAACGGTTCGACCAGTGCGAGGGCGCCAAGTTGGACAGCCAGAAAGATCGCGACGATAACGGAGACGGCCAGCCACAGCCCCGGATTCCGATCCATATCACGGCAAATCGCGGCGGCAAGAAAAACGATTCCGTTCCGGACGGGTACTGTCGCCCGAGGTAAATCCGGCTATCGAAGCGCGGCGAGTCGGTAGCGTGTGAGATGTGGTCTCGACAACGATAGACAGCAGTGGCGAAACAGCGCTAGGCGAACTGCTAAAGGGAGGGGCTGTGCAATGTGACATATGGGTACGATTTTCGTCGCGTACGGACAGCCCGGCCATCGGAAGCCCGTCTTGGAATTTGCCGCCGAGCGGGCATCGGCGAGTGACGACGAATTGCTCGTCTATCACGTCCAAGAATCAAAAGACGAGACGGCAAAACAGCTCCGTGAGGAGATCGAGCAGGTGATCGAGGAGACGGATCCGACGGTGGCCTACACCGTAGAGGTAAATACGCGGGCCGGAATTTCGGATCAAACGAACGTCTCGAAACAAAAGCGGCTCACGGATCGGCTACTGGAACTTGAAAACGACTTCGAGTACGTCGTCATGGGCGACGTCGAACGGGGCACTGTAGCAGAACTCGCCCACTCGAGTATGACCAAGGCCGTCCTCGAAACCCACGCCCTTCCTGTTCTCCTGGTTCCTGTGTGACAGCCAGCAGACGGGACAGAATGGTCTATCGACGAGTTCGCTCGTCGCGTCCGTCGCCCTCCCGTTCCGAGATCCTCACCGCGCGTACAGCGTTTCGCCGACGAGCGTGGGCACGTGGACGTCGTCGGTGGGCGTGACCGCAAGGTATGGCCGACCGACTGGGCCAAAGACATCCACGACACGGCCGACCGTCTCTAAAGATTCGTCGATGACCTCGGTCCCGATGTCAGGGTGGGTCTCACCCTCACAGCGGAGGACAGCGACGCCCTGAGCGATCCCCCGGACTTCCCCGGCCCGGTGCATCACTCACGAAGCGCGGCGACGTAAGCCGCCACGGCTCCCAGGAGATCGCTTTTAGTCGCATCCTCGGCATCCTTCACCAGCACTCGTCCGCGAGGTTCGTACTCGCGCGGGTAGGTCTTCTCGCGTTCGATCACCGCGTCGTATCCCACCTGTTGGACCGCCTGTGCGATCTCGTCGACCGTCGGCCCCTCTACTGCCAAGTCCTCCGAGACGCGCCGGCCCTCACTACGGGTGAGTTCGGCGTCCAGCGCGGCCGGCCAGATGACGTTCTCGACCATGGCAGGGTGTCGTCGGCCCAGGGGTAAACGCCTTACTGGTCGCGGGCATCGATTGCCCCGAACGCCGGAACAACCGTGTCGAGATCGATCAGTTCGACCAGTCCAGCGGCACGATCGAGAGGCTCCCGGCGATCAGTCGCGCGATCCGGGCGTTCGATATCGGCGTCTGCAAAGACTGTCTCCAGAAACGCTTGGCGAAACGCTCTGTTCTCGAAACACCCGTGGAGATACGTCCCGAGGACCTGTCCGCTCGCGGCACTCTCCGGGCCGATCGGCCGCGAGGCGTCATCCGGTACCGTCGTCTCCCCCATGTGGATCTCATAGCCCGTGACTGTGCCGCTGGTTTCTGAGAGCGGCCCGATGCCGCTGACCTCGTATGTCGCCGCAGTCACGCGTTTGTCCGTCGAGAATCGCGTCTCGACGGGCAACAGACCGAGTCCGGTAATCGTGCCCGTCTCCGTCGTGCTCTCAACGCCGACGTTCCGGAGCGTCTCACCGAGCATTTGATACCCGCCACAGACCCCGACGATCGGTCCCGCGAAGTCCTGGATCTCTGGACCCAGACGGGTGTCCAGTACCGCGAGCAAGTCATCAACAGTGTTCTTCGTCCCCGGGAGCACCAGCGCATTGACGCCGGTCGTTGCGCTATCGAGGGGCAGGAACGTGACGCGGACGCCGGGTTCGCGGGCCAGCGGGGCCAGATCGGCCACGTTCGAGAGATGTGGTAGTCGCGGGACGCCGATCGTCACACAGCCCTCGGGTGGCACACCGTCGCCCTCGCCCCAGGTTCCGCGTTCACCTTCCTCGGGCAACGAGAGGCTGTCCTCTTCGGGGAGTCCCGGATCGTCGTGAGGCAGGACGGCGACGACCGGGACGCCTGTCCGTTCCTCGATCGCCTCGACACCGGATTCGAGCAGCGATCGGTCGCCGCGGAACTTGTTGACCACCAGTCCGAAAACGCGCTCACGGAGATCGCCGGGGAGCAGCTCCAGTGTGCCATAGAGGCTGGCGAAGACACCGCCGCGTTCGATGTCGCCGACGAGTAGGATCGAGGCGTCGGCAAACCGGGCTGTCTCGACGTTGGCCAGATCGTGGTCCTGGAGGTTGATCTCGGCGATCGAGCCCGCGCCCTCTGCGACGATCACGTCGTGGCGGGCGGCGAGTCGTTCGTGGGCCTCGCGAGCGGCCCGGCGGGCGCGTTCCCAGTGGTCCGCGTAGTACGTCCCTGCGGCGAAGTGTCCGACCGCCTCGCCGTCGATGATCAGCTGACTCTCGCCGTCACCCCGAGGTTTGAGCAGGACGGGGTTGTGGTCGGTCGTCGGCACGACGCCCGCAGCGCGGGCCTGGACGTACTGTGAGATCCCGATCTCGCCGTAGGCGTCCGGATCGCCGTCGGTCGGCTCGTTGTCTGTTGATCCTCCGGCACTCGTCTCGACGTCGTCCCCGAGCGCTCCCGGTTTAAATCCCACGCGGGCGTTGTTGGACATGTTCTGGGCCTTGAACGGCGCGACCGAAACGCCACGATCGGCCAGACGGCGACAGAGTCCCGCGACGATCGTACTCTTGCCGACGTGGCTGGCGGTCCCGGCGACGAGCACTGTCTCGGCCATGGTCACGGGCTGGAACCCATTAGTACTCGGTCCCCTTCCGCGCTGGGTGTCCCGCCTCCAGCGGATGGGCCTGTTTCTCGACATGGCTGAGCAGGTCGGCCCGGTCTTCGAGGTATGCCGGATACTCGTGGCCGCCGGTCAGGACCAGTTCCAGGCCCTCGGGTTTCTCCGCGATTAGATCGAGCACGTCCGCAGGGTCGATCAGGCTCCGATTGGCCGCGTACAGCACCTCATCGAGGATCAACATGTGAACGCCGTCGCCGGGATCGCCGTCGAGATCGAAAGGTGTCGTCGGATCGCCCTCGGCGGTAGCGTCGACGATCTCCCGGGCACGGTCGAGGGCCGCCCGCGCCCGCGCGGCGTGTTCGTCATCCTCAGTACCGTCCAGGAAGCCGTGCCAGCCCACGTGGCCGGTATTCTCGATAGTGTAGCCGGGGACGTGAGCGATGGCGTTGAACTCCCCACGGACGCCCTCGACTGACGGCGTGCCGCCCTTCATGAACTGGAGGACGTGAACGCGATAGCCGTGGCCGGCCCCACGCAGGCCCATGCCGAGGCTGGCCGTCGTCTTTCCCTTTCCGTCCCCCCACCACGCCTGGACGAGCCCGAACGACTCCGGGGCGGCAGGTTCGATCGGTTCGGTATCCGGAACGGCACCGGCCGCCGGGGAGTCACTGCCCGTGCTTGTCGTCGATTCCTCGCTGTCGTCAGTGGTGTTTCGTGTCATCGTGATCGCTCCAGAAGCGTGTCGAAGGCGCCACTCGCAGCGTGGACGTGCGCGTAGGTTCCCAGCGTGTCGTACTCGACGAGCCCGTCACGTCCGTCCGCGATCCCCTTGCCGTCCACGTCGAACGCCAGAGTCGCGTCGCTGTCGAGGCTAGCCGTCGAGTAGTGGAACTCGTGGCCCCGCAAAGCGTCGCCGGAATCAGCGGTCGGCGTCCGTCGATCGGCCGTCAACTCGACGTGGCCAAGCGCCTGATAGCGGTCGCACATCTCGACGGTCGCCGGAAGGACCCCCGCCATGTCATAGCTCTCGCCGTCGGTCGTCGTCAGCGACTCCGCCAGCGCCATGAACCCACCACACTCACCGTAGACCGGACAGCCGTCGGCCGCCCTCTCGGCGAGCGCGGAAAGCGTCGGACTCCGGGCTAATTCCTCGGCGAAGCGTTCGGGATAGCCACCGGGCAGATACACGGCATCGGCTTCGGGGAGATCGTCGCCAGCGACCGGCGAGAACGTCACGAGATCGCCGCGGGCGGCCAGTCGTTCCCGGACCGCCGGATAGACGAACCGGAACGCCCGATCGCGTGCCACAGCGACGCGAGGTTGATCGCCCCCGGCGACGGGTTCACGCGACCCGGGATCCGGCGCCGGTTCGTCGGCGACGGCTCGAAGTCGTTCGGTCTGGAGGTGGGCCGCCGCCCGATCGAGTGCCGTCTCAGCGATCGCCGCCTCTTCACCGAGGTGTAGTCCAAGGTATCGATCGGGGATTTCGAGGGCGGAATCTGGCGGGATCCGGCCGCAATAGTCGAGTTCGGGTGGGAGTGCCTCGCGGATCGATCGCTCGTGGCTGCCGCCGTGGGCCTGTTGAGCGATCACGCCTGCGACGTGAACGTCCAGGTCCATGCGGTCGGCGTAGGCCCGAAAGCCGAGCGCCGTCGCCGCGACGCTCTCGGCGCCGGCGCTGGCGTCCACGACGAGAACGACCGGGAGATCCAAAGTCGCGGCTACGTCGGCGGTACTGCAGCGCCGTCCGTCGTACAGTCCCATCACACCCTCCACGACGCAGACGTCGCCCTCGCCGCGGTGGTAGTTCCGGGCCAGTCCGTTTTCGCCTTCGAGCCAGGTGTCGAGCGTCCGCGACGGCCGATCGACCACGGTTTCGTGGTGGCTCGGGTCGATGAAGTCCGGTCCCGCTTTAGCCGGCTGGACGGCCAGTCCTTCGCGCTGGAACGCCCGCATGACCGCCAGAGTAGCGACCGTCTTGCCGACGCCGGAAGACGTCCCACCGATGACAAGCCCGTTCACGGCTCGAACACCTCCGCTCGCTCGGTCGTGGCGTCCCCGTGTTCGGCGTCGGCGACGCTTGTGGGTGGTTCCCGGTCGCCGTACCGCGATCGGTAGCTTGCCGTGATCGCCTCCCGGACGCACGCTCTCGTCGCGCGACCGACCGGCGTGGCGCTGCCGGTGTACTGGGCGGTCTCCCCGTCGGGATCGTAGGCGACGACGACGGCGTCGCTCGTCGTGCCGGTGAAGCCAGCGAGTTCGAGAAGCGTCGCCGTCCGGGCTTGGGCGACGACCGCGACGAGATTGGCCATCCCGGCGTCGGTCAGCGCGCGCGTCGTCCCGACGAACAGGTTGACCGTGCCGGGCCGCGGCGGTTCGTCCGCGTCGCCTGTCCGCCCCTCGACTCGCTGACCATCGGATTCGAGCGGCAGCGTCGTCGGGTTCGAGAGTCCGACGGTGGCGACGGCGGTCACGGGGCCGGCCCGCGCACCCCTGGCGTGGCGTTGGTCAACGCCGGTCAGCAGGACCGGCCCCGCCGCCGCGCCGAACCCCGCCCGGTCGAGACGCTGTTCGACATCCGCCCGGATGTCCGTCGGGTCCCAGCCCTCCGGGACCGTACAGTTGTAGGCTGCGTCCGCCCGACAGAACCCGCCGTCCCAGCCGGTCGAGAGCCACCGGGTGTCCGGGCGGGCGATCCGAAGAACGTCCCCGGATCGCGCCGTCTCGAAGCGCTCAGACATCGGCGAACACCGCCAGCGTCCGGTCGGTCGCCTCCTGATCGCGCACGGCGATTCTGACGTGATCGTCCAGCCCCCGGAAGGTGCGTGCGTCACGAAGGGCAACACCGTGTTCGGCCGCGGCTTTGAGTACCGTATCGACGCCAGGATCGCTCACCTCAACCAGCAGGAACGGCGCTGAAGACGGGTGGACCTCGAACCGATCGCCCAGTCCGTCCCGAAGGCGCTGGCGTTCCCGACGGATGCGTCGACGAGTCTCCGCGACGAACGCCGATTGGCGCATGCAGTAGCGGCCAGTCGAAAGCGCCGAAATGCTCACGTTCCAGGGCCGTCGGGCGGCGAGCATCGCCTCCCGCATCTCGCCGGTAGCGACCGCAAAGCCGGCGCGGATCCCGGGCAGGCCAAAGAGCTTCGTCAGCGATCGAGCCACGGTCACGCCTGGCGTGCCGGCGAGTGACGCCCGCTCCGTGAACCCCAGGAACGCCTCGTCGACCAGCAGGTGCGTCTCGGACTCGCGGCAACGCTCGGCGAACGCGAGGATCTCCTCGCGCGGGTACAGCGTTCCCGTCGGGTTGTTCGGGTTGCAGACGATCGCCAGCGCGTGCTCTGTGGGATCCGCGGCCAGGATTTCCTCGTGATCGACGAAAGACGGTTCAACCCCTTGCAGTCGGACCTCCCTGGCGTAAGAACTGAAACTCGGCGTCGGAACGAGCGCGGAATCGCCGGGTTCGACCGCGAGGTCGATCGCCAGCCGGATCGCGGCGAGGCCACCCGGCGTCGGGACGACCGCCCCCGGGTCGCAATCGACGTACACGCCAGCCGCCTCCCGATAGGCCTCGGGCGGTTCGGCCGGGTAGCGTCGCGCGTCTTGGAAGGTGTCCCGGTAGACGGATTCGACGCCATCGGGGGTTCGGGCGTTGATATTTGCGCTGAGATCCAGTACCCCCGGGTCGTCACTGCCGCCGTGTTCGACGCGGCCCACATCACGTACACGCTCTCGATCCATCAGGGATCACCCAGCAGTCGATCGTACAGCGCCACAGCTCGATCACGCACGGCCGAGCGGTCGATCCCGGATCGCCGCGCCAGCGCGAGTGCGCCACCCATCCCGACACCTTCTTTCCCCTCCCCGGCCGCGAATCGTTCGATCCCGGCGTGTCCACAGCCTCCGAAATCGGGATCGGTGGCCGTCACCGAGAGGTCCAGCGCATCGGCCGTCGCCCGGACGCTCGCCGTCGGGTCGTCGGCGACGTACCTCGTGGTCGCGAGTTCGAGTGGGCCCTCGATCCCGGCATGGCGCAGCAGCGCTGCGGCAGCCAGCAGTTGCGTCCCGCCGGCCAGCGTCACCGGCACACCGCTCGATAGCGCACCCTCAGCCAGGCCAGCGACGGCCGCGAGCACGGGATCGCCCAGGGAGCGGACGGCACGCTGTGGTTGGCCCGCCAGTTCGCCCGGTTCGATCCCGCTTTCGGCGAGGCCCTCCCGGACGACCGCACGCTTTCGCTCTGTGGGGTTCTCGGGCAGCGACGAAGAGACTGACAGCTCGACATCGAGCGCCCGGGCCACACCCAGGGCGGTCGTCGTCCCGCCGGGGATCGTCTCGCCGA
This sequence comes from Halorhabdus rudnickae, assembly GCF_900880625.1. Lineage (NCBI taxonomy): Archaea > Methanobacteriati > Methanobacteriota > Halobacteria > Halobacteriales > Haloarculaceae > Halorhabdus > Halorhabdus rudnickae. The sequence goes on from NZ_CAAHFB010000001.1 coordinate 1,135,785, forward strand.
CATACAGGCGCTCTCCCGACTCGCTCGCGATATTCTCGCCGACCGTCCGGGATCGGTCCCAGATCGCCCCGGCGTTCGGGACCGGCTCCGCCGTCCGGACGTCATCGCCGGGTTCCCCGCCGACGGCCCGCGTCGTGATGCCCGGTTCGATCGTGAGTCCGGAATCGATCACCCGCACGTCGAAGCCGACGAGTTCCCTGACGGCCCGGGAGACCAGCGCTGGCGTCGGGCACCCGCTCGGACTGACAGGGACGGCCGGCGCATCAACGAGGTCGCCGTCCATCAGGATCTCCGCATCAGCCGTCGGCGTCACCGCCATCGCCTCGGGATCGGCTCCTGCAGCACTGATCCCCTCGATACCGGCCGTCTCGGTCGTCCCGGCGACCAACACGAACATCACTCGATCACCGCCGATCGAAGCAGCGCCTCGGCAATCTGTGCGTCCCGCGCGTGATTGACGTTGACCGCCAGCCGCGGGTTCTCGAAGACGACGCGCCGATCACTGTCGCTTTCTGCGACCACGTTGACGCCCGTCGGGGCGATACCTGGCTCTCCAGGGATCGTCGTGTCGTTGCTTACACCGTACTGTCGTTTGCTCTCCGTTGGAACACACGTAGTCATTGAAACACCATTGAACGAATCGCTGATCGAATCGACTGTTTGGCCGTCGAGCAGTGGGAGATCGGCGGCGACGGTCAAGACCGGCAGCTCGACGCGGTCGAGGGCGTACTGCAGATCGGCGACGTAGCCTTCGCCCGGCGCGTCGATCGTCGGCAGAGTGACGTGTTCTCGCGTGCGCGGGGCGTGTGGCGACGTGACGGCGTAACTCCGTTCGATCGAACTCGCCGCGAGCGCATCGGCGACGCGATCGACCAGCGCCCGTCCGCCGATCTCGACGAGAGGCTTCTCTCGGTCGAGGTCCAGGCGGGTCCCGCGACCGCCACACATCAGGAGAGCGTCCACGCGATCACCCCCGCGTGCAGCCCGACGACCCGGGCGAGTTCTGCGGTCGCCCCCATGACGTCACCGTCGACGCCGCCGAGTGTCCGTCTGGCCCACAGCACTGTCCCCACGGTACAGGCCAGCGCCGCCGCGCTCGCGACGAACGCTGACGGGTGGGGCCACGTCAACAGGGCCGCTGGAACGACGAGGACGATCGGCGCGATCGCGTTCCGGGGACCGAGTTGGTCGGTGAACTGCGCGCCCAGGCCGTCGTGGGTGGCGGTGCCGACACAGGCCGCGAGAGCGACGGCCCCCTTCGCCCCCACTTCGGCGGCGATCACGAGAACGAGGGCACGCGCCGGGAACTGTGCCAGTGCGTATCCCGCTGTCGACAGGCCAACGAAGACGAGCGCGACGGCGGCGACTGCCCCGACGCCGACGGTCGTGTCGGCCAGCACCTCGCGGCGACGCTCTCGATCGCCGTGAACGACGGCCGCATCGCCCAGGTCGGCCGCCCCGTCGAGGTGGTTGATCCCCGTGAGAACGTACAGCCAGACGACGAACCCAAACGCCGCCGTCGCTGGCGGGACGGGCGCGAGCAACGGGAGCGCCGCCAGGCCACCGATCAGGTATCCGACCAGCGGGAACGTCGCCGGTCGAGATCGGAAGGCGTCCCAGGCAGTCTCGTCGCGGCCGACGGGGAACCGCGTCAGAAAGCCCACCGCGCCCCGGATCGCGTTCAGCACGGCCTCACCCCCGCAGTGACAAGGGGAAGGGACTCGGAAGCGGCAGAAACGGCGGCGTCGGGAACGATCCGAACGCCTGCGAGGAGGGCGGCGAGGAGTCCGGCGAGTGCGCCCGCGAGTGCAACGACTCTGACCGCCCGGACGGCCATCTCCTCGTCGGGCAATGATGGGTTCGGGTTCAGGACGTAGACGCCGGGTTTCTCCAGGCGGACGTCGAGGACGGCCGCGAGTGTCGCCATCGGCCACCCGGAGTTGGGGGAGGGCGGCGCGTCTCGCCATCGGCGCCCATGCCAGAGCGCGGACGGATCGCGGGCGGCCACCGCGATGAGGACCGCCGTGAGTCGCGCGGGTATCCACATCACGAGGTCGTCCAGGCGCGCGCTCGCCCAGCCGATCGGCTTCGCTCGATAGCCCAGCATCGAATCCAGCGTGTTGAGTGCCTTCACCCAGACCGCGGCGGCGACGCCGACCGACAGCGACAGCTGCGTTCCCAGGACGAACGCTCCCAGTGGCGCGACGAACCCGTCCGCGAGGTTCTCCGCCAGGCTCTCGACGGCCCCGCTGCGGAGTTGTGCCGGCGAGAGGGCGTCCGGATCCCGTCCCACGAGGGCGGGAATCGACTCGCGGGCTTGCTCGACGCTGGTCTCGCTTGCGTCGATCACTGCCCGGGCGCTTGCCAGGAGGCGACGCAGGCTGATCGTGCTGAACAGGAGGCCTGTGGCGAGGATCGGCCCACCAAGCGACGGAAGTGACGCGACCGTCACCAGCGCGAGCACGGCGACACTCGTGGGGGCGAGTAGTGCGAGCACGACGCCGACGAGCCGCGGCGTCGGCCACTCCCGGTCGAGCGGAGCGATCGCCCGGCCGAACAGCGCGACGGGGTGAATCGACTCGGGGGCTTCACCGACCGCGGCGTCCAGCGCGAGTGCGGCGAGGACACAGAGCGGTGGCTCGACGCGGAACGCGAGTCCGCCGATCGCCACCGTTGTGCTCATCGTCTCAGCGGTCCCTGAGGAACGCTCCGGCGGCGAGCAGCGCGAGCATCGCCGCCACGACCCCGAATCCGGGGCCGGACGTCGCGGTCGTGTCCGTGGTCGTCCCGAACGTCTGGTTGGTCTCGAGCGTGACCGATTCCTCCGTCGTAGTCGTCTCGGTGGCTGGTTCCGTCGGCGTCACCGCGTCAGCGTCACAGACGGGCGAGCGAACGGAAGCGGAATCCACGCTGACGTCGGCTGCGTCGGGGTGGAACGTCGTCGCCATCGCCTCAAGCGGGTGGGTGACGCGTGGCCCGGCCTGGTGCATAAAGTTCCGATCGACGCGGAGGACCTGTCCTTCCTGGACCGCAGTCGTTCCGTTGATCCCCGATCCGGACGGGACGTCGACCCCCGACGGGACGACGATCCAGTCGGGGTCCTGATTGACGATCACTTCGTTGCTGATCACGTCGTATTCGCTGATGTTCGCAGCGGCGGCGACGTTCTCCCCGCCGGCCGCGTCGATGACGTCGCCGATGAACGTCTCCGGGCCGGCCGTGTAGCCGCCACCGAGGGTATAGAGGACCGTCGGTCGGTCTTGCCCCGCAGTCGCGTTCCGGTAGGCATCGAGTGTCGCCTGCGTCCGGGCGCTGACTTCCCGGGCGGTATCGTACTCGCCGACGAGCCGACCGGTCAGGCGCGTCTTTTCGATGACGTCGGCGATCGAAGCCGCCTGTTTGAATCGATAGACCGTCAGCCCGGCGTTCCTGAGTTGCTCGACGGCGTCCTCGCTGACGACGTTCGGAGCAAGTACGAGATCGGGTTCGAGACCGACGATCGTCTCGATCTGTGGCTGGCCCTTCTCTCCGACGACATTCGTCTTCTCCGTCGATCTTTCCAGGTACTCAGTATGATACCTGACGGGCATCCCGACCACCTTCGCCTGGGCCCCGATCTCCCACATCACCTGTGCGGCGCTTGGCGCGAGGACGACCACGTCATCGGGTTCCTCGGTAACGGTCACTGTCGCCCCGTTAGCGTCGGTGACTTCGATCGGAAAGGAGCAGTCGACGGCCGTCTCGTTCTCGGGAGTCTGACCGGCGACAGGAGCGAGCGTCGCGCCGAGCAGTCCGAGGACCAGTACGACCGCGGTGAGGGCTCCAAGGGTAGTGCGGGTCATGTACACCCCGCTGCGGGCTTGTTCAATAAGTACTTACCTAATGCAACTCAACTTTCTCCCGATGCGGTTCGGAACGCGACTGCTGACCTGGACGGTCGGGCTGGTGGTGGCACTGTTCGCTGTCGTCGTGGTGAGTGCCGCGATCGGCCCGGTCGCCCTTGAGGTGTCGACGGTCGCCAGAGCGACGCTCAACGCCGTTGGGGTTCCGGCGGGACTGGCCGTCGGTATCGAAGAGGGCGGGCTGGCAGGGATGACCGTCTCCCTACCGACGGTCGACGTGAGTTACGCCTACCCCTTCGCATTCGAGGTCCCGACGACGGCCGAGACGATCGTCCGGCAAGTCCGTCTGCCGCGGATCGCCCTCGGTGGGGTCGTGGGCTTTTCGCTGGCGTCGGCCGGCGCGGTCATGCAGGGGTTCTTCCGGAACCCGATGGCCGACCCGTCGATCATCGGCGTCTCTTCGGGGGCCGCCCTGGGTGCCGTCGCGACAATTGTCTTCCCTATCGCCGTCCCGCTGTCCCTTCAGACGGCCGCGTTCGTCGGCGCGCTGGTGGCCGCTTTCGCGGTCTACACGATCGCAACCGAGAACGGGCGGACGCCCGTCGCCACGCTGTTGCTCGCGGGCGTGGCCGTCCAGACGTTCCTCGGTGCGGTGATCTCCTATACGCTCTTGCAGGCCGGCGAAAGTCTCGATCGAGCCGTCTTCTGGCTGATGGGCCACCTCAACAACAGCACGTGGGCCGAAGTCGAAGTGACGCTGCCTCTGGCGTTAGTCACGTTCGGTGGGCTACTCGTCTACGCCCGCGATCTCAACGTCCTCATGCTCGGCGAGGAAGACGCCAGGACGGTCGGGATCGCCGTCGAGCGGACCAAGCGCATCCTGCTGGCGCTGTCGAGCATCGTCACTGCCGCGGCGGTCGCCGTCGCGGGCGTCATCGGCTTCGTCGGGTTGATCGTCCCCCACGTCATGCGCCTGCTCGTCGGTCCGGATCACCGGATACTCCTCCCGACGAGCGCGCTCGCCGGCGCGACCTTCCTCGTCGCGACCGACACCCTCGCCCGATCGGGTCCCGCGGAGTTGCCGGTCGGGATCGTCACCGCCGCACTGGGTGCGCCCTTCTTTCTGTACCTGCTGACCAGACGGGAGGTACACGAACTGTGACCGACCACACGATCACGCTGGCAGACGTATCGACCGCCCTGGGTGGCGTCGAGGTGCTGGCCGAGGTCTCGCTGTCGGTCGGTCGAGGCGAGTTCCTCGGGCTGGTCGGCCCCAACGGCGCGGGCAAGACGACGCTGCTCCGGACGATCAACGGCGTCCTCGATCCGGACGCTGGGGCAGTCCGTCTGGAAAGCGACTCGATCGAGGCGTTGAGCGCACGCGAAGTCAGCCGACGCGTCGCGACGGTCCCCCAGGACACCTCGGTCGCCTTCGAGTTCTCCGTCGCGGATGTCGTCCGGATGGGTCGGACGCCCTACCGATCGCGGACCGACATCGTTGCCGACGACGCGGATCGGGACGCGGTCGATCGAGCACTCGAACGTACAGGGATGGACGCCCTCCGGGATCGTTCGATCGCTGCCGTCAGCGGCGGCGAGCGCCAGCGCGCGTTCGTCGCCCGAGCCTTGGCACAGGACACACCGGCCCTGGTGCTGGACGAGCCGACCGCCAGCCTCGACATCAACCATCAGGTCCAGGTGCTAGAACTCGTCGCCGACCTCGTCGCCGATAACAAGACGGCCATCGCCGCGATCCACGATCTGGATCTGGCCGCACGCTACTGCGATCGCCTGGCGTTGCTCGCCGACGGACGCCTGCAGGCCGTCGGCGATCCGGCGACGGTCCTGACCGACGATCATCTCCAGCCCGCCTTCGAGACACGGACTGCGGTGACGCCTGACGCTGTCACGGGCGCGCCGAGCGTGACTGCTATCGCTGATCCACGCCGCGATCGAGATACCCACGTCCACGTCCTGGGGACCGGATCGACCGCCGCCCGTGCCATCACGAAGCTCTGGCAGGCCGGCTTCGACGTGACTGCCGGGCCGCTCCCCGCGGGCGATATCGCCCTCTCGGTTGCCCGCGAACTCGACGTCGAGGCGATCGAATCACCCCCGCTCGCCGCTCCCGACGAAGCGATGCTGCAGGAGGCCCGCGAGCACTGTCGCCGGGCGCAGGCGACAGTCCTGGCCGACCCCGTGATCGGACCAGACGGCCACGTCCTCGGCCTCGCCGACGCCAGCAATCGGCCGGTCCTCGTCGAAACGTGTCCTGTCGAGGAGCGCAATCAGGCGGGCGAACGGGCAGAAAAACGGTATGAAGCCCTCCAATCGAGGGCGACGACGGCGTCGATACACGGACTCGTCTCGGCGGTCGTCGAGTCGACGTCCTCCAGGGCAGTTGCTGCTGACGATTGACTGACGTCCCGTGTCGAAGAAAGGAGTTCACTCCGCCGAGCGCCGTGCAAACAGCCCCTCGACAACCATCGAGAGGACGACCTCGTCATCTCCGTTCGTGGTCGTCACCGCCAGGTCGACCTGGCCGCGTTCCGCATCGAAGGAGTCGCGATCGACGACCTCGATCTCTGCGGTGAGTTCGTCGCCCGGGCGGACCGGCGTCGGCCAGCGCAGGTCCTCGACGCCGAGACCGGCCAGGACGGCCGATTCCGAAAAGAGACCGTCGACCATGAGACGCATCGTCAGGGCGGCAGTGTGCCACCCACTGGCGATCAGGCCGTCGAACATGTCCCCCTCGGGATCGCGTTCGGTATGCATCGGGAGCGGATCGAACTGCTCGGCGAAGGCGACGATCTCCTCGGCACTGACGGTCCGTGGACCGGCCGTCCAGCCGTCGCCGACGGCAAAGTCATCGTAGTAGAACGTCATGGGTTCGAACTCCGGGACGACGAAGGAAAAGCGACCTGAATTACGCCGACTGCTCGTCGAGCCAATCCTGGAAGTCTTCCTGGCTCACGACTTCGACGGTCCCCAGCATGCCCGAGTGGCCGGCCCCACAGTACTCCGCACAGTAGAGCTGGTGTGCGCCGGTCTCCGTGGGCTCGGTCGTCAGATAGTTCGCCTGCCCGGGGAAGGCGTCCTGTTTCAGCCCTAGTCCGGGGACGTGGAACGAGTGCAACCAGTCCTTGGATGTGACATTCAGCCGGACCTCCCGATCGACCGAGAGCACCATCGTCCCCCCCGTCGTCACGTTGTGTTCGGGGTATTCGAACGTCCAGCTGTACTTCTGGGCGACGACATCGACCTCCAGCGTGTCGTCCTCCCCAGCGGCGACGCCGGATGAGGTGACGTGCTCGTCGGCCAGGACGCCATACGAGGCGATGCCGACGAACAGCAGGACGACGGCCGTCGCGACGGTCCAGGTGATCTCGAGTCGGCGGTTCTCCCTCGTGGGCTTTGGCTCGTCGACCTTGTCGGCACGGTAGCGCCAGACAGTGTAGACGAGGATCCCCTCGACCAGCAGCGTGATGGGGATGGCGACCGCCAGCAGTTCGTAGTTGAGCCCCCAGATCAACCCGTCCGTCGTCGAAGCACCCGACTGGGCGGCCACGGGATGGACGAGCGTCGCCAATCCCGAAAGCGTGAGGACCGCGACAAGCCCGTTTCGCGTCTCGGTCATACTCGGGCTTCGAGACAGCCAGTCATAAAGAGCGTTCATCCGGCGAATTTCGGCGATTCCTCGCTGGTCGTCGGTACCGACCCTCCTTACTGCTCGAAGACGATCCGGACGACGTTCCCTTGCGGCTCGTTCTCGTCGAACTCGAGGTGTCCCCCAGACCGACGGACGACTAGCCAAGTGAGCCACAGCCCCAGTCCACGACCGTGGTTCAGCGGGTCGATGGTGGCGTCGTCGGTGACCATCTTCACTTCCATGTCCGGGATCGGCGGGCAGCGGTCAGCAATCTCGACGACAGTCCGCTCCGCTGAGGTACTGATGTCGACGGTCACCGTCGGCTCTCTCTCCGTGGCGTGAACGATCGCGTTCTCGACAAGTTCGATGATGGCCCCCGACAGGTGTGTCGACGCTTTGACTGGCACGGGTGACGGTGTGGAAACGGAGACCCTAGCGTGTGGGTAGCGATCCCGGACGTTCTCGACCGCGGCGTCTACGACTGCAGAGAGATCGAGCTGATCGCGCGTGGGGGAATCGGCAAGCAATCGCGTGATTCGACGTTCCTTATCGAACGTATCGAGCAGCGAATCACTCGTCTCGAGGATCTTGCTGGCGTGGGTTCGAGCAGCGATGTCACCCTCCGATTCGATCATTTCGGCGTGACCAGTGATGACGTTGAGATTGTTGCGAGCGTCATGCCGGAGAACCCGGTCGATCTTGTGTAACTGGTTGATCCGCTCGCTCCGTTCGGTGATGTCCCGAATCGTCGACCCGTAGCCCCGAACCTCGCCGTCGACGCCCCAGAGTGGATAGTAGCGGATGTCGAGCAGACGGGTCCCCATATCGGGGTGGTCTCGTTCCATCTCGTACTGGACACGCTCGCCAGACAGGACGCGATCGACGTGCTCGTCGAGACGGTGGTACGCGTCGGCACCGACGACATCCGCCAGCGATCGACCCTCGATGGTCGTTTGATCGACACCGTGGTAGTCACAGTACCGTTCGTTCGCGAAGAGAAACCGCCGGTCGGCGTCCATCGCCGCCAGCAGGTCGGTCGAACTCTCGACGGCCTGCTCGTAGTTGCGAAGCCGTTCCTCGACGCGCCTGACGTCACTGACGTCCCTGATGATCAAAACGCTCGCGGGCTGTCCGACCCACTCGGTCGGCTGGGCGGACACCTCGACGGGGAGCGATCCCACACGACTCGCGAGGGTCCCGGGGGCGGCCTCGAGCGTTCGCTCACCGGTCGCGACGGCCGCGAGCCGCGACTCGTCAATCTGAATCCCCTCGAAAGACAGTGCCCCCGGGAACGACTCGCCGACAACGTATTCACGGCCTTGGGCCCCGTAGAGTTCGAGCAACTGCGTGTTAACGAACACGTACCGGCCGTCCTGGACGATCGCGATCGCGTCCCGTGCCGAGTCGAGGTGGGTCGCCGCCCGGGCTTCGGCGGCAAACCGGTCCCGTTTGGCGCGGTGATACGCGACTGCCTCCTGGACGAGCGTCGGGAGTCGGTCGACGTCGGTCGGGTTGGAGAAGGTGTCGGTCGCCCCCGCCGCGACCGCGCGCCGGGCCGCCTGGCCGCCGGCGAACAGGATGACCGGCAAGCCAGGTGTTCGAGACCGGATCGTTTCCAGTAACGCGACGCCGTCGATTGCCGGCGGATCGTGATCGCAGATCACGCATTCAACGTCGCCGTCCCGGTCGATATCCTCGATCGCCGTGTCGATCGACGTCACGACCGAAACCGCGATCCGGTCGCTCGTCTCGAGGCCGGACATCGCGCCGTCCGTCGTGACTGCGAGGACGCGGATCGGATCGGAATGGGTCATTGTACCAGGTGTTCGGGGATCCCCGGAAACGAGTGATCCATCAGGGGGTTGATCCCATAACAACATATTGCGAAGGTGGAAAGATTACTCTTTGGTCGACAGCGAGCGTCGCCGCCGACGGCCCGAATATGGGTGCGGTCGGATTTCAGCCCCCGTACTCGATCTACCACACACCAGGCACCGCCAAACCCGACAAGTCTTGCAGCGGGGGGAAGCCTAAGTATCGCCCACCACGGAGGTGAAATGAGAACCAGTGTTACGGAATCGAGTCGACGGCGTCCCGCTGTCGACGTTACTTGCCGGGACCATCGTCGGCGTCTATCTGCTCGTCGTCGCGGGGGCGACCGCCTCGATCGCCGACGCCGCCGCGACCTGTTCGAGTTGGCCGGCCTGCGGGATCCCTTCTGTGGAGTCGCCCGCACTGGCTATCGCCTGGGTCCATCGGCTACTCGCCGCCACCGTCGGCGCGGCGGTGTTACTGACCACCGTCGTCGGCTTCCGGCGCGTTTCGGATCGCCGGGTCCGGGGGGCGCTCGCCCTCGCGGTCGTGCTCTTTCCCCTCCAGATCGGCCTGGGAGCGGTCGTAACAGTCACCGGCGCCGCCGGGATCTCGCCGACAATCCACCTTGGCGTGGCGATGAGCATCTTCGGGGCGCTCGTACTCGCGCTGGCCTGGCACCTCGAAGTCGAGTACGGCGATCCCGACGATCGCTCCGTGACCCAACCGGATCCTGATCCGGTCCCTGCCGGAGACGCCACAGACGGGAGCACCCAGGCGGGCGGCCGACGCGACCGCGGCCCCCTCGGAGAGATCATCGCGACCCTCCGGGCGTACGTTAGCCTGACTAAGCCGCGATTGATGTGGCTGCTGTGTCTCGTCGCCTCTGCGGGGATGGCACTTGCTGCAGCGGGCGGGCAAGCATTGACGACCGGGACAGTACTCGCGACGCTTTCAGGTGGCGTCCTCGCCATCGGTGCCAGCGGAACCTTCAATCACATCCTCGAACGAGACCGTGACAAACGGATGGAACGCACGTCGGATCGGCCGGTCGCAACCGATCGTGTCCCGATCCGCAACGCCGTGGTATTCGGCCTCGCGCTGGCGACCCTCTCGCTGGCCGTCTTCGCGTCGATCAACCTACTTGCGGCCGCACTCGGTCTCTCGGCGATCCTGTTTTACAGCGTCGTCTACACCCTGCTGTTGAAGCCCAATACGGTACAAAATACCGTCCTCGGTGGCTTCGCGGGAGCGCTCCCGGCACTGATCGGCTGGGCCGCCGTCACGGGGACACTCGGCGTGCCCGGTCTTGCACTTGCGGGAATCGTCTTCCTGTGGACGCCAGCGCACTTCTACAACCTGGCGCTGGCCTACCGCGATGACTACGAGCGCGGCGGCTTCCCGATGATGCCCGTCGTTCACGGCGCGACGGTCACGCGCAAACATATCCTGCTGTACCTCGGCGCGACGCTGCTGGCCGCAAGCGGGCTCGCCGCGCTGGCGAACCTGGGCGTCCTCTACGGGGCAACCGTCGCGACCGTCGGCGCCGTCTTCCTGTGGGCCGTCCTGGCACTGCATCGCGAGCGAACGACGGCCGCGGCCTTCCGGGCCTTCCACGCCTCGAACGCCTTTCTGGGGGCGCTGCTGGTCGCGGTCGTGATCGACGCCATGGTCGTATGAGCACCGTCACACTCCCGCGGTCGCTCCCGCTCCCGTCCCGCGAGACGCTCGTCTGGGGCGCGCTACTGGTCAATACCGAGGCGCTGGTGATACTGGGATACGTCTTGTTCAGCGACACGCAGTTGCTGAACCTGGCTGCCCTCCGACTGTACGTCTACCCGTTCGTCTGGATCAACGTCTCGCTGTGGGCACTCGCCCGCGTCCGGCCGCCGGCCGCGCCCACCCGTCGGCGCCTGTTCGCCGGGGTGCTGGCAGTCGGGTACTTGCTCGTCCTGTCGTATCTGGGCGGGCTGGTCTCGCTGGCCGGATCGGGCGGGTTCGACGTCTCGGTCAACGCCCTGACGATTCCACCCGGCTGGGGGCCCTCGGTGTCGGTCGACGCCGCCGGCCTGCTGGTGACGCTGCTCCCGTTCAAAGTGCTTGGGTACGTTACGCTGTCGTACCTCGTCTACGCGATGGTCGTGGAAGCGGCTGGGTTCGTTCCGGCCGTCCTGGGGCTGTTCTCGTGTGTCTCCTGTGTCTGGGCCGCGGTGGTCGTCCCGCTGACGGGAGCCATCGGCGGGTCAACAGCGCTGGCAGGGATAGTCTACGCCGGTGGATACGACCTCTCGACGGTCGTGTTCGTCCTCGCAGTCCTGCTTTTGGTCTGGCGGCCGTCGTTCTCGACGCTGAACCGATTCACTTTAGGGGGTTCCTCGGGGTGAACGGATCGTGACGGACGCAATCGTCGCCGAAAATGTCCGACGGAGTTACGGTGACACCGTGGCGCTTTCCGGCGTCTCCCTGACTGTCGCGGCAGGCGAAGTTTTCGCGCTGGTCGGCCCCAACGGCGCGGGCAAGACCACGCTGGTCCGGGCGCTCACGGGCACGACCGACCACGAAGGCGAAGTCGCGCTGTTCGGTGAAGATCCACGGACATTCGATCGCTCGCGGATCGGGCTGCTCCCGCAGGACTTTACGCCTCACGAACGGCTGACCGCCCGGGAGTTGATCGCGTACTACGCCGGCCTCTACGACGACGCGCACTCGCCGGGACGGATTCTGCCAGACGTAGGGCTGACCGACAGCGCCCAGACGACATACGAGAACCTCTCCGGTGGCCAGCAACGCCGAGCCTGCGTCGGCACGGCGCTGGTGAACGACCCCGATCTGTTGCTCCTCGACGAGCCGACCACCGGGATCGATCCGGCGGGCCGACGACGACTCTGGGAGCTGATTGAGGAGTTAGCCGCGGCGGGGACGACGGTGGTGCTGACGACTCACTACATGGCCGAAGCCCAGCGGCTGGCCGACCGGGTCGGACTCCTCGCCGACGGGGAACTCGTCGCCGTCGACACCCCCTCTGTGCTCATCAACGCCCACGGCGGCGAGACGCGGCTGACGATCGAGACGACCCCGGCACCCGGATCGTTCGATCTCGACCTGGGCTACCGGACGGCGACGACCGACGACGAGCTACTCGTCTACGACGTCGCGCCGACCGAGATCGGGACGGTCGTCGAGGCACTGTCCGAGGAGGGTATCGAAGCCGATTCGCTATCCTGGGCGGAACCGACACTCGAAGACGTCTATCTCGAACTCACCGGCCAAGCCGTCGGACGCGGCGGTGACGTACTAGCGGAAGACGACGAACAGTCGACCAGACCGACGGAAGACGACGAACAGTCGACCGACTCGACGGAGGGTAGCCAGCGGACAACTGGACCAGCCGGAACACAGCCAGTGGAGGGAGACGAGTGAGCCTCGCGAGTCGGCTCGGCAGCGAGACGCGAGCGGCCGGGAAGGCGTTCCTCCGGCGCCGGACAGCCGTGTTCTTCACGTTCCTCTTTCCACTCCTGATCGTCGGGATCTTCGGCGTGTTGATCCAGACGCGGCCGACCGGCGGCGGCCTGTTCACGGAGTCGCCGGCCTACTACGTTCCGGGGTACCTCGCCGTTGTCGTCCTGTTCACACCGCTTTCGCGGGTGGGCAGCGAGGTCGCGCGCCACCGGGAGGGCAATCGCTTCGAGAAGTTGGCGACGACGCCCCTCTCGCGGGTCGAGTGGCTCGCCGCCCAGACGCTGGTGAACGTCCTGATCATCGGGGTCGCGGCCGTGCTCATCCTGGCCGTGATGGTGATCGGGACCGGGGCCGAGATCGCACTGTCGCCCCTGCTTGCGGTCTTCCTCGCGCTGGGCGTCGCGCTGTTCTGTGCGGTCGGCGCGATGATCGGGAGCCTGGCGGACTCCCAGGACGGCGTGATCTCGGCGAGCAACGGGATAGCGATCCCCCTCCTCTTCCTCTCGGAGACGTTCGTTCCGCCGTATCTGTTGCCCGAGTGGTTCCGGCCGCTGCTGGATCTCTCGCCGCTGACGTACTTCTCGCGGGGCGTCCGCGCGGTCGTGACTCCACCCGGAGCGGGCGTCGACGGCGTGGTCGTCTCTACGTGGCCGAGTGGCCCCGATCCGCTGTTCAATCTCGGCGTCCTCGCCGTACTCGCGGTAGTCGCGTTTGCGGTGGGAGCAATTGCACTCCCCCGGACCGATTGACGACTAGATAACCACGAGATAGCCTCAGAGATGATAACGGACAGGGGAGCGTTTAGTATCCGCAAAACAAAACGGTAGATAATGGTGGAGTGGCGAAAGCCATTGACATCAGTGGATGAGATTATTCCGCTGCTAGTTCTCGGTAGCGGCGTGATCCTTCTCGGGTGGTCGTTACTCGAGTTGGTCGGGTTGTTCGCAGTCGGCTCTCCGGTGGCGTCCGAGCCGCGATACATGATTGGATACGTCACGCACATCCCAGCCTCTCTCGGGCTCATGTGGGGCGGGAAGTGGCTACAGGAGAGCGAGCTCCACTCGAAGTACTACCGGTCGGTCACGACGTACTGTGCCGTAGGAGGGTTCGGGTTCCTCGTTTTCAACGTTGGCCTCATGAGTTTCTTCCCGTCGGAATCGATTTGGCTCACGATCAACTGGCTGCGCTGGGCACTGTCACTGGGCCTGATCGTCGGGCTGTACGTCGGTATCTCACAGGCGCGGACGATCTATCACACACTCATGGCAGAGCGTCAATCGCTCCGTGCGCAGCATCTGGAACAACAGCGGGATCTCGTCGACGACATGAACAGCATCCTGCGCCACGAGGTTCTCAACGCCACACAGACGATCCTCGGGACCGTCGGACTGCTACAGGACGAAAGCAAGCCGATCGATCCCGAAGACGAGCGTCTCGAACGAATACGCCACCAGGGCCAGGAACTGGCCGACGTGATTCGGGACGTCCGCTCGCTGTTGCACACGAAGCAAGACGGTCGAGAACTGGAAGCCATAAACCTGACCGAGGTCCTCCGTTCAGAGGTCGAGAACGTACGGGACCGTCATCCGACCGTCGAAATCGAAGAGTCCGTTCCGGAGGCCGTCACCGTCCGTGGGGACGAACTACTCGGACGTGTCTTCGGGAACCTGCTTGCCAACGCCGTCGAACACAACGACCCGGCAGACCTCCGGATACGGGTGGCCGGGACCGTCCGGGACGGAGCCGTCGTCGTCAGGATCGAGGACGACGGCGACGGCATTCCGGATCGAAATCTCGACATGCTGTTCGAACGGCCCCGACACGGTGATCACGGTCTGGGGCTGTACATCGTCAGTAAACTCCTCGACAGTTACGGGGGCTCGATCGACGTAGTGACGACCGGGGACGAAGGGACGGCGATCGAGGTCACGTTGCCGCTCCATCAGTCGGAGAACCACCCCATCGCACCCGGCACGGAATCGGATGACGAACGCACGGCGGAGCCAGCGTCGAGTGACGATACCGTGCGGGCAGATCGAACGGACTGACCCGACACGGACACTTAACCCCCTGGCGCGAGTCCGGTCGAACGCAATGACCGACGACGAGGACTACCGGATCGAAACGGACAGTCTGGGCGAAATGGAAGTGCCCGCAGACGCCTACTGGGGCGCACAGACCCAACGCGCAGTCGAGAACTTCCCGATCAGTGATCAGCGCTTCGGGCGGCGCTTCGTCCGCGCGCTGGGCGTCGTCAAGAAGGCCGCCGCAGAGGCCAACCGGGACCTGGGTCTACTCGAAGAAGAGACGGCAGAACCGATCATCGCCGCCGCCGAGGAGGTCATCGCTGGCGATCATGACGAGCAGTTCCCCGTCGACGTCTTCCAGACGGGATCGGGTACCTCGACGAACATGAACGCAAACGAGGTAATCGCCAACCGTGCCACCGAGATCGCTGGCGGAGAGATCGGCTCCCGCGAGATCCACCCCAACGACCACGTCAACTACGGCCAATCGAGCAACGACGTGATCCCGACCGCGATGCACGTCGCCGCCCTGGAAGCCGTCGAGCGCGACGTGCTGCCGGCCTTAGAGACCCTGCGGGAGGAACTCCAGGCCAAGGAAGCCGAATTCGACGACGTGGTCAAGACCGGCCGGACCCATCTCCAGGACGCCACACCGATCCGCCTGGGCCAGGAGTTCTCGGGTTACCGGACACAGGTCGAGAAGGGGATTGGCCGCGTCGAGAACGCAAGTGAACGCTTAGAGGAACTCGCGCTGGGCGGGACCGCCGTCGGGACCGGCCTAAACACGCACCCGGAGTTCCCGGAACTGGCCGCGGAGTACATCGGCGAGGAGACGCTGCTCCCGTTCCGGGAGGCCGACAACCACTTCGAGGCCCAGGCCGCCCACGACGCCATGAGTGAGGCCCACGGCGCGCTCCGGACCGTCGCGGGGTCGCTGCACAAGATCGCCAACGACCTCCGGTTGCTCGCGTCAGGCCCGCGCAACGGCCTCGGCGAGATCGATCAACCGGAGAACCAGCCCGGCTCCTCGATCATGCCCGGGAAGATCAATCCGGTCGTCGCCGAGTCGGTCAACCAGGTGTACGCCCAGGTCGTCGGCAACGACGCGGCGGTCTCGACCGGTGCCGCCAACGGCCAGATCGACCTGAACCTCTACAAGCCGGTGATCGCGAAGAACTTCCTGCAGTCAGCCGAAATCATCACGAACGTCAGCGGGGCCTTCGCCACGAAGTTCGTTGGAAAACTAGAGGCCGACCGCGAACACTGCGAGGAGCGCGTCGAGCAGAGTATGGCACTGGCGACGGCGTTGAATCCCGCCATCGGCTACGACAAGGCCGGGGAGGTTGCCAAAGAAGCGATGGCGTCCGAAAAGACGATCCGCGAGGTCGCCATCGAGAAGGGCTATCTCACCGAGGAGGAAGCCGACGAGGTGCTCGATCCCGCGACGATGACCGACCGGGTCATCCTCGGCAAGGAGTGACCGGGCTGGCGGAAGGCTTCAAGCGGGCGACGAGACGACTGAGTTTAACTGCTCCCTGAGTGGGACAGTGGAATGTAAATCAGCGGGGGTACTCGTCCGTCCGGTTGCGCGCCTCCGGGAGCCACTCGGGTTGCGTGACCGTGACGTTCCCCAGTTGCTGGAAGGTAAACCGGTAGTCGACAGACTCGACGGAGTCATCGGTGACCGTCTGATAGTGTGCCGAGAGGTCAGTGACGATCCCCGAGGGGGTAACCTGCGCCCGGACCGTGTAGTCACGGACGGTGTCGCTCCAGAGAGGGCCCGCTCCCTCACCGACGATCCGGATGCGGGTCCGTCCCTCGTTGGTCACCGTCTCGATGGTCGTGGTTTCGACGCTGAGATACTTCTCGACGGCCTCCGTCGTCGTGCGTATGTGCCGGTAGGCCGACAGGGTGACCGGAGTACGTGTGTACTCCGTCCCCGCTGCAGTGAATGCCCGAGCGCGGACGAACTGGTGGGTCCCGTTCGCGTATACGCTAAGGTGAGAGTAGACGTATTCGCTCCGGTGGTCGGCGATCTGATTCGTGTCCCGGTAGTAACGAGTCCCGTTCTCGAAGACGATCAGGTAATGAGAGGGAGACCCCGCCGTGACGTTGTCGACCTGTCCCGACCTGTTCTGGGTCGACAGCCAGCGGAACGATCGGTTCTCGAGGGCCGCCCGCTGTCCCTTCGCTAACTGCCCCGGATCGACGCGTCCGTCGGCCCACACCCCCGGTGCGAGTAGCGATCCAGGGCCGTCCTCTGGAGGATCCTCCGGAACGGGTGCAGGGGTCAGCGTCGTCCGATCTTCGGACCCACCGATCGCGTTACAGCCCGCAGTCACCGCGAGCAAGGCGACGGCCAAGATACGCCATCGCATACCACACTATTGGGAAGCCAGTCACAAAAACGCGCCGAGACCGGCAACGGACGACGACCGCCCGGGAGCCGGAGGTGACAACGGAGCGTTTTTCCCCGCTGCCGTGTCACTGCCCGGTAATGACTGCGGAGTTCGACTACGACAATCTGGGGCTGATCGCTGGGTTGGAGATCCACCAGCAACTCGACACGGCGACGAAACTGTTCTGTGACTGCCCGACGAGGCTTCGGGAACCCGAGGAATCGACGACGACTATCACGCGGTACCTCCACCCGACGAAGAGCGAACTCGGCGAGCTCGACGAGGCTGCACTCGAGGAGAGCCAGGTCGAACGCGAGTTCGAGTATCTCGCCTACGACTCGACGTGTCTGGTCGAGGCCGACGACGAACCGCCACATCGGGTCGACGAGGAGGCGATCGACGTCGCCCTGGAGATCGCGCAGTTGCTCGACATGCGTGCCGTCGACCAGGTCCACGTCATGCGAAAGCTCGTCATCGACGGCTCGAACACCTCCGGGTTCCAGCGGACGATGATGGTCGCGACCGACGGCGAGATCGAGACCAGCGAGGGCCCAGTCGGCGTCGAGGATCTCATGCTCGAAGAGGAGAGCGCCCAGCGCCTCACAGAGACCGACTCGGGCGTGCGCTACAGTCTCGATCGGCTGGGTATTCCCCTCGTCGAGATCGGTACCGATCCGGACATCACCTCGCCGGCCCAGGCCCAGGAGGCCGCCGAACAGATCGGCATGCTCCTGCGCTCGACCGGCCAGGTCCGGCGCGGACTGGGAACGATCCGCCAGGACGTCAACGTCTCGATCGCCGAGGGGGCCCGCGTCGAGATCAAGGGCGTCCAGAGTCTCGAAGACATCGAGGACATCGTCCGCAACGAAGTCGGCCGCCAGGTCGAACTGCTCGACATCGCCGCGGCACTCGCCGACAGAGACGCTACGATCGGCGACACACAGGACGTGACGGACGTCTTCGAAGACACCGACAGCGGCGTCATCCAGGGCGCACTCGACGACGGCGGTGACGTCTGGGCCGTCCCACTGGCCGGCTTCGGCGGACTGGTCGGTCGGGAGATCCAACCCGATCGTCGACTCGGCACCGAGTTTTCAGATCACGCCAAACGCCACGGGGCCGGCGGGATCTTCCACACCGACGAACTCCCGGCCTACGGCGTCACCGAGGACGAAGTCGAGGCGCTGACCGAGGCCGTCGGCCTCGCTCCTGATGACGTCGTGGGCGAGGATGCCACGGACGCGGTCGCCATCGTGGCCGACGACCCGGAGATCGCCGAGCAGGCGATCGAGGCAGTCGCCGAACGGGCCGAGACGGCAATGGACGG
This sequence comes from Halorhabdus rudnickae, assembly GCF_900880625.1. Classification (NCBI taxonomy): domain Archaea; kingdom Methanobacteriati; phylum Methanobacteriota; class Halobacteria; order Halobacteriales; family Haloarculaceae; genus Halorhabdus; species Halorhabdus rudnickae. Next base: position 1,154,300 of record NZ_CAAHFB010000001.1, read on the forward strand.
CGTTCCGGAGGAGACCCGTGACGCCACTGAAGAGGCCACGACACGGTACCTCCGGCCGCTCCCCGGTGCGGCCCGGATGTACCCCGAGACGGACGTTCCTCCCGTCGACCCCGATCCCAGCGAGGTCGAGACGCCGGAACTACTCACCGAGAAGACCGAGCGCTACGAGACCGCGTTCGATCTGGACCCTGGTCTGGCCGAACAAGTTGCCTACGGCCAGCGCTGGGACATCTTCGAGGAAGCGATCGAGGCAGGCGTCGACGCCACGCTGGCCGCTCAAACCGTTGAATCAACCGTTACCGAGATCCGACGGGACGGCGCACCCGTCGAGAACCTGACTGATCGGCACTTCGAGGAAGTCTTCTCGTTGCTGGCCGAGGACGAACTTGCAAAAGAGGGCGTTCCGGACCTGCTCGCCGCCCTCGCGGAGAATCCCAAGCTCGATGCGACAGAGGCGGCCGAGCAAGAAGATCTCGGCAGTGCTGCGGAGGACGAAGTTCGAGACGCCGTCGTTACCGTCGTCGAGCGCAACACCGAGCAAGTCAAAGAAGAAGGAATGGGTGCCTTCTCCGGCTTGATGGGCGAATGCATGGGTGAACTCCGCGGAAAGGCTGACGGCGACGTGGTCAGTGACGTGCTCCGCGAGGAAATTCAAAAACGGGCCTGAGGGCAACGACCCACACAGCCAGCATGTATTCCAGTGCTCACGCCACAATCTCGCTGGTCGTCGCCGGCGTCGTCATCATCGTTGGCGATCCCACGCTCCATCCCATGCTCGCGGTCGGCTACGGCGTGGCCCTAGGGGTGTTCATCGACCTCGATCATTTCGCGCTCGCGTGGTTACTCGCGGGTAGTCTCGATCCGCTCGTCCGGGTCCTCCGTGCCCCATGGATCATTGTCACCGATCCGGGATCGATCTTCGAGACAGACGATCTGGGTCCCTACCAACGACTTATCAGCCACGTTGTCATCGCGGGGGTCCTCGTCCCGACTCTGTGGGTCGTCGTCGATCCGTTCGTCGGAATACTCTCAGCTGTGGTGCTGTATGCCCATGTGCTGGCAGACCTGATCGCCGATATGAGACATTTCGAAACGGTGCCTCGGTAAGACACCTCCGTCACTGTAATCCACGACGGGAAAGCCCGGCCATTAATCTGCTTGCTTCTGCGGTTACTGCTCCAGGGAGGCTTCCGGTCGCTCCTCGAAGAGCATATCCAGGAACATCCGTTCGAATCGGTCAGTGTCGAAGGATTCGACGACTCTGGTTCGTGGTTCCGTGTCCGTATTGCCGTTCTCGTCGACCCAGGTGTATCCTCGCGTCAGTCCGTCCCGTTCGTCTACGTCTGTCGCGTAGGTCTGGGCTTCTTCGATAAGGGCCGGTTCGATGAGCGCCCCGATCACCGCTGAGTCCGGCTGTGTCACCATGTCTCTCCCTGTCGTCTCGTGGTTGAACTCTCTGACCTGCGTCGTGATATCGAGATAAAACTCCGCGAGTTGCGTATCTGGCCCAGACTCGATCGTTTCGAGCGTTTCCGGGCCGAAATCGGTATCTCGAACTGTCAGCCCCCAGTCGAACAGCGTGACATCGAAATTCCGTAGCACGATCTTCGCGGCGTCAGGATCTGCCCAGAAGTTATACTCCGCCGCTGGCGTAACGTTCCCAAGGCAGTTGACGTTACCGCCCATTATCCAGACCGCATCGAGCAGTTCGTCCAGAGCCGGTTCCTTCTTGTAGGCGAGCGCCAGGTTCGTCAACGGTGCGATCGCCGCGAGCGTGATCTCACCTGGGTTCTCCCGTGCCTGTTCGACAATGTAATCGACGGCAAACTGATCGCCGGATTCGATCCCAGTGTCGGGAAATCGATCCCCGCCGAGCCCCCCTTCGCCGTGGATTTCGTCAGCGAATTCGTGGTCCTTTTGCAGCGGTGTCCTGGCCCCCTCATATACCGTCACGTCGTTTTCGGCCCCGACGAGTTCGAGAGTCCGCTTTGCGTTCTCGACCTGGCGATCGAACGCGACGTTGCCGGCACAGATCGTCACGCCAGTCACGTCGATCCGGTCGGCCGTCAGCGCCAGCAACAGCGCTTGTGTGTCGTCTCCAGCCGTGTCAGTATCGATTAGAACTTTTCGGGTACTGTCTACGGACATAACTACAGTCGATGCCTCTGCCCAAAGTCTCTTTCGTCGGTCCGTCAGGCGGTCTCCCCCCATTGACCACCGTGCAAACGCTGCTCAATCTTCGAGTTTCTGTTCGACCCGCCGGAACAACCCGCGAAGCGTTCGAACTTCCCGTCCGGTCGGATGGGCACGGCCGATCACCCGCCGGAACAGCCGGCCGGCCTTCGGTCGCTTCTCCTCGGGATGGTCGATCGCCGTCAGGAACGAGGCGAACTGCTCGTGTAACCCCTCGATTGCGGGCTGATCGGCGCGGTCGGTGATTTCGGGCAGCTGGGTATCCCCAACCGTCACATCCCGAAGTTCGTACAGAACGATCGTCGCGGCCTGACCCAGATTGAGCACGGGATACTCGGCGCTGGCAGGAATCGTGCAAATCTGATCGACTTCGGCGAGTTCTTCGTTGGTCAGGCCGACATCCTCGCGGCCGAACACCAGACACACGTCGCTGTCGATCTCCCGGAGTTCATCGGCGAGTTCTCGGGGCGTCACGAACGGATAGCGGACGTGCTTGGTCGCATCCTGGTTTGTGATCGCGGTCGTCGCAACGGTGTGGTAGTTCTCGACGACCTCCCTGAAGGAAACGACCTCGGCGTTGGGGAGAATGTCCTCGCGGGCCTGACCGGCGTACCCGTAGGCTTCGCCATCGCGATCGAGTTCCGGTGGGTCGACCAGTTTGAGATCAGTTACGCCGAAGTTCTTCATCGCGCGGGCGATCGTCCCGACGTTGCCCGGCGTCTGGGCGTCGACGACGGCGACGCTGACGGTCATACGTCCAGGTCGAGGTCACTCAGATCGACATCGAGCGCCTCGCGTTCGCTCTCGTCCATCTCTTCGAGTTCCGCTTCGAACGACTGGATCTCGGGGTCGAACGCCGGGAGCCGATCAGGCGCTTCCTCGACGTGATCGATGCCGCTGTAACCCGCCGGGGCGCGGCCGCCCTCGTCGAACCACGCCTGGAAGGCGTTGGCCATCTCCCTGGTTCCCGCCAGGTCCTCGCCACCCTCCTCGCGGAACCAGTAGAGGAAATCGCTCTCGTGGGCGTCACAGAGCAATACCTCGCCCATGGGTTCACCATAGACGATCGCTCCGACGGCACACTGCTCGATGTCCGCCTCGCCGTGTTCGATGTAACAGGCGTCACAGGGCTCGCTGATCAACTCCGTCAATCGAAGGATCCGCCCGCGGGCGTCCCGAGGCATCTCCGTCAACGGCTTCAACGAGCCGTCTTCCTCGAACACCGCGTCCTCGTCGAAGCGCCAGCCGCGCAACCCGATCGAGACTTTGGCCATACGCTGGCTACTCGCCTGGCGACCAAAAAGAGCGCGCAACGATCCGGACAGGCGAGGCGATCCGGATGGGGCTGTCGGGGAAAACCAGACTGTCACGATCACGTTCGGAAGGGATCGATCGTATCGTCCCGCGCGTCCGGACCGTCAACAACATACCCACGGATACGCGCCGACGTGACCGAACGCCCGAGACGTACTATCCTACAGAATACGACAACTATATGATAGTTACGGCTAAATATATTCAGTCACACTTTGAAGAGGACATATGGACCACCCCAGATCGCGGTCGAAAGAGGTCGTTGGGGTGCAATCGAGTCGGTTGTGGATCGTCCTTCTCGCGGCTCTGCTGGTGGGGCAAGCGTCGCGGCAATTCCGGGTGCCATCGCTGCCCAGCAAGCCACACAGAGCGTGGTTGGCCAACCAGACATCACGTTCAGCACGGCAAGCGGCGCCGTCACCGCTGGTAGCGCCAGTAAACTCTCCGTTTCCATCACCAATCGCGGGGAAGTCTACCGGACCGGCTCGCCGGACTACGAGGACATGGTCACGACCGCCCGGGCGATGACGCTCCGGTTCAAAGACGGCAACGTGCCGATCGACGTCAAATCGGGTGAAGTCGCCGCCGGCTCCGTGCCGGTCGAAAGTACGTCCCAGTCAGTCCCGATCACGGTCGCCGCGGATGCCGATCCCGGTATGTACAAGATCCCCATCGAGTACGAGTATCTCTACACTCGCCAGATCACGTACGACCGTTCGGGCAGCGTCGATCGGACGGAGTACACCGTCACGAAAACCGGCTCGATCACCGTCAGAGTCGAAGAGGACGCCCGCTTCGAAATCCTCAACACGAACGGCACCGCTCAGGTCGGCGACACCAGCGACGTCACCGTCTCTCTCCGCAACACCGGCACCCAGACCGCCCACAGCGCTACCGTCGTCGCCTCCTCACAGAGCGGGTCGATGCGTTTCGACGCCGGATCACCGAACGCGAGTGGACACATCGGCGAGTGGGCGCCCGGCGAAACCCACAGCGTCACCTACGACGTGTCACTGGCGCCCGAAGCCAGCGTCCGGGAGTACACGGTCGGACTCACCGTCAATTACGAAGACAGTGACGGTATCGCTCGGCGCTCCCGGTCGCTGACCGCCGGAATCGACACCATCCCCGAGCAATCGTTCACCTTCTCCGAGGTCGAGTCGAGGCTCCGCGTCGCTGCGGACGGGCAGATACAGGGGACAGTACGCAACGACGGACCGGCCCCGGTCAGGGACGTGCAACTCACGCTCGGGGAGAGCGCGTTCGAGCCGGCAAGCGGGAGTTACGCCGTCGGGGACCTCGGCGTCGGCGAAACTGCCACGTTCCAGTTCACGGTGGCCGTCCCCCCGAGTGCCGATCCGGTCCCCCAACAAATCGACGTCACGACGAGTTATCGGACTGGTGACGATGACGCCCGGTCGGTGACTGATCCGATCCGGGTTGCGGTTGCCGAACGGCGGGATCCAGTCACGGCGAGGGCGGTCGACGCCAGGTTCGCCGCAGGCGAATCAGGCGATCTCGCGGTCGAAATCACGAACCAGCGTGACGTCGAAATGCGGGACGTCCAGGTGAACCTCACGCTCGCCGAACCGCTACAGAGTGACTTCCGGACCACCGTGATCCCGTCGCTAGGACCGGGCGAGACCGGCACCGTTACGTTCGCCCTCGAAGTCGACGGGGACGCACCGGCGAGTCAGTTCCCGGCGACCATCGGGATCGAATACGTCCAGCCGGACGGCGATCGGAAGACGGCCCGTCCATCGACGATCGCCGTCACCGTGACGGAGGCAGGTGGTGAGGACCTCTCCATCGAACTCGTCGTCCTCGCCGTGCTGGCCATCCTCGTGATCATCGGTGCGTGGTGGTTCTATGGGCACTGATCCCGCCGGAACACCGCCGATCGAGGTGACCGACCTCTCGAAGGACTACGGGGAAGTGCTCGCGAACGATTCGCTGTCGTTCACTGTCCGGGAGGGGGAAGTGTTCGGCTTTCTCGGCCCGAACGGGGCCGGGAAGTCGACGCTGATCCGGATGCTTCTCGGGCTATTGAAACCGACCGGCGGGACGGCGACTGTTCTCGGCGCAGACATTCACGACGAAGAGACGTTGATCGAAGCGAAACGTCGGATCGGCTACCTCCCCGCACAACTCGGGTTCGACGAGGCCGTCACCGGCGAGGAGATTCTCGACTATCACGCCTCGATGAAGGGCAAGCAGCGAGTGGACGAACTACTCGAAATCTTCACGCCGCCACTGGAACGACCGATCCGGGAGTATTCGACCGGGAACGAGCGGATGCTCGGCCTGATCCAGGCGTTCATGCACGACCCCGACCTCGTGATCATGGACGAGCCCACGTCCGGGCTCGACCCCCTCATGCAGGAGGAGTTCAACGAGTTCGTCAGGCGCGAGCGCGACGCGGGGACGACGATTTTCTTCTCCTCACACGTGTTGAGCGAGGTGCGGCGCATCTGTGATCGCGTGGGAATCGTCCGGGCCGGCGAACTCGTCGAACTCGAAGACGTCGAAACGCTGCTCGATCAAGGCGGCAAGCGCGTTCGCGTCCATACGACCGACGACGCCAGTACGAAACTCCCAACCCTCGACGGCGTGGTCGACGTGACGCAGTTTCCGGACGGGGTGCAATTCATCTACACCGGCGAGTACAACGCACTCGTCGAGGAGCTGGCGAACCACGACGTCCGCGACGTGGAAATCAGTGAGCCCCCGCTCGAAGACGTATTCGTCCACTATTACGGGGCGTCCGGGCCAGACGAGCGTACTTCCGAGGAGCGTCTCGATGGTTGAAACCGCCCGATACGAGGCCGGACGCCGCGTCCGGGGGGCCGTGCTGCTCTCGGTCGGGATCAGCCTCTATGCCGCGTTCATCGTCTGGTACTTCACCGTCCTCGATGGGGTGGCTATCGAAGAACTGTTCGAGGAATTACCGCCCGCGATGCAGGACGCCTTCGGTGCCGAGTCGCTGTCCACGATCGGGGGATTCCTCGGCGCAGAAGTCTACAGTTTCATCTGGGTCCTGGGACTGGGGTTGTATCTCGCGTACGTTGCCGGAGGGATGATCGCTGGCGACGTCGAGAACGACCGCCTGGATCTGTTGCTCTCCTTTCCGATCTCCCGACGTCGGCTCCTCTTCGAGAAGTTCGCCTCACTGCTGGTGCCGATCGTGGTCGTCAACGTCGTCGTCGGCTGTGCCGTCTATCTCCTGGTCGAGGCCATCGACGAGTCGATCGAGCTGACCCACCTTGCGTTGACTCACGCGCTGTCGATCCCCTATTTGCTCGTCTGTGCGGCGATCGGAACGGTCTTTTCGGTCCTAGTCAGTCGGGCAGCGATCGCGGAGCGTGGGGCCATCGGTCTCGTGTTCGTCCTCTTTCTCGTCGAGTCGGCGATCGGGAGCGCCGAAGAATACGACTGGATCCAGTACATCAGTCCGACACACTACTACGACCCAGCGACGCTACTGGTCGAGGGTTCCTACGAGCTGATAGACAGCGCCATCCTCCTGCTTTCGTTTCTGGCGCTGCTCCTTCTCGCCGGGATCGTCTTCGACCGGCGCGACATCTGAGTGCAGTCGCCGCGGACCGACGGTTTTTCACGCCGCCGCCCGTCACCGCGCCCATGCACAACGTGGACGCCGCAGGACTCGGGATCGGCGACGCCCACCCGCCCCGGATCATGGGCGTGCTCAACGTAAGCCGGGAGTCGCCGTACGATCCGAGCGTCTTCGCCGACCCCGGCGAGGCAGCCGCCTACGTCGAGGACATGATCGACGCGGGCGCTGACATCGTCGACGTCGGCCTCGAATCGGCCAACAAGCGCCTGGACGTGCTCTCGGCCGAGGAAGAACGTGAACGGCTGGACACCGCGATCGAGACCATCGAATCAGTCGACGGCGACGCCGTCTTCTCGATCGAGACCCGTTACAGTGCGGTCGCCGACGACGCCCTCTCACGGGGGTTCGACATGGTCAACGACGTCTGTGGCTTCGCCGACCCCGAGATGCCCGTGGTCTGTGAAAAACACGACGCCGCGGTCGTGAAAATGGCCAGTCCGCCAAACCTCGACCGACCGGGTGCCATCGAAGAGACGGACTGGACCGAGCGCTGCGATGCCAACTGGGCGGCCGAGGCCGACTACGTCGATCAGGTCTACGAGGCACTCAAACAGGGCGGGTTCACCGAGAAGACGATCATCGACCCGGCTTTCGGGGGCTGGAGCGAGGCCCAGACCCGCGAGGACGACCGAGAGACGTTCCGCCGACTCCGGGAGTTCCGCGGGCTCGCTCGGCCGATGCTGGTCTCGATCAACCGCAAGAACTTCCTCCGTGAGTTGACCGGTCGTTCGACCGAGGAAGCGCTGCCCGTCAGTCTCGCAGCGACCGCGATGGCTGTCGAGCGCGGCGCTCACGTGATCCGGACCCACGACGTGGCAGAGACGCTCGACGCCGCGATCGTCGGCGAAGAGTTCGCCCGCAAGCGAGTACGCGATCCCGAACGGGGAATCGAGGAACTCGACGTGACCCGTGTCGCCGAGGCCGAGCGGCACTTCGACCGCGTCGATGCGGCCGCGTCCAACCCCGACGAAGCCGTCACGCGGGTCTTCGAGTTGACGGGGCTGGACGACCGGCGAGCGGACGAGATAGCCGCGCTGGCGAGCGATCGAGGCGTCCAGTTCCTCAACGGTACCCGGAGCCACCTGCTCGTCGGGACGCCCGCCGCCCTCCGAGGACTGGCGACGGCCGCACGGGATGGGAAACTCGCGGATAGACTCGTCGATCGACTGGAATACGTCGCCCGCGAGGCCGAGTGATGGACTTCGCGACCTGGGAACCGATCTACGAGGCCATCCTGGCCGACTTCGGCTACGATCGGAAGGGCGACGAACGGGCGCGGGATCTGCTCGCCTCGCTGGTCGAAGCAGTCGATGCCGGTCCGTACACGCCCGAGACGGATGGGTTCGCCGGGGAAACCGTGGCGATTGCGGGTGCCGGGCCGTCGTTGCTGGACGAAACCGATCGCGTTCGGGCGGTCGACACCGTGGTCGCCGCCTCGACGGCCGCCGACAGGCTGTCCGAGGTGGGACTGACTCCGGACCTCGTTGTGACAGACCTCGACAAACACCCCGGGACAGTGCGTGAACTGACGAACGAGGCGGTCCCGGTGGCCGTCCACGCACACGGCGACAACGTCCCCGCACTCCGGCAGTACGTCCCCGCGTTCGAGCTTGAGTCCGTGCTTCCGACGACGCAGGCCGCCCCACTCGGGCCGGTCGCAAACTACGGTGGATTCACGGACGGCGATCGGGCAGCGTTCCTGGCCGATCATCTCGACGCCGACGAACTTGTCTTCCCGGGTTGGGACTTCGACGACGAGACACTCGGGGTCGAGAAACGACGGAAACTCCAGTGGGCCGAGCGGCTGCTGTACTGGCTCGAACGACGCCGCGACGAACGGTTCGCAATACTCGACGGGCGGCGGGAAGACATCGATACGGACGCACTTCCCGGCTTGTGATTACCCGGCCAGCACGTCACTGCTGGAGGGCGTAGCCCAGAAGCGCACCCACCGACCCGACGACGAAGGGATAGGCGAACCCGAACGCGGCCGCTTCCAGCAGATCCGGTTCCAGGACGAGCGTCCCCAGGCTCCACCCGACGGGCAGTTCCACGAGGAACGTTCCGGCCACGGCAAGCGGGAGATAGCCGACGGCCATCGCAACACCGAACAACGGGATCGTGACGTACTCGGCGTCCGCATTCAGCGCGACGAAGCCGACCACTGCCCCGACGGCGAGGATCGCGACGATGGGGATGACAAAATACACCGCCGCCGGGACCGCAGTTCCGGTCTGTTCCAGAATGAGATTGAATCGGACCGTTTGCTGGACTCCCCCTCCGGAAAGTGTTTCGACGCCGCTGACGAAATGTGCGTTGTAGAAGATCAGCCCGATCCCCCGGAGGCGTTCGCCCGTCGAACCGACGCTCAACGTGGCCGGGCCAACGAAAAACAGCGCGGCCATGAGCACGTATCCGAAAAGCCACGCTGCCCCCCCGGCGACGATGCCAGGGATCGACGGCACGTCCCGCAGATCGGCTCGCCAGTCCTCGGCAAATAGTCCGTCACTCCCGTCGGCGCTATCGGTTCGTGACACGTCCGAACAATGCCCGAATGCGGGCAAAAAACCTCCGGCCGGCGTCCGCCACAGGTCGCAGGATCAGTCTTCGGGATCGAAGTCAAGCGCCGCGGAGTTGATGCAGTAGCGTTTGCCCGTCGGCTCCGGGCCGTCGTCGAAGACGTGGCCCAAGTGGCCGCCACACTCCCCACAGAGCACTTCGGTCCGTTCCATACCGTGGCGGGTGTCGAGTTCGGTCTCGACGTTTCCGTCCTCGACCACCTCGGTGAAACTCGGCCAGCCGTGACCGGACTCGAACTGTCGGTCGGTGTCGAACAGTGCCGTCCCACAGCCAGCACACCGGAAGACGCCGTCGTCGTCGACCTCGAGGTACTCGCCGCTGAACTTCGGTTCTGTCCCGCGCTCGCGGAGGATGTGGTACTCCTCCTCGGTCAGGATCTCGCGCCACTCCTCGTCGGATCCCGGAACGGCCTCGCTTGATTCGTCCATACCGTCACGTAGTTCTCCGGCGGTAAATGCCCACTGGACGGGGCAGACCTGGGGCACGTCTCGTACAGCCGATGGCTGGGTCCGCGATCCGGACACAGTCGGCCTCGAACTGATCGAGGACATATACTGAAATTTCAAAGGGATACTCTCACGCTGTCTGCGTTCGTAGTATAGATGGCGCAGTTTCGGCCACAACGGTAGTAAAGCGAAAACAGTGTATCTGGGATGGCAAAAGTACAAACGATATATCACCCGATATACAGAGTCAATGGGGCGACCTGAGAGTACTCGGATGTACACCGCTGGCTGGGATCCTACCCTCGCTTTCACAGGCAACTTCATTGGCTGGTGGGCAGCGAGGCCGGACTGCTGGTCGCCGCGTTCGAGCTGGTCGGTAAATCCATCAGTTCGGCGCGGAAATGGTCCGTAGCCCCGCGATCAAAGCTGTCGTCGGATCGTCTCAGCCGTTGCGTCCCCGACGCCGGGCACGTCCCGGAGTTCGTCAATCGAGGCCTCGCGGACGCCCGCGACACTGCCGAACCGCCCCAACAGCCGTACCCGAAGCGCGGGACCGATCCCCGGCACGTCGTCGAGTGCCGTCGAAGCGTCGTCACGAAGCGTCTCGTGATACTGCACCGCGAACCGGTGGGCCTCGTCCCGGACGCGCTGGAGGAGCCGCAATTGTGGCACGCCCCCGTCCCAGTCGAACGTCCGTCCGGATGTGATCACGCGTTCCTCGGCCTTTGCCAGTGCTACCGCGGGAACGTCCCAGCCGACGGCGTCGAGGGCGTCCCGGGCGGCCGAGAGCTGTCCCTCGCCGCCGTCGATCAAGAGGAGATCGGGATCGGGCCGGTCGTCTCGCCCCTCGATCGCCCGCTTGGCCCGCCAGCCGATCAGCGACCGCATCGCGGCGTAGTCGTCGTTGCCCTCCGGGAGTTTCTTGCGCCGGTAATCGGGTTTCTCAGGAGTGCCGTCGACGAAGCAAACATCGCTACCGACGACACCCGAACCACCGGTGTGACTCACGTCGAACCCCTCGATGCGATCGGCAGCGTCCAGATCGAGCGCCTCGGCCAGCGCCGCGACGCCGTCGTCCCGTCCTGTCCCGCGGCGGGCGTTCTTCAGTGCGAGGTCGACCAGTGTCGCCTCCCGTCCCGCGCCGGGGACGGCCACGTCGACGTCGACATCGGTCAGCCACGAGCGGACCTCGTCGTCTGTCAATCGATCAGAGAGCAGCAACCGATCGGGTAACTCCCGCTCGGCGTAGTACTGTGGGACGAATGCAGCGAGCACGTCGCCGGCCTGCTGGCCGTCTGGCGTCTCGACGGTGTGGCGTTCCCGATCGACCAGCGAGCCCTCGGAGCTATGAAGGCGTGCGACTGTCGCCGCGTCCCCCTCCAGAACGACCGCCAGCACGTCGGTCGTCCGATCCGCGGTCGATTCGACGGCTTCGGCACCACCCTCGTGGAAGGATTCGACGACATCGAGACGGTCCCGGAGATTCGCCGCCCGCTCGAAGGCCGCGTCGGCGGCGGCCCGATCCATCTCCTCGCGGATCGGTTCAGCGAGTATCCCCGTCTCTCCGCGGAAAAAACGCCGGACTGCGTCGACGTCCTCGCGGTAGGTTTCCGGATCGATCTCGCCGGTACAGGGCGCCGAGCAGAGCCCGATGTCGTAGTCAAGACAGGGACGATCGCGGTTCGCGTACTTGTGATCCGAACATCCACGCAGGCCGTAGGTCGCCCGGATCGCTTTGACGACGGTCTCGACGTCCCCCTTGTCGGTAAACGGCCCGAACACGTCCGCACCCTCGTCGGGATCGCGCGTGATCTCGATCCGCGGGGCTGCGTGGTCGGTCAGTTGCACGAGCGGGTAGGACTTGTCGTCCCGGAGCCGGACGTTATAGCGTGGCTGATAGCGTTTGATGAGGTTCGCCTCAAGGAGGAGCGCCTGCGTCTCGGTGTCGGTGACGACCACCTCGACGGCGTCGGCCCGTTCGACCATCCGTCGGATGCGTTCACCACGCGGATCGGCGTACGACCGAACGCGATCCCGGAGATCGACGGCTTTGCCGACGTAGAGGACGGTCCCGTCTGTGCCGCCGTCCAGAAACTGGTAGACGCCAGGCTCGGTCGGGAGATCCGCGGCACGGGACCGCACGGCGGCCTGATCCATCGGCCGGGGCTAGGTTCTCGAACGGATTGAACGTGGCGTCATGCGGAAACGAGAGACAGTCATCCAAACCGTTCCAGCAGGTCGAACGATCGCTGATCGGGACCGTCCGTGGAGACGCCCTCGGGAAGGATCGCATCACGGAGTGCAGCGACAGTCGAATCGGCGTCGTCAGGTGAGGCTGCGATCGGGAGATCCTCGCCACCGGCGATCGAGACGACCAGTCGGGTTTCCCGAGAGTAGACGTAGACCCCAATGGGGACGAGCGAAAACAACAGCAACAATAGCCCGAACAGGCGCATGTAGTCGTCGAGGCTGGAGAGGATGTCGATCATTGCCTGGACCATCCCGAGGATGCCGCCGATCCCCATCGCGCCGGCACCGGCGTCCATCTCGCCGAGATTGACGTCACCCAACAGTGCACCGAAGTCGACGACCAGCCCGGTCCCGAGAAAGACAATCCCGAAGAGACCGGCACGGAACCCGGTCATCAAGAAACCCGTCTCCCCGTCGGTTCTGATGGCGACGTCGGTTACGTTCGGGCGCTCAACCTGCCGGAAGTTCTCGCCCTCCATCTCGGGAGTGAACGCAAGGACGCGATGGGTCGTCACGACGACGTGTGCTGTCCCGACCGACACCTGTTCGGTCACGTCCTCTCCCTCGTAGAGCAACTCCTCGACGCGATCGCTCCAGTCGGCCATCGGTCGAATTTCGGGGCGCGTTCACAAGAAGCCACTGGCCGCCGGAAGTGGGCGTCTCGTCCGGATCACCGGTCGGAGGATACAACCCGCTACCCACCCAAGCGTTGCTCATGAGCGAGGGGACCGTCCAGTGCTGGCTGGTCGAACGCGACTTCTACGACGAAGATCTGGTGACGCTCGTCTACGCGACCCGGGACGGGTCGAGACACGTCACCCAGCAGCGATCGACGGCGCTGCTGATGAAAGAGCAAGTGACCGCCGCGATCGAGGTCGAACCGGACCGACTGGAGCCGGCCGATCCCGACGAGCGCGATCGCTACGCCCGCGAAGCCGACCGGATGGCCGAGAACCATCGGCCCGACGACAGCGTCTAAACGCCGAAGAACACCGCACCAGCGGACCGACGATCCCGTCGTGAGTTGACCCGACGATGTCGTCTGCACGAGGAAACGTCCCCGCTACGGATAGCTCAAAGAACGCCTTGACCGTGCGTGACCTTTTGGGTTCCCGGAACCCGTCGTCCGTACATGGCACAGATTGGTCCCCCCACCATCGAACAGTTCAGTCGCCTCCGTCCGGCGTTTGGACGAGCCCTGGTCGCAGCCGGATTCTGGAGTGCCGTGCTCCTGGGACTGGCGTTGCTGCCGCTGCTTTTGGTCGCGTCGACGCGGATCGACATCGTGGCTCTCTTCGTTGCCTGCGACGTGCTCTGTCTCCTCGTCGGTCACCGGTACGATCCCAGCCACGATGGGGATCGCCGGACCGAGAACGACGGCAGACAGAGAATAACCACCGGAGCGTCGACAGGAAGAGCATGATCACCACAGGGCATCGCCGGGGATAGATGCGCCCTCACTGCACGAGCAAGGCGTAGAGGATCGCCGCCATGCCGAGGAGTTGACTGCCCTGCATGATCCCGGCGAGATAGAGCTGATCGAGCGGCGACTGGAAGTCGAAAGCGACGATAAGAATGTACAGCAGGTATTCGAGCGTCCCGGGGAACGCGATCGCAAGGACGAACCCGATCGCGATGAACAGCATCGGGCGGCTGGCGTTCCGTCTGTAGCCCCGGAAGGCGACGTAGGCGATAGCGATGCCGATCGCGATCGTAATCGCACCTCCAGCCAGCAACAACAGTTCTCCCGAGCCAGACGGTGCGGTGGCGGCTTGCATCGGAACAACGCTACTCTCGTAAGACGGCGATGGTTCAATCATGGTTACATCCCTTCCACGAGCCGGGTAAAGCGATCGGCGATCGATTCGCGACGGTCTACAGTGACCTCGAAGCCGCCGTCTTCCAGCCTGACGGAGACCTCCGAGAGCGTCGCGGTATAGAGCTGTTCGTGATGCCCGCCTTCGGTGTCGGGCCGGGTCCGAGTCTCGACCAGATTCAGTTCGCGCAGGTCCTCGATGCGGCGGTAGATGGTCGGTCCGGAGACGTCACACCGGTCTGCGAGTTCCGTAGCAGTCATGGGTTGTGCACTCGTCGCTGCGAGGATAGTCCGTGCACACTCGTCCTCGAGGAGCGAAGCGACGTCCTCTAGGACATCCTCGTCGGTCACGTACGCCGGTTGCACTTTCCATCACTTAAATTGATACTATCGACATACCTGTCGCGTTTTTTACCTCCACGGGGTGAAACCCGGCGTTCCTTTATAAGTGACTGCCGGTGGGAGGCCCGATCGCTATGGCAGCCATCGAAACGAGCGAGTTGCGCAAGAAGTACGGGGTGGTGTGCTCGCGCTTGGGGCATAGACCGCCGGGTCGGAAAGGGAGAGATTTTCGGCTTTCTGGGCCCAATGGGACGGGAAAATCGACACCGATCAACATCTTTCTGGAGTTCGTTCATCCGACAGAGGGGTCGGCGACGGTACTCGGGATAGTCACACAGGAGCTATCGAAACGGCAAGGATTATGACGACACCTTCAGAAGGACGGGCATGGTCGCCATCGACCTTACTGGCGTCGCCAAGCGATACGGTGACGTCAGCGCCCTCCAATCAGTTGACCTGACCGTCGAGTCGGGCGAGGTGTTCGGTTTCCTCGGTCCGAACGGCGCAGGCAAGTCCACGACAATCGACATCCTCCTCGACCACGCCCGTCCCACGGCGGGCCGAGCCGAGGTACTAGGGATGGACACACAGTCAGAGACGGTCGCCGTCCGGGAACGGATCGGCGTATTACCGGAGCGGTTCGGGCCGCTCGGGGAAATGACCGGCCGACAACAGGTCGAGTTCACCATCGAAGCCAAGAGTGCTGACGATGATCCGGATGCGATCATGGAGCGCGTAGGGATCGCCCACGCCGCCGATCGGCCGACAAAGGGCTACTCGAAAGGGATGACCCAGCGGCTGATGCTCGGCATGGCGCTAGTCGATGACCCTGACCTCTTGATTCTCGACGAACCGACGACCGGACTGGACCCAAACGGGGCTCGACAGTTACGCCAGATCGTCCAGGAAGAGGCCGACAGGGGAGCAACAGTATTTTTCTCCAGTCACATCCTCGAACAGGTCGAAGCCGTCTGTGATCGGGTTGGGATTCTCGACCAGGGGAATCTCGTGGCCGTCGACTCCATCGACGGCCTGCGGGACGCGGCCGGAACCACGGGCGAAATCGCGTTACGACTCGATTCGATACCCGAAAACCTGAGCGCCAAGATCGAACGGATCGAAGGCGTGGCGTCCGTGCGTCACGACGATAATACCATCACGGTCGGCTGTGAAAACCCCGCGAAGGGAGCCATCGTGCGGGCCTGCCAAGACGCTGGCGCGAGCGTCCAGAACATCGAAACAAGCGAGGCGAGCTTGGAAGATCTGTTCGCCGCCTACACGGGGGGTGCCTGAGATGCGTTGGCTTCAGATCGCCCGCAAGGACTTCACCGATGCACGACGAGAGCGCCAGCTGTATTACCTGGTGGGACTGCTCGGGTTGATGGGGCTTGCAATCGGGTACGTCATCGGTCAAACGCCCAATATAGCGACGGAAGGAACAACGGCATTCGTACTGCTTGGCGTGTTCGGATTTCTGGCTCCGATCACAGCATTGACCATCAGCCAGGCGGACGTGGTCGGCAAACGTACGACTGGAGAGCTCTCCGTGCTGCTGAGCCTCCCGTTCTCGCGACGATCAATCGTCGCCGGCAGTTACACCGGTCGGATGGCCGTGATGACAGCTGCTCTGCTTCCGGCGTTCGTCTTTGCCCCTCTCGTGGCCACGCTTCGGGGCGCACCGATCGATCCGACCGCTCTGGTGAGTGCGTTCCTGCTTATTCTGGTCCTGTCGCTGATCTTTATCGCGATCGGGATCGGGATTTCGACGTTCACCAAGTCGACGACAGTTTCCGCAGGCGGTTCGTTCGGCGTCTTCCTGCTGTTCGTCCTGCAGCTGTGGACGCTCATTCCGAAGGGGGTCCGATTCGTGATTAACGGTCTCTCGTTCCCCACAGGACCACAGCCAGAATGGGCCCAGGTGTTCGAGCAGTTGTCACCGTTTGCGGGTCTCCGAAATCTCGCATTCCCGGTTCTGCCTGACCTCGTCGGGAACTTCCCGCTTGCACCAGGGAGAATCGGCGAAAACGCCGCGTGGTATCAAGAGCCTCTCTTTGCCGGGATCGTCGTCCTCGCGTGGATCGCCCTGCCACTGCTGATCGGTTACTACCGGTTCCAGACGGTAGATCTGTAAATCGGCCACATCAGTTTTCGATGCCCCGTTCTTCGAGTACCGACGCGAACTCGTCCTCGTCGACGACCTCAACATCGTTTTCCTCGGCGTCCTCACGCTTTCGCTGGCCAGGATCGTCTCCGACGACGAGATAGTCCGTGTTGCCAGAGACGCTGCTGGTCGCCGAGCCACCGTGAGCCTCGACGAGTTCCTGGGCCTCGCTCCGGGTATACCCCTCGAGCGTTCCGGTGAAGACGAACGTCAGCCCGTCGAGTTCGTCACTGCCCTCGACCTCGTAGGCCTGTGGATCGACGTGTTCGAGCAGTCGCTCGATCGCCTCGCAGTTGCGTTCACTCTCGAAAAAGTCCCGGATCTCCTCGGCGACCTTCGGCCCGACATCCTCGACGGCCTGCAGCCCCTCGCGATCGGCCCCCATCACGGCCTCGAACGTCCCGAACTCCCGAGCCAGCGCGGTCGCCGTCGCGTCGCCGACAGAGGGGACGTTCAACGCCGCGAGGAAGTCATCCAGCGGTGGCTCGCGGCTGGCTTCGAGTTCATCCTGCAGGTTGGCAACGGACTGCATGCCCCACCCCTCCAGGGACGTCAGGTCGAGTTGCCCAAGCTCGTAGAGGTCGGCCAGTTCTTCGACCAGCCCGGCGTCAAGCAGTTGCTGAACGCGTTCCTCACCGAGCCCTTCTATGTCCAGGCCGTCACGACTCGCATAGTGGACAATCGCCCGCTCCAGTTGTGCGGGACAGGCCAGCCCACCGGTACAGAACGCCAGCGGGCCGTCGCGCTCGACGGGGCTGTCACAGACGGGGCACGTCTCCGGGAAGTCGACGGTCCCCTCGCTGTTCGATTCGACGACCGCTGCGACCTCCGGGATCACGTCGCCGGCCCGCTGGACGCGGACCTCGTCACCGATTGCGACCCCGAGGCGCTCGATCTCGGCGGGGTTGTGTAGCGAGGCACGAGAGACGGTGACCCCGCCCACTTCGACGGGATCCATCAGCGCAACGGGTGTCAACCGCCCGGTTCGGCCGACCTGAACGACGACGTCACGCAACGTCGTTTGCTCGGTTCGGGCGGGGAACTTGTAGGCGAAGGCCCACCGTGGCGCGCGCGCCGTCGAACCCAGGGCATCGCAGGCGTCGCGGTCGTTCAGTTTGAAGACAACGCCGTCGATCTCGAAGGGGAGGTCGTCCCGGCGTTCGAGCAGTCGATCGCGGTACCCGATGGCGTCCTCGATCGAGTCGACTGCCTCGGCGAGCTCAGTCGTCCGGAGTCCCCACTCGGGCAGGCGTTCGTAAACCTCGCTGTTGGTCGGGAAATCGACACTCGAATCGAGTACGCCGAAGAAGAAGACCGAAAGTGGGCGCTCGGCGGTGACAGACGGGTCGAGTTGCCGGAGGGTCCCCGCCGCGGCGTTCCGGGGATTGGCGAAGGGGTCGTCGCCGCGCTCGATGCGCTCGCGGTTGTACGCCTGAAACGCCTCGGTCGGAATGTACACCTCACCACGGACGGCGAGGAAGTCCGGGTACTCCCCGCGCAAGCGCTCGGGCACGCTCGGGATCGTCCGGACGTTCTCGGTGACGTCTTCGCCGACCTCACCGTCCCCGCGGGTGGCTGCTCGCTGATAGACGCCGTCCTCGTAGACCACTTCGACCGAGAGTCCGTCGAATTTTGGCTCACAGAAGTAGGTGCGGTCGTCTGGATCGAATCCCGGGTCTGCGAGGCCGCGGGCGACGCGGTCGTCGAATTCCCGGACGTCTTGGACCTCGCCACCCTGGTCGATCGACTGCATCGGCGCGACGTGCTCGACCGATGCGAGTTCGTCCAGCGGTTCGCCGCCGACACGCTGGGTCGGGCTACCCTCGCGATCGAGGTCGAAGTTGTCTTCGAGATCCTGCAAGCGGGAAAACAAGGCGTCGTAGGTCCGATCGCCGATCACAGGGTCGTTCTCGACGTAGTAGCGGTGGTCATGATGCCGGATGGCCTCGCGCAACTGTCGGGCCTGTTCGCGAGCGGCGTCGGCGTCAAGCTCTTCGACAGGGTCGAACTCCGTCGGCGGTTCCTCGAGGTACGGATTCCTAGTCGGGGCGTTGGCTGTCATTACTATACTGTGGCGGCCGCTCCCTCTTTGAAGGTTCGATGGACCGTCATCCAGTCTCAGAGAGACCGCAAAACGAGCGCTCAGGCGGGCCGTTAGGGCTTGACCAGGATCTTTACCTGGTCACTCTCGGGATCGAGAAGTGGTTCGAAGCCATCTTCACTGATGTCTTCGAGATCGATCCGGTCGGTGATAAGCTGGTCAGGATCGATCTGACCATCCTCGAGCATATCGATGATCATGCCGAACTCCTCGCCGGAGCGAGGGCCGGCCTGGTAGCCGATCGAGCCGACGATCGAACGTTCGGGAATCACGAGGTCGTTGGGTTGGGTTTCGAGGGACTCTTCGAAGATGCTTACCTCGGCGACACGCCCGCCGGGTCGAGTGCTGTTGATCGCCTGGTTGTACGTCGCTTCGACGCCGGCAACGTCGAAGGCGATATCTACTCCTTCACCGGTCTCGGCACGAATGACTTCAAGTACGTCTTGCTCGGTTGGATCGACCAACACGTCCGCCCCGGAGGCATCTGCGCGGGCCCGTCGTTCGTCACGCGGTTCCGAGACGATGATCGGGCCGGCACCGGCCGCCCGCAGCACCTGAATCTGACAGAGACCGATCGGGCCGCTGCCGAATACGGCAACCGAATCGCCGGCAGAGACGTCAGCGACTCTGGCCGCGTGCAACGCGACAGAGAGGGGTTCAACGAGTGCACCGTATTCGACCGGGAGGTCACCGAGTGGGATGACTCGTTCGGCGTCAACAACGACGTTTTCCGCGAACCCGCCGTTTGCCGCTAGTCCGGTGAACCCGAGTGACTCACACTGGTGGTACTCGCCGGCCTCACAACGAGGACAGGAACCACAGTAGATGATCGGATTGGCTGTGACGGCATCTCCCTCCGAGAAGTCGGGAACGTTAGCGCCAACCTCGGAAACAATACCGCTGAACTCGTGGCCCATCGTCAACGGTGCCTGGGCACCCGAGACAGGGTGGGGAGCATCTCCCGGAATGAAGATCGGCCCGGCGGTGTATTCGTGAAGATCAGATCCACAAATGCCACATGCTTCGATGTCGATCCGGACCTCGTCGGGACCGACCGAATCCGGTTCAATATCTTCGACACGGATATCTTCCTGACCGTAATATCTGGCTGCGTCCATACATGACGGTCTAACACGCAGGCGGAGATAATCGGTCGATCAGTTCCCACTCGGCGATAACCTAGTCGTGTTTTAATGCAACTCCAGATCGGGGTTGGAGCGAAGTTATGTAAAGCCTCGATCGAGAGAGCTACAGAAGGTGGGCTAACAGATGAATCGTCCGATAAGCGCCCCGTGCCAAAATAGATGGATACACCGATCGTCCAATCCAGTCTACGATGGCGACGCGATCCCGACAGCACAGTTCGTTCCGTTAGAGCTCAGCCACATCTTCGATCGCGTCGGTGAGTGCTTTGATGCTCTCGACGTCGTGTTCGCCCATGTGGCCGATTCGGAACGTCTTCTCACCGAGTTGGGAGCCGTAGCCGTTCGAGAAGACCATGTCGTACTCCGCGGAAACCTCCTCGATGGTTGCCGCCACGTCGATGCCTTGCGTGTTCTCGATGCAAGAGACCGTCTGGGATCGATAGCCCTCCTCGGCAAACAGATCGAAGTGCTCGCGCGCCCAATCGTGGACGTACTCGGTCATCTCGCGGTGGCGCTGATCACGCTCGCGGTGGCCCTCATCGAGCATATACTTCATTTGCTTGCGGTAGGCCAGCATGATCGGGATCGAGGGCGTCGAGTGGGTCTGGCCCTTCCGGTCGTAGTAGTCAAGGCAGCGCTGGAAGCCGCCGTACCAGGATGCCGAGTCTTTCTCGACTTCCCGCTCGTAGGCTTCGTCGCTGACGACACAGACCGCGAGGCCCGGCGGCATCGCGAAGGCCTTCTGGGTCGACGTGAAGAGCACGTCGATGTTGTGCTCGTCGATATCGACATAATCGCCACCTAGTGCGCTGACGGCGTCGACGACGAAGTACGTGTCGGGGTACTCCGCCACCACGTCACCGATCTCCTCGATGGGGTTGCGCACGCCCGTCGAAGACTCGTTCATGACGCTTGCGACCACATCGTACTCGTTGTCGCTCGCCTCGATGGCGTCCCGAACGTCCGCGGGCTTGATGGCCTCGCCCCAGTCGTATTCGAGGCGATCGACATCCTTGCCCAGGCGCTCGGCGACGTTGGCGTGGCGTTCGCTGAAGCTTCCACAGGTGGGGACGAGGATCTTCTCGTCGACGAGGTTCAACGTCGAAGCCTCCCAGAACTCCGTCCCCGATCCGGTGAGGATGATGACCTCGTTGTCGGTGCCGAGGAAGTCTTTGGTGTCCTCGACGATCGTCGTATAGAGGTCGGTCATGCGGTCCATCCGGTGGCCGAACATCGGTTGAGCCATCTCCTCGATGACGTCCTCACGGACTTCGGTCGGACCGGGAATGTACAGCGTCTTCTCGGGATAGTCGTCGGTATACTCGCGTTTCTTGGTCACGGATACCACCGTTCGTATCCCGACTCTGGCAGTCGGACGGCATGGTAGTTTTGATACGACGGCGAGGCGTGGGTCAGTCACGGTCACGCTCGATGAACACCCGCCCCCCTCGACGCGAACGTTTTTCGACTTGCTCGACGATATCGCGGGCATGGAAACGAAACCACTCGGCACGACCACCGAATCGGTCAGTGAACTCTGTCTCGGTGCGATGTACTTCGGCAGTCGGATCGACCGCGAGACGTCCTTCGAACTGTTGGACCGGTACTACGAGGCCGGCGGTCGCTTTCTGGACACAGCGAACATCTACGCGACGTGGGTCGATGGATACGACGAACCCGAGAGCGAACCGCTGGTCGGTGAGTGGCTCGACGAGCGCGGCGTTCGCGACGAGATGACGATCGCAACGAAACTCGGGTTCAGCTACGGCGACGTTCCCCGGAGCCTCGACCCCGACCTGATCGAACAAGAGATCGACCGCAGCCGCGATCGGCTAGGGATCGAGACGATCGATCTGCTATATATCCACGTCGACGACCCTGATACGCCGCAGGTCGACGTGATGGAGACACTGGCTGGGGCCGTCGACGCCGGTCACGTCCGGTATCTCGGGGCGAGTAACGTGTCGGCCTGGCGGATCGCCCGGGCAAACCGGATCGCCGCCGAGCGCGGCTGGCCCCGCTTGGAGGCCGTCCAGACACGCTTCTCGTACATGATCCCCGACCGCGATGCAGCGTTCGGGGGGCAACTCCCCGCTAGTGACGAACTGATCGATTACTGCGACCAGGAGGAGTTGACCGTCTTCCCCTACTCGCCGACGTTGCAGGGCTGTTACGGCCGCGAGGACCGTCCCATTCCCGACGGGTACGTCCGCTCGGAGAACCGCCACAAGATGGAACTCGTCGGGAACCTCGCCGAACGCAAGGGCGTCGGCGGCAATGCGCTCGTGCTGGCGTGGATGCTCGACCGCGAGGGACCGACGATTCCCGTCGTCGGCGTGAGTACCATGAAACAGCTCGAAGCGAACTTGGAGGCCAACGAGATCAGTTTCACTGACGAGGAACGAAAGCGCCTGAACGAGATCGAATCGCTCGGATTCGGCGAATGGGACCTGCGACAGGAGTGATCTGACGAAAATATCGCGTCACGACGGTTAGTCTTCGTCGCCGATCCACGGGATCTTATCAGACGTTACGACATACCACGCTAAAATTGGACTAATGACTATCGGGAGCCCAGTATTCAGCGCAATAATTATCCTGGGAGCGGAGAGTGGTTCAAGATACACTCCTCTCACAATTGATGTGAATAATACTAAGAGAGGAAAGAATCCTAAAGTGGAGACAACAATCCTCCAGATATCATTATATCGTATTTTTATATGTAAGTAGTCCGACATTTTTTGGTGGCCACCTAGTCAGACGTTGTCATAATCAATCAAAAATCTATTGACTGTGACCCCATCACCGCCATCCCCATCAAACGGCCCAGCATCACCCGAAGCACCCCCATAAGGACCTGCAATGAATGCTTCAGCCATCACCTCTACCTCGAAAAGATAGGTATGACCATCATAAAACGTCATATTGATATCCCCTTGTAATAGATGGTCAATATTCACAACTGACAGGACAACACCTTCATGATGCGCAATGTGAGCAGTAGCCTGACTATTATTTGATAAATCATATCCGTGAAGGTATACATCAACAGATCCCGTCGCATCAGATACACCCATTACTTCACCATTCAATTCGCCGTGTACTGAAACAGTTCCCCCAACAACGTCCTCATTTGAATTGGGAGGAGCGCTTGCTTCAACAGAGGCCCCTACTGTAGCCCAACGTTTCACAGATCCGAGTCCAGCCACCTCAGCGTAAGCTGTAGCTTCGGCTTTTCCGTCGAGGGGATCAGAATCAGAACCACACCTATGCGCACCTGGTGAAATACCCCAGTGAGATTTTCCACTGGATCCCTGATCCATATCGTCAATAATGTCACCTGCTCCTGGAAGGAGAGCAATTTCATCAGACATTATGCATCACCCTCTGTATCGCTCTCCGCAGAATCAATCACCTGTGATCGGACTTCATCCACATGGTTGTTTATTTGCGATCGGACCTCACGGTCCTGTTTTTTGATCTTATCTCGATGTTTTTCCCTCATGTCTTTCAATTTTTCCTTCTTCTTTTTTATTACACGTTTTTCGCACTTGATTTTATATTTATTTTTTAGTTTCTCCACTCTTATATCATCAGATTCTTCAGCAAGCTTGACAGCTTGTTCCGTGAAATCTTTCCTATTTTGCTGATTCTTACTGTCAGCTGAAGATTGGATGCCACTTTCCGTCTTTTTTATCGATATAATTTTCCAATTTTTATTCTCTGTTACTTTGACGTGCTTCTGATCATCATCTTGCTTCCCAAATGCTTCACCGATAAATGATGCACTGACAGCTGATCCAGCCATGAGCTTCAGGAATCCTCTTCTAAAGCTCGATGAAAGTTCATCTGACATAGCAAATAAGAAAATAACAACCATCTACTTAAACATTATGATCTAAATACATTCCTAAGCTATGATTAATTTGAATAATAATGTTAGTTGTTGTGGGAAATGTAATAAAAGTATTAAAAAAGAATCGTACTAAATATAGTCTTGTTGCATAATCAAGCTATTTTAGTTTTTATTCATATCATATGCTGCATCCAAAATTTCAAAAATATAATCAAGGTCGAATATCGGAACAGATATGGTATTAATCGTAAAGATGTACCCTGCCCAAATTTGCCGTAACTCGTGGTTATACGTGCTTCGAGATATATGCATACGAAACATGAGCGAGCAGGAGCCTTCGCATTTCGGAACTCGGTGTCTCCACGCCGGCCAATCGCCCGATCCCGAGACCGGCGCGGTCGCACCGGCGATCCACCAGACCACCTCCTACGCCTTCGAGGACGCCGACCGGGCCGCTGATCTCTACGCCCTGGAGGCCGAGGGGAACATCTACAGTCGCTTCGACAATCCGACCGTGCGGACCTTAGAGCGGCGACTCGCGTCCCTAGAGGAAGGCGTCGACGCCGTCGCGACGGCCTCGGGGATGGCCGCTCTGGACGCGACGACGACCGTCCTCGCGAGCGCGGGAGACAACATCGTCTCGGCCTCCTCGATCTATGGGGGCACCCACTCCTATCTGACGACGACCGCCCGCGATCGCGGCATCGAGGCACAGTTCGTCGACACACTCGAGTATGAGGCCTACGCCGAAGCCATCGACGAGAATACCGCGTACGTCCACCTTGAGACGATCGGCAACCCATCGCTGGTGACGCCCGACCTCGAACGGGTCGCGGACGTCGCCCACGAGCACGGCGCGCCGCTGGTCGTGGACAACACCTTCGCGACGCCGTATCTCTGTAATCCGATCGAACACGGTGCGGACGTGGTCTGGGAGTCGACGACGAAGTGGATCCACGGCTCCGGGACGACAATCGGCGGCGTCGTGGTTGACGGCGGGAGCTTCCCCTGGACGGAGTACTCCGAAAAGTACCCCGCGCTGGGAGACAGTGTTGGCGCGCTCGATGGCGACAGTTTCGCCGATCGCTTCGGTGACCGAGCGTTTGCCGTGGCAACTCGCCAGCGGGCCGTCCGGAACGTCGGCGACGGCCAGAAGCCCTTCGACGCCTGGACGACGCTGCAGGGCTCGGAAACCCTTTCGCTCAGGATGGAACGCCACTGCGAGAACGCCACGCGAGTCGCAGAGTTCCTCGCCGAACACTCCGCGGTCGAATGGGTGTCCTATCCAGGACTCGAAAGCCACGAAACCCACGAAAACGCGAGCGAGTACCTCGACGGTGGATACGGCGGGATGGTGACGTTCGGCCTCTCTGGGGGCTTCGAGGCCGGCCAGCGACTCTGTGAGGAGACAGACCTCGCGCAGTTCCTCGCGAACGTCGGCGACGCCAAGACGCTGGTCATCCATCCCGCCTCGACGACCCACGCGAAACTTTCGCCCGAGGAACAGCGCGCCAGCGGCGTCGCGCCGGACATGATACGGCTGTCGGTCGGGATCGAAGACGTCAGAGACATCATTGCGGACCTCGAAGACGGGATCGAATTAGCCACATGACGGTCACCGCCGAACGCGAGACGGCTTCTATCGGTGAATTCGAGTTCGAGTGCGGGGAGACGATCCCCGAACTCGAGGTCGCCTACGAGGCCTACGGCGAGTTCGAGGGCGACAACGCGGTACTGGTCTGTCACGCCCTGACCGGCTCCGCCCACGTCGCCGCCCATCCCGACGCTGACGACGCCACCAGCGGCCAGGCCCGCGCGTGGTGGGACGATATCGTCGGTCCTGGCAAGGCCATCGACACCACCGAGTACTACGTCGTCTGTGCGAACGTCCCCGGCTCCTGTTATGGGACGACCGGCCCCGCGAGCACGAACCCGGAGACCGGCGAACCCTACGGCACCGACTTCCCGCCGGTGACAGTCACCGACTGGACGGAGGCTCAGCGCGCTTTGCTCGACGAACTCGGGATCCCGCACCTGCACGCGGTGGTTGGCGGCAGCGTCGGCGGGATGAACGTCCTCGAGTGGGCCAAACGCCACCCGGATCACGTCGACCGGATCGCCACGATCGCTACCTCGGCCCGCCTTGACGCACAGTCACTCGCCCTCCATGGCATCAAGCGCCGGGCGATCACCAGCGACCCAGCCTGGGATGGCGGCGACTACTACGACGACGATCATCCACAACCGACGGACGGCATGGCCCTGGCTCGTCAGATCGGTCACGTGATGTACCTCTCGAAGGCCTCGATGGACCGAAAGTTCGGCCGCCGGTCAGCGGGCAGGGAAGCGACGCGGGCCTTCCCCGAGGAGCCCGCGGCCGCCTTCTTCCCGTATCGCGACGTGGAGTCGTATCTCGACTACCAGGCCGAGAAGTTCGTTGGCCGCTTCGATCCCAATTCCTTTCTGGCGATGACTCGCGCGACCGAGAACTACGATCTCGCCTCCGGCTTCGAATCGGACACTGACGCGCTCGCGGCCTTCGAAGGACAAGCCCTACTGATGTCCTTTACCTCCGATTGGCACTTCACCGTCGCCCAGACGGAGTCGCTAGCTGACTCGCTCCGGGAGACCGGGGTCGACACCGCTCACCACGTCGTCGAGTCCGACCACGGCCACGACGCGTTCCTCGTCGAGCCCGAGAACGTCGGCCCGCCGCTCGCAGACTTCCTCGCGGAAGGCGTTACCGGATCGGCGGTCACGGATACCGCCGACGGGGCGGACGAATCATCCCCCAAGAGTGATTTCGCGCCCGTCCACACCAGCCTCTTCTCGCCGTGACGTGGTGAGTGAACCCTCGTCGGGGACGACAGGGGTTCGTGAAGCCTGACAGGAAAGTTAATGAGCAAGGAGACAATGGTATGAAATAACATGACAGATAATCCGGGAGAGACAAAAGTAAGCTTCGGGACGACAGTGTACGACGCCGATGGCAACAAACTGGGCACGATCCGTGGCTTCGACGAGCACGGGTTCTACGTCACGACCGACGAAGGGATCGCCGCCATGTCCGGTAAACACCTCGCCAGCGGTCGCGGCGGCGAGGCCGAGCTGATGTGGCGCTGTTGGTCCTGCGGGGAGATGGGTGACATCGAAGAGATCCCGGAGACCTGTCCGGCCTGTGGCGCACCGAAAGAGGATATTTACTACTGGCAGGAGGACTGAACGGGCGACGCTCGGCTCACACGCCGGGCGATGCGGCCATTTTTGTAATCTCGGGGACAAGGTGACACTATGCTTCGCGGGCTACTTGGACGGCTGCGTTCGCCTTTCGACGACGAGGAGAGAGTGCAACGCTTCCGGCCCTCGTTGCTGGACCGGTCGGTACTGTTCGCCCATGGGAGCGGAAGAGACGACGTGGATCGCGAACTCAGCGAAATAAAAGACGAAGCCCGCGAGCTCGAAGAACACCGACGGAAGTGAGCGTCCGTCCCGGATCCGGTACCGTCTTGCGCCCGGGGAACGGACGGTCGGTCGATGGACATCGTCGTCTTCGGTGCCGGCAGCCTGGGAAGCCTGATCGGGGGGCTGTTGGCCCAGGAGCATCCGGTCACACTGGTCGGACGAGAGCCCCACGTCCGGGCGGTCAACGAGTCGGGACTGACTGTCACAGGGGACATCCAGATCGAAGTCAGCCCCGTCGGTCGGACGACCATCCCGGCGGAAGCGGATCTGGTGATTGTCACCGTCAAAGCCTACGACACGCCGACCGCCGCCGCGGCGTTGTCGGACTGTGCGTGCGACGCCGTCCTCTCCCTACAGAACGGCATGGGCAACGAGGAGACGCTCTCTGAGGCGCTCTCGGCGGATGTCCTGGCGGGGACGACAACCTACGGCGCGATCCAAGACGAACCCGGGACTGTCCGGTGTACCGGCCGTGGCGAAGTCGTCATTGGGCCACCCGACGGCGGATCGAGTTCACTGGCCGACCGGATCGGCGGGGTATTCGAAGCGGGGGGGATCGAAACCACCGTCGCGACGGACATGCCCCGCCGCACGTGGGAAAAACTCGCGATCAACGCCGGAATCAACGCCACGACTGCGCTGGCGCGAGTCCCGAACGGCGCGCTCGCCGAAAAGCCAGCGATGGAGGTGGCTCGCCGCGCCGCCTGCGAGACTGCCCGGGTCGCACGGCAAGAGGGAGTCGATCTCGACGACCGAACAGCCGTCGACGCGCTCGAAGCGGTGGTCGAAGCGACGGCGGACAACCGGTCTTCGATGTATCGCGATATCGAGCGTGGTCGTCGGACGGAAGTGGCATCGATCAACGGCTACGTGGCCGATCACGACGTAAAAACGCCCGTCAACGCGACGCTCGCAGCGCTGTTGGAAACGTGGGAACGGGAGAACGTCAGGAGAAGCGAGCCGATCTAAAACGGGGCACTCGGCCCCTCGTCACTCTTGCCATCGTCGACGCTACCACCCCGGGAGTCGCCCGGTTGGGCACCGCCGCCCATACCGCCCATACCACCGCCGTCCATGCCAGTGTTGGCGTGAACGGTGTCGATTTCGGGGATCTCCTTGGTCATACGGGACTTGATCGCCTGGACTGTCATCGGCGAGATGCCACATCCGCTGCAGGCCCCGCCGAGCATGATCGTCACCTCGCCCGTCTCGGGATCGAGATCCTGGATGGCCGCACTTCCCCCGTGCATCTGGATCTGTGGGAAGTTCCGTCGCAGGAAGTTCGTGACGCGTTCCTCGAGATCGGAGCTTCCGTCCTGTGTCTCTGTGCTCATGGCTTGATTTAAGTTGGCGGTGGGAGCGTTTAGGCCTTTGGTATCCGACAATACCCTACCACGAGAGGGGCACCGAGAAACTCGATCAAGCCAGGTCGAAAACGTCACTCAACTGGTCGGCGATCTCGGCACGGTAGTCCTCGAGGGCGGCCTCGACGCGCTTGCGGTCGCGATCCGGCAATCGATCGGCGGCGTCGTCGGGCACTTCGATCCGGAAATCGCCGGCATACTCTCGCGAACTGTGTCCGCTGGCGTCGTCTCCGGAGGGTTGGGCCTCACTCCCCTCGTAGAACGGCTCGCTCTCGCTGAGGATCGCCTGGTCGATCGCGTGTACCAGCTCCGAGTCGTAGCGCTCGCTCATCGCCTCGAAGGCCCTGGTGTATGCCTGCTGGAGTTCCGTAAAGTAGTGTTCGTACTTGTCCTCGAAGCGGTCCGGATCGAAATCACTCATCATAGCGGGCTTCCCGACGACCGGAGAAAAAGTCACCGTCGCCGGCAGTCGATCACTTCAGGCCCGACCGGGGGTCCGAAAGTACCGTTACTTCTCGTCATCGGCCGCAATCGGAATGCGTGCCCGGTTCCCGGGGAACGAAAGGACGTACAGTGCGACCCCGACGACACCCGCAAAGACGATACCCGCAACGACGATCAACGCGTCGGCTGACGTGAAGAGATCGCCCGGCGGGACCGTACCGTTCAACACTAATACGAGTTCGAGAACTAACAGCGTCAACATCACTCCGAAGGCGAAACCGGCGCCCAACAACAACCGCTCCTTGTCACCGACAGTGTCCATGCTCCCTGACATTGCCCGTTACTACATTCTCGGTTTGTTTATAACCCCACTGTGGGCCTCACGTCGAGAAAGAACTACTTTGAATATAGCACTATGTGATTTATTTTAGAGACCCACGCAGACAGTCCAGGTCGACTCACGCCAGTTGCTCGACGACACACTCCTCGAACCGGTCGATGAACGCCTCTTGGGAACCGCCCGGAATCGTCGCCCCGGCAGCGATGTCATGTCCGCCACCGTCGCCACCGACGGCCCGGCTCGCCGTCCCGACCGCCGCCGACAGATCCAATCCGCGTCCGACGAGTTCGGCAGTTCCCCGGGCGGAAACTTTGATCTCCTGGTCGGATTTCTCGGCGAAAGCGACGATCGGTCGATCGCGATCGACGCCCGAAGTACCAAAGGCCATGCCGGCGACGATGCCGACGATCGTCTCCCTGATCGCCTCGCCCGCGTCGAAGAACTGGACGGACGGGCGGGTTTCGACCCCATGCTCGCGAACCCACTCCAGACCCTCCGAGAGGTTTCGTCGGTGATTCGCGAGCAGTCGACGAGCACGATCGAGTGCGTCGCCTCGATCACCCAGGCAAACGGCGAGTCCGACGTCGGCGCGTTCGTATCGTGCAGTCGCGTTCAATAACGTCGAAAACTCGCTTGCATCACGGAGTTCAGTCCCTTTGGACACTCCAGGGAACGTATACGTAGTCCCGACCAGCGAATCCAGTGCATCGGCTGAGACACCACGATCGACTCCCCGCTGGAGAAGCGCGCTGATGACTGACTGGCGTTCCGCCATCGAGAGGTCGACCCAGCGTCGCCACTCGCCGTCGTCCTTCAGCGGGATCCCCACGGACTCGAGAAACTGGATCGACCCGCTCTGGTCGCCCGAAACGCCGGGGATCCGTGGTCGATCCGCGTATTCGAGGAGTTTCGGCAGGGGACGGGTCTGGGTCCCGTAGAGTGCCAGATCCGTTCCTTCCTTGAGGATGTCGGCTTCGACACCCTCGGCGACGATCTCGCGGTTCGCTCCGACGAGTTCGCCGTCGACGGCCTGCATGTCCCCGACGGCACCCACGACTGCCAGCTTCGCGAGGTCCCGATTGTCGACATCCGCTTCCAGGGCGCGCGCGAGCAAATAACACGCACCAGCACCGGATAGCTCGGACGCGCCGTCAATCCCCTCCAGTAGCGGGTTGAGATGATACTGCGTCTCGGCGTCGGCTGGCTGGTGGTGATCGACGATAATCGGTTCGAAGTCGCCACGGGCCGCGTGCTCGGCGATGGTCTCGAGTTGCCCGCTTCCAAAATCAGTGAACAGGACGGTTTCGAACTCACGGGCAGCGATCGAGGCGATCTCTTCGTCATCGAGTTGATTTTTGAAGACGAGCTCCGTCGGGACGCCCGCCCGTTCGAGGGCCTGAGCGGCGATCGCCGCACTCGTCAGTCCGTCGGCGTCGATGTGAGAGGCCAACAAGACATCGTCGACGCTCCGAAGCCGATCGGCACAAGCCCGGGCTCGATCGGCCAACTCGGGGACGGGAACCATCATTCTCCGTTGGGTCTCTCCACGATAAAAACGCCAGGTTCGAATGAATAAACCACTTATAGGTATATCAAATTTCGAGTGAGGGGCGAACAGGAGTGGTGGCGATCGAACACCCGGTGCTGTCGAGTAATCGTCCGCCTCACGATCGATGGCCGGAGATCTGAGAGTTGATCCACACTCTCGAGGTGAGTACGCACCTCAACCGGCACTCGAAGAAGGTACCGGCCGGATTGTGGCGACTCAGTCAGAGCGGTCAGCGACCTTCTCCGCCAGTTCACCGATGTCGACGCGTTTCTCGCCGATCGTGGCCCCGACCAGTGCCCCGACTCCAGCACCAGAGCTGGCGGCCTTCCGGCTGAGCAATCCACCGACTGCAGCCCCGATGGCTCCGCCGATAGCCGCAAACTTCGCTCGGCTCAACGCTTTATCGGTTCGTTTTCCCATATCAGTGGGGACGGACGAACGAGGGATAAATCTATGCTCGAAATCCGGGGGTCGTGTTTAGTTTAGCGAGTTCGACCATGTTGCGAAGCTTTGAAGCCACTTTTCGGCTGTTTCCGGTTCGGCGTGGCTGAAACAGTTTGAGAACGAAGAGGTACGGTATTTCACCTCACGGAAGATACGTTTGATGCTGTTCCGATTTCCGCTGCGTTCAACCTGAAATCGGAGCCCTGCTCGTTGCAGTGCAGCTTGGAGATGTCGGGCTCCATCGACGAGAAACACAGCGTTTTCGACATCATATTTCTCGCGGAGTTTCTGCAGGAACATCTCAGTCAACGCGGTCGTAGTCGTCGAATACAGCCGAATATGCAGTAATTTGCTCGTTTCTGGATTCGCTGCAGCATACAGCTAGTACTGCTGATCGTTGATTCGAACCACTGTTTCGTCGAGTGCGATCTGATCCGGTTCTTTCCCAGTGCCTGGCTGTAAATCGGTCTTTTGAGCCCAATCGTGGATTGCTTTCCGCAAGCGTTGGACACCGAACTTATCAAGTTCCGAAATTGCATTCGAAAGTGATAGTCCAGACAAATACAAGCGAATACCAAGCTCCACCAGCCGGCGCGGTGTCCGTTCGTGCTCCACAAATTCTAACTCGATTCAATCGCTACTGCCGCTGAAGCGGGCGATCTCGATCATGAATCATCCGACAATCACCACGCCTCACGTTTCACGCGCAACTAAACACCGCCACAGAATTGCAAAATCATAATCCTATATCTTGATATCCCACTTGGGCACTTCTGGAGTTGCTATACGATATACTACGTGGCTCAACTATACTTGAGCCTGAATCGACTGGGCGTACGATCACCTATCAATTTATGCCTCAGGTTTGAAGCGAGTTCTATGTCTGATGACTGGGATCACCTAACGGAACGCTACGCAAAGTTTGTCTCTGACCGCGACTGGGACCAATTCCACACACCGCAGAACCTAGCGATTGCGGCCTCAGTTGAAGCCAACGAGTTACTCGAGAATTTTCTCTGGTTCGAAGACCCCTCAAGTGAATCTGTTCAGGAAGACGATGAACTGATGGCGGCGGTCCGTGACGAGATGGCAGACGTAATGATCTACATGATTGGACTCGCTAATCAGCTCGATATTGATCTCCAGGCTGCTGTAGCTGAGAAGATAGAGCGCAACGAGGAGCGATTCGATGAGGAACGCGTCGATGAAATCAATGAATATCTCACCGACTGGCAGGAGGATGATTAACCGGTGATCGTGTGGAGACGTTCCATTGACTCTGGGAACCCTTTTATCTCGTACTCATCGGTCCAAAAGGTGTAGACCCCGTGTGATTGGAGATGCTGTAGAAACTGGGCATACTCCTCTGACGGTTCGCTGGTTAGAACCAAGCACTTCGTCAGCTCTTTTTGCTTTCGCTTAGGGATACTATGAACTTCGAAGTAGCTGTACTCTTCTAACTGTCCCAGTGCTTTTCGAATCTGATCTTCTTGATTGCCGTCGTGAATGGACTTCGCTTCTGCGAGGACGATATGTGTATTGTCGGATGCCAATATATCACTGTATTTCGTCTCTCCAGTCTCAAATCCAGCATTCAGAAGCTCGTCTTCGAAGGTATCGAGCGAGTGTTCGTGCTCCATCCACCCGCTCATCGTTTCGTCGATCGATGATTCGTAGGTCACCGTCGACGTAGTGCTGCTGTCGGGTTCGAGATCGCGATCTCGCTTTCGAGAGCGTATCTTTGAGGTTCGCTCTGAATCTCTGTCCGCCTGTGTTGAGCTTTCGTCCGTATCGTGCTTTTCGGGAGCTACACCCTGAATTCGTTCGAGCAGCAGTGGGAAGAGCTTCTCTGGTTGGCTGATGTTCGTCGGCGAACCCTGGGCTGGGATTCGATAGTTCGCCCTCTCATCCATTTCGCCGAAGGAAATCTTGCTTTGGTCAAGCCCCTTGATGTCCTCAACCATCTCTTCCTTCGATTTCTGTTTGACCGGGGTGTCTCTAATCTCAGTCGTGTCTCCGAACCAGTGGATCTCAGAGAAGTGTACAAGATAGGGGTACTCTCCGTTGTAGTGTACTTCCTCCCACCAGGCTGGTTCGTCTTTCGTACTCTTAGCACCGACTTTACCCAATCCTATAACGCCTTTCCCGACGTCACGAACCTGACTCGGTGGGACATCCAGAAGCCTAGACGCAGAGGCATGGAAGAGAAAAATCTCACCTTCTTCGATCTCTTCCCACGCTTCCTTCTTGTCTGGTCGGAAACCCCAATATTCCGTGTGGTATGTTGTCACCCAATGTTCAATCGGACCAGTGAGTTTCCTGAACCCGCCGTGGAGAACACGCTCGTCCATCGCTTGTCATTATATCTCAGATTCACTTAATATCCCTGATGAAAGGGGCCTATAGGCGATCAATCGATATGGTCCATACGAGGTTGAGACTTTCAATCAATTGAACGCCACGTCCTCAAACTCTCGATTCACCACTTCGGCTGTCGGCGCGTTCGGGTACGGCTCCACCGCCGAGAACGACGACCACCCACCAACTTCCATTACCACACGCGGATTCATCCGCTCGCGGACCAGCAAGGTCTGGGCATAGTAGCGCCGGAGATCGTGACTCGACACCTTCTGCCAGTCGGAGTCGCCGGTCTCTTCTGCGACGTGTTCAGCGGTCGCCTTGACCCGGCGCTGCACAGAGCGCTCGCTCAGGTCGACGATCGGTTCGTCGCGATCGATGTTCTCAACGTTGGCGTAACGAAGTAGCTCACTCTCAACCTGCTCGGGAAGGTAGGCGTCGCGAGGCTTCCCACCGCTTCCTTCGGTGTCCTTCCCCTTGGGAACGCGAAGCCGGGCGTGACCATCGACGTGTTTGATGTGCTCCGGGTGGATCTGTGGGATCTCGAAGGAGCGGAGTCCGACTTCACCGCCGAGCTGGATAATTAGGGAGTCTCGGTAGCTCCCTGCGCCCTGCTTGAGGGTCTTGTACTCCTCCGGCGTGAGCCAGCAGCGATACGAGTGGTGGTTCTCGTTGCGCTCGATTCGCATGGATAGTTCTCAATGACAAGTCCGACATCATAAACCACCGTTTGGCCCGAACTGGGGCTCTTCAGACTCCAATAGCGGGCTTCCGTGTCGTAGTTCTTGGTCAACTACGAGA
The DNA here is from genome assembly GCF_900880625.1 of Halorhabdus rudnickae. Classification (NCBI taxonomy): domain Archaea; kingdom Methanobacteriati; phylum Methanobacteriota; class Halobacteria; order Halobacteriales; family Haloarculaceae; genus Halorhabdus; species Halorhabdus rudnickae. The sequence goes on from NZ_CAAHFB010000001.1 coordinate 1,188,900, forward strand.
TATAAATATCACTCGTCCCAGGATGCGTCGGATCATCACCACTATCTCCGAGCCTTAAACGAGATTTATGTAAATTAGTGGTTCAGTCGATCCAGTCAAATGCAATCTTTTTCAATTAGCCGGAATATTGTGTAGGAAATGATTGAGACAGCTATTGCGGCGGGCATCGCGGCCAATGTCCTATATGAGGTGGGAAAGAAGTCTCAACAAGAACTCAGAGAATTAGTTAATGGTGAGATATTTTCCACCCCGATGTTTGCACTTCAAGAAAAATTCGAAGAGTCGCTAGAAGAAGCCCTAAAAGACGAGCTGTCGGAAATCGACAAAATTCAGGATACCGATATTGAGGACCACTGGGAGGGAATTATCGAGAACATAAACTCAATTGATCCAGTATTTCTGAATAAAGAAGATGCAATAGAGAACATAGCGGCTAGCGTGGTCACCGGGTTAGGGTTCAGCAATGAGGAAGATAATATTGTTCGAGGTAAAATAGAGATAGCAGTCGTACGAGCATATCGGGAAGCAGTAACGGGCTTCTTGCAACGAGTGGAGGAAGAAGAATTGAGTACTGAATTTCAGAATAGAGCAAACCTTCGTATTACTGAAGGAGTCAGTAAAATTGAAAAGAATCTACGGAGAGTTGAAACCAGGATAATTCAGCAAAATGATTCAAGAATCAAAAACGAGGGCTTCGTTAGATTTGACCCCCTATATTTCAGAAGAAAAGAACCAGATCAGCCACAGATAGCTTGGCGGCGGGGCTTCAACCATTTTGAAATAGAAGCGGGTTACGCTATCAAGCGGGAACGTCCTTTGGAGGAAGAGAGTGAGCGTATAGATGTCACTGAAGATATTATCCAGCAGCTTGAAAATGATGAGGAGGTTGTAGTCTTAGGAGAACCAGGTTCAGGAAAAAGTACAATATGTAAACAAGTAGCAAATGAGTGGCACGAAAATAACCCAGGAAGTGTATTTTACCGTCAAAGTGATTCAGTAGTCCCCTTTAGGAACCCAGGAACACTAATAGAGGCCATCAATGCGACAGATGAGGATGTCCTAGTTGTTGTAGAGGATGCAGTGCATGAGGATGCGGCTATATTATTCGAATTGGTTAGCGAGTTTCAGCACGACTCAAATGTTTCTTTCTTATTTGATGCTCGTGTTAGCCAATGGAATAGTTCAGAGGATGCTTTTGGAGGACCAGAAATTGCGAATCTTAAGTCCAACGTGCAGCCAGTTCGCGTACCTGAGTTGGATGTACGCGAATGCAGTCGAATTATCGAACATTTTGAGGATCTAACGGATGAAGAGATAGAGCGCTCAGCGGAGAGTTTGTATAAAGAGGTCAATGGTGGAGATTACGGTGATCTGCTTCTGCTGGCATACAAATTGACAGGTCCTGTAAGCACAAGTGGACAATATTCTGGAGAGATATCTGCATTTGAGTATGACGTCCACCAGTCATTTAACGATATCGGCCAAGCAGATGAATTGGAGGATGTCCCTAAATTATTGAGACATAAAGTCGGAATTCTAGTCAATCTACTCAATGCGTCACGGCTACCTGTATCGAAAGGATTCATCCACTCAATCGCAACGGAACCAGAAGAGCATTGGAGTGTGGAATCTGTCTTGGACTATTTGGAGGGCTCCGTCATAAGGAGTAATCAGGACGGGGTGGGATACAGAACATTCCACGAACGCTGGTCTACCTTGTATTTGTCTCGTGCATACGACGAACTCGATATACGAGCCGTGAATATATTTGAAGACTGTATTGAAGCACTCATTCTCCTCCCAGAAAACGATGATAAAATTAAATCAATTCAAGAGTGGTTATCTGGAGATCAACCTGCTTTATCAAATATGCATGTAGCGCCTCAACAGTTCGCAGAATATCTCACAAGACAAATCGGAAGAGTTGCAACTCGTAGCCCAGAATTATCTCCATTGTTTATTTCCTGTAATATATCCTTTTCTGAGACTGATTCCGTCGGAGCAGAGGTCAGCTGGGCCAGCAATATCGGTCTTTCTGCCGTTTACAACAGTAGATACAAGACAGCAGAGCAGGAACTGGAGAGAGGTATTGAGGTGTTAACTGCCTCGGGAGATGAAAATGAGTGGACAATGCAGAGAAGAGCTGTCCTTCTTGAAAACCTGGGCATTGCTAAAAGGAAGCAAGGGAAACTACGAAAGAGCTGGGATTGTCATAAGCAGAGTCTGTCAATTTCCGAAGAATTAGATAATACGATTGGGATTGCAGAAAGTCTCAATAATTTAGGTTCAATAGAGGTGACTCGTGGGATATGGGACAATGCGAGGTTTTCGCTCCAAGAGAGTCTAAAGTTAAAAAGGAGGGAAGGATATCAAAGTGGTATACCATCTACTTTAGATAATCTTGGTATAGTTGAAAGGCATGAGGGGAATATAGAGAAGTCCAAGGAACTCCATAAGGAGGCACTCTCAATTGAAAAAGAGCTGGGCCGGGATCATGAAGTAGCTAAGACACTGGTGAATTTGGTGCTTGCGTTAATTGAGCAAGGAGATCTCAAGTCAGCTGAAAATAAGTGCAAAAAGGCACTAAATATATTTCAAGAAATTGATGATGACCACGGAATTGCCCAATGCGTGGGCAACTTGGGACTTCTGAATCAAAGAAGGGATGATAATAGAGAGGCCATTAAGAAATTCCGAGAGTCCTTTGAGAAATTTATTGAATTAGGCTCAACTGATGAGGCAATTGACACAGCCAGAAATATCGCTTTGCTTTATGAGGAGCAAGATAACAGAGAGAAGATTGTAGAATGGTGTGATAAAGGTGAGAAATTGGCCGAGTCTCTAGGCCAAAATCGACAAGGAGATATTTTTAGGAAGATTCGGGCTGGGGATTTTGAACGCAGATAGGTGTCTTCGTCGGGTAATGCAGATTTGATTTGATTTGCTCTTAGGTGTGTCCCTAAGGGGACTTCACCAAAACACAGACTACTCTCTCACAGGACTCCCCGGGGGGTGTTGGTACAAATTTCCGCTCAGAAAGGTCGATTTCTACCGCAATTCCCGTTGTTTAGACAGCGTTGCCACTAATTTGTCGCATCTCATCTTAAGTACCGCCATGCCTCCGTAGTGTAGGATTGTACCTCGGTCGCATCGACTGATTCGTAGCCAGCATCCGTTTCCTGCTTGTACCGAACCGTCGCCATCCGAAATCGCTCTGCGGGCATATCCGCACCAGTCCACAGCTCGTATCCTTCTCGTAACAGTCGACGTACCTCATCAACTGCACCGAATTCTAACCGGAGCGGGCCACTATCACGGTCCTGAAGGTCAATATCGTGCTTGGCTGCCCAAGCGATGAACGCACTAGTCGTTTCGTCGAGCCCCTTCTCAGCTGCTTCCATCGCCTTGGCTCCGGCTTCAGCTGCGCGTCTTGTGGCTTCCTTGGCTTCTCTCACGGCATCGTGTACGAGATCGGCGATATACTTCGATCGGAGCGAAACACTGCCATATTCGTGTTCTACCAGTTCGGGGATTTGATCGAGAGCTCGCCGAACGCTACCTGGATGCCGGTCTGCTTCTTCCGCAATATCTTTCGGACTCACTTCACCGCCATCAGTGACTAGAACCTCCAATGTATCCCAAGCGGTTGGTGAAATCCCATCGGCAAGGTGCTTGATGACGACTGATTCCTGCCGGTGCTTGATCTGAGTGAAATCAAGCTCGACGAGATTTCGTTCTCGATCAGATTCGGCAGGTTGGAAATATGCGTCCTCAACGTAGGTCCCCATTCCGGGCCGGACTGGGAGACCTGCTTCCGAGAGAACACTGAGAAGTGTCTCCTCGAGTTCTTCGTTGAGTGTGTCGATATCCGCTTTCGATGCCCCCAGTGGCTCATCCCAGAAGGATCGCTGATACGATACGCCAACTTTCGGATGAGCTACCGAACGGTCGGAGTCGAGGCTGACCGCTTCTCGTGCGTAGTAATGTTTGATCTCCTTCGGAAGACCATGGTCCGGGAATGCTTCCCGGACCTGCTTTGGTCCGAGAGTCGTTGTATGATAGTATCCAGGTTGGTCTCTCCCTCTCTCGTCACTATCGAATTGAACCAGCTTACGACGGCCTGAGCGGTCATTCTCAAGCAGGTGGCCTAATTGGGCAAGCGGACCATCGCGAGCATGTACTGAACCACTATCCTCCTCATGAACGCGGACATAGCGTTCCGCATCCAGAATCGTCGAAAACTCGTGCGCCCTGAGGAAGTAATGACGGCTGATTCCTACAGACTCATCAGCAGATTTGATGAGACTCAGATACTCCGTGAATTCGATATTCGAGCCTTGAATATGGATGTTTACGCCCTCATCGACACTATCGGGAATCGAGATCTCTTGTCCGTTCTCGCTTTCCATCCCCTGCCAGCGTGGAGCAATATGGGCGTGGAATGAGCGTTCTGCGATCGGATCTTCCGCGCTTTGGACGTGCAGATCGAACTCCCGCATCGATTCGAGCTGGAATTCAGTACCCGAAGGAAGGTGGCTCCCAGGGTGCGCGAGTCCTGAATCCCGAGATGAGAGTGAAACGTCCCACTTCTCTCCGCGGTATTCGAACGATCCGCGCTGACTGCCGTCTCCTTCCTTGATTCGACTATCGATGGCGAAGAACGGCTCCATGCCGTACCGTGTGAAGAGATAGTGAGCAGCAAACTCGTGGGGTGCAGTCTCGATCAGTTGCACGCCAACTCACCCCCGGCGATTGTAGATGCGCGGAGACGCCCTCATGGGGGGTTGTCGTTCCGGCATGTAAACCGAAAAGGGAGAGCCGGTGGGGGGATTTGAACCCCCGGCCTAATCCTTACGAAGGATTCGCTCTAGCCAGTCTGAGCTACACCGGCGCGCATCGTATAGTAGGCCCGATGACCGCAATAAGGGTTGCGAATCGAACTGCCTTACCGAGACAGACGCACGTCGAGAACGACGTTTAGCTCGTGGGGGGCGTACGACCGGACAGTCCGCTGTGTTTCGACGACAACGTCGTATTCGTCACCAGCGACCTCACGAATCGCCCGCTCGCCTGGACCGTACGGATCGTCCTCGTGCTGAATGTCGTAGTAGTGGATCACGGCATCGTCGTTGGCAAGATTCACAGCTGTCTCCAAAAACTCATCAGCGCTGTGGGGGAGGTTCATCACGATCCGGTCGGCCCAGTCGGCGTACTCACCCGCCACCTCGCGGACATCACCCTCGATTCCCGTGACTCGTCCGGCGACATCGTTGCGGCGGGCATTCTCTCGGAGATACTCGATCGCGTCGGGGTTGACGTCGACGCCGACGGTGGTGGCCCCACGCTTGGCGAACGGGATGACGAACGGGCCGACGCCGGCGAACATGTCGAAGGCGCGTTCTCCCTGACGGACCTGTTCGACGACGCGGTGGCGCTCGGTCGCCAGCCGCGGCGAGAAATAGACTGCCGCCAGGTCCAGCGCGAACTCACAACCGTGCTCTCGATGGACGGTCTCAGTCCCGTCGCCAGCGAGAACCCCCCACTCGCGAACGCGCTGTTGCCCTTTGACTTTCGAGGCGCGATTGACGACCGTCTCGACGGGCAGGTCGGAAGTCATGATCGACTCGGCAACCTCGCGTGCCCGTTCGGGGTCGTCCTCGTCAACGATGACGATTTCCCCGAGACGCTCGTAGCTCGGATCGAACTTGAGCAGATCAGCAGGCATCGTCTGAGTTTCACGGGCAGGAACCTCCCGGTGGACGATCTCGTATTCGGCCGGGACAGTGTCCGGGGCGATGACAGGGATGAACAGCGACCCGGATTCGACGGTGATTTCGTGGCCGGGATCGACGAGATCGGCGTCGGCGAGACGCTCACGGGCAGCCTCGCCATCCTCGCGAGGGACACGAACGCACGGGACGGGCATGGGCACGAGTGGGGACTAACTCGCGGTAAGCCTGACGTTTCGACGCTCGAAGAGGTGGGTTCCCGAGTCGGAATAGGGCGACACCGCAAAACCAGGACTCTTGAAAGGCGAAAAACGGGCATCGAATGTAGCAGTAACACGTCATTCCCAACAGATTATTACTATTTGGCAGAGTATATCAGACAAGGGATGTCAGACCAGCCCGAAGAGTGGACCGGGTTGTTCGAGGGATCCTCGAAAACCCCAATCAAGGAGCGCTCTCCGGAGCTCCGCGCTGATATCTTGATCCTCGCAGCGAGTCGGATCCGACGAGAATCAGTCACTGCGGCGCTACCAAGCGGAATTTCGGTCAAGTCATTTAGTAATATAGATCCGTTTAGCGACGCGTTGTCAGGCAACATCGCGGTCGTTTTGCTCTCGAAGGGGCTTCCGAACGACCAGCTGTTGGGAGCTGCCTCACGAACGATACAGGCTACCAACTATACGCGTATCGGACTCCTGATCGGCGACGAAGAGAGTAGCAAAGACGTTCGTGTTCCCCACGACGAGATTTTCCACAAGTCGGGCGACCGGAAGACCTTTCAAAACCGAGTCAAGCGGTTGTACATCCGGGCGTACTACGATGCAACCCTCCAACGGTACTACACGGTCAACCTCGCCGCTCAAAACCGGAAACTCGGATCGGACGAGGAGACGGCTACCGACAGCGATCGACTCCAGAAGCTGACGAAGTCAGTCGAGTTGCTCGAGTCACACCTAGAGCGGTTCCGACAGTACCTCCAGCCGGGAGATCTCGAGGCGATACTGACGCGAAGCGAACGCATCGAATCGATGCTCGACGTAAAGAAGGACCGCGACCCCACGGTCCGCGGGTTGCCACGGGGCTGTCCGAACTGTGGCCTCGCCTGGGACGAGTGGCACGGTCCCCGCCTCAAGGGCGGCTATAAGAAGACCGGCGCGGATACCTGGCGTTGCACCCGCTGTAGCAACGTTATCGCCGGCGACGATCCGGACAATTACAAGGTCAGTTGAGCGAGTTCGAGCGTGATGGAATGGCCGCTCGGAAATCGCTCCACGTCGGATGGCCCGCTGGAGACCCTCTAGTACGTGACCTCACCCGGAACGGTTCGTTTATCCGAAGAGCCCACCCAGAACAGGTATGCTCACCTTTGTCGGCCTCGGTCTGTATGACGAGCGATCGGTCACGCTCGCCGGTCGCGACGCGATCCGAGCGGCCGATCGCGTCTTCGCGGAGTTCTACACCAGCCAGCTCGCGGGCGCGACGCGTGCGGACCTCGAATCGTGTCATGGCGTCGAGATCGAGGTGCGCGACCGGGCTGGCGTCGAGCGGGATCCTGAACCGATCCTTGCCGCCGCGATCGAGGGCGACGCCGTCTTCCTGACGGCAGGGGACACGATGATCTCGACGACCCACGTCGACCTGCGACTGCGGGCCGAAGAGCGTGGGATCGAGACGCGCGTGATCCACGGGACGACCGCCCAGGCCGCGGCGAGTTCACTCACCGGACTGCAGAACTACCGCTTCGGGAAGGCCACGACCCTCCCGTTCGAACGGTCCCACGGCGGCGATGGCGTCCCTGATAGCGTGATCGAAACGGTCGAGGACAACCGCGAGCGCGATCTGCACACGCTGGTCTTTCTGGACATCTCGATCGACGACGACCACGAGGACTTCATGACTGGGACGACCGCAGCCGGGATGCTCGCCGAGCAATGGCGAGCGGACGCACTCGGAGTCGTCCTCGCCCGGGCCGGGAGCCCGGAGCCGGTCGTCAGGGCGGACCGCCTCGACGTCCTCGCCGAGGAGGACTTCGGCGACCCGTTACACCTGCTTCTCGTGCCCGGATCGCTCCATCACATCGAGCGAGACGCACTGGCGACGCTGGCCAGCGCGCCAGCCGACATCCTCGCAGAAAACGTCGCGGAGTGATCAGCCCTCACGGTCGTCGACGTTCAGTGCCCCTTTGAGGTCGTACTCGCGTCGTGTCAGCAAGTACAGTATCTCCTCGACAACCCGAAGGACATCCGGCACCCAACGGACGACCAGCCAGGTAATCGCCACGAGAGCGATCACCGAGCCGAACTGTGCGAGGATGCGATCACCGACGAAGTACGACACCAGATAGGGGTCATCACTGGAGAACAACGACAGGATCAGATCGGGGAACACGTGCAACCGCTGGGTACCGACCGTGTGGGCAATGAAGACGTTCCGGACGATGTTGAGTACGTAGATAATGCCGATCGCCGCACCCAGCGCCTTGGCCTTCTGCCGCAGCGATCCTCGCACGGCGCCGATCAGACCGACGAAGATGGACATGCTGCCGATGCCGGTGCAGGCAAGCCGGATTGTGTAGGTGATCGGATGGCCGTCGGGTGCATAGAGGAAGGTGTTCCGGTACGGGAAGTGCTTGTCCGGGAGCGTGCTCTCGGCCCCAAGAGAGGAACCGCCAGGGAGTTCGAGCCCGGACGGGAGGGCCGGATACCAGTCGCCGAGTCGATAGTTGTCCCCAAGCAGCGACAGGAACAGATCCGTATGGGAAGTGGTCATCTCTATGAGCGGCCGGCGGACGAACGCCAGCGCCGACAGGGGCAGGAAGAACAGCCAGACGAAGGTTACGGCCCGAGAGACGACCAGCAGACGGTGGCGGCCAGTCACGAGCAGATATGCGACGTACAGGGAAAGAGGGACTGCGACAATGACGCCAGCACTCTCAGTGATCGACTTCATCTCGAAGACGAAGTAGTGAACGTAGGCGAGCCAGTACCCGGCCAGGATCACCCAGCCGCCAGCGTAGACGCGGACCCCGATATCCTCGTCGTAGCGTTCGAGAAGCGCTCCAGCAAGGAACACGCCGAGTACGACCCACGCGATCGTCCCCGCATACCCGTTTAGCGCCGCCAGTCCATCGATGATCGGCTCCACCATGTGCGTCTGGCTACCCTTGCGTCATTCCAGATAAAGGTCTTGTCGTTATCGACGGAGTGCACACGGCTGCTCGCGCAAAACTGTGCTCAAGACTCGCGACGAACCGCAAGGGCAGGCTCTTGGGGCTTGCGGTCGTGTCTCCCCGCTCGCCGTTCGCCCTGTCCGAGGTCTCGTTCGCTTCGCTCACTCGACCTCGCTGCTCGCGGGTCGTTGCTCCCCGCTCGCTATTACCGAGACCTCGTTTGCTCCGCTCACTCGGTCTCGCTAGCGCTCGACGATCTCGATTTCGTGACCGTCCGGGTCCTTCGTGAACGCGTAGTTGTAATCGCAGGACTCGGGATCGCGGTAGTCCTCGGCGTCTCGCTGCATAAGCGTCTCCCAGGTGTCTTCGAGGGCCCCTTCCTCGGTGCGGACCGCCAGATGCCCCCAGGCGTCGCCCAGTTCATAAGAGCCGCCATCGTAATTGTAGGTCACCTCGACCGACATCGCCTCCTCGGGGGCGTCTTCGGGTTTGAGGAAATACAGCGCAAAGGAGTCGTGTTCGCTCCGGCGGAACGTCTCGTATTCGAGCGCGCGGGTGTACCACCCGATCGCTTGCTCGGCGTCCGCGACCCGAATCATCGTGTGGTCGATACTCCAGCGCGCGCCGTGATCGCGCTTGACGATCTCGATCTCGTGGCCGTCGGGGTCCTTCACAAAGGCGTAGCCGGGATTGTCCTCGGGGCGACGATAGTCCTCGACGCCTTCGTCCATGAGTTCGTAGTACGCGTCGTGGACGTCCTCGACGCGGACGGCGATGTGTCCCCAGGCGTCACCCATCTCATAGGAGCGGCCATCGTGGTTGTACGTGAGTTCCAGGGTCGCAGCGTCCTCGTGGCCGTCTGCGGGCCCGAGATGGACGTTGGTGAACGTTTCGGCCTCCCAGCGACTCTTCTCTTCATAATCGAAGTGGGTCTGATACCAGTCGAGCGATTCCTCGAGATCTTCGACGCGCATCATGACGTGATCGAGCGTGCCGTCCATGTCCGAGAGATCGGTCGCGCGGCCGAAAAACGTGCCGGACTCGGCGATCTGAGCCTGCGTCCGACGGCTCACACACCGGCCAGGGCCGTATACAACACGGTCGGCGGCGCGGCGATCCCGGACGTAACGGCGAAGGACACGGCGACCGGACGCGTGGACGGCTCCGTCGTGAACAGTCCGACGATCGGATCGGCAACCAGCGCGAGTACCAGACCGAGCGTCTCGAGGGGTACCAGCCCCATCCCGGCCCAGATCCCGAGGACGGCGATGGCTTGCTCGCCCAGGAAAAGGCCGAAGAGGAAAACGAGAGTCCGGCGAGGGCACCGACCGCGATCGCCTGGGTGATCGCCTCGTCTCGCGTTCGCTCGGCGTCGTGTCCGGTTTCCTAACTCGAGAGCGCAATCGCACCGGTACCCAGACCGAGTCCGATCCGCAGCGGCAGGCGAGCGTGGAGGTTCGCGAGGCCGAAGGCGGCGACCGCGAGCGGCGAGAACAGCGCCGTCACGAAGTGTCGGTCGTCCACATCAGCGTCCGGGAGACCTACTCGACCATCACCGGCCAGGAGAGGACGGCGACGGGCTTCCAGAGAGCAAACAGGCGCGATCGATCGACGTGAAACCGGCCCATCGGTCACTCGACGGAGAGAGCCACGAGGCGGCGATAATCCTTGGTGATCCGGAACGCGCCGACAGTCGCCACGGCAGTCAGGACTGTGGGTCGAGACGGCCGATCGAACGCAGATCGGGCCAGTAGAACCACCACGCGAGCGTCCAGGCGGCGAGGGTGCCCAGCGGGACGACGAGGGCGTACTCGCCGCGACGCAGAAATCCCCAGGCGACGGTCAGTTGAGTTATCCCGACCACCACGAGCAGGCCGCCGGTCACCCGCGGGTCGCCCCGGTCGAACAGTTCCGCGGCGACACCGACGAGTGCGAGCGCGTAGATGCCGACACCGACCGGCCACGAGGTGAGAAAGGGCGGCGGACCGCCCCCGGTAGCCGCGAGGTACTCGGGCAGCAGCGTCACGTGCGGGGCGAACGGATCGAACAGCCCCCACGGCATCACGAGCGTGACGTACCCGTCGCTCAGCAGGACCGTCCACGGGATGACCAGCAGCGAGAGGACTGCAAGCAAGCGCCTCCGCGGGGCGTCGTTCGTCGACACGGGATCACCGATCCACGACGAGTCGGAGCACGTCTTCGT